>NZ_JAAIJQ010000066.1 GCF_010820565.1 Thiorhodococcus minor | reverse complement strand
CCAACCGCCCGAGGCGTCATCCGCGAACGGCGCCGACACGGAGGTGGAGCTGGCCTACCGTGAGTACTACGGCCAGGCCGGGGAGGCGCGCTGATGGTGCTGCAACACTTTGGCCTGACCCACTATCCCCTGGGCAAGGGCACCACTGAGCTGTGGGACGATGGGGCGCTGGCCCGGCTGGGCGAGCGCTTTGCCTGGCTGCTGCACAGCCCCGGCGTGGGGCTGTTGACCGGCGAGGCCGGGGTGGGCAAGACCGCGGCCCTGCGCGCGCTCACGCAGGCGCTCAACCCCCACCGCTACCAGGTGATCTATCTGGCCGAGACCGACTTCGGGCGGCTGGATCTGTACCGCTCCTTGGCCCTGGCGCTGGGCTTGGAGGGCGCTTACCGCCGCGCCGCCCTGTGGCGTCAGATCAAGGCCCACATCGAGGCGTTGGCCGACGGCAAGAACGTCACGCCACTGTGGATCATCGACGAGGCGCACAATCTGCCCGCGGCGTTCTTCCGTGATCTGCCGGCCTTCCTGAACTTTGCCTTCGACTCGCGCGACCTCATGAGCCTGTGGCTGGTCGGGCATCCCGCGCTGGAGCACACCTTGGATCGCGCCCCCTATGCGGCCTTGGCCAGTCGCATCCAGGTCCGTCTGCGCTTGAGGCCGATCAGTGAGCGCGAGCGCTTCCACAGCCTCGTCACCCAGGCCTTCAAGCACGCCGGCGCCGAGCATACCCTGCTCTCGGACTCGGGCCTGGAGCTGTTACGCCAGGCCTCGCGCGGGCTGCCACGCTACGCCGGACGCATCCTCAAGACCAGCCTACAGCTGGCGGTGCCGAAAGGATTGAATCACCTGCCCGATGAGGTGATCCAACAAGCCATCGAGGAGCTGCGATGAAGACCTTCCCCGTGTCGCTGCCAGAGGAGCTCCCTCCGGCGCTCGCCTTGGTGCTCTTTGAGACACTCGAGCAGCTCACCAACGCGGTCTGGACGCTCTACGAGCGCGAGCTGATCGACCTCATGATGGCGGCCGAGCACGATCCTGCTGCGCCCGTTCAAGAGGTCCTCGATTTCAACGACGACCTGCCCTTCTAGCTCGCTACCGTCCCGAGCTGGCCAAGGGCGCCGTTCTCCCTTGTCCAGATCGGGACGCTTCTTTGTGTCTCACCGCGAATAGGTCGGGACGGTCTCCCTAAATCAGCGCGGGACGTAACACTTTTCCGCCCATTCCTTGGCGACATGGCGCGGGCCGTGAGCCGGGCCCGGCGTCCACCAGATCAGAAAGGGCCGGTTGGGGCTGAAAGCGCAGCGTTCTCCTACAGGGGTGGCGCCAACTGGGAGATCTCGCCGCCGAAGGTCCCGCCTGTCCATACCCCGCATCGTCCAGCATGACGATCAGGATGTTGGGGGCGTCCTCCGGGAGGTGGCGAGCCGGCTCACGCCACTGATGGACCGACTCCTGCGTGGTCGGCCCGACCTCTCCGCCCGTGGGCGGAGAGTAAAACGGCAGTACCTCCTGGGCTGCATTGGAGCCAGCGAACAGGATGAGAAGCGGGATCTCGGCAGTCCTGAGCAGCTGCGGTCCGGCCGTCATGAGTCCTCGGGCTGGTCGCATGTTGCAGTCCCCGCGTTGCGAATTTAGGACGCGACTCAGTCGATGTTGCCCTTGCGGTGCTGGTCATGCAGGTAGCCACCGACGGCACCAGCGCCTGCGCCGATCAGGGCACCCCTGCCGGCGTTGCCGCTCATGGAGCCGATCAGGGCGCCACCCGCGGCGCCCATCGCGGCGCCACTGCCCGTGCGTGAGCCGGTCGTGGTGCCACAGGCCGTTAGCGTGAAAAAAGCTATTAGGACGAGGACATAGGTAAGGCGTTTCATTGCTCGATCTCCCGCTAGACGTTCGGCAGGGCGCTCGCTCCGAGCCCGCACCGAGCTTCGTTTTTATTGCGACTCAGTCGATGGCGACGCGCGCCGCCGCCAATGCGGTGCTCACCTGCATGGATAGCGTTCCGCGAGTGCCCGAACGAGGCCGACGACTGCGATCTCGGCCATCCGCTCTTGGTTGGCGGCGTTTTTCTCCGCCCAGGCGAGGAATGCGGAGCGGCCATCGGTGACAGTGGCGCTCTCCGGGTAGCAGATCAGCCGCTTCAGTTGCTTGCGGTCGCTCACCGCGTCGTGGTACTGCACGGCCCCGCCGATGAATCCAAGACAGCCCGCCATGGCGCGTGCATAGTCGGAGCTTTGCGGAGCCACGGCGCATGTGGCGTAGAGGTCCCGCACTTGGTATACCCCGGAGCCTGGGGACTCTGCGCCGAGTGCGTGATGGCAGGCCTGGCTCGTCAGTAAGAGCAGGCCAAGAAGTAATGAGGGTTTGGATGTCAGCATTGTCGTCGCTCCTCCTGCTCAATACGTTTGATCGCAATGGATTAGGGCGCTAGGGGGGCTCCGGTTTCGGGCCGCCTTTGCCGTTGCGGCTCATTCGCCCGCGGCCCTGCAAGGCGGCCGCGCCATCGGAGAATGATGGATGAATGCACCGGGGGGCTTCCCCGAGCGCATTCGCTCCCCCGGTTCAAAGTATGGTAGGGATCTATGGCAACGGCTTGTCATTTGATGTCAGCGCCGATCATGAGGTGCGCACGTCGGACCGGCCGACTGCGCTGATGTGAAGTGGCGGGCGGGAAGTCGGAGCGCCGGGTGCCCGTGGCTCAATTGCCTCGAGCCACGGGCCGATCGCCTGCGACGGGAAATGCCGACTGATGCCGGTATCGAGCGCGCTCGGGGATCAGCGTCGTTGGGTCACGTCGCCTTGGGAAGCGTCAAGGTGCTCACCGCGTCGCGCGGGTTGCGGGATATCCTGTTGAGAACCGGCCGCTGCACGCCCCGCAACGAGGGCTGCGCGGGCTTGGGCATCCCCCGCGGCAACGACTCGCGCGCGCTCAAGTCGGGCGGTTGGCGTCTCTAAAGGTCTGCGGCGCCAGGCCAGTGTGTCTGCGAAAGGCGCGGGTGAAGTTCGACGCATTGGAGTAACCGAGATCGAACGCGATCTCGAAGATGGGCTTTTCGCTGTTCTCCAGCCAACGCATGGCCTGGGCCATGACGACGTCGGTCAGCAGCGCGGAAAAGGAAAGCCCCTGGGTGGCCAGCTCCCTTTGCAGGGTGCGTCGGCTAAGCGTGAGGCTTTCGGCCACGATGTCGATGCGCGAGCCATGCACGCCCTTGAGGCATGCGATTTGGTGTCGCACGAGGCCGGCCAGATCTTCCGGTAGGGAGCGGGCCGGGAATGTTCTGCTCGCGTTTGGCATACCGGAATGAGCCTTCGTCTTGAAAGGGAGGCTCAGCATCCCTCGCGGGATGGTGATGTAGGTCTGGCCGGCGCCGCGCAGGACCCTGGCCTCGGAGAACAGCTCAATCGCGGGAAGGGGCTCCCCTGCTTGATAAGACAGACTGATTTCGCCCGGCGTCCAACCCGGCAGCGCGTGCCGGATATTGAGGACGCTGGTGACGAGCGACTCCAGCTCCGATTGATAAGGCCCGACACCGGGCCTGCCGGCATAAGTGAGGTTGAGCCGCACATGGCTCCCATGCTCGGACAGCCAGAACCGCTGGCCCGTGATCAACATGTTGTAGAAGCGGATCCCCCGGCGCAGGTAGTCGCCTAGGGTCACTGAGCGCCGCAGCAAATCGCCGTAAGGGCCGAGATCATCGAACGTGGCCGCGAGGCCGATATGCGCGCCGAGGTGCTCGGTCCCGAGCGATTGGCAAGCCAACTCAGCGAGCCGAAAACCGGACTCCAGCGGGATCGCCGCCGCCGGGTGCTCCAGCACTTCCTCCGGGATACCGGCCCGAGACAGCAATCTCCCCACCGGCGCCCCCGCCTCGTCCATCAATTGCGTGTACCGCGTCACCAGTGCCGCGCGTGTGGAGGGGATGATCCTGTCGGTGGTGTTGACATGCACGCGCAGGTTCTCCGGCTAGCTGGCGATTGAGCATAAGGATAGGAAACGTCGCAGTTTGGCGCTAGATGACAGGCGCAGCGCCGAGAGTCAACCAAGCTTCGCAGCCGAAGAAACGATCGCTACCGCCGAGGGAGCCGGTTTGCGGGATGTCGCTTCAACCGGGAAAGAGCAGCTGGCAGCTAGCGATCAGCTTCCAGCTCTTGGTTCGTGGAGATTTTCGCTTCTTGACGTCTTCACCCAGGGGGTGAGTCGGGGGAGGCGCTATGGGGCGGCCAACTGCATGATTCCAAGTGGCTGGTCGCTGGGCTCTGGCGGACATGTCGATCCCTGCGCGCTGCGCATCTAGTGCTTGTCGCGGTGGCATCTCCACAGGGCTTGTCCTTTGCTTCCGCGCAGTGCGGCCCGGCCCGCGCGAGTGTCACCCTGGGGCCGATCAGTGGTCTCTAGGATTGGCTAGAGGCCGACGAGCTCCGCAGTCACCCCCCGTCCACGGACGCCTTCGAGCAGGGCCTGGGCGTTGGTGCGATCCGGCCGGTATTCGACGATGGTCAGGTGTGGCCGGTCGTCTGGGTTGTGCACACTGACCACTCCTTCGACGCCGCGAAGCTGCTGTTCGACCACTGCGCGCTGTTCTGGAGACAGGTTTTCGTCGATATGGATCAATACATCAGCGAGCGAGATATCCATGCTTGATCTCCTGTAGCTCGACCAATCCGGCAGGATGACGGCAGGCTGGAATGCCTTGAGGGTCTCTGGGGCTGATGCACACCGTCTGCCGCCGCGACAGATGGGGCAGAAGGCCCAAGGTGTCGCTCCGGCGGATAACGCCAGCTTGGCCTTGGCCTTGGCCTTCGGCCCTAAGCCAAGTATAGATCCCGCTCATTGGACGGGAGCCAAGGGCGGTCGAATCCGGCTGCTTCAGGTCAGTGGGAGGGATGCCGGGCGCGGCGCAGATCCAGGGTGTCAGAGCATTCCTGTCTCTGCGCTCAGTGCGGGCTTGAGAGGCTGTCTGAAACTTGCTCTCACCCGTGCTGTAGGGGCGAATTCATTCGCCTTCCCTCCAGCGCCAAGGGCCGCAAGAGTCGCCTCTACGCACTCTTTCGGATGGCCTCTAAGGTGTCCCTGTCTCGGCCGCCAAGGGCAAGGCGCCGACCGGTCGAGGACTCAGGCCGGTCTGCGCCCGGCGGTGAAGAAGAGCCAGGCGCCGGCGAGATAGCTCGAAACGACCAGGCCGATGCCGAAAGGCTCCGGCAGCCACTGACCCGGCCCCAGCAGCAGCACCAGGGTCCCGCTCACCACGACGGTCGCACCGCCAATGGCGCGGACGGCGTCGCCTCCGGCGAGTGGCCGCGTATCGCGTGAGCCCGCCTTGGTCATCTGCGTCGCCTCTTCCGTGCGCACGCGCCTGTCGTAGGCCATGAGCATGCGATAGGCGATGAGGGGCAGCTCGGGGGCTTGGTCGGCGACCGAGTAGATGTTGCGCTTGGTGCGGTCGAAGAGCCCCTTGAGGCCGATCTGATCCTTCATCCAGCGCTCCATGTAGGGCTTGGCGGTCGTCCAGAGGTCCAGCTCCGGGTAGAGCTGGCGCCCGAGGCCCTCGATGTTCAGCAGGGTCTTCTCGAGCAGGACTAGCTGCGGCTGGATCTCCATGTTGAAGCGCCGCGCGGTCTGAAAGAGACGCACCAGGAAGTGGCCGAAGGAGATCTCGGCGAGCGGCTTTTCGAAGATGGGCTCGCTGACGGTGCGGATGGCGGACTCGAACTCGTCCACGCGGGTTCCGGGCGGCACCCAGCCGGATTCCACGTGCAGCTCCGCCACGCGCCGATAGTCGCGCTCGAAGAAGGCGAGCAGGTTCTCGGCGAGGTAACGCTGATCCTCGGTCGTCAGGGTGCCGACGATGCCGAAGTCGATGGAGATGTAGCGCCCGGACGGCTCGACGAAGATGTTGCCGGGATGCATGTCGGCATGGAAGAAGTTATCGCGGAAGACTTGGGTGAAGAAGATCTCCACACCGCGCTCTCCGAGCACCTTCATGCTCACGCCCTGCGCCTTTAGCGCGGCGACATCGCTCACTGGCGTGCCGTAGATGCGCTCCATCACCATGACGCTCGGGCGCGTCCAGTCCCAGAAGACCTCCGGGATGTAGAGCATCTCGCTGTTGATCCAGTTGCGACGGATCTGCGAGGCGTTGGCCGCCTCGCGCTGGAGGTCCAGCTCGTCGTAGATGGTCTTCTCGTACTCGCGAACCACCTCGACGGGGCGCAGCCGCTTGCCGTCCTTCCAATAGCGCTCGGCCAGGTGGGCGACGGTGTACATCAGCCCGAGGTCCTGGCGGATGGTACGCTCGATGCCGGGGCGCAGCACCTTGACGACGACCTCGGTGCCGTCCTTGAGCCGTCCGGTGTGGACCTGGGCGATGGACGCGGATGCCAACGGGGTCGGGTCGAAATGATCCAAGACGTCGTCGACCGAGCAGCCCCAGGCCTTCTCGATCAAGGCGCGGGCCGCGTCACCCGGGAAGGGCGGGACCCGGTCCTGCAGTTTGGCGAGCTCGACGGCGAGGTCGTCGGGGAGCAGATCGCGGCGTGTCGAGAGGATCTGGCCGAATTTGACGAAGATGGGTCCCAGATCCTCGAGCGCCATGCGCACGCGGGCCGGATAGGCGGGCAGGTCTCGTTTCACCCAGTGCCAGGGCAGCAGGTATTTGACCCAGCGCAGCGGGCGGAAGAGGTGGGTGGCGAGGATGACTTCGTCGAGACCGTTCTGGAGCAGGACCCAATTGATGCGAAAGAGCCGTAACGCCTGGCGGGGACCAATCATTGCTGGATGCCGTGCTCCGCGGCGCGCTTGGCGAGTCGCTCGATGCGGGCTCCGATGCGCTCGACGTCGTCACGCAGGGTGTCGACTTGGGCGAGAAAGGCCTCGATCTCGTAGCGTGTCGGCAGCAAGCGACGCTCCTCTTGCAGGTATTCGCGCAGATTGGCCGTCATGGTCTCCGAGGTCCGCTTGCCCCAGTGCTCCGCGTCGCGCGCGCGATTGCCGACCTGATGGGCGAAGGGGTCGCCGATCACCCGCGCGAGCTGCTCCTCCCAGTCGACGTCGAGCTTGGCGAGCGCGGCACTGAAGGCGTGAGCCAGGCCAGAGTCGCCGGAGATCTCGACCTCACCTGTGATCAGCTGGCTCTCCTTGCGCTCGGCCGTCGCCATGCGCACAAGACCTAGCGGGGATCCGAGGATGAGGCAGTCGGGATCCGCGTCGTAGTGACCGAACAGCTGCAAGCCCCCCTCGCTGGGGATGACGCTGACACGGCTTCCGAAGCCCTTGAGCTCGATGGCGATGATTCGACCCTCCAAGGCGGCCAGGCCGGCCGCGCCTTCGGGGTCGAGGGCGATATAGCCATTGATCGCCTGCTCGACGACCGCAAGCAGTGCGTCGGGTATCTGGATGCCCTCGCTCACAGCTTGTACCCTCGATGGATGGCAACGATCCCGCCCGTGTGGTTGAAGTAGTCGCAGCGCTCGAAGCCGGACGTCTCCATCATGGCGCGCAGGGTTTCCTGATCCGGATGCATGCGGATGGACTCGGCGAGATAGCGGTAGCTGCCGGGGTCATTGGTCACGATGCGCCCGAGCGTCGGGAGGACCGAGAAGGAGTAGAGGTCGTAGACGCGGCTGAGCGGCTTGCTGACGGGGTGCGAGAACTCCAGGATGAGCGCCCGCCCGCCGGGCTTGATGACCCGGAACATCTCGTCGAGCGCGGCTTGCTTGTCGGTGACGTTGCGCAGCCCGAAGGCGATGGTCACGCAGTCGAAGGTGTCGCTCGCAAAGGGGATCTTCTCCGCGTTGACCAGCGAGTACTGCACGTTGCCCACGCGGCCGTTGTCGATCATCCGCTCGCGGCCCTCTCCGAGCATGGCCGCGTTGATGTCCGTCATCACGACCAGCCCGTCCGGGCCCACGATGCCGGAGAAGCGGTGGGCCAAGTCGCCCGTGCCTGAGGCCAAGTCGAGAACCTGGTGTCCGCGACGCACGCCGGCGAGCTCGATGGCATGCCGCTTCCAGAGCCGATGGACGCCCATGGACATGAGATCGTTCATCAGGTCGTAGCGCGTCGCGACCGAATCGAAGACCTCGCGGACGCGCTTGGCCTTTTCCTCGACTGGGACCTGTTGATACCCGAAGTGGGTCGTTTTCTCGTCGGACATGCTGTTTCTCTGGTCTTGAGCTCGGCGATCGGGCGGCGCCCTTCAGGATGGCGGCTATCTTACACCAAGGCGTGTCACAGGCCGGTATCGCGTGCCCTGGCAGCAGGAGCGGGTGAGGCGGGCGGAGTGGAGATCCGGCGGCTCAGTCAGGCGACGCGTCTGAGCGCCGCCTTGCGGCGGCGAGCTGGTCTCGGCGCCTGTCGAGCTGGCTCGTGGAGCCTGCGCCCAGGCCTCAGGACGGCTGGGACTTGCGTTTGTGGCCCGCCTTCTCCAGCTCGTCCAAGTATTCCTTCCAGAGGTGCTCCTGCTCGGTACCCAGCTTATGGAGGTACTCCCAGGAATAGATGCCGGTGTTGTGCTCGTCGTCGAAGTGGAGGCACACGGCATAGTTGCCGACGGGCTCGATCTTGTCGATCCCGACCTCTTCCTTGCCGACTTGCAGGACGCGCTGACCCGGACCGTGGCCTTGGACCTCGGCGGAGGGCGAGTAGACGCGCAGGTATTCGCAGGGCAGCGTGAAGCGGGTGCCGTCGTCGTAGGCGACTTCGAGCACGCGCGATTGACGATGGAGGTTGAGCTCTGTGGGTACTGGCATGGGTTCGGTTGTCGGTTGTCGGTTGTCGGAAGGATGGCGCATCGCGATGTTGGGTGACAGGCATGGCGGCTTCGCCGCCACGCGCTCATCCGTCTAGAGGATGTAGCGAGACAGGTCCTCGTCGGCCGCCAGCCCGGACACGTTCTGGTCGACATAGGCGGCGTTGACGGTCACGGTGACGCGGTCGAGGTCCGAGGCGTTGTATGACACATCTTCCAGCAGGCGCTCCATGACGGTGTGCAATCGGCGCGCACCAATGTTTTCCGTCTTCTCGTTCACCTGCCAGGCGATCTCGGCGATGCGCCGGATGCCGTCCTCGGTGAGCTCCAGGCCTACGCCCTCGGTGCCCAGCAGCGCCTTGTACTGATCCGTCAGCGAGGCGTCTGGCTCTGTGAGGATGCGCACGAAATCCTCGGTGGTCAGCGCCTTGAGCTCGACGCGGATGGGCAGCCGGCCCTGCAGCTCCGGGATGAGGTCGGACGGCTTGGAGAGGTGGAAGGCGCCAGAGGCGATGAAGAGGATGTGATCCGTCCGCACCGCGCCATGCTTGGTGGAGACCGTGCTGCCCTCGACCAGCGGCAGGAGGTCGCGCTGCACGCCCTCGCGGGAGACGTCGACGCCGCTGGAGCCCTCGCCGCGCTTGGCGACCTTGTCCAGCTCATCGATGAAGACGATGCCGTTCTGCTCGACGTTCTCCACGGCCAGCAGCTTCATCTCCTCGTCGTTGACCCGCTTTGCCGCTTCCTCGTCCTTAAGCAGCTTGCGCGCGTCCCGGATCTTGAGCTTGCGGCGCTTCATGCGGCCTTGGCCAAGGTTCTGGAAGAGTCCCTGCAGCTGGTTGGACATCTCTTCCATGCCGGGCGGCGCCATGATCTCCACGCCGAGCGGGGAGGCCGAGACCTGGATCTCGATCTCCCGGTCGTCCAGCTCCCCGGCTCTCAGCTTGGCGCGGAATTTCTCGCGCGTCCCGGAGCCGACCTTCGTGCTGCCTTCTTCCTCGAAGCTCGAGGGCGAGGGGAGCAGGGCCTCGAGGATGCGATCCTCGGCGGCGGCCTCCGCCTGGTCGGCCAGCTTGGCCATCTCCTGCTCGCGCGCCATCTTGACGCCGATGTCGGCGAGGTCGCGAATGATGGATTCAACGTCGCGCCCGACGTAGCCGACCTCGGTGAACTTGGTCGCCTCCACCTTGAGGAAGGGGGCGTTGGCCAGACGCGCCAGGCGCCGCGCGATCTCGGTCTTGCCGACGCCGGTCGGACCGATCATGAGGATGTTCTTGGGTGTGATCTCCGAGCGCATTGGCTCCTCGATCTGTGCTCGTCGCCAGCGGTTGCGCAGCGCGATGGCGACGGCGCGCTTGGCATCGTCTTGGCCGACGATGTGCTTGTCGAGCTCTGCCACGATGCGTTGGGGGGTGATTTCAGTCATTGGACTGTCCGTCGGATGGGCCGCGGTGCGAGCGCGGCACTGAAGGCTTAAAGGTGTAGCTGCGGGTGATGGGCTGCGGTCGCAAGCTGGGATGGCGCCGTTTGGCGTCAGTCCTCCGCGTCCAGCTGCTCGATCACAAGATTGTGGTTGGTGTAGACGCAGATGTCGGCGGCGATGTGAAGGCTCTTCTCGACGATCTCACGCGCGCTCAGCTCGGTATTCTCGAACAGGGCGCGCGCGGCCGATAGCGCGAAGGAGCCGCCGGAGCCGATCGCCATGATGTCCTGCTCCGGCTCCACGACGTCTCCGGTTCCAGAGATCATCAGCGAGGTCTTGGCATCGGCGATGCACAGGAGTGCCTCGAGTCGGCGTAGCATGCGGTCGGTCCGCCAATCCTTGGCCAGCTCCACCGCCGAGCGTGTCAAATGCCCCTGGTGCTTCTCCAGCTTGCCCTCGAAGCGCTCGAAGAGCGTGAAGGCATCCGCGGTCGCCCCGGCGAAGCCCGCCAGCACTTGTCCCTTATAGAGGCGCCGCACCTTGCGCGCATTGCCTTTCATCACCGTGGGGCCGAGTGAGACCTGGCCGTCGCCGCCGATCACGACCTTGTCGCCGCGTCGGACCGAGAGGATTGTGGTGCCGCGAAAGTTTTCCATGGTCGATCTTGTTGCGATTGGATGTGCGGCTAGTCTACTCGATCCAATCGAGTGGGTTCTCGTCCGGGGCGGGCTTGAGCCCCGGTTGCTCGATGAAGAGGCGGTGCCAGATGGCGAGCTGCATGAGCCCGAACAGCTCCCGGCCGCCGCCCTGGCCCCGCTGTCTGGCGGCAATCAGGTCTGGGATGGCATCGGCGTGAAACCAGCCTCGAATGCCGCGATTGCGCATGAGCCGTTGGCCGACCTGGTCCGCGATCTCGCCGCGCAGCCAGTCGCCCACCGGCACGTGGAAGCCCCGCTTGGGGCGGTCGAGGTGTCCGGGTGGAAGGCGCGGCTCGGCCCAGCGCTTGAGCAGCCACTTGCCGCGATGTCGCCGGACCTTGAGATCATCCGGCAGCGAGAGGCCGAATTCGACGATCCTGTGGTCGAGAAAGGGCACCCGGCCCTCAAGGCCGAAGCCCATGAGCATGCGGTCGGTCTTGACGAGCAGGTTGTCCGGCAGCGCGGTCACCAGGTCGGTGTATTGACGGCGCTGCATGTCGGACCAGCTTGCGGGCGTCGCGCCCCAGGCGCGCAGCACCGGCTGCCGATCCGCATTTGCCGCGGCTCGCAGGTCCGGACCCAGCAGGCGCCTCAGCCATCGTGCGCCCCATTGTCCGCGCGTGCGGAAGCCGCCGCTCCCGGGATGGATCAGCGCCTTCACCCAACGCTCGGCGGGGCGCGGATGATAGCGCCCATAACCCGCGAAGACCTCGTCCCCGCCCTCGCCCGAGAAGACGACCTTCAGCTCGGCCCCAGCGGTCTCCGCAAGCAGCGAGGTGGGCAGACAGGCGTAGTCTCGCATCAGCTCGTCGGCGCACCAGATGCTGTGCGGGATGCGGCCGAAGACCTGGTCGAGGCTCAGCTCGAGCGGGGTGTGATCCAGGCCGAAGTGCCGGGCGACGCGCGCGGCCTCGTCCAGCTCGTGGGTCATGGCCGTGCCCTTGTAGCCCACTGAGAAGCTCTTGATGCGTCCGGCGCCGTGGGCGTGGAGCATGGCGGCCAAAACCGCCGAATCCACTCCGCCCGAGAGGAAGAGACCGAAGGGGACATCGGCGCGCATGTGCTCGCGCATGGCGGTATTCATGAGCCCATCCAGCTCGGCCTGCGCCTCGTCGACGGCGACCTCTCTGGGCGTGACCGTCAGTGCCGACCAGTAGCAGTGCCGCTGGATCCTCAGGGCCCCGTCGATGATCAATGCCTCGCCCGCGGGCACACGTCTGACCCCGGCGATCAGTGTGTCCTCGCCGCTCGCGAACTGGTTCTGGAGAAACTGCCGCAATGCCCGAGGCAGGATCTCCGGCCGTTGGGGTAGGATGGCGAGGAGCGCCTTGATCTCCGAGGCGAAGGCGATGCGGTCGGCGAGGCGGGTATAGAAGAGCGGTTTGATGCCGAGCCGATCGCGGCCGAGGATCAGGGTCCCGCGCCGCGCGTCGTGCAGTGCGAAGGCATACATGCCGCGCAGCAGCGGCAAGCTGTCGAGTCCGTGGACGGCATAGGCGTTGAGGATGGTCTCGGAGTCCGATTGCGTTCGCGCCTCACGTCCGTGCTGGCGCAACGCGGCGTTCAGCTCGACATAGTTGTAGACCTCGCCATTGGCCGCCAAGGCGAGCTGGCCGTCTTCGGCGACCATGGGCTGATGCCCGGTTGCGAGGCCGATGATGGAGAGGCGCGTCTGTGCGAGACCGACAGGCCCAGAGCAGTGGATACCCTGATCGTCAGGGCCTCTGTGCCCGAGCTGAGCGGACATCCGCTGCAACAGCTCGGGCTCGGGGCGCAGCCCTGAGCGCATGATGAATCCTGCGATGCCGCACATGATGAGCTCGGTGGTCAGATGTTAGGCGATTGCCGGAGATTCTTATACCAGATGGCGCCGGATTGAGGTCCGCCTTCAAGGAGCGCCGACAGGAGCATCGCTGGGCGATGTGACTGGCGGGGCGACACAGAAGGCGGGCGTCAAGACAAGCCAGATGCTATGGGAATTGACAGAAATCGCCTTAGCTGTGGGTGCCTTGAGCGGCTGGTCTCACTGGACGTCGCGTAGGACCTTGCCCTCGTCCGTCTGCAGCTGGAGCTCGGGCGCGTCCGGCGGCTTGGGGTAGACGCGGATATCGCCGCTCGCCGTGTGGACCTCCAGGCGATCCCAATCTTCTGGGGTCACGCCGACCACCAGCGAGGTGTCCTTCTCGGTGAAGATCCCGCTATGGGCCAGGCTGAAGCTGAGAACGCCGTTGCGTGCCTCCAGGCGATGCCCGACGCGCGTGCCCGGCAGCCCGAAGCCGCGCCCCTTCAGCAAGACGAGCGCGGATCGCTCGGGATACCTGTGCCAGGCAATGGTGACCTGAGCCGTGTCCGCAGCCAGGCGGAGGGTGCGCGGCGGTGGTTGGTACTTCGCCTGAACGATGTCCAGCGACAGATTCTGATGGACGGGCGTGGCCAGGAGCATACCGAAGATCAGGATGCCGGCCGCGACGCCATAGCCGGCGGCCAGCGCCACCGGATGCCGAATTGGTCGAGGCTCGACGGGCGGGGAGCGCTCCAGCGCAGCCTCGCGCTGGGGAACGCGCAAGACGCCATAGTAGAGCAGCAAGGCGAGTGCGTAGACGATCACGGCCGACCAGATGACGTCCGACAAGAAGTGATCTCCGGCCGTCATTCGCCCGATGCCGAGCAGGGTCCCCAGGGCGATCGAGCCCAGGAGCGCGAGATAGGCGAGGGCCGGGCGCCGTCGCAGCCAGACCAGAAAGAAGGCGCCGAGCATGAAGCCGGCCGAGCTGTGTCCGCTGGGAAATGACTTCCCCTTGCCGGATTCGCCCACCATGAGAGGCGGCAGATAGGCCTGGGTCCCGCCCAGCTCGACCGTCTGATGGGGGCGGGGACGTCCCCAGTGGTCCTTCAGAAGGGCGTTGACCATCAGCCCTGGACCCAGAACGGCGGTTGCCAGCACGAAGACGGCATGGATGCGTACGCGTCTGAAGCTTGGCCAGAGGCTGCCCGCGCCGAGCACGGCCAGGCTGCTGATCGTGACGAGCCCGATCAGCAGGGGGGCCGCCTGATAGAAGAGGAGCCACAAGGGCCTGCGCGACTCGGGCCAGGGATCGGCGGCGTCGGGATGGTAGAAGATCGAGGCTGCCTGGGTGTCTAGGTCGGATAGCCAGAACGGCAGTGTGCCGACGACGGCGAGCAGCGCGACGACAGCGAGCTGGGTGAGCCAGGACGGGCGGGCGGCTGAGATGCTTTGCAACGTTGGACCGAGGAGCTAGGGCGGAGCGCAGAAGCGCTGAGCCTATCGGCTCTCTTGGGGAATCTCAATGCAGCTGGCTCGCCGCGGCCGTGATCGGGGCGGGATCTGACCCCTGGCTTCCCGGTCGGTCCTGCCGTCCGGCGGCGATCAGGAGCGGCCGCCTGCCTTGAGGTACCCCTAGTCGGCAGATCGTTTTTCAAGGCCTCGGGGTGGCCGATATCGCGAACCCTGTCACGATTGGCGCCCGTCGATGCCCTTACCATCGCCGCAAGCTGTAACCTCGATTCTGATCGTGACGCGCGCTCGTCCGATCCCGATCTCGAACAAGTGAGAGCTCGTTGGCAAACAAGTGCCGCGCCGATCCCTAAACTGGAGATGTGGCAGGCTCCGCTTCGCAAGCTCGGTCGCGATCCATGCGCCGGGAGCTTCCGTCGTGCCGCTCCGCGCTTGCGTCGAGTCGAGCCGAAGATGACCCTAAGGGGACGCGGCGCGTCTCGCTCACCAGTATTCGATCATGGCCGACCACAACATCTCCAATGTCGTTCCCTTCGGGGGTAGAGAGAGCAACTTGACCACGGCGATGCTCGAGGACGCGGTTGCCATACTCTCGGTCTGTCGCGATCGTTTGGTCGACCGGCTGAGCGCGGTCTTCACGCGTGAGGTCGGACGGGCGAACGACGAATTCCTAGCCATGGCAGACCGGGCGACCAGCCTGGAGCAGCAGCAAATCTGCTTCGCTGCGACACAAGTGCTCTCCAATCGTGCGCCCCAGCTGCTGCAGCAGTTTCAGGCGAGCGTCGCGCGTGAGTTCGAATCCGTCCTCAAGGGCGCGGACGGCGCTCGGGCCCAGGGGATGCAGCTGCCCGCCGAGCTGAGCCTGGTCGAGGACGAGGACCTGGAGCAAGACCTCGCCATCACCAAGCTGACCACGCGGGCGGCCTTCAACTGCTCCCAGCAGCTGGTCGCGCTGGATCGGCGGATCGCCGCCCTGCTCAAGGTGCAGCGGGTCACCCAGGACGACAATCCCCTGCACCCAGGTCTCGTCTACAAGGCCGTGCTGCAGGCGCTCACCAGCATGGATCTCGTGCCGAGCGTGGCCTTGGCGCTGCTGCACTCCTTCGAGCGCCACACGGGGGGCGAGCTTCCGGCCATCTATGCCGACATCAACCGCTATCTCGCCGAGACCGGCATTCTCCCCAACATCTCGCTCAAGACGCCGCAGGAGCAGCAAGGCCAGCAGGGTGGCGGGGCCATGGGGGGCGGCTACGCGGCTGCCGGTTTTGCCCCTCAGGCGCAGCCGAGTGGCGGGATGCCCGGATACGGCGCGGCCGGTAGCGGCGGCATGCCCGCTCAAGGCGGTGGGCAGGACATCTTCAGTCAGCTGCTGAGCGCCATTCAGTCGATGCATGGCGGTCAAGGGGCACAAGGTGGCATGGCTGCCCCAGGCGCGGGCGGCTGGATGCCCGGCGGCGGCATGGCTGCGGGATCTGGTGGTGCCGGGGCGCAGTCCTTCAGCAGCAGCCAGCTCGTCGAGGCCCTGGGCAATCTCCAGCGCGGCCCCGTCGACCCCGGCCAGATGCCGGGGCTGGGCTCGGTCCAGATCGATCCCTTCGCCGGCAATGCGCTGCAGCAGCTGCGGGCGACGCCCATGGCGAGCTGGTCGCATCCCATGGACGCCATGACCATGGACATCGTGAGCATGCTCTTCGATGCCATGTTCAACGACCCGGACCTGCCGGCGAGCGTGCGCGCGGAGATCGCCAAGCTGCAGATCCCGGTGCTCAAGGTCGCCTTGCTCGATAAGCAGTTCTTTTCCGACCGCGGCCATCCCGCTAGGCGCTTGCTCGACGCCATCGCTCATGCGGGCATTGGTCGCGGCGATAAGGACGAGCCGAGGCTATTGGGGACGATTCGCTCCGTGGTCGAGACGATCCTCAAGGGCTTCGATTCCGATGTCAAAGTCTTCGAGAGTCAGCTCGGGGTGCTCGATGGCTTCCTCCAAGCGGAAGAGGCTGCCGCCAAGAGCAAGGCCGACAATATGGCCGATGAGCTCGAGGCGCGCGAGCGCAAGGAAATGGCGGCTGGCCGTGTCGCGACCGAGGTCGATCTGCGCCTCAATCGGCGCAACCTGCCGCCATTGCTCGCGGATTTCATCACGCGCCACTGGCGGCTGGTGCTGGTGGAGGCATTCGTCCGGGCCGGCGAGTCCGGCGGGGCCTGGAAGGAGACACAGCGGCTGATGGACGAGCTGATCTGGAGCGTGGAGCCCAAGTCCGGCTCGCAGAACCGCGACCGTTTGGTGGTCATGCTGCCGGCGATGCTCAAGGGACTGCGCGAGGGCCTAGGGCGGGTCGGTCTTCAGGGCGCCTGGGACGGTTTCTTCAGCGAGCTCATCCAGCTGCATGTGGCGGCCTTGCACAAGGACGCCCCGCCGCAGCTCTATCCGCAGGGGCCGCGCAGCACCACCACAGAGCCAGCGTCGCAGCCAGTCAGCCCGACGCAGCCGGTGTCCGCGTCGGTCGCAGATCCGCTGTCCAGCCTCGACGACGAGTCGGCCGAGGAGTCGGAGGATCTCTCCGCCCTGCTGCCCGAGCCACCGAGCCAGCCGGCTGCGACGCCGGAAGACGAATACATGAGTCTGGTTCAGAAGCTGGAGGTCGGTGCCTGGGTCGAGTTCAACAGCGAGCGCGGGACGCGCAATACGCTCCGCCTCAACTGGGTGAGCGAGTTCAGGCGTGTCTTCCTCTTTACCAATCGCCAGGGCGAGAACGCCATGACCCTGGCTGCGGGGAGCCTGGCCGATCACTTGCGCAGGGGCAGGGCGCGGCTGCTGAGCCAGAATCCCCTTACGGACCGGGCGGTCGCTCAGGTCTTGGAGAAGGTGTCGCCTGCAGCGCCAGGGTCAAGCGGGGGATCTCGTCCTCCAGGCTATGCCTGGGAATGAAGCCCAGCTCGCGCCTCAGCTTGTCCGATGAGAGCCAGGCGTCTCCAGTCAGCTTGCCGAGGCCTTCCAGGGTGAGCGGCATCCGGCGCCCGAGCAGGCGCTCGGCCAGCGAGCCGATGCCGGCGGCCAGTTGGAGCAGGCTCAAGGGTAGGGTCCAATCTGGAGTCTTCCTCCCCAGGGCGTCTTGGACGCGCTCGTAGATCCAACGCGTGGAATAGCCCCGCCCGTCCGTCACGCAATAGACCTGTCCGTCGCTCTTCGGGCTCCGCGCGATGAGGAGCGCCGCGGCGATGGCGTCGTCCACATGGATCGCCGAGCGGTGGTTCTCGATTCTGGGCCAGGGCGGGAAGCGTCGGGCGGCGATCGCCTCGATCATGCGCGGGATGTTGCCCGCCTCGCCGATGCCATAGACCATGGGCAGACGCATGACGCTGGCCTTGATGCCCTTGTCTCGGCCCAGCTCCAGCACCGCCTGCTCGGCCGCGAGCTTCGCCCGCCCGTATAGGCTGTCCGGCCGCGGCTCGGTCGACTCGTCCGCCGGCCGCCCGAGGTTGACCGCCCCATCACCCATGGCTTTGATGCTGCTCACATAGACCAGCTGGCGCAGCCGCGCCCCGGCGAGGCGCGCGACCAGATTGCGCGTGCCTTGGGCCGTCACCTCCCAGTGGCCGGGGGCGTTGTAGAGATCCGGCTCCTCGGGACTCGGCGCATAGCTCGCCAGGTGGAAGAGGGTGTCGATCTGGTCCAGGTCCAGGGCGGCGAGCGTGTCGGGCTTGGTCAGGTCCGCTTGCAGGGCCGCGACGCGCCCCGCGGGCCAGAGGTCTGCCGCCGCATCGCGCGAGCGGGTCAGCACGCTCACCGCATGCCCTTGCTGGATCAAGGTGGCAACCAGGCGGCGGCCGACTTGACCGGTCGCTCCGGTGACCAGGACCTTGCCGAGGTCCTGCCCCAAGGCTGCGCTCATCCTGCTGCTTCCCCGTGTCGCTTTCTCCACAGGCCTCGCGCGGCCAGGGACGCTGCCTTGAGCCAGAAGTGCAGCCTGATCCCGACGAGCACGAGCCACCCGAAGGGGCGTGGATAGCGGCGCGCCTGATGCTTGCGGAAGAAGCGCGCCATGCCCTGGTGCTTGTGGCGCTCGACCGCGATGGGCGTGCTGGTGCTGCAGCTCCCCTTGTAGTGGGTCACGCGCGCCTTGGGCACGAGCGCGATCTTCCATCCGGCCTGGTGGAAACGCACGAACCAATCCAGGTCCTCGCAGTGCAGGAAGTAGCCCTCGTCGAGCGGGCCGACCGCGTCGAGGGCGGTGCGGCGCACCATCATGAAGGAGCCGGAGATGGCCTCCACCTCGATGGGACCTTCAGGCAGTGGCGCGCGGTTGTGATTCAGGCGGCGCCCTGCGCTGCCCTGACCCAGCCGGTCCAGGTGCAGGATGCGCTTGAGCGCGATCCAGGGATCCGGAATCGAGCGTCGGCAGGCGACCTGCTCACTGCCATCCGGATCCAGGACCAGGCAGCCGGCCATGCCGACCTCGGGATGCCGCTCCAGGAAGGCTTGGACCAGGCCGAGCGTCTCGGGGGCGACCAGGCAGTCCGGGTTCAGGAATAACAGATAGTCGGCACCTGTTTGCGGGAGCGCCTTGTTGTTCGCCTTGGCGAAGCCGAGGTTGGCGCCGTTCTCGATCACGGCCAGCCGGCTGTCCTCGCTCCAGGCCTGGCGGAGCCTTTCCAGACTTTCGTCCGTGGAGCCGTTGTCGCTGACGATGACCTCGACTGGGATGTCCGAGCCCAGGGCGGCGGTGACGCATTGGCCCAGGAGCGCGCCAGCGTTGTAGTTGACGACGATCACAGAGACACGCGGGGTAAGCCTGGGCGTCATCGGCTTGGCCCCGTGGCCAATGCCTCGTGCAGGGCGCGCTCGGCGGCGGCGAAGCTGAAATGGGCCTCCATCACCTCGAGTCCGCCGCGCGAGAGCCGCTGCCAGAGCGGCGTGTCATCGTAGAGGCGCAGCACGGCCTCTGCGAAGTCCTGGGCCGTCTCGGCGATGAGGACGGACTCGCCATCGACCAGATGCATGCCCTCTACCGCGATCGGCGTGGCGACCACCGGGAGTCCATGGGCCAGGCTCTGGTTGATCTTGCCCTTGACGCCCGCGCCATATCTGAGCGGGGCGACCGAGAGCCTGCAAGCGGCGAAATGGGGCTCGACATCCGGCACATAGCCGAGGATGGCGATGTCGTCTCCCGCGCAATCCAGGATCTCGCTGGGTGGATTCGCGCCGATGACGCGCAGCTTGATGCCGGGGCTGCGGGCGCGGATCCGGGGCATGACCTGGTGACAGAGGAAGAGGACGGCGTCTCTGTTCGGCGGGTGCGCGAAGGCGCCGATGAAGACCAGGTCGTGGCGCTCGCGCATGGGCCGGGCGGAGCCGAAGATCTGGTGGATGTTGGAGACGACGCGCACCTCCACATCCGGCGCCTCCCGCGCGAGGAGGTCGCGCTCCGCCTCGCTCACGACCAACGTCAGGTCTGCCTGCCGCATGAGGTCGAGCTCCTGGCGCTTGCGCACCTCCGCGACCACGCGCATGGCGCGATCGCCCAGCAGCTCCGCCAGACGCTGCTCGCGCAGGAAATGCAGGTCGACAGTGTCGAAGACGATCTTTGCCCGACTGCAATGGCGTCGTGCCGCGGCGATCACCTGCGCGGCCGCGTCCGCGCGGCTCAGCAGGACCAGGTCGTAGCTGCTGCCTTGCGCGGCGAGGTGCCGCTTGATGGAGCGCACATAGGGCCGGTAGAGCACCTCGACGCCAAGCCGCTGTAGATTCGAGACATAGGGCTGGGGCGCCTCGAGGTTGGCCGCGGCGAAGGTGACCTTGTACCCCAGGGACTGCAGGATGCGAAAGAGGTTCAGCATCCGCAGGGAGCCGGATTCCCGGTCGGGGGTCACCATGTAGTTGTCGACGATGAAGGCGCGCCGCTGGACGCGGCGCTCCTTGACCCGCTCGAGGTCCTCGCCCCGGGCGCCGTAGTCTGCCAGCTCATCGCCCCAGCGCCCGCGGAAGCGCGCCTGGTTGATGCGCTGGAAGCGCTTGAGACCAGTCTCCCCGCCCTCGTCGCGGCCGGCCGAAATGCCCTCGAAATGCACGACGACCGAGAGCGGCTGGTAGTAGACCTGATAGCCGGCCGCCCGGACCCGGAAGGCGAGATCCGTGTCTTCGTAATAGGCCGGTGCGAAGGTCGTGTCGAAACCCTTCAGCGCCCTGAAGAGATCGGCCCGGATGGCGAGGGTCGCGCCGGAGCAATAGTCGACGGCGCGTCGATAGCTGTAGTGCGGCTTGTTGGGGTCGTCGAGGTGGCCGTAGTTCCAGGCCGAGCCGTCGCTGAAGAGGATGCCCCCGGCCTCTTGCTGACGGCCGTCCGGGTAGATGAGCCGGCTGCCGACGATGCCGGCGTCCTCGGCTTCTTCGAAGGTTGCGGCCAGGGCATCCAGCCAGCCGGGCTGGACCTGGGTGTCGTTGTTCAGAAAGACGATGAGCTCGCCTCGGGCGAGCGCGGCGCCCTGGTTGCAGGAGCCGACGAAGCCGAGATTCTCGCGATTGCGCACGAGCCGGACACCCGGGTAGCCCGCTAGCCGCTCCGCCGAGCCGTCGCTCGAGCAATCATCGACCACGATGACCTCGAAGTCGATGGCGGCACCGGCCTGGGTGAGCGCGCAGAGGCAATGGTGGGTGTAGGCGAACTGATTGAAGACAGGGATGACGACCGAGGCCTTGGGCGCCTCGGGCTGGGGCAGGGCGACTGGCTCGAAGGGCTCCTCGAGCCTGAGCAGGCTGGGCGGCCCTTTGACGGCCAGCGGCGTGGTCTGGAGTCGCCGCTTGAGCTTGCGGGCCAGGACGCCCGCACCCTCCGTCCTCAGGACGTGGAGCACCCGCGGGAGGTAACGGACGACGATCTCGACGAGATTGGCGCCTTGAGCGCGTGCGATCGCCATTCGGCCTCACCCTGTCCTTGATGGCATCCTGGTCGAGAGCAGTGAGACGGCGGCAATCACCAGGCGATCGCGGCCTCGGACAAGTCCCTGAGCATCTCGGCGACCTTCTTCATCGCTGGGCTGGATGCCTGCTCTTGCGCCGGGATTTCACGGTGTGCGACATAGGTCGTGCCGGGCTCGCCCGCCTTTGCGTAGATGCTGATGATGAAGGGGCAATTGACGATGCGCTCCGGGTGCTCGATCGTCATTTCGTGAGAGAGTAGCGCGCTGCAGAACTGGATTGACTTGGCCTGGGTGTAGGCTGGCGCGCCGAGCTCGAGATCTTCGCCCGTTCGCTTCAGCATCCCGCCCATATCCATGATCTCGTTGATGTAGAGGCCACGCTCATGGATGGCGGCCTTCAGCCCTTCCATGACGTCCTCGAAGGCGCCGTCCGTGGTGTGGACGACGTAGCCTGGCTCGGCGGCGCCTGCCGGTCGAATGAGTGCGCTGACCAGCGCCAGGGTGAGCAGGGCGCGAGTGAGCTGCATCATGGCTTCTTCCCTCTAAGTAAAGGTGAGGCTCGGGCAGTGGTCGGCGCCCAAGGCTGCCTTCGGTCAGGGGCGCGGCCGCGCCGAAGGGATCGCGGAATGGTATCAGGAGCGGGCGCTCACGGCGATTCCATGCCCGGAGCCGATCGCTGATGGGATGTCCTCGGAAGAGGAGCAGTATGAAAAACCCCGCGCTGTGGCGGGGCTGCGGGTCGCGATGACCGGAACGGAGCCGTCGGCTCTCTAGCCACCAGCGGTCCAGTCTGCCCCGATCAGCGCGTTGGCCATCGCTCGGGATATCTTGGATTTCCCCGGCGGGTGAAGGCCTCGGGCATCGATCAAGGCTTGTCAGAACGACTGACGGACGCAGGTCGCTAGCTGCTCCTCCCGCGTCTGCGGTTTCGGTGCGAATCAGTACTGATTCATGGGGCGAAACGCGGGTGCCGAGGGCCAGTCATTCGAAGCCGGGGGGCGCTGCTGGCTCTGCTGTCTCGCCTCCAGCTCTTCGATGCGCCGCTTGAGCGCCTCGACTTCGGAGCTGCTGCTCGAGGGTGCTTGGGGTGCTGCCTGAGGTGTCGCGGGAGCGCCGCCGTAGCCAGGTGCACCATAGCCGGCCGGCGGCATCCCGAAGCCCGGCGCGCCATAGGGCATGCCATAAGGCGAGCCATAGGCGCCGGGGTAGCCGTATCCGCCGCCATAGGGTCCGCCCCAGTAGGGCTCGTCATAGCGATCGTCGTAGCGGTCGTTGCTGCCCCCCATCCATCGGCTCGGGTTCATCATGTTGCCGAAGTTGAAGGCTTGGCTAACCGGGGCAAAGGCCATCAAGGTGGCGGCCGTCGTCAGGGTCAGAACGGAAAGGGCTTTATAAGGCTTTAAAGACACTGCCTCAGATCCTCCAAAGTATGGTGCTCGTTATTTCCGAGTCTTTCTATGTAGACGCTGGGCAACGATTTGTCTATCGGCCCAGCCGTGTATCTCGATTCTGGGTGGCGTTGCTCGGGCGCTGTTCCAAGGGCGAAGCCGCGCCAGCGTCTTTGGCACCCCGGGCAGGCTGGTCTGGCGTCAGACGCAGGTATGGCCGCCCGAGATCATCGCTCTACTTCAGGCTGTGCGGCAGGTCCGCTCCATGCGCTCGCTCCCTGCTCAGCCGTGGCTGCGGGCCTGGTGATGCCCAGCCTCATGGTGGTGATGGTGTCCCGAGGCGTCTTGGGATGCGTGCAGACGCTCGCCGTCCTTCTGGACGTTCGGCCGGATGGTGCGGCCGAGCTCGAGGCGCGCGCGCTGGGCGTGCAGCTCGTCCTGCAGCCATTGAATCCAAGCCGATAGATCGCCGGAAGCGCGTGTCGAGACGGCCTCGAAGGGAGCGGTGCTGGCCAGGTCGCGCAGGTAGCGCTCGGCCTGCTCGGGCTGGAACTCAGGCATGTGGGGAAGCAGGTCGGTCTTGGTGCAGAGCACCAGGTCCGCGGCCCTGAACATGACTGGGTACTTCGCGGGCTTGTCGTCGCCCTCGGGCACGGATAGCAGGGTCACGTTGCGGTGCTGGCCGAGGTCGAAGCTGGCGGGACAGACGAGATTGCCCACGTTCTCGATGAAGAGGATGTCGACATTACTGAGGTCCAGGCGGTGCAGCGCGTCGTGGACCAGATGGGCATCAAGGTGGCAGGCGCTGCCGGTCGCGATCTGGACCGCCTGTACGCCCTTGGCGCGGATGCGCTCGGCGTCGTTCTCGGTCTCCAGATCGCCCTCGATCACGGCGATGCCCAGATGCTGGCCAATCGCCTCGATGGTTGCCTCGAGCAGGCTGGTCTTGCCGGCCCCGGGGGACGACATGAGATTGAGGGCCAGGACCCCGCGACGGTCGAAGTGCTCGCGGTTATGGGCGGCCTGATGGTCGTTTTCGGACAGGAGTCCCTTGAGCACGGTAACGGCTGCACGACCATCCTCGGTCTTGGCGTGCTTGCCCTCGCCACGGACGAGGTGCTCGTTACCAGGTGTGATATTGCAGCCGCAGGTGTCGCACATAGTGGCATCTCCCAGCGAAAACGGCAGTGTACGTCATCATATCGCCGAGGTTTAGCATTTCTGTCATCTCGCGCGACTCTGCGGCCGCCGCATCGCGTCGCGCGCCGATCGGAGTCCGGGGTAGGCGTCGGTCGGCGCCCGCGGATGCGGTGCTTCGCCAGGTGCTCGGAAGATGCGGCCTGTCGTCAGTCGTCGGGAATGGTGAGCTCGAGGTTGGCCAGCAGCATCTCGTCGCCGCTGACCAGACGGGTCTTGAAGCTGCCGCAACTGCCGCATAGCAGACGGTTGGGCTGGGCGTCCGTCTCCGCGCCGCAGTCGAGGCAGTGCACCCGCACCTCGGCCGGCTCGATCACCAGCTCGGCGGCCTCGGCGATGGTGCCGGTCGCGGCCAGCGGATAGGCATGCTTCAGTAGGCTCGGCTCGACGCCGGATAGAGGGCCGACCTTGAGCAAGATGCGGTCGACCCGCGTTGCCCTGTGGTCCTTGGCGACGCGCTCGACTTGATCGAGCAGCGCCTGACAGAGTGACAGCTCATGCATCAGACGGGCTCCTTGGGCTGGATGTCGGGCGAGAGGCCGAGCGCGGCCGCCAGCGCCTGGAGCATCCCGGACGCTCGCGCAGGCCGCGCCTGGGATTGGCTCCGGCTTGGCCTTCATGCTGGTGCGATGCGGTCGGGATGCACATGGCGCGCGCTCCGCTCAGGTTTCCAGATAGGTATAGCCGTAGAGCCCGGCCTTCAGCTCCACGAAGAGGCGCTCGCGGGTGGGCCGATCCAGCCCGGTCGCCTCGAGCTTGCGCCTGTAGTGGGTGAGCAGGGCGCGCGGCTCGAAGTGGACGTAGCTCAGCAGCTCGTCGGTGGTGTCGCCCCGCTCGGCCTCCAGCAGGCGATAGCCGCGCGGGGCGCTCGGGTCCAGCTCTACATTCACGGCATCCGTGTCGCCGAAGAGGTTGTGGATGTCGCCGAGGATCTCCTGATAGGCGCCGACCATGAAGAATCCGAGCAGATAGGACTCGCGGGTGCCGGCATCGGCATGCACCGGCAAGCTGGCCTCGATGCCACCCTCGTCGACATAGTGCGCGATGCAGCCGTCGGAGTCGCAGGTCAGGTCATGCACCACGGCGCGCGCGGTCGGCTTCTCGTCGAGGCGTTGAATGGGCACGATGGGGAAGATCTGGCCTAGTGCCCAGATGTCCGGCAAGGATTGGAAGAGCGAGAAGTTGCAGAACAGCTTGTCCGCCAAGAGGGCATTGACCTCGTCCGCCAGCTCGCGGTGTCGGCGGACGCCTGGGTCCAGCCGCCCCGCGAGGGCGCGGCAGATGGCGAAGAAGAGCTCCTCGGCGCGTGCCCGGCCAGCTAGGTCCAGCTTGTCCTGGGCGAATCGCCCGCGGGCGGCGTCGAGCAGCTCGCGCGAGGCGGCATAGATCTCTTGGGGCGAGCCCTGTCCGGCGATGCGCAGCTGGTGGCTGAGCGCGGTGAGCGTGCCATCCGTCTCGTCAATGCGGGGCTCGACCTCCTGCCCGCCGGCCTGCTCGCGGTCGATGACATTGGCGATGAGGACGGCGTGATGCGCGGTCATGGCCCGCCCGGACTCGCTCAGCAGGTCTGGCTCGGGCAGCCCGTCGCGGCGGCACTCGTCGGCGATGGTGGTCACGATGGCGGAGGCGTAGCCCTCGAGTCCGTAGTTGACCGAGCAGTAATTGCGGGTGCGCGTTCCCTCGTAGTCGACGCCGAGCCCGCCGCCGACATCGATGATGCCGATGGGGGCTCCCAGACGCCGCAGCTCGGCGTAGAAGCGCACCAGCTCGGCGGCCCCGGCGCGGATGTCCTGAAGGCTCGGGATCTGGGAGCCGAGATGGGCGTGCAGCAGGCACAGCCAGTCGAGCCGGCCTGCCTGCGTCAGGGTGCCGACCAGCTGCAGGATTTGATTGGCGGCGAGCCCGAACTTGGCTTTTTCGCCGCCGGAGCTCTGCCAGTTGCCCGCGGCGGCCGCGGCTAGGCGAACGCGCACCCCAAGCAATGGCTCGACGCCCAGCCGCTCGGCCTCCTCCAGGATCAGGGGCACTTCCGACGGCTTCTCGATCACTAGGTAGACGCGCAGCCCGAGCCGGCGGCCGATCAAGGCTAGGCGGATGTACTCGCGATCCTTGTAGCCATTGCAGACGATCAAGCCGCCAGGCGGGGAGAGCGCCAGGACGGCCATCAGCTCCGGCTTGCTGCCCGCTTCCAGACCTGCGTTGCCGGCGTGTAGGATCTCGCGGACCACGCCGGCCTGCTGGTTGACCTTGATGGGATAGACCGGCTGGTAGCGCCCTTGATAGCCGCAATGCGCGCTCGCGTCCGCGAAGGCCTGGTGAAGCGCGCGCACGCGGTGGCGGAGGATGTCGTTGAAGCGAACGAGCACGGGAAGGGAGAGTCCCGCCTCGGCGATCTCCTCCGCCAAGATGGCGAGGTCGATCTCCGTCGCGCGCTTCGGGTCCGGCCGCGCGCAGAGATGGCCCTGCGCATTGATGCCGAAGTAGCCCTCGCCCCAGCGGTCGATGGCATAGATCTCAGTGCAACGTTGGACCGCGGGGCTCATCACGAGGGCCTCCAGGTATGCATATCCGAAGTGGAGTCGGAGGCTGCCCGCCATTCATTCGGGACATCGCGTTGGAGATCGCGGCCATGAGGCCCCGCGCGACGGATAGCGCCAAGGGGCAGCATCATAATGGCCGCCGTCTGATGGAGCCAGCGCGCGACTCCCAATCTCAGGTCTCCAGCCAAAAGGTCACTGGGCCGTCGTTGAGCAGGCCGACCTTCATATCGGCGCCGAAACGCCCGGTCGCGACGCTGGCGTGGGCCATGGCTGCCTGGGCCACCAGATAGTCGAATAGCCGCTTGCCCTCGTCCGGCGGCGCGGCCGACGTGAAGCTGGCGCGTGTGCCCTTCTTGGTATCGGCCGCCAAGGTGAATTGAGGCACCAGCAAGAGCCCCCCTGCGATGTCACGCAGGCTGAGATTCATCCTGTCGTCGGCGTCAGGAAAGACGCGATAGCCGAGCAGGCGCTCGAGCAGCCGGTCGGCGCGCGCCTCCGTGTCGCCCTTTTGCACGCCGACCAGGACCATGAGCCCGCGCTCGATGGCCCCGACGACCTCTCCGTCCACCGCGACCTGCGCCTCGGTTACGCGCTGCAGCAGCCCGATCATCCGAGCGCCTGGGCGAAGCGGTCGGTCGCGGCGACCAGGGCGCGCTGGATGCCGAGCTCGAAGGCCGAGTGTCCGGCGTCTGGGATGACTTGCAGCTCGGCGGTCGGCCAGGCCAGATGGAGCTCCCAGGCCGAGCGCATGGGGCAGATGAGGTCGTAGCGCCCCTGGACGATGATGCCTGGAATAGCGGCCAGGCGGTGGGCGTCGCGCAGCAGCTGGCTGGGTGCGAGGAAGGCCTGATTCATGAAGTAGTGGCATTCGATCCGCGCCAGGCTCAGGGCGACATGGGGATCGGCGAAGTGCGCCTCGACCTGGGGATTGCCGAGCAGGGTCGCCGTGCGCCCCTCCCAAATCGACCAGGCGCGCGCGGCCTCCATGCGTACCTGGGCGTCTTCGCTCGTCAGCCGCTTGTGATAGGCCGAGAGCAAGTCGCCGCGCTCTGTCTCTGGAATGGGGGCGAGATAGTCCTGCCAATGATCCGGATAGACCCAGCTCGCGCCCTCCTGATAGAACCAGCGAATCTCCTCGTCCCGACACAGAAAGATCCCCCGCACCACCAGGGCGGAGACGCGCTCCGGATGCGCCTCCGCGTAGGACAGTGCCAGGGTCGAGCCCCAGGAGCCGCCGAAGACCAGCCAGCGCTCGATGCCGAGCTGCTGGCGGATGAGCTCGATATCCGAGACCAGGTCCCAGGTGGTGTTGGCCGTCAAGGAGGCATGCGGCGTGGAGCGTCCGCAGCCGCGCTGGTCGAAGAGCACGGCGCGATAGCGGGCCGGATCGAAGAAGCGGCGATGCGCCGGCTCGCAGCCCGCGCCCGGCCCGCCGTGCAGGAAGAGCGCGGGGATGCCGTCCGGGCGGCCGCACTCCTCGGCGTGGAGCCGGTGTCCGTTGTCGACGGATATCGCATGGGTTGCGAAGGGCTCGATGGGCGGATAGATGGTCTGATCGTTGCTGTCCATTCTCGCGGCGCTCTGCAAAGGCGTGAGGCGGGTTAGGCCAAAGACCCAAATGCTACTCAAGGCGCGCCCTTGCCGCACCCTCGAGGCGTGAGGGGGATGGCTTGGTGCTCGTCGGGGAAGCCGCAGCTCGAGCCGCAAAGGCGCAAAGGACGCGAGGGAGGACAGAGGAATCGCCGACCCGCGCCTTCGGCCTGCCTGAGGCTGACACCTCTCTCGCGGCCACTAGCGATCGCACGGACGCGAAAAGCCCGAGCCCCTAGGGGCTCGGGCGTGGCGGGTAGGTCCGAAGCCGCTTGGGGCGGCTCAGTTACTGCAGGATCTGGCGCCTAGTTTTGCGGAGTTGAACATCGCCTTGACGTTCAGCGCCTGGGTCATGGTGACGTCACAGGTCGACTCGGTTCCGGCGCAGGCGCCGTCCCAGCCGGCGAAGACCGAGCCCGGGATGGCCGTCGCGGTGAGCGTGACCAGGGTGTCCTTGGCGAACTGGCTGATGCAGTTGCTGCCGCAGTCGATGACGCCCGGGCCGACATCGGACGAAAGATCGTCCCCGGTCACGTATTCCATCCACTCCACATGGGGGGCCAGGCGCGTGTAGACGGTCGGCGCATCAGGTGTCTCGCAGCTGTTGCCCCAGCTGACGATGCCGGCTTGGGTGTAGCCGCCACGGCCATTGTCCACGACGAGGGGAGCGCCATCGTCCTCCTGACAGAGGGTGTCGTCTTCGATCAGGGAGGAGGTGCAAAGCATGTTCCCGGTGATCGAGGTGCTTCCGTAGGCACTGCGGCAGATGTCGGGATCCTCGATCGATGTGTCGACCTTGGAGAGCACGACCGAGCTTTGACCGCAGACGTCGGTATCCGACCAGCCGGTCACCGCGCCCATGATCCCCGGGCAAGCCAAGGTCGGCTCGCGCTCCCAGGTGACTGGGCGAACGGGATGCACATAGACGGGGCTCTTCAGCTCGAGCAGCGCGATGTCATGATCACGGGTGATGGGATCGAACTCAGGGTGCTTCACGATCCGCTTCACCGAGGAGGTCTGTCCGCCGTACTCGAAGTGGTCGGACCCCGTGCGCACCTGGATGTTGGCGGGTGCTACGGTGTTGTAGCGCTCGTCGATGTCGTCGACGATGCAGTGCGCCGCCGTGAGGATCCAGGTCGGGGCGATCACGGATCCGCTGCAGGTCCATTTGCCGTTGATGCGCCAGGTCGTGATCTTGAGCGCCGCCTGCCAGGGCCACTCGGATTGCTCGACCGGCTCGCTGCCGAGCAGCGCCGCCGTCGCGGCCGCGGACGTCTCGGCTGTGTCCGATCCGTCGTCGACCGAGGACCGAACCAGGCCTTCGCCCGTGCCTAGCTTCTGGACCGTCAGCGGCAGCCCGTCTTCATTGGGACTCAGCCATTGCGCGACCTCGTCGAAGTAATTCGCAAAGGCACCATCCATGGTGACGTTGCTGTCGAAGTCGCAGACGTCATCGACGCTATAGCCACACAGCCCAAACAGCTGCCCGACGACGCGCCCATCGCCGAGGATGAGTGGCGCGCCGCTGCTGCCGCCGTCAGTGGCGCCTGCCAGACTGCGGGATACGATGAACCTCCCGCGCGACATGGTCTTGGTGGCGCAGTAGTCGGTCGGGCTCGTGCCCCGGTCGATCCGGTACGCCGAGTAGGTCTGTGGAGAGCCATTCGGATGGCTGATGCGGAAGGCTAGGGTGCCGTCGGCCCCTGCCACGGGGTCGCTCGTCCAACCGAGGTACCAGGCGTCGGCGGGCGGCATCTCGTCGAGCGCGAGCAGGCTGTGATCGTCGACGGCGGAGTGCTGCAGCAGGGTCGCCCCTAGGGTCGAGGCCGTTGCGGGCAGGATCGGGGGGCAGCCCGCGTTGCAGAAGGGCGTCTTGTAATTGAACCAGGTCTCGACCGTGGCCGCGACATCGGGGTCGTTGACGCAGTGGTCGGCGGTCAAGAAGTACGGAATGGTGGTGTCGTCGTCGGTATCGGCGAGCAGGGCACCGGAGCAGATGTAGCCCCAGCCGTCCTCGATGAAGTTGATGTGCGCAACGGCCTTTCTGGCCTTGTCGATCGCGGGCCATTCGCGCTGAGTGTGGCAGGAGCCATCCTGGATGCAGCTTGGGTTGGTCTCACAGAATGCCCGGGAGCCGCCATCGATCAGCATGGCGGCCTCGATCCTGACGCCAGCGTCTTCGGCCGCGTTTGCCGCTGTCTCGATCTCGACATAGACCGACGAGCCGGTGACCGTATTGGTCCAGAAGCGCTCTCCGGAGCCGACGCGGTATTGCGTGGTGTCGCCCGCGTCGTTGAAGACGCTGATGACTGCGTCCGCCGGCAGATTCGTCGGCTTGAGCAAGACGCGAGCGCCGGCTGCCTCTTCGATGTCTAGCTTTGCCGTATAGGTCGTCAGTCCGCTTTCCGCATCTCGATGGACTGTGAGGGCCTCGCCGCCCGTCTCGCCGACGGCGATCGCGGTATCGACACGCTGGAGCAGGCCGATCGTGAGCGGTGCGCCGGACGTCGCCTTGCGATTGCGCTCGGCGATCCTCTCGCGATCGGCCGCGCTGAGCTCGAAGCTCGCTTTGGCTTCGGTTGGGAGATCGGTTCTCTTGTTGCGCAGTGGCGGCAACGTCTCCTGACCCTGGACTTTCTGCTCGTCCACATGCTGCTGCGGATCGACGCTTTCGGCAGAGGCCGTTCCCATGGCCACGAGGAAGATCAGTGGAATCACCCCCCCGCTCAGACGATCTATTTCCATCGTGATGACTCCTTCAAAAGCACCAACTGATTTCTGGTTTTGAGAGAATAATGGACCGGCGTCATCATGACCACCGAGCTGGCGCCCCCAATTGCGCCAAGGCAGGATTCCCTGTTGCCGTTCAAGCCGACCTCATTCGGGCTCGTCTCACGCTTGAGTCGGCCTGGGGCGTGACCTTCGCTGGCTCGTGCGCCGGGAATGACACCCTCGGCACAGTCTAGGCCATTCGTCAAAAAAGCTGAGCCGAGAAATCTCAGGACTGTGATGCAAGCCACTTTAGATGCAGGCCAAACTGACGCACGCGATGCCGACGCCAGCCGCCGCTCCGCGGGCATTCCCTCGAAGCCGAGTCACGCCCGCCTCGATTCGCTCCCTGCCTCGATCAGCCCATCAGAGAGATCGCCCCTAATGAGTCAGATCGCCGATCGCCGGCTCGCCCTATTCGCCTCTTTTTCGGGAGCCGGTGGCGTCGAGCGCATGCTCTTGAATCTTGCGCTGGGCATCGCGGCTCAGGGCGTTCAGATCGATTTGCTCGCCGTCAGAACCGAGAGTCCGCATCTGACCGACTTGCCGGACGGCATCCGCCTCGTGAGATTGACGTCGAAGCACACCCAGCTCGCGATCCCCGAGCTGGCGAGGTATCTGAAAACGCAGCGACCGCCTGCCTTGCTCGCCGCGAAAGATCGCGCGGGTCGAGCGGCGGTGCTCGCCAAGCTGCTTGCCGGCAGCTCGACACGCTTGGCGCTGCGGCTGGGCACCAACCTCTCGGAGGCCATGTCGGAGCGCTCGGTGATGGAGCGCTGGCTGCGCTACCTGCCGATTCGAGGCCTCTACCCGCACATCGACCAGATCATCGCGGTCTCCGCGGGCGTTGCCGCCGACACGGCGCGGATTTCGGGGGTCGAGCCTGCGAAGATCCGCGTCATCCGCAACCCGGTCATCACGCCTGAGCTGCCGGCACTGGCTGCGGCCCCTTGTCCGCATCCCTGGCTGCAGCCAGGACAGCCGCCCGTGCTGATGGGCGCTGGCCGGCTGCAGCGTCAGAAGGACTTCCCGACGCTGATCCGCGCCTTCGCCAAGGTGCGCGAGGTCCGGGATTGCCGGCTCATGATCCTCGGGGAAGGGGCCGGGCGCGAGACACTGGAGCGGCTGATCCGCGAGCTAGGGCTCAGGGACGCGGTCGCCATGCCCGGCTTTCAGGCCAACCCTTACGCCTATCTCGCGCGCGCGGCGGTGTTCGTGCTGTCCTCGGCCTGGGAGGGATCGCCCAATGTCCTCACAGAGGCGATGGCCCTGGGGGTGCCCGTGGTCGCGACAGACTGCCCGAGCGGCCCCTCGGAGATCCTCGATCACGGCCGCTATGGACATTTGGTGCCCGTGGCTGACACGGAATGTATGGCGGATGCCATGCTGAAGACGCTGGAGAGGCCCACTGACGCCGCCGAGCTCAAGTCGGCCGTTGCCGAATACGAGCAGGCTCGCAGCGCGCGCGCTTACCTCGAAGCGCTCGGTTTGTCCGCCTAGGGCGCCGCTTGGAAGCGGCGCGCCACCCATTGTCGTGACTGAGGAGGCTGCCTCGCCTAGGGGCTATCCTTGAGCGGAATGAGGCTGATCCATTGGCTCGCTGCCCCTCCGCTGCTGGTGTTGGCAAGCAGGTTGCTGGAAAGGCGCACAACCAATCACTGAGGTTTTGCCATGGGTCAGCTGTTTCGCGTTTCGGGCTTTCTCGCCTATGTGCTGATGATCTTCCTGAATGCCTTCGTGGATCTGGGGCACAAGATCATCATCCAGAACACCTTGTTCAAGACCTATGACGGCGACACGCAGGTCCTGCTGACCGCGATCGTCAATGCGCTGATCCTCCTGCCGTTCGTCTTGCTCTTTACGCCGTCCGGATTCATCGCGGACCGCTTTCCGAAGAACCGCGTCATGCGCGCCAGTGCCTGGCTGGCCGTCTGCCTGACCCTCTGCATCACGGTCTTCTATTACCTCGGCTGGTTCTGGCCGGCCTTCGCCATGACCTTTCTGCTCGCGGCCCAGAGCGCCTTCTACTCGCCCGCCAAGTACGGCTACATCAAGGAGCTGGTCGGCAAGGAGGCGCTGGGCGCGGCCAATGGCCATATCGTTACCCATAAGTCCCACTCACGGATCGTTGCGCCTCCAAGGCGAGCACAAAGTCGGCTGCGCGCTGCAGA
>NZ_JAAIJQ010000065.1 GCF_010820565.1 Thiorhodococcus minor | reverse complement strand
TTGTGCTCTGTGATGTGTCTACGCGAAACCCTTCACCCCTCCCCTCGTGCGTCGCTAGTAGTTCCTCTTGCGAATTGCGTATAGCGCACAGGGCTCAGTGGGCAGTGGGCAGTGTATTGAAATCGGTTGCGCGCTTCGTGCGCGTTGAGGCGCAACCGCGCTCTTGCGGTCAATCCATCGACGCCGGCTGCCGGCGCTGCCAGATGTAGTATCCAGCGAGCGTGATGCCGACGAACGCCAGCGCCCCGGCAGTGACCAGGGGCAGGTTGTCTTGGATGAGCTGCTCGTTGCCGCCGATGAAGAAGCCCAAGGCAATGAGCACGGCCGACCAGATGCCCGCCCCAATGCCCGTGTAGACGGCGAAGGTCCAAATCCGCATTCGGGCGAGTCCAGCCGGCAGCGAGACGAGCTGGCGGATGCCGGGAATCAGTCGTCCGGTAAAGGTCGAGATGGCCCCGTGCCGCTCGAAGAAGGCGTCGGTCTTGTGGAGGAGCGTCGGCCGCACAAAAAAGTACTTGCCGTAACGCTCCAGAAACGGACGCCCAACCAGGAGCGCGAATCCGTAGTTCAAGAAGGCGCCCAACAGGCTCCCGAGCACCGCCGAGACTAGGATCATCGCCAGGCTCATCGACCCCTGATAGGCGAGATAGCCCGCAGGAATCAGGACCACCTCGCTCGGGAAAGGGATGAGGCTGGATTCGATGGCCATGAGGATGAAGATACCCGTGTATCCCCATCCATCGACCGTTAGGAGAACCCAATCGACGAACTCGTGCAGCATGCGAGCGCTCCCGCTAAATGATGCCTATGGCGTTGAAGAAGACGATGGCAACCAGCAGAGGTGAGACATAGCGCACCAGCAGCGACCAGGTTTTGTAACCGATGCCGTCCCGCATGCGAAGCTCGTCCAGCGACGCCGAGCGCGACATGACCCAGCCGGTGAAGAGCGCGATGAAGAGTCCTCCGAGCGGCAGCAGAATGTTGGCGGTCAGGTAGTCCAGCAAGTCGAAGATGGTCTTGCCGAAGAGCTGGAACTCCTCGCCGGACAGCAGGTTGAAGGAAAGCACGGTGCCGATCCCCAGGAACCAGGCGAGCATCCCCACGAAGGCCGCCGCGGGCACGCGCTTCATGCCATGGTTCTCGACCAGCCAGGCCACCGCCGGCTCGATCAGCGAGATGGCGGACGACCAGGCGGCGAACACCAGCAGCACGAAGAACAGGGTTCCGAAGAGCTGGCCGGCCGGCATGGCGCCGAAGGCGATCGGCAGCGTTTGAAAGATGAGACCGGGTCCGGCCGCCGGCTCCAGCCCGTTGGAGAAGACGATCGGGAAGATCGCCATGCCGGCGAGCAATGCAACCCCGGTATCCGCCAAGACGATGGCGAAGGTCGCGCGCGCGATGGAGGCCTTGGCGGGCATGTAGGATCCGTAAACCATGATGGCGCCCATGCCCAGGCTCAGGGTGAAAAAGGCGTGGCCAAGCGCGACCAGCATGGGCTCACCGGTGAAGTGACATTGCTCGACACCGGCCGCGGTCGCCTCGCAGCTGTAGAAGACCTTCTCGAAGTTCGGGCTGAAGAGAAAGTCGAGCCCCTGTGAAAAGGCCCCCAGGCTCATCGCATAGCCCACCAAGACCAGTAGCAGAACGAAGAGTGCCGGCATGAGAAAGGTCACGGCCTTTTCGAGACCGCCCCGCACTCCCCTGGCCACCACGACCATGGTCATGACCATGAAGATGGTGTGCCAGGCGAGCACGGACTCGGGCGAGCTCAGCAGGCCGTCGAACTGCGCCCCCACCATCTCTGCAGTCGCCCCGTTGAAGGCGCCGGCGGCGGCGCGGAAGACGTAGGCGAGCGCCCAGCCGGCAATCACGCTGTAGTAGGAGAGGATCAGGAACCCAGTGATGACGCCGCCCCAGCCGAGCAGCGACCAGGCGGGATGGGCCTGCTCATCCTGCACCAGGGCGCGCATGGTGTTGATCGGACTCTGCCGCCCGCGCCGCCCCAGCAGGATCTCCGCGATCATGATCGGGGCACCGATCAGCGCGATGCAGACGAGATAGACGAGCACGAAGGCCCCGCCACCGTTCTCGCCTGTGATGTAGGGAAACTTCCAGATATTGCCCAGCCCCACGGCGGAACCGACCGCGGCCAGGATAAAGATGAACCTGGAGGACCATTGGCCGTGGATCGAGCTTCGCTTTTCCGTCATAAGGTCAGCGCCCCTGGTCGTTGAATCGGGTAAGGGCGCCATTTTCCGTGAAGGCGCAGGGGGGAACAAGGCGTGAGCGGGCGGAGCTCGGGATGGATCGCGGGTCCGGCGCTCCCAGCACCTGAGCAGCCTAGATCGCTGATGAGATCCCCGCTCAAGTCGATATACCGGACCGGGAGCCAGGCAAGCCGCGCATCTGCCGATCTTGGAGTCCGGAGAACAAGCCCATCGCGACGACGGCGCCCAACAGCGCCATCAGCATGTCGGACTGGGTATCCCAGGGATCGCCCTGAGTCCCCAAAAAGGCATCGGCATCCTGCCCCATGGCAAGCGCAGCCCACCACTCGATCAGCTCATAGAAGGCGCTGATCGCCAGCGCGACGCAGACAGCCAAGAAGCCAACCATGCGCCGCCCGCGGGCGAAGGCGCCTCGAATCAGAATCTCGCGAGCCACCAGCGCGGGCACGAAGCCCTGCATGAAGTGACCGATCTTGTCATAGGGGTTGCGATCCAGGCCGAGCAACTGCTGGATCTCGAAGCCGAGCGGGACCCTCGCGTAGGTATAGGTCCCACCCAGGATTAGCACGACCGCGTGCGCGAAAATGGCCACGTAGAGCAGCGTCGTCAATGGAAACCGTCCATAGCTCAGCCAGAGGACGGGCAGCGCGATCATGACCGGAAGCACCTCCATCAGCCAGGTCGGACGGTCATAAGGGGCAAGGCCGGACAGCATCAGAAGCCCGACCAATGCGATGGATGCAACGACGAGCCAAGTAGCTCGGGAGGACAGGGTCATGGCTCAGGCCCTCGGAATGGAACAGCGGCGGCTCATGGATGACACAGCTACCAGCTACCAGCTACCAGCTACCAGCTACCAGCTACCAGCTACCAGCTACCAAGGAAAGCGTATCGGACGCTGCCATCTTATCTGTCGGCTCGACCACTCGCCCTCCGCGTGGACCCGCAAGCCGGCCTGGAACAGACCCTGTGGGTCGGCCGCTGGTGACTGATGGCTCATGACGCCATCCAGGTCAGCGCACGCACGCCCCTGGGTCTGGCTCGCAGAATGCTTGGCATCCGTGTTTCGCCGCCCGAGCCTGGCAGCCAAGATCGCCGGCTCACCACCACTCGAGGAGACATCGAATGATCAAGGTCAGTGTCATGTACCCCGGCACCGCGGACGACCGCTTCGATCACGACTACTATCGCGATCAGCACCTGCCCCTCGTGAAGGAGCGCATGGGAGACCATTGCAAGTATTACACGATCGACCGCGGGCTCGGTGGCGGCGAGCCCGGCACGCCGCCGACCTACGTCGGCATGTGCCATATCTTTTGCAAGTCCGTGGAGGCCTTCCAAGCGGGCTTCGGTCCGCACGCCGAGGAGATCCTGGCGGACATACCGAGATACACGGACCTGACGCCAGTCATCCAGATCAGCGAGGTCGTCGTCGGGCAGCCCTGAGCCATGGGCTGACCAGTCCCTTCCGAGCCGAATCGGCTGCGCGCTCCAGCCTCCCGCTTCGGCCAAGCACCCTGCACCCTGCCCCCTGCCCCCTGCCCCGCCGCAAGAAGCCCTTTCGAAGCATGGCAGTCGTCCCGCGACGCAGTAGAGCTCAGGGCAAGATTCCAGTATGGTCTCGCGCTGGCGTTCGCGCAGCGTCCCGAGAAGATCAGGCCTCAGCGATCTAGCCCGGCGAGAAGACCCGACTAGAGTGAGGCGGAGAATCCCGACTCAGGCTGAGCGCCTCACCGTCCTGACTGAGAAGCGCGCCGCGCAGCGCGCGCCGCTGACACATCGCGACGCCCCCACTGAGAGGACGCATTGAGACCGCCCTGGCCTGACATCGGTCGGGGCGCAATACGGCTGCCATTCAGCCGCGCATTGGAGAAACTGCTGATGAAGTTCAAGAATCCGGAAACCGGAGCGGTTGAGGAGATCCCGGCACTCGCGCCGCTTTGGGTCCTGCTGTTCGGCTTCTTCTATTTCGCCTTCAAGGGCATCTGGAATCACGTACTTGGCGGTGTCCTCTTCGCCATCGTCACCGCGGGGCTTTCCTGGCTCATCTATCCTTTCTTCGCCTACGACATCCTGCGCAAGCACTATCTCGAGCGGGGCTGGACCGAGGTGGCCGAGGAGGCCTGAGACCGCGGCCTCGATCGTCGGTCGGACCTGTCGGGTGGACGAGCGAGCGAGACTGCGAGAGTAATCCAAGCGCACCGCGAAGATCGCAGATTGGTGTAGGTTGGGCCGACGCAGGGGAGCCAACAATCAAAGCGTTAGGCTAGCCGCCATGTTGGGCTTCGTACCTCAGCCCAACCTACGCAGAATTTCTTCACAGTCTCTGCCCTTGCCCATCCCACAACCGGGGTCCAGGCCAATCGATGCCCCTAATTGGAGCAGTCAGCTTCCAGCTCCCAGCCGCCAGCGGAGGAATATCATACAGTTGCCGGATTTTCTGGCCGATCAGCCGCTCACCCCCTGGGTGACTCAGCGAAGAGCTGAAAGCAGCTCCGAAACAAAGCGTTGAGCTGGCGGTTGGTGGCTGGCAGCTCTTGCTAGGATGACCGAAGCCGAGAGCGCCAAGCGGCGAGCGCCGACACGCTTGCCCCAAAACGAAGAAAGGCGCAGCTCAGCTGCGCCTTTCTTCATTGTGTCGGAGCATCCTTGCTCCCGGGATCAGGTCCCCGAGATCAGAGCAGCGGCACCAGCAGCAGTGCCACGATGTTGATGATCTTGATCAGCGGGTTGATGGCGGGACCGGCGGTGTCCTTGTAGGGGTCGCCGACAGTATCGCCAGTGACAGCCGCATGGTGGGCATCGGAGCCCTTGCCACCGAAGTTCCCTTCCTCGACATACTTCTTGGCGTTGTCCCAAGCGCCGCCACCGGTACACATGGAGATGGCCACGAAGAGACCGGTCACGATGGTCCCGATCAGCATACCGCCCAGCGCACGGATACCGGCGCCGTCGCCCATGAGGATGTTCATACCGATAGCGACCGCGACGGGCACCAGGATCGGCAGCAGCGAGGGAACGATCATCTCCTTGATGGCGGCCTTGGTCAGCAGATCGACGGCACGGGTGTAGTCCGGCTTGGCCGTCCCGTCCATGATGCCTTTGATCTCCTTGAACTGACGCCGCACTTCCATCACGACCGAGCTGGCGGCACGGCCAACGGCCTCCATCGCCATGGCGCCGAAGAGGTAGGGCACCAGACCGCCGATGAAGAGACCGATGATGACGGCCGGGTCGGAGAGCATGAAGTCCTGCATCTTGCCGACCGCTTCCAGATTGTGGGTGTAGTCGGCGAAGAGCACGAGCGCGGCCAGGCCGGCGGAGCCGATGGCGTAGCCCTTGGTGACGGCCTTGGTGGTGTTGCCGACGGCGTCGAGTGCGTCGGTGGTCTTGCGCACGTCCTCGGGCAGACCGGACATCTCGGCGATGCCGCCCGCGTTGTCGGTGATGGGGCCATAGGCGTCGAGCGCGACGATCATCCCGGCCATGGACAGCATGGCGGTCGCAGCGATGGCGATGCCATAGAGGTCGGCGACCATGTAGGAGGCCCAGATGGCGATACAGACCGAGAGAACCGGCAGGGCCGTGGACTTCATGGAGATGGCGAGACCCGCGATGACGTTGGTCGCATGACCGGTCTGCGAGGCTTGGGCAACGTACTGAACCGGATGGAACTCGGTGGCGGTGTAGTACTCGGTGATGACCATCAGCGCGGCGGTCAGGCCGAGACCGATGAGGGCGCAGAAGAGCAGCGAGAAGAAGTGATCGCCCATGAGGAGCCCGGTCACGACCGCGAACAGGATGAACGCGAGCCCGCCGGCAATCGCGGTGCCCTTATAGAGCGCGGTCATGATGCGTCCGCCCTCGTTCGCCTTGACGAAGTAAGCGCCGACGATGGAGGCAAGGATCGAGACCGCGCCAAGCGCGAGCGGGTAGATGACGAAGTTGATGTCGAAGCCGCCAGCGGCCTTCGACAGCAGGCCACCCAGGACCATAGTGGCGATGATGGTCACGGCGTAGGTCTCGAAGAGGTCGGCCGCCATGCCGGCGCAGTCGCCGACGTTGTCACCCACGTTGTCGGCGATGACCGCCGGGTTGCGTGGATCGTCTTCCGGAATGCCAGCTTCGACCTTGCCGACCAGGTCTGCGCCGACGTCGGCGCCCTTGGTGAAGATACCGCCGCCCAATCGGGCAAAGATGGAGATGAGCGAGCCGCCGAAGGCAAGACCGATGAGCGCATGCAGCGCAGCTTCGTCCGCGCCCAGGTACAGGAAGTAGCCGGCCACCCCGATAATTCCCAGACCGACGACCAGCATGCCGGTGACGGCGCCGCCGCGGAAGGCGATGGCAAGGGCGGACTCGAGGCTAACGGTTGCAGCCTGCGCGGTGCGAACATTGGCGCGGACCGACACATTCATGCCGATATACCCGGCCAGGCCCGAGAGCACGGCGCCGATCGCGAACCCGCCAGCCGTCGCCAGGTCGAGCAGGAGCCAGAGCACGAGAAAGAGTGCGGCACCCACCATGGCGATGGTGCTGTACTGACGATTGAGGTAAGCCTGCGCGCCGGCCTGAATGGCCGCCGCGATCTCCTGCATACGCTCGGAGCCAGCCGACTGCGCGTTGATCCAGGCCACGACGACAAGCCCGAAGATCACCGCGAGCGCCCCTGCGCCGATCGCGAACCAAAGGACAAAATCTGTTGACATTGACATCCCCCCGTTACGGGATTTGTTGGTTTGAGCCGATCCAATGAAGCGGCCAATCGCAAGGTCGGGATACTGCAGCAGACAGACCGATCAGCCGCAAAAAACGGCACGGAACTTTAACATAAAGGCCTTGGCGTTTTGCCTCGTCGCCCCCATTTTTCAATGGCGCAGGGTGTGTGACGCCGATCACACTAGCCTGATAGCCAGCTCCCAAGCGCCCCAGGCAGCCACAACGGCCGATGAGACCTCTGATCCCAGCCGGGCTTTCAAGCACTTGGAGCCAGGGCGAAGCGCGCTGCACCAGATTCTGAGTGGCTACGCGCGGCGGCAGACCGAGATGGGCAAAATTCCTAAATACTCTCTATTGAAGCCAAGCCATCTAAATGACGATGGGCTCCTGTTGACGCCCTACTCCGCACCGCCCGCCACCTTCAGGACAGCCTGAAAGTCCCGTGACCCGAATCCGCGAATCGTCTCGCCTTCGCGGACGATGAAATAGGCGGCTATGCCGGATGCATCCGCCAAAGCCGGCCCCTTCTCGGCCCCCAGCACCATGAGCGCGGTCGCCAGGCCGTCGACGACCATCCCGACATCCCCCACGACAGTGACAGAGCCGAGCTGACGCCCTACGGGCGCGCCAGTCTGCGGATCGATCTCGTGCGAGTAGTGCTTGCCGTCTTTCTCGAAGAAATTGCGGTAGTCGCCGGAGGTGGAGAGCGCGCGATCCGAGATGGGGATGACGCGATGCACCGCGCGCCGATCCGGCATCGGCTGCTCGATGGCAATCGCCCAGGGCTCGCGCTTGGCGTTCAACCCCTTGGCGCGAATGGCCCCAGCCACGGCGACCATGTAATCGGCCACGCCCTGCTCATCCAGCCAGGCCGCGACGCGGTCCGCGCCATAGCCCTCTCCCAGAGCGGACAGGTCGATGTAGAGATCCGGCCGGGCCTTTCGCACGGCGGGAGGGTCGTCCCTCAGCGCGAGCTTCTGCCAGCCGACGCGCGCCTTGGCGGCCGCGATCTCCGCCGCCGTCGGCACAGCGTCGCGCGGCCGCTCCGGGCCGAAGCCCCAGAGGTTGACCAAGGGACCGATGGTGACATCGAAGGCACCGTCGGTGAGCTTGGCGATGCGCTGCCCCTCGGCGATGACGTCGAGCAGATGCCGCGAGACGGGGATCCAGTCGGCGCTCGAATTCCGGTTGAGGCGAGACAGCTCTGAGGTCTCGTCGTAGGTCGAGATCTCGGCGACCACGGCGTTTAGAACCGCCTCGATCTTCGGCCGCAGATCCTCGGCCGTCAGTCCCTCGGCAGGCCGGGCGATCTTGACCGAGTAGTAGGTCCCCATGGTGGGGCCGTCGATCTCGAGCACGGGATCCGGCTGCTGGGTGCAGGCGGCGAGCAGGACAACTGCGGCAGACAGTGGCAGCCCTAGACGCGATTTGTTCCGTCTCCTTGACGGGGAAGTACGCTCGAAACGTCGCGGTTTAAAAAAGGGTGGAAATGAGAGCACGAAGTTTAGATTCATAAAGAGAGCGGAGTGTCACTCGGTGTCGTCAGACCCGCGTTCGAATCGTGTTGACCTGGAGGCCAACACTCCCAGCGAAGCGGTGCTGGGAGTGTCGCCCTCCAGGGCGACACTTGCGAGCTCGACGCCGCGCCCGAGTGCCAGATAAGGCCACTCCTCGGGCGATTTCGCGAGCCCGGCCGTCACTGGATTGAACGCGATGTAGCTCACCGTCGTTCGATAATGCGCCTCGTCCCGGATGAACCGATCCCAGTAGCCCCGTTGCCAACGCGGCACGTACCCCAGCGCCTCGTCAGCCTGAAAGCGTCGTGAGGTAAAGCTCTTCCAAGCGTCGAGCAAATCACCGAGCCGGGTACCCGGATAGATCCTTGCCAGGACATGCACATGATTCGGCATAACCACGCCAATGATCAGGTCATAACGCTCGCCGTCGAAACGGCGCCAAGCCTCCATCACCAAATTTGCGTTGTGCGGATGCCGCAAAATGCATGAGCCATAGCCTGCATCCAGGAAGATTTCGATCCGCCGACGCCGCGTGGCTTCGCGAGCGGCTTTGGTCGCATTGATCTCTTCCAACTCTTGCTCGAGCCTGCGAAGTACCCTAAGCGGCAAGCTGTCATCCAGGCGATAGGTGATGGATCGGTAGAGGCCTGCTTGGTCGAAATGCGGTAGCTTGCCGTACTTGTACCAGCCTCTATGCTCGCCGTCTGGCATCGGCTTCCCTCCCTGGCGGCGTATCCCCAAAAACACTGAACGCGTCTAGCCTAAACCCTTATCCGGGTTGGCCTGGAGGCCAACCCTCCCAGGGACATAGCTGGGAGCCTCGCCCTCCAGGGCGACGGCGGCGACGCGGCGAGGACTAACGCGGAGCTTCTTCTGGGAAAGCAACCTTCGGACTCTCCGGAGGCGGCGGAGCCTCGTACTCCTTACGCACGCGCCAGATCTCCTTCGCCCGCATCGGCGGGTGCGGATCGTTGCTCAGGGTGATGCAGCCCTCGCGGCAGTCCTCGACGCAGTTCCCGCAGAGGATGCAGAGGCTGTAGTCGATCGCCCAGGTCTTGTCCTTCTTGTTGGCGACGATGGCGTCGGTCGGACACTTGTGGGCGCAGATCGTGCAGAAGTTGCAGTTGTCGATCTTGAAGAGGATGTGACCCCGCGTCCGCGCGTAGGGCGTGCGGCGCTCGACGGGATAGAGCCGCGTGACGGGCTTGCTCAGCGCGCTGCGCGTGACCAGCGATGAAATGGGGAGCCAGGACCAGGACATGGGCTTACCTCTCGTTGCAGCTCACGCAGGGATCGATGGTGAGCACGATCACAGGCACGTCGGCCAGCTCACAGCCCTTCAGCATGTGGACCAGGGGCGCGATGTTGGCGAAGGTCGGGGTGCGGACGCGGAAGCGCGCCAGGTTCTTCTTGCCGTCGGCGCTGATGTAGTAGCAGACCTCGCCGCGCGGCTGCTCCAGCCGGAACATGGCCTCGCCCTTGGGCCGCTTGCCCTTGACCGAGACGTCGACCTCGCCATCCGGCATGCGCTCGAGACACTGGGCGATGATGTCGAAGGACTGGTCGATCTCGCGCACCCGCACGATGCAGCGCGCATAGCAGTCGCCGTCCTGCTCGACCACGGGCTCCCAGTCCAGCTCGCCGAAGGCGGCATAGCCGAGCTTGCGCGTATCCCGCGCGACGCCGCTGCCGCGCAGCACCGGCCCCACGGCGCCCAGCGCATGGGCATCCTCGGCCGTGAGGACACCGACCCCGACGGTGCGTTTTTTCACCGTCGGGTCCTCGCGGAAGACGCTGGCGATCTCGTTGAACGATGTCTGGATCTCGCGCATCCGGCCCTTGACCGCTTTGAGCACCGCGTCGTCGACGTCCTTGCGGACGCCGCCGACCTTGCAGACGCCGAAGATGACGCGTCCGCCCGTGGTCTCCTCGATGATATCGACCAGCATCTCGCGGATGCGCCAGCTGTGCTGGAAGAGGCTCTCGTAGCCGAGCGCGTCGGCGGAAAGCCCGAGCCAGAGCAAATGGCTCTGGATGCGAGAGATCTCGCCCCAGACGGTGCGCAGATAGACGGCGCGCGGCGGGACCTCGACCCCCATGAGCTGCTCGACGCCCTGGCAGTAGCCCTGGCCGTGAATGAAGCTGCAGATGCCGCAGATGCGCTCCGCGACATTGGCCATCTCGATGAAGTCATGCCGCTCCGCCAGCAGCTCCAGACCACGGTGCACATAGCCGATCGAGGGCAGCGCCTGGACGACCCGCTCGTCATCCAGCTCCAGGTCCAGGTGGATGGGCTCCGGCAAGACCGGATGCTGGGGACCGAAGGGGACAATGGTGGTATTGGACATGGATCAGCCCTCCGCGCCCGATGCGCCAGCCGCAGCCGCCGGCTTGGCCTTTTCCTTCTTCACGGTGACGTCGCCGGAGAAGGGGATCTTGGTCTTGGTCCGCAGGAAACCGCCGCCGTAGTCCACGGCCAGACCCGGAACCTCAATGCCGAAGAGGTCCTTGAGCTCGTTCTCGTAGGTGAAGGCGGCGAGGAAGACACCACTGAGGCTCGGCAGCTCCGGCTTGTCGCGCGGAACCTGGGTGCGGTAGTGGGTGCAGCTGTAGTCCTTGTCGTAGCTGATCATGATCTCGAAGTGGTCCGGCCGTGCCGTCCCGGTCATCTGCACCAGGCGGTCGCCCTCGGCGCAATGCCGCTCCGCCGTCGACACCCAATCGCTCAGTGCCAAATCGTTGAAAGGCTCGTCCAGACTCATGCGGCCACCATCTTGCGTTGACGTTTACGCGCTTTCCCGCGCTGCTCGAGGATGTCGAGCGCCTGCACCACCCCATCGATGATCGCCTCCGGCCGCGCCGCGCAGCCCGGCACATAGACGTCGACGGGAATGACCTTATCGATCCCCCCATAGACGTTGTAGGCGTCCTTGAAGATCCCGCCGCTCAGGGCACAGGCCCCGATCGCGACCACCACCTTGGGGTCGGGCATCTGGGCATAGAGGTTCTCGACCACCTTGCGCGACTCCTCGTTCACCGAGCCGGTGACCAGGAAGATGTCGGCGTGCTTGGGGTTGCCTGTGTTGACGATGCCGAAGCGCTCGACGTCGTAGAGCGGCGTCAGACAGGCCAGCAGCTCGATGTCGCAGCCGTTGCAGCTGGTCGCGGCATAGTGCAGGACCCAGGGAGATTTCTTGAGGAAGCTCATGATAGTGACCCGGGTGAGGCGCCCTCGCCGCTCGCCGCCGCCAATGGAGGAGGCGTCGGCTGCACGGACGAGGTCGCTTGCATGGATGTGGGCTCGCGGCTCGCCATCGGCATCAGGTGATGAATGGCAGCAGCATCAGATTGGTCACGCCGACGGCGGCCGTCACCAGCCAGGACGCCTTGAGCGTGCTCGACCAGGTGAGCCGTGCATTCGTATTGTCGACCAGAACCTCCGCGAAAAAGAGCACGATTACGATGGGTAATGCGATCCAGGGTCCCCAGGGGGCGAAGAAGAGATAGAGCCAGCCGAGCAGGATGGTGTTCTCGTACCAGTGCCCGATCTCGACGATCGCCAGATCGCTGCCCGAGAGGTCGGTCGTGATGCCCTTCACCAGCTCCTGATGACCGTGGTGCGAGTAGCTGAGGTCGAAGGGCGACTTGCGCAGCTTGATGGTCAGCATGAAGAGGAAGCCGACCAGAATCCCCAGGAGCTGAATCACCTGCCAGGGGCTCCCCGCCACGATGTCCGAGACCCGGAAGCTGCCGGTCACCAGGAAGAAGCCCAGCGGCACCAGGATGAGCATGGGCTCATAGGCCATCATCAGCATCAGCTCGCGCGACGAGCCGATGTTGCTGTAGGGCGAGTTGGTCGCATAGGCGGCCAGACAGAGGAAGATACCCGAAACCGTCAGCGCGAAGAGGCTCAGCAGCAGGTCGCTCCCCAAGAAGAGGATGACGCCCGAGATGACCATGAAGAAGAGAAAGCCCCAGAGATAGAGCGTCTGCAGTCGGGTGACGACCAGGGTGTCCTTCTCGAAGAGCTTGAGCACATCATAGACCGGCTGCAGCAGGGGCGGCCCCTTGCGCGACTGCATGCGCGCCGTCAGCCGGCGGTCGATGCCGGCGAGCAGGGCCCCGACGACCGGCCCCAGGAAAATGAATGCAAGGCCAAGCGACCAGGCGTAAGGCTTCATAGCAGGGCCCCCATCAGCATCAAGAGCATCAACGAGCCGCAGCCGATGAGGCCGACCCGCACCACCTTGCCCTCCTCGATGAAGCCGGACAGGTAATAGCCGCGGCTCTCGACCAGGCGCTCCGCCCCCATGGCGCCGCGGTAGGAGGCGCTGCCGTCCACATTGGCCCCGCTGAGATAGCCGCTGACCTCGCTGTACTTTGGCGGCCTCAGCCAGAAGGCCAGCGGCATCAGGAAGAGCCCCGCGAGCATGACGCTCATCAGCAGGATGGTCTCCCAAGGCATGGCGAAGCTCGGCTCGGCGATCAGCCCCAGGCTTGCGAGATGCTGGGTGTAGGGCATGACGAAGCCGGTGTCCGCCAATGGGAAGAGCGCGCAGGCGACATAGGTCAGGGCCGTCAGCGAGAACAAGGCGATCGCCTCGTCGCGAGGGATGGGCGCCGAGCTCGGCTGCTGGCGGCGCGGCACCGCGACCAGTTTGCCCATCCACTTGCTCCAGAAGAAGAGCGTCGGCGCACTGCCGAAGGCGAGGATGGCCGCCAGCATGAGCCCATCGCCCCACATCACCTCCATACTCAAGAAGGCCTGGAAGCAGGTGTACTTGCCGAGGAGCATGCCGAAGGGCGCCAGGAACATCCCCAGCATGCCGACCAGCAGCATGGCCGCGATCCTGGGCCGGCGGTAGACCAGCCCCTCCATGTCCTCGATGTCGCGGCTGCCGATGAGGTGCTCGGTGGTCCCGACCGCGAGGAAGAGCAGCGCCTTGGCCACCGCATGGAAGAGGATCAGCAGGATGGCCGCCCACATGGTCGCCGCCGTGCCGACCCCGGCGCACATGACGATGAGGCCCAGATTGGCGATGGTCGAATAGGCCAGCACCCGCTTGGCGTTGCGCTGGTTGACCGCGACCAGGGAGGTCACCAGGAAGGTCAGACCGCCGACCAGCGAGAGCAGCAGGCCCGCGTAGGTGTCATGGAAGACCGGCGAGAGCTTGATCAGGATGAAGACACCGGCCTTGACCATGGTGCTCGAGTGCAGCAAGGCCGAGACCGGCGTGGGCGCGACCATGGCCCCCAGCAGCCAGGACGAGAAGGGCATCTGCGCCGCCTTGGACAGCCCGGCCACGGCGATGAGCACCGCCGGGATGAGCGCCAGCGCGCTACCTCCAGCCACCAGCTGATCCAGCTCCCAGGTGCGCAGGCCAGGCCCATGGGTCAGCCAGACGATGGCGGCCGCGAAGGAGACGCCGCCGATGAGGTTGAAGCCCAGGGCCCGGAAGCCGTTGCGGATGGCCTCGTCGGTGCGCGAGTAGGAGATCAGCCAGAAGGAGCAGAGCGTCGTCACCTCCCAGAAGAAGAAGAGCCACAGCAGGTTGTTCGCGAAGACGATGCCGAACATGGCCCCCAGGAAGAGGAAGAGCATGCCGAAGAAGAGGCTGCGGCTGCGCTCCGGGCGCTGCTGGGACGCATCGACGTCGCCCGCCTCGTGCTGCCCCGCCGCATGGGCGTGGTAGTCGTGCATGTAGCGGATGGCGTGGACGCAGATGAGCCCGCCGACGATGGCGATGATGAGCGCCATGAGCACGGAGAAGCTGTCGACGTAGAAGGGATGGGCGACCTCGGGATGCTCACCCACCAGCTCCGCGTAGAGCATCAGCCCGGTCTGGGCGAGGATGAGCACGGGGATGTACCACTCGCCCGGCTTGATCCTGCGGCAGAACCAGAGCAGCAATGCCGCGAGACCGAGACCGCCGGCGATGAAGAGCCAATCGAGCACAGAGGTCAGCCAGGCGCTCAAGGCATAGAATTCGGGCCCCCTGCTCGCGTGCAATAGGGCCAGCACGACGGAGGCGACCGCCAGGGCCCCGACCGAAAAGCGGATGCGGCGCGCCTGCACGCCAACCGTCGGCGCCATCGCGATCGCGACGCCCGCGACGAGGGAAAAGACAATCAGGAAACTGATCAAGTACATCTCATGTCCTCAGGAGGAGGATTGGAGACCGGCTATTTGCGCCAGAATTGTGGTGTGAAAAGCACGAGCAGGGAGAAGACTTCAAGCCTGCCGAGCAGCATAGTAAAGCTGAGCACCCAAATCTCATAGTCCGTCAGGCTCGAATAATTCGTCCCTGGCCCCACTGCTCCGAGCCCTGGACCCGCGTTGTCGATGCAGGCGATGACCGCGGAGAAGGCCGAGATGAAGTCCCTGCCGCCGATCCAGTTCAGCTCGTGGCGCCAGAGATCGATCGACGCCGGCAAGGCCTCCAGCCCGGTGATGACGGTCGCGCCCGTGGTCGTCATGCCGGACATGGCCTCGAAGAAGGCGTCGCTGAAGGAGAGCTCAAGATGCAGGAGCAAGGGAAAGGTCGCGATGGTCGCCGTGAGCACCCAGGCGAGGGTGACGAGCATGAAGCCATCGCGCGGCTTGAGCTCGCGCTGAAACCTCCGGGTCGCCAGCGTCATGAGCCCGCCCGCGGCGAGACAGGCGGCCTGGCTGACGAGAAAGGTCAGAAAGGTCCCGTCACGATAGATCAGCGAGCAGATGATCGGCAGCAGGTAGGTCAGGCTGAGCACCATCAGCAGCCGCCCGAGGACATTGGCGACCGACAGCAGCTCCGCCATCAGAAGTAGGCGAGCCCGACTTGGAAGTACCGCTCGACCTGATGCACCAGGTCCTTGCGCGCGAGGAAGAGGATGACGTGATCCTCAGGCTCGATCAGGATGTCGTCGTGCGCCATCAGCACCCGTCGATCGCCGCGAGCCAGGCTGTCCTGGCTGGCGGCCCGCACGATGGCCCCGATGCTCACGCCCCTTGGCAGATTCAGCTCGGCAATGCGCCGACCGATGACCTTGGACGTCGAGCTGTCGCCGTGGACGACGAATTCGAGCGCCTCGGCCGCCCCGCGCCTAAGGCTATGAACCGCCGCGACATCCCCGCGGCGCACCCGCGCCAGCAGGGTGCCGATCGAGATCTGCGCCGGCGAGATCGCGATGTCCAGCCGGTCGGCCTGCAGCAGATCCGCATAGGCCCGCCGGTTGATGAGCGCCAGCACCCGCCGCGCGCCCAGGCGCTTCGCCAGCAGGGCCGCCATGATGTTGTTCTCGTCGTCATTGGTGAGGGCCATGAAGACGTCCATGTCCTCGATGTTCTCGGCGTTGAGCAGCGTCTCGTCCGTAGCATCCCCCAAGAGCACCAATGAGCCGGTCAGGGTCGCACCAAGCGCCTCCGCCCGCGCCTCGTCGCGCTCGACCACCTTGACCTGATAGCGGCCCTGGGCCGCGGCCGCGAAACGGCTGCCGATATTGCCGCCGCCGGCGATCATGATGCGCCGCGTCGGCCGATCGCGACGGTGCAGCTCGTCGAGCACCTGGCGAATATCGCGCTTGGCGGCCAGATAGAAGATCTCGTCGCCCGCGCGGATCCGCGTGTCCCCGGCGGGCGTGATGGGCTGGTCCTTGCGGTAGATGGCGGCGATCCGGGCGTCGATGCGCGGGATGTGCGTGCGCAGCTCGGCGACCGGACGGCCGACCATGGGGCCGCCTTCCACGGCCCGCACGGCGACCAGGCTGACCAGCCCCTCGGCAAACTCCAGCACCTGCAGCGCCTCCGGGAACTCGATCAGCTTGATGAGATAGTCGGTGATGATCTGCTCGGGGCAGATGTCGAAGTCGACGCAGAAGTTGCTGCTGTCGAGCAGCTCCGGATGGCGCCTGTAGTCGCCCGAGCGCAACCGGGCGATCTTGGTCGGGACATTGAAGAGGGTCGCGGCGATCCGGCAGGCGCAGAGGTTGGTCTGGTCGCTCCCGCGAGGCATGGAGAGCGCAGCGCAGCCGAGCGGCCCCGGGTAGGTGTGGGCGCGGGCGTAGCGCCGCAGTGCCGAGGGCTGTGCCCGAGGCGCGGAGGCGATATGCAGAGCGCATCCCGCACACCGTTGAGTCATTCGTCGCAGGGGAGTGGCGCAGGCGCGCAGAGCCGTAGCCAGCCCCCGGAGCGGGACGAGCCCGGGCTAAAAGGCTGTCTTGTCGCGAGGGCGTTGGGGCGACTGGGAGTCCCGCAACGCATCCTGAGCGGCGACGACACCCCGGCTGGGTCACGGCGATGAGCAGATCCGCATCCTGCAGCCCCGCCTCGCTCAGCACCGAAGGCAAGGCGGCGTTGCCCGCCACCGTGCGCAGGTCGAGGCGCTCCTGCAACTGCTGGAGCAGCCGTGCGTCGAGATCGACGACGGTGATGTCGTTGGCCTCTGAGACCAACCGCTCCGCCACGGAGCTGCCGACCTGGCCGGCACCCAATATGACGATCTTCACGACGGACAGCTCCTGATCGGATCGATGCACCTGGGCTCGAAGACGATGATGCTAGCCTTCGGGGACGAAACTGCCAATCGGCCTCTTCTGCTCTCATATCGATCGGCGGACGCGGCTCAGTATACTGAGGCCGCGCCGAGCGCCTGGCTCGATGGAGTCATGCAATCCGCCCCGAGCCCGCGCAAGAACTACAGTTGCGCGGAAGCAAGGCACGCGCATAGGCCGGCCCCGACATCGCTACTGACAGAGGTTTCGACCGCAATGCTGACCGAGGAGCGACTCACCGAGCTTCTGAACGACCTGGAAGCCGACAACATCGAGCGAACGGAATCCGTGAAGAAGACGGATAAGTTCGCCGAGGCCATTTGCGCCTTTGCCAACGACCTTCCCAACCGACGTCAGCCCGGTTACTTGCTCGTCGGTGCACGCGACGACGGCTCCTTGTCCGAGCTCAAAGTCACCGACGACCTGCTCAAGACGCTCAGCGCGATCCGCTCGGACGGCAATGTCTTACCCCAGCCTGTCCTCAGCGTGCAGAAATACACCCTCCTTGGCGGCGAGCTCGCGGTCGTCGAGGTGCTGCCCTCGGATCTGCCCCCCGTGCGCTTCAAGGGGCGCGTCTATATCCGGGTTGGCCCGAGGAAAGGCATCGCGAACGAGCAGGAAGAGCGCATTCTCAGCGAGCGGCGTGTCGCGCTGGCCCGCAGCTTCGATGCGCGCCCTTGCCGCGAATCCGCGCTGGAAGACCTGGCCTTGGGCCAATTCGACGCCTATCGCCGCGAGGCAATCGACGCAAGCACGGTGGCGGAGAACCACCGCCCGCTCGAGCAGCAACTGGCGTCCCTGCGTCTCTACGACCTGGAGTCCGGGTGTCTCACGCACGCGGGGATCTTGCTGTTCGGGAAGAACCCGCGCTTCTTCCTGCCAGGCGCCTACATCCAGTACCTGCGACTACCTGGCACCGACCTGACCGATCTTCCCGTCGATCAGGCCGAGGTTTCAGGTGATTTGACGAGTATCTTGCGCGAAATGGAGGGCCGTTTACGCCTGCTGATCCAAACCAGCATGCGCCCTGTCGACGGCCTGCAGGAACGACTGCTGCCGGACTACCCGGAATGGGCCTTGCGCGAGCTGCTGATGAACGCCGTGATGCATCGCAACTACGACAGCAACACGCCGATTCGCTGCTACGCCTTTGCGGATCACATCGAAATCCAGAGTCCCGGTGGTCTCTACGGCGAGGCCACGCGCGAGAATTTCCCAACCCGCAACGCCTATCGCAACCCGGTCATTGCCGAAGCCATGAAATCCCTCGGCTTCGTCAATCGCTTCGGCTACGGTGTCCAACGGACCCAAGCCTTGCTCGCCCAGAACGGCAACCCGCCAGCGGAGTTCGAATTCGACGATCACAGCGTGCTCGTCAAGGTCCGCCGGAGGCCGGCATGAAGACGATCGCCTTCTTCAACAACAAGGGGGGTGTTGGCAAGACCTCGCTGGTGTACCACCTCGCCTGGATGTTCGCCGACCACGGCATCGACACCCTGGCCGTCGATCTGGACCCGCAGGCCAATCTCACCGCGATGTTTCTCGACGAGGCCCGCCTGGAGACCTTGTGGCCCGACGACGACCATCCCGATACGGTCTTTGGCAGCATCCGGCCGATCCTCCGCGGGGTCGGTGACATCGCGCCCCCACACGTCGAGCACATCGCCGCACACCTTGGATTGATTACGGGCGACCTGGGCCTGTCGCGATTCGAGGACAAGCTCTCGGATGCCTGGCCGCGCTGCCACAATGAGGACGAGGGCGCCTACAGAACGATGACCGCGTTCCACCGGCTGATCGCGGAAGCTGCGGCGCGTGGATCCGAGCTGGTGCTGATCGACGTCGGCCCAAACCTGGGCGCCATCAACCGCGCGGCCCTCATCGCGTCAGATCAAGTCTGCATTCCGCTCGCTCCCGACCTTTTTTCTCTCCAGGGGCTGAAGAATCTTGGCCCCACCCTGCGCGACTGGGGAAGAATCTGGGGCCATCTGGCAACCAAGGCACCGACGGATCTATCGCTCCCTAAAGGCAGAATGCAACCGATCGGCTACATCGTCATGCAACATGGCTTGCGCGACAGTCGGCCCGTTCTTGCTTATAAGCGCTGGATGGAGCGCATCCCGGGCGTCTACCGGGAGGCCGTGCTGGACAAGGAGGCGCATCCCTACCCAACCGTCGACCGAGACCCCTACTGTCTTTCACTGCTCAAGCACTATCGGAGCCTGATGCCCATGGCAATGGAAGCACGCAAGCCGATCTTCTTCTTGAAGTCGGCGGACGGCGCGATCGGCGCGCATATCGAGGCAGTGAAGAGCTGCTACGCCGACTTCCAAAAGCTGGCGTCGAGGATTGCCATTGAGGCCGGAATCGCCTTTACCTGAGCGGCGGACAGCGGGCGCAGAGCCGCCACCGCTCCCGCCGGACGCCGGACGCCGGACGCCGGACGCCGGCTTTGCAGCCTTATATTGCGCTGCAGCATAATAGCGAGATAACGACGGCCGGAAGACCACCTGTCTCCGGCAAGCGCCACTACCGGAGACCCCCAGATGTCGGAAGAATTCGACCAGAGCGCCCTCGACTATCACCGTTACCCCAAGCCGGGGAAGCTGGAGATCAAGGCCACCAAGCCGCTCGGCAACCAGCGCGACCTCGCGCTCGCCTACTCGCCCGGCGTGGCCGCGGCGTGCCGGGAGATCGAGAAGGACCCGCTCACGGCCTCCGCCTATACGGCGCGGGGCAATCTGGTCGCCGTGATCAGCAACGGAACCGCCGTGCTGGGTCTGGGCGCCATCGGCGGACTGGCCTCCAAGCCGGTGATGGAAGGTAAGGCTGTGCTCTTCAAGCAGTTCGCGGACATCGACGTCTTCGACATCGAGATCGAGGAGCGCGACCCCGAGCAGTTCATCGAGACCGTCGCTCGCCTGGAGCCCAGCTTCGGCGGCATCAACCTCGAGGACATCAAGGCCCCGGACTGCTTCATCATCGAGCGCGCGCTCAAGGAGCGCATGGGCATCCCGGTCTTCCACGACGACCAGCACGGCACCGCCATCGTGGTGAGCGCGGCCATCCTGAACGGGCTGCGGGTGGTCGGGAAAGACATCGGCCAAGTCCGGCTGGTCACCGCCGGTGCCGGCGCCGCAGCGCTGGCCTGCGTGGATCTGCTGGTCGAGATGGGCCTGCCCAAGGAGAACGTCACCCTCACCGACATCGCCGGCGTGGTCTATCAGGGCCGCACCGAGGAGATGGACCCCTACAAGGGCCGCTATGCCGTCGACACGGACAAGCGCAGCCTGGCCGAGGTCATCGAGGGCGCGGACATCTTCCTCGGTCTCTCCGCCGCCGGCGTGCTCAAGCCGCAGTGGCTGGCGCGCATGGCGGAGCGCCCCATCATCATGGCCCTCGCCAATCCCGTGCCGGAGATCATGCCCGACCTGGCCCGCGAGGCGCGCCCGGACGCCATCGTCGCCACCGGCAGGTCGGACTTCCCCAACCAGGTCAACAACGTCCTCTGCTTCCCCTTCATCTTCAGAGGGGCGCTCGATTGCGGCGCGAGCGAGATCAACGAGACCATGAAGATCGCCTGCGTGCGCGCCATCGCCGACCTGGCGATGGCCGAGCCCTCGGACATCGTGCGCGCGGCCTATGGCGGACATCAGCTCCAGTTCGGCCCCGAGTACCTCATCCCCAAGCCCTTCGACCCGCGCCTCATGGAGCACCTCGCCCCGGCCGTGGCCCGCGCCGCCATGGAGAGCGGGGTCGCGACGCGGCCGATCGCGGACCTGGACGCCTACCGCCAGACCCTCGGCCACCGCGCCTACCGCACCGGCATGACCATGAAGCCGGTGTTCGACCAGGCGCGACTGGCACCCAAGCGCGTGGTCTTCGCCGAGGGCGAGGACGAGCGCGTCCTGCAGGTCGCCCAGCAGGCCGTCGCTGAGGGCATCGCGCGCCCCATGCTGATCGGCCGCCCGGAGGTCATCGGCAACCGCTTGGGCGAGCTTGGACTCAGCATCCGCCCGGATCGCGACTTCGACCTCATCGTGCCCTGCGAGAACCCCAATTTCGACAGCCACTGGCAGACCTTCTACGACAAGGTCAAACGCCGCGGCTACGCACCGGACGAGGCGCGCGAGTACATCCGCAACGACCCGACCGTGCTGGCCGCGACCATGGTGCGCTGCGGCGATGCGGACGCCGTGATCTGCGGCCTGGTCGGCCGCTACGCACGCCACCTGAAGCACGTCGAAGAGGCCATCGGCACAGCGCCCGGCGTGCGCAAGCTCACGGCCATGAATGCCGTCGTCCTGCGCTCCGGCCCGCTCTTCATCGCCGACACCTATGTCCAGGCCGATCCGAGCGCCGAGGACCTGGCCGAGATCACCCGCCTCTGCGCCGCCGAGGTGAAGCGCTTCGGCCTGGTGCCCAAGGTCGCCTTCGTCTCGCACTCCAACTTCGGCAGCCACGACGCACCGACCGCCACCAAGATGACGGAGGCCCTGCGCCTGCTGCGCGGCCAGGACCCCGAGCTCGAGGTCGAGGGCGAGATGCACGCCAACCTGGCCTTCGACGCCATCGGCCGCCAGGCGCGCTTCCCGGAGTCCCGACTGGAAGGTCGCGCGAACCTCCTCATCATGCCCAGCCAGGACGCCGCCAACATCGCCTTCAACCTGCTGCGCACCATGAACGAAGGCGCCGCGCTCGGCCCCATGCTGCTCGGCACCACCGCGGCCGCGCACATCCTGACCCCGAGCACCACGGTGCGCGGGCTGCTGAATATGACGGCGCTCGCGGCCGTGCAGGCGGGCTGAGGCCCAGGTCCTCGCGACTGCTAGGGCCGGCTAGGGACGGCTGCCCAGAAACCGCTCCGATCGCGCGATGCTCCAAGCGCCAGGACTGAGGCAACCGCCCCGTCCCGACAGAGCGCCGTCGCCTCGGCATGACCAATCGCCCTGGAAAGCGCTGCCGGCACCAGCCATCGGCTATCGGTTTGCCGAGGTCTTCTGCTCATTGACGCCCTCACCGAGCGGATGCGCTCGGGGAAGACCCGCTCGATGGCGAATCGACGGATTCCAAGGAGCTGACTGCTGGAATCCGAAATCTGACAGCCTTCTCGGACTCAACCCTCTGCAGCCGCCCGGCGAAGATAGGCGAGCAGATCCCGCTCTCCCAAGGGGGCGCTGATGAGGCGGCCCTGGATCAGCCGGCAGCCACAATCGCAGAGACCATCCGCTTGCGCCTGGGTCTCCACGCCTTCGCCGATCACCTTGAGCCCGAGCTTTTCGCCGAGCCGGACGATCGCGCAGACCAAGGCCCCGTCCACGGAATCCTTCGCCAGACCCTGGACCAGGGCCCGATCGATCTTGAGCGAGGATACGGGGGCATGCTTCAGCTTGTGGAGTCCGGCCGTGCCGACACCATAGTGGTCGATGAGGATCGACACCCCCAGCTCGCTCAATGCCTCCAGCGTCTTGAGCTGCGCCTGGGTCGGCGTCGCGAGATCCGCCTCGTACAGCTCGATCGCCAGTCTGGCCGGCGCGAGGCCCGCGCGCGAGAGGATGTCGGCCAGGGTGTCGACGAAGGCGTCTCGCCCCAGACTAGCGGTCGAGAGATTGACGGCCAAGAAGGGCGCGGCCCCGCTCGCGCCCACCCAGCGCACCGCCGCGCCGCATGCCTGCTCGAGAACGAACCGATCCACCAGCCCCATGAGCCCCGCTTCCTCCGCGATCGGCACCAGCTCGGCCGGCTCGCAGCTGCCGAGCTCCGGCGAGTGCCAGCGCAGCAAGGCCTCCAGACCGACCGGCATGGAGCCTCCGATCTCGTGTATCGGCTGGTACTCGAGGAAGAGCTCGCCACGCTCGATGGCCTGTGGCAGCGCCTCCATGAGCGACAACTGGCGCAGGGCACGCCGACTCATGACCGCCCGGAAACGCTGGAAACCGTTGCGTCCCGACTCCTTCGCGCTGTACATGGCCGTATCCGCGCACATGAGCAGACGCTCGCTGGATTCGCCATCGTCGGGATAGAGCGCGATGCCGACGCTCGCCGTCACCCAATGCCGCTGTCCCGCGATCATGAAGGGCTGCGCCAGGCGCTCGACGATCTTGGCGGCGATCCCCTGAGCCGCCTCGGCCTCCCGCAGGGCGGGGAGCAAGAGGAGAAACTCGTCCCCGCCCAGGCGCGCGATGGTATCGCCCGTGCGGCAGCAGCCGGTCAGGCGACGCGCCGCCTCGCGCAGCAGGGAATCGCCGACCGAGTGACCATGGACGTCGTTGACCTGTTTGAAGCGGTCGAGATCGATGAAGAGCACCCCGACGCTCACCCCGGAGCGCGCCGCCTGCGCGATGGACTGCTGCAGACGGTCGATCGCCAGGGTGCGATTGGGGAGCTCGGTCAGGGCATCATAGAGAGCGAGCCGCTTGAGCTGCTGCTCCGCCGCATGGAGCTGCTCGACCTTGCGGGCGAGCAAGAGATTCTTGATGCCTGTACTGGAGAGCTGGCGCGCGATCTCGAAGAGCGCGCTCGCGATGCGGTCGAACTGATCGGCCGGCATCCGGGTGACCTCGGCGAGCGCCTCGCGATAGGCATCCTCGTCGGCGCCGATCTCACGGGCATAGGCCAGCATCCGCGCGGTGTCGACCGGCCCCGACAACACCTGACCGATGAGCCAGTTGCCGACATGGCGCCCGCCGACGACAATGCTCGTGCCGCCATCGATCAGCCCTCCGCTGAGACACGGCTGGACGATTGGGCCCTCGGTGTCGACACGCCCGAGCAAGGCGTCGGAGCGCATGCAGTTGTGAAGGCCGCGCTCGGTCTTGCGGATGATGTCGGCGCAGAGACGGGAAAAGTTGCTCGGACGCGTAAAGGGCCGACCATCCGGGTAGGTAATGATGGAGGCCACGCCCATGGCGAGCGCGAAGGCATCTTGGATGCGCTGCGTCTCTTCGAGGTCGAAGATGTCGTCTAGCCTCAAGTCCTCCGGGAGCGCGTCGAGGGACACGTCCGGCGCGCCATAGAGCGGCAGACGCAAGGCCGGCGAAGCGCCGCCAACCGTGGGCCCAGCCGGCAGCACACCCTCGACCGAGGGATAGCCCCCCGTCAGTCTCCGCGGCTCTTCGCCAGACATGCGCCAGCCCCTCCGGATTCGGTGATCGACTGCCCTCGATCATGCAAGTCGACCGCAAGAGACCGGGCCTTGGCCCAGTCGCCCTTTCTGCGGCCAAGGCCCGGGCAGGCAACAGCTGCCCGGCGGCGCGGGTGGCGCACGGCGGCTCGCTTCGCGATCATGGCGCGCCGCGTCATCATGACGTCCTGCGTGGTCATGTGGGCGGCCCGATGAAAGATAACGGCCGCGTTGACAGCTCTCAAACCGCGATTAGAAGGAGGATTGATCGAGATCAAGATCACTTAAGCCAATATTTCAAAAGAAAATTTCGGCACCCAGACAGCCCTTTCGCGCTGAGCCGCGCCGAGCGAGCAGAGGGCTGCGTCGCCAGTGCGACCGCCAAGCAGACCGAGCCACTCGAAACGCTTGCCGCACGCCAGGGAATCCGCTAAATCTCGTACTTCCACCCCTAAAGACAAGGAGCTTCGAATGCCCCGCAGTCACCGATCAGCGCGAATATTCACAGCGCTCGCCTTCTTAACGGCAGCACTCGCCGGCTGCTCCAGCATGCAGGCCACACCCATGATGCCGACCTACCCGGCACAGATCGGCAGTGGCGGCGTCTCCGCCTCCGAGGACAGTCTCTGTCGCCAGCGCGCCTACCAGGCCGCCGAGAAGGCCAAACAGGACAATGTGAACAAAGAGGTCGCCTTCACCGCGATCGGCACCATCGCGGGCGCCGTCATCGGCAATCAAATCCAAGCCCCGAGCGGCCGCGGCCCACGTCCTGGGCCAGGGCCGAGGGGGCCTGGCGGACCTGGCGGCCGGCCCGGCAAGCCCAAGACACATGACATGGCCGGTGCCGGCGCGGCTGCCGGCGCCGCGACTGGGGCCGCGCTCAGTCAGGGAACCCTGCAGGACACCCAGCAGGTGTACGACATCACCTACAACAACTGCGTTCAGTCCTACATGAGCTACCGCTAGCGCCGCCCCGAGCGGCGGTACCCAGGCGCACGCCCGGCGCCGCGCCTGGGTAGCGCCGTTTCTTCGCCGGACAGAGTCGCCGCCGACCTCGACCCGCGGCGACGCGCACGGCCCCGCCCGCCTTGCACCTGGCGAGCCTGGCTGCTTTGCCGCATCATGACGCCCCCGATCTCCGCGAGTGCTGTGACGTCTTGCTCTATTCGTCAGTGCGCCGGTCGAAAGACCGACGCCTTCCTGGGTAAGATCTCACAGGGTGGATCCACCAATTCTTCGAAGAGGATGCGACATCAGGGGCGCCTAGCTGCTATGGACACCATTCCCGCCTATCAAACCGAGCTTGCCGAGCCCGACAGTCTCTTCATCGAGGTCGGCGGCTTCAGAATCCACTACAAACGCTACGGACAGGGCCCCACGCTGATCCTGCTCCTGCATGGGAGCTTCATGAGCCTGAGGTCATGGCGCGACGTGAGCCTGCCCCTGGCCGAGGAGGCGACGCTGGTCGCCTTCGACCGGCCGGTGTGCGGACTGACGTCGAGACCCCTGCCGAAGGGCTCGGCGCCATCGCCTTACAGTGCCGACGCTCAGAGCGACCTGGTCGCGGACCTGGTGAAGGCGCTCGGCTTCGAGCAGGCGATCCTCGTCGGCAGCTCCACGGGCGGCACCATCGCGGTAATGACCGCGCTGAGACACCCGGAGCGCGTCAAGGGCCTGGTCTTGGTCGGCGCCATGATCTTCAGCGGCTATGCGACCAGCGAGGTCCCTGCGCCTGTGCTCGGCATGATGAAGGGGCTGCGCCCGGTCTTCTCGCGCATCATGAAGCTCATGATCGTCAAGCTGTACGACAAGGCAATCAGGAAGTTCTGGTATCGCCAGGAGCGCTTGCCGGGTGCCGTTATCGCGACCTACAAGCGCGAGTTCATGCTGGGCCCATGGGATCAGGCCTTCTTCGAGCTCTTCCTCGCGACGCGCCGGCTCGATTTGGATGACAAGCTCGCGGACATCGCGGCCCCGACCCTGGTCATGACCGGCGAGCACGACCGCGCCGTCAAGCCGGAAGAGAGCCGCCGTCTGGCGGAAGCCATCCCGGGCGCGCGGCTCGAGGTAATCCCGGATTGCGGCCATCTCCCGCAGGAAGAGCGGCCGGAGGTCTTCGTCGACGCGGTGAGGAGCTTCCTGAGCCAAGAGCGCCTCCTCGCTGCGAACGCCTGAGCCCAGCGGACCTAAGGGTATCAACGGCCATGACGCAGCGCGCTTGCGGCCGCCAGCCGAAGAGGGGTGACCTCGGCCAGAGCGAGCCTAGGCGGCAGCCGCGCCACGGCGGCCGCGGACAGCCCCGCCCCGACGGCCGCCCGGACGCAGCTGGGGTCCGGAAGCCGTCGGCCCAAGGGTCCAAGCGCGGACCTGCGAGCCGATGAGGCTCAGTCGGCTCTCCGTCGTCTTCTCCGTGGCGCTCCTCGTGATGATCGCCATCAACGGCAGCTTCACCCTGCTCGTCGCGCAATCCCATCGGCTCCTGAGTCAGACCCAGGAGCATCGGCAGCGCGCCCTGACCCTGGTGCAGGGACTGAGGGAAGAATCGCAGATGCTCGGGCGGCTGGTCGCACTCTACGCCAACACCGGGGATCCGCGCTTCCTGCTCTACTACTACGACATCCTCGGCATCCGCGAGGGCGAGAAGCCGGCCCTGCCGCACAAGAGCCCCATGATCTACTGGGGCAAGGTCATCGCCGGCGAGGTCGAGCACGGGCTGCCCACGGACGGGACCTTCCAATCGCTTCGAGATCGCATGCGCTCGCTCGGGCTCAACAGCACCGAGCTGGAGGCGCTGAACGCCGTGCTCGCAGCCAACGAATCCCTGAAGGAGCTTGAGCAGATCGCCTTCGCCGCGACCCAGGGCCTCTATGACCCAAAGGCCAAGAGCTTCGTCTCGGACGGCGAGCCCGACCCCGCCTTCGCCCTCGAGCTCATCAACGGTCAGACTTACAACAAGGCCTGGCTGCGCCTCTCCGAGGCCATCGAGAGCCTGCTCACACTCGTGGATGCGCGCACGGGCGACGAGCTGGCCCATGCGCGCGCGCGCCTCCAAGACTGGATCTGGGCATCGAGCATCGGCTTCCTGCTCATGATCGTCTTCGTCGGATTCGGCATCCGCATCATCGCGACCCATGTCCTGCGCCCGGTGAAAGGCCTGCGCACGACGGCCGGCCAGCTCGCCGAGGGGCACTACGACGCCCGCGCCGGGAATCTGGGCGGCGTCGAGGAGCTGCGTGTGCTCGCGGCGATCCTGGACGACATGGCGCGGGCGATCTCGGCCGATATCCGGCACCGGGAGGCCGTACAGGCCGAGCTCGAGGCCGCACGCGCCAAGGCCGAAGCGGCCACGCTGGCCAAGAGCCGCTTCCTCGCCAACATGAGCCACGAGATCCGCACCCCGATGAACGCCGTCATCGGCATGCTGCACCTCGCCCTCGGCACCCAGCTCAGCGGCCAGCAGCGCGACTATCTCACCAAGTCGCAATCCGCGGCCAAGTCGCTCCTGGGTATCCTCAACGACGTCCTGGACTTCTCCAAGGTCGAGGCCGACCGCCTGGAGCTGGACCTAGCACCTTTCCAGCTCGAGCAGATCGTCGGCGAGGCGCTGCTCCTGGTGCAGCAGCGCGCGCAGGAGAAGGAGGTCGAGCTGCTTTTCGACGCCGGCGGACTCTGGCTCATTCGCGAGGGCGGAGAGCTGGTCGGAGACGCCTTGAGGCTGCGTCAAATCCTCGCCAACCTGCTTTCGAACGCCGTCAAGTTCACCGACCAGGGCCATGTGCGCCTGGTGCTGGAGCGGCGTCACGAAGACGCCGGACAGGTCGTCATCCATTTCGCGGTCGAAGACACGGGCATCGGCATCAGCGACGAGCAGCAAGCCCGGCTATTCAAGGAATTCACCCAGGCGGATGGATCGACGACGCGCAAATACGGCGGCACCGGGCTGGGACTGGTGATTTCCAAGCGTCTCGTCGAGCTGATGGGGGGGCGCATGGAGGTGCGGAGCCTGCCGGGACGGGGCTCGACGTTCGCCTTCGAGCTTGCCTTCAAACGCCCGGCCGCAACGCCGACAGCAGCGCAGCTGCCGCCAGCACTGTCGAGCCTGCGCGCCCTGGTCGTCGACGACTATCCGGCGGCGCGCGCCGTTCTGACAGGGCTCTTGTCGCAGCTCTCGATCCAGCGCATCGACCAATGCTCGAACGGCAGATGTGCCGTCGACCATGTCGCGGACGCCTGGGCCAAGGGCACGCCCTATGATCTCCTCATCCTCGATTGGCTCATGCCCGGCATGGACGGCGATGCCGTCCTCGAAGCGCTGCGCGCGCGCGGGGTGCCAGCCCCGAAGGCGACCATCATCGTCTCGGCCTTCGACCTGAGCGGCATCCGCGAGCATGCCCAAGACCTCGGCGCGACAGATTTCATCGGCAAGCCGATCATGCCGCGGGCCTTGCTCGACCGACTCAAGGAGGGCGCGAAGATCGAGTCGCGGAGCACCCACTTCAGTCACGCCGACCCCAGCCTCGATCTGCAAGGCATGCGCGTCCTCCTGGTCGAGGACAACAGCCTGAATCAGCAGCTGGCGAGCGAGCTCATGCGCAAGCGGGGAGTGGATGTCGATGTCGCCAACAATGGCGCCGAGGCGCTCGACCGGCTCGCGATGCTACCGCCAGAGCACTACGCCCTCGTCCTCATGGATCTCCAGATGCCCGTGATGGATGGCTATCAAGCAACAGAGCGTCTGCGCGCTCACCCGAGGTACGAGCATCTGCCCATCGTCGCCATGACGGCGCACGCCATGTCGGACGAGCGCGAGCGCGGACTCGCGCTCGGGATGCAAGGCTATCTCGCCAAGCCCTTCGAGCCGGAAGCGCTCTACGCCATCCTCGCCGAATACCAGGTCGCCGGAGCGGATGCGAGCATCCCCCAGGCGCCCCCTCCGCCGCCGGACAGGGCAAGTCAGAGCGATGATCTCCCGCACATCCCCGGGCTCGACACGCGACAAGGCCTGATGCACGTCGGCGGCAACAGGTCGCTCTACCTGGATCTCCTGCGCAGCTTCGCGACGCAGCACAGAGACGCTCAAGCCAGGCTCGACGGCGATCTCGATCGCCGCGACTGGGAGTCCATGCGACGCTATGTCCATACCGCGAAGGGCTTGGCGGGCACCCTAGGGATGGACGCCGTTGCGGCACGCGCCCTAGAGCTGGAGCGCGCCGCCAAGGCCGCAGACCTGCGGACGCCTACAAAGCTGCGGGATTTCATCCGGGCGCTCGAGCCCATCCTGCGCGGCCTGCGTGCGCTCGAGCCCGCAAGCCCCGCCGCCCCCGCAAGCGTCTCCGCGAGCTCGGGCGACGCCGCCGAGCAGATCGAGCGCATCCGTGCCCTCCTCGCCGAGGGCGACATCGAGGCGACCGACCTCTGGCAGGCGCACTCGGGCTCTATCGCCACGCTGCTTCCCGTTGCGACGATGCAGCGGATCAGCCGCGCCATGGAGCGCTTCGACTTCGACAACGCGCTCGCGCTGCTCGATTCCCTGGATGAGCGCACGAAAGGAGGCTAGGCATGCTGGCGATCGACACCGAGCGCGCGACCGTTCTGGTGGTGGACGACACACCCGCCAATCTGAGCCTGCTCGCGCAAATGCTCAAGACGGACTACCGCGTCCGCATGGCCAACGATGGTCAGCGCGCGCTCGACCTCGCCTTTCAGTCGCCTCCGGACATCATTCTCTGCGACGTCATGATGCCGGGGATGAATGGCTTCGAGGTCTGCCGCCGCCTCAAAGCCAACCCAGCGACGGCACGCGTCCCTGTCATCTTCGTAACGGCGGCCATGGACGTCGAGGACGAGCAGACGGGCTTCGAGGTCGGTGCCGTGGACTACATCCACAAGCCATTGACACCCGCGATCGTCCTCGCACGCCTGCGCACGCACATCCAGATGAAGCGCTGGCAGGACTTCATGGAGAACCAAAGCGCCTGGCTTCAGGAAGAAGTGACCCGGCAGGTCGATCAGGTCCTCCAGCTGCAGGCGGCCTCCATCCATGTCATGGTCTCGCTGGCGGAGTTCCGCGACGAGGAGACCGGGAATCACATCCGCCGGACCCAGGAGTACGTGCGGCTGCTCGGCCGCTGGGTGCTGGGGCACGCCAGCTATCCTGACGCCCTCACGGCCGCCAGTGTCGATCAGATCGCCCAGGCCGCACCACTTCACGACGTCGGCAAGATCGCCATACCAGATCACATCCTGCTCAAGCCCGCACGCTTGACGCCGGAAGAATTCGCTATCATGAAGACGCACTCGACACGCGGCTTCGAGATCCTCGAGCAAGCCCGGAAATCCATGGGCGAAGACAACCCGCTCTTGATCTACGCCTCCGAGATCACGCGGCACCATCACGAGCGCTGGAACGGCAGCGGCTACCCGGATGGCCTGAGCGGCGAGTCGATTCCTCTATCGGCGCGCCTCATGGCGGTCGCGGATGTCTATGACGCCGCACGCTCCTCGCGGCCCTACAAGGAGCCATTCACACACGAGGCCTCGGTTGCCTTGATCGCGGAGGGAGCCGGCAATCACTTCGACCCCAAGATTGCCGATGCCTTCCTGGCCTTGCAGGACGAATTCGCAGAGATTGCCGAGAGATTGGCAGATGATTGACAAGGAGTCCAAATGCTCGCTCGGCCGGCCACGACAGATCGATGAGCCGCCATCCCCGCCTGATCGCCACCGCAACGGCAGCGCTGCTGGCGCTGACGACGCTGCCCGCGGCCGCCGAGATCAACCACGACCTCTCCGGGTTCGGCGCCCTTGGGGGCGCGCTCTCGGATCAGGACTTCATCTATCAGCGCCATATCGACGACAACGGCACCCTGAATCGCGACAGCGTCATCGGCATTCAGCTCGACACCCGGCTGACCGATGCCTGGGGCCTAACCCTGCAGGCCAAGGCGGCGCCGTCGCTGCATAGCGACAACGCCTGGGAGCCGACGCTGACCTGGGCCTTCCTCTCCTGGCGGCCCACCAACGATTGGCTGCTGCGCGCCGGCCGGCTCAGGCTGCCGCTACTGCTCTATTCCGCAAACAACGACGTGGGCGTCAGCTTCGACTTCGCTCGCCTGCCAACCGAGGCCTACTCGCTCACGCCGACGCCCGACGTCAACGGACTCTTCTTTTCCAAGACCTGGCTCACGGACGCCTGGGAGTGGACGCTCGAGGGCTATGTCCGCGCCGCGCACACGGACTGGCGATTCTATGCGCGCGATGGTCTAGAGCCCGCCTTCCCGCCGGCAGCTTCTACGAGGGGCTGGACATGACGCTCGGGGGGCTCGTGCTCTCACTGCGCCTGGACAGCAGCTACTGGCGCCTCGGCCTCCATCACGCGGAGGCCGAGATGGACTACGGCCCGATCTACACCGGATATGACTATGTGCAGGCCGCGCCCGGGATCGGCTATTACCAGACGCTGTCAGAGCTGCCTGGTCCTGGCGTGCCAACCACCGACAAGATCGTGATCAACGTCCTTACGCTCAGCACGGAGGTGGAGCTGCCTCACCGATCGAAGCTGATCGCGGAGTATGTCCGGCGGCGGCTCGAAGACACCGACCTCGGCCCAGATGTCAATGCCGGCTAACTGGCGCTTCTCCACCAGGTCGGCAAATGGACCCGCTAGGTCTACTGGGCCGGAATCCGCACCACGGAAGACGCGCTCGATCTCTACCGGTCGGTCAACCGCACGCGCGTGCCCGCCGATCTACCCAACGCGGAGGTCATCAACGCCGCACAGGTCCTCGGCGCCGACATCTTGGCGGCCTATGATCAGCAGTCCTTCGCAATCGGCGCATCCTACAGCCCGACACCCACGACCAAGCTCAAGGCGGAGTGGACGCATGTGCGAACGGGCGAGGTCTCCAGCTTCGTGGACGTCCCATCCGGCAGCGGAGGAGAGCCCCGATCGGCAGCTCAACGTCTTCTCCCTGTCGCTCAGCTTCATCTTCTGACGATTAGACGACCTGACCACCAGACGATGCGCGGCCTGCTCATCCTGCTCATGCTCTGCGCCCAGCCAGCACTGGCCGGCCCCGCCGTCATTGGGCATCCGGGCATGAAGCCGCTCGACCGCACGACCGTGCAGCGCATCTACACGGACAAGGTGGTGGAGGTCGACGGCAAGCGCGTCACCCCGATCAACCTCCCCCCGGCAATCGTCTCAGAGAGACCTTTCTAGAGACCTACCTCGACCAGGACGACGCCAAGTACATCGCCTATTGGACGGCCAGGCGCTACGTCGGCAAGGGAGCGCCGCCGCGCGAGCTCGAGAGCGTCGAGGCAGTCCTCCGCTATGTCGCGGAGAGCCAGGGCGCAATCGGCTATGCCGACGAGGCGGATGTGACCGCCGACGTCAGCGTCTTGCACGCGCTGCCCTGAAGGGCGCTCAAGACCGCACCGCCAGAGCCATTGCCACGACGAGGAGCAAGCAGCCTTTTTGCCACAGCGCCCATCGAAACAATGTGGGGATCTCGGGAGAGTCAGCCGCCTCAATCTGAGAATAGAAGGCAACAGGACGTCGCCAATCAGGATCTCGGGGAGAATCACGATCGGACCGGCGTCCAAGCCAGTTGGCGGCCGCGCGACGACTTCGAGCTGCGGCTTGGCCGGCTTGGGCTCGACATCTACTTCAACGCCGACTCCAGCAAGGTCGGCTACTCCTACCCCTGGATCCGCCCCCCGTGGAGCTCTACGCCCCCATCCCCTTTACGCACTTCGACGGGGCGGACCTCACTGTTCGGCATCCTTTGGGCGACGGGATGCTCAAAGCCAAGCTCTTCGGAGGCAAGACGGACGAGACCCTCGCCTCGTGGTCGGACTCCGACTACAAGCTCGACGGCGGACTCTGGGGAGGACTGGCGGAGTATCAGCTGCCGAAATTGCTCTTCCGCGCGGGCTTCAGCATCAGCTGGCTCGACGAGGACTTCCCATCGCTGGATCCAGTGCTCGCCGCGCTGCGCGGAAGCGGCGAGCCCAAGGCGATCGCACTCGCGGAGGATCTGCGTCTCAGCCAGGGGGACTATGTCTTCCTGGCTGCCGGGATGGCCTATGAACCTAGATTCGGCAATTAGAACCGGTAGAGTAGAGGCCAGGGTCGCCCCTGGCCCCCCTCGTCAAACGCAGCATGCAGATTTCCCGCACTGCGCT
>NZ_JAAIJQ010000064.1 GCF_010820565.1 Thiorhodococcus minor | reverse complement strand
GATGCGTGAAACCGCTGTCAGGCGCGGGTGAGCGACGAGGCTCTTCAAAGCCCCGCGGAGCGGATTAGTTCAACAGTCGAAATAGCCTGACAACCGCGTGTACAGTGCTAGACTGATGTCAGCCTAGCACAATATTCGCAGACAGCAATGCGTGGACGTCAGCCGCCACCCCGCCCCCAGCAGCCGGCCCGCCGCGAGACGGGCGCTCCCACCGGCTGGGACCGCTATCTCGCGGTCCTGGAGCGCGAGCGCATCCCTGCCAACCAGCGCCGTTACTACGTTCAGCGCGCCGAGGCCTTCATCGACGCCGTCAAGCCGACTCGGATGCGGGAGGTCACGCCGGACCAGATCACCGCCTTCTTCCAGAGCTACGCCCGTCAGCGCCGGCTCAACGCCTGGCAGTTTCGCCAGACGGTGGATGCCGTGCAATTGCTTCTTGTGGACTTGTCCGGATCCCCATCCGCACGTGACGTGGATTGGGACTACTGGAAGTCGGCCGGCGCTGACCTCGCGCCGGATCATCCGACCCTTGCGGCTGAGCAAAGCCCGCAGGGACGCGTTCAATCCAGTCCGCGCTATGCGGCGTCGACGAAAGCACTGCCGCTATTGAAGACGCTGGCAAGAACGCTGCGCGCGAAGCGGTATGCGATCCGCACCGAGCAGACCTATGTCGATTGGTGTCATCGCTTTCTGCTGTTCGCCGACAAGCCCGATGACAGGATGCTCGATCAAGGTGACGTCGAACGCTTTCTCGCACACTTGGCCGCGGATCGGAAGGTTGCCGCGGCGACGCAGCGGCAGGCTTTGAACGCCTTGGTCTTTCTCTTCCGAGAGGTGCTGGAGAGGCCGTTGGAGGACATGCGTTTCGCGCGGGCGAAGCGACCGGCCCGCGTCCCCGTGGTGCTGACCCGCGAAGAGGTACGCACCTTGCTCGAATCCTTGGAGGGGGTCTATGCGCTCATGGCCCGCCTGATGTACGGGACCGGCATGCGGCTGATGGAGTGCATCCGGTTGCGCGTGGCGGATGTGGACTTCGGCAATGGCCTGATCGTGATCCGCGACGGCAAGGGCGGCAAGGACAGGGTCGTGCCGCTCCCCGCCCGATTGGTCGAGCCGCTGCGGGCGCATCTGAAGCAGATCGAGCAACTGCACGACGCGGATGTTGCCGCCGGCCTGGGCGAGGTCTTTTTGCCCGACGCCTTGGCCCGAAAGTACCCGAGCGCCGCGCGCGAATGGATCTGGCAATACGTCTTCCCCAGCGCCAAGCTCTCGACGGATCCGAAAAGCGGGCGGGTGCGTCGGCATCACTTGAACGAATCCGGGCTACAGCGCGCGGTCAAGCGCGCGGGTGGCTCGGCGAAGATCCAAAAGCGCGTCAACAGCCATGCGCTGCGGCACTCGTTCGCGACGCATCTCCTGGAGGCCGGCTACGACATCCGCACGGTGCAGGGGCTGCTCGGCCATGCGGACGTCTCGACGACCATGATCTACACCCATGTCATGAACCGCCCCGGCGTGGTCCCGGTGAAGAGCCCGGTCGATGATCTGTAGGGATGGGCCTCGAGCGGCGTCTCGGGGAATCGGCGGATGTCATTTCGAGCACAGGCGGCGAGCCCGTCGCGGCGGGGGCACCGCTGCCACAGTCGAGGGGTGAACCTGCTGTCGTTCCACGCGAACCCGGCCTGCGCGGTAACGTTTTCACGGTCTCGCGGCGCCGTTCACCGGCGCCGGCGTGGGAGTCGGTGGACTTCGCTCTCGAGACTGTGAGAGTCATCCAAGCGCACCGCGAAGATCGCAGATTGCTGTAGGTTGGGCCGACGCAGGAGGCCCAACAATCAAACCGTTAGGCTAGCCGCCATGTTGGGCTTCGTACCTCAGCCCAACCTACGCAGAATTTCTTCACAGTCTCTCTCGCTCGTCCACCCTACCAGTCCAACTGGACGATCAAGGCCCAACCAAGGGATGGTCAAGGCCTGTCTCAGTGAGCTTTTGCGCCCCGACCAATCTGAAAGGTCATCTTCGGTGTGCAACCGCCTGCAACATAGGCCGTCCATGCATCGCGATTGTCGCCACGATCAAGTGATAGACAGTAGCCTTTACCGTGCCCCGTATCCCAGTTACCCGGTATGAGGTGTTTGAAACCCGTATTCGGCGCGCCCTTGTCATACTGGTGAATCTGGACTTTATTGGCCCATAAGGCATCCTGTCCAGTCGCAGAAACGACAACTTTGCTGATCGTATCCTGATTGGGCAAGGCTATCTGAGGAGAACGATAAACTATCTTATTGCCCTGACTACAGGTTTCCGATGGTTGCATTATTTTGCGGCCTTGATAGCTCTGCCCTGAAGAAGTCACAAAGACGACCCCGAGTGAATTCTTGGAGCCTGTGTTACGCATGGAAGCATTGTAACAATCCATGATTAGCTCGTAAGCCCGGTAGTTAGCAGTCATCGGTCCTCGAGCAGCAGACGTCTTGGCATAGTGGTCGTATGGGTTTCCCTCGTAGTTGGTTTTCAGACCGCCAACATCTTGGGCAGACTTGTCGCTGAGATCACAGGTGCCGTTTCTCTTGTCATAGTCGAAAGATTTGCACACGAAGCTGCGTTCGCTGTCACAAGCCTTCTTGCAGGCATCAAGCCCACCTGAAATCTTTTTCTTGTTGTGTCCTGAAATCGCTGCGTTAGGGGTTAAGGAGTATCCGGCGTGCACAGAAGCGAGTGGCAACACGCAAAGCAGCGCACAAAACAATTTCAATCGGCTATTCAAAGCAAGCTCTCCTTTAGGGGAATGGTCTCAGAAGAAAGAGCGTGAGCGCTGCTGCGGCACTGCTGCCGCGCAGGCTGACAATGGCGTTGATCATCGGACCGCCCAGTCGGTTGAGTAGACGCCGCGCATCCTTCAGGCGAAGCGACCTGGGGGCGGCGCCCCGCCGCTATCACGCGACCGGCGCGGGGGGGCGCCGCTCCCACCCAGCAAGCGCTTGGACCAAGCGATGATCGAGGCCCTGACAATGGACGATATCAAGCCAGCTGGGGCCATTCTGTAATTCCCCGGACGCCTACCAAGCGTCGCAGCGAACGCCAGTGGGATTGCTAGAGAAATACACCTACGAAGACCTCTGGACATGGCCCCCCGTGGACTGCTGGCTGGAGATCCGGCGTAGATGCCGCTGCCTGCCAATGAGAGTCCGACCATTTTTGTAGGTTGTCAAGCAGAATGCGGACGCCTCACAAGCTGCACAGGGTATTCGAATAATGAAATTCCGCCTTTTTCAGAAACATACATCGACCCCAACGGCGTCCTATGGGAATGATAAGACGGTCGAACATCCCTGAATTTCGGCACATCAGACCGTACTGATAGACTTTGGCGCCGCGCTACTATGGCGCGGACAATGCGCTCATAGCCCGCCTGATGGATGGCACCGGCATGCGGCTGATGGAGTGCATCCGCTTGCGCGGGACGGATGTGGACTTCGGCAATGCCTTGATCGTGATCCGGGCGGCAAGGACAGGGTGGTGCCGCTCCCCGCCCGGCTGATCGAGCCAACGCGGATGCACCTGGGATAGATCAAGCAGCTGCAGGACGAGGATCTTGCCGCCGGCGTGGGTGAGATTTTTCTGCCCGACGCCTTGGCGCGAAAGTACCCGAGCGCCAAGCTCTCGACGGACCCGAAGAGCGGACGCGTGCGTCGGTCATCGATTGGCCCGAGCTCCAGTTGTGGAATGGGCAAGGGCGGCGCAGTCCACCAACTCGGGTGCGGGATTCGGTGGACTTCGCTCTCGCTCGTCCACCCTACGAATCCAGCTGACGATACAGGCCCTCGCCAGCTAGAGCAGGACCAAGGTCGCCAGGCCGAGGAAGGCGAAGAAGCCGACGACGTCTGTGACCGTGGTCAGCACCACGCCCCCCGCGAGCGCGGGGTCGATGCCGAACCGGCGCATGATGAGCGGGATGACGACGCCGGCCAGTGCGGCGCAGAGCAGGTTGAGCAGGATGGCGGCGGCAATGATGCCGCCGATGGCCCAGTTGCCGAACCAGAGGATGGCCAGCGCGGCGACCACGACTGCCCAGAGCAGGCCATTCAGGAGCCCGATGCCGGCCTCCTTCAACAGCAGGATGCGGGTGTTGCCGGACGCGAGCTGGCCCGTCGCCAGGCCGCGGATGACGAGCGTCAAGGTCTGGCTGCCGGCGATGCCGCCCATGCTGGCGACGATGGGCATGAGCACGGCCAGTGCCACGACTTGCTGCAGCGTGCCCTCGAAGAGCCCGATGACCCAGGCGGCCAGAAAGGCGGTGATGAGGTTGATGCCGAGCCAGACCGCGCGGCGCCGGCTGCTGGCCAGGACGGGGGCGAACATGTCCGTCTCCTCGTCCAGGCCGGCCATGCCCATCATGGAGTGCTCGGCCTGCTCGCGGATGACGTCGACGACGTCGTCGATGGTGATGCGCCCGAGGAGCTTGCCCTTGGCGTCGATGACCGGGGCCGAGATGAGGTCCTGATCCTCGAAGCGGCGCGCCACCTCGGCGCTGCCCTGCTCCGCCGGCACGGGCTCGAAGTCCGTTTCCATCAGCTCAGCGACCGTCATCTCCGGGCGTGCCGTCAGCACCCGTCCGGCCCTCAGGATGCCTTGATAGTGACGCTTGCGGTCGACGACGAAGAACTTGTCGGTATTCGGCGGCAGCTCCTCCAGTAGGCGCAGATAGCGCAGCAGGGTGCCGATCCTGATGCTGGCGCGGACCGCGATCTGGTCCAGGTTCATGAGTCCGCCGGCGCTGTCCTCCGGATAGGAGAGCATGGACTCGAGCCGCTCGCGCTCGCGCGCATTCATGGCGTTCAGGATCTGCCGGCCAGTCGCCTTCGGCAGGTCCTGGATGAGGTCGACCAGGTCGTCCGGCTCCAGGGCACGCGCCGCGTCGACCAGGTCCTCCAGGTCCATCTCGGCGGCCAAGCGCCGGCGAACCTCCTCGTGCAGATGCCGCAGGACCTTTCCCGAGCGATCACCGTCGACCATGTCCCAGGCGGTGCCGCGCTCGGCCGCGGGCAGCGACTCCAGCAGGCCGGCGATGCGCGCCGGGTGCAGCTTGCGGAACAGCCGCGTGATTCGCTTGAGCTTGCCGTTCGCCAGGGCCTCCAAGACCAAGCGCAGCTGGCTCTCGGCCTCCGATTCGGCACCGACCGGCTCCGCGCCCTCGCCGTCTTCCGCCGCATTGGCGTCCGGATCGCGCGTGAGCTGCAGGCGCAGGCGCTGCGGCAGATGCGCCAGGACCTTTTCCTCGTCCTGGGCATCGACGAGATGCCAGACCGAGATCCGCTGATCGCCGCTCAGGCCTTCCAGCAGGCTGGCGACCTTGGCCGGGTGCATGGTCTTGAGCAGACGCCGCACGCGCTTGACCTTGCCCCGATCCAGCGCCTCGCGGACGTCATCGATCTGGGTATGAACGACTTCCTTCTGGCTGTTCGTCATCGGATCTCCGCTGGTTGACCTGATCGGATCGGCTGCGAGCGCCCACTGGGCTCGAGAGGCGCACTGGGCGCCCGACGACGACTCAAGGCGTCTCTCCAGGCGCTGTCTCATCTAGCCGCGGGCGTCGCCGACCGGCGCGCTCGCCGATCGAGTCCGTGCGCTCCGCCCGATTTCGGCGCTCGGGGCCGGCGGCCGACTGCCTGGCTCCTCGTCGGCCCAGGCTCGCTCGTTGGAGCCAGAAAGGGTCCGAGCCGTCGCTCGCACGTATTGCAACAACAGGCACTGCAGCAAGCCGAGTCGCCACATCACCCCCGAACACGGCGGGACGCGGGCAATTGGCCTTGCAGTAGGCGACTCGGTCAGCATCCCCGGGGGCTGGGGTCCGGGATCACCCATGGCGAGACACCCCCTTTTCCGCGACCAAGCATATCAGTCCCTTTAGGACGGCTCAGCCAAACCCCATTCCGTCTTTCTAGACGCAGAGCGTCCAAGGCCTGGATCCGCGTCTCGACCGGCCGTCTTCCGAGGGTGGACAAGCGCGCTCTAGGAACGCCAGCTCGGGATCCGGTGGACTTGGCGCTCGAGACTGTGAAGAAATTCTGCGTAGGTTGGGCTGAGGCACGAAGCCCAACATGGCGGCTAGCCTAACGCTTTGATTGTTGGGCCTCCTGCGTCGGCCCAACCTACACCAATCTGCGATCTTCGCGGTGCGCTTGGATGACTCTCACAGTCTCTCTCGCTCGTCCACCCGGTCCAACTGCCCGCCTCGGACGCTTCCGCCCGCGCGGAAGCCGCCAGCCTGGCTGCAAATACGGCGCTGGGGCTGGCGCGGGGGACTCGAAGAATTGCACCCGCCAGGTGCTTTCCCGAAGGCAAGGCACAGGTGGCGGTGTATCGCCCTTAAGGTGATTTCCTGAAATGATCCTACCCAGAACAGCGCCTCCAGTCGGATGGGCAAAGCCCCTGGCACGCCGGCGCGCACGGGCAAGACCTTTGTGAGGCGTGCCCACCCAGGTCGCTCAGGCGCCTGGACGATGGGCAGGCTGCGCTTTGCCCATCCTACGGGGAATCTGTTTCCCGGAAATCACCTAACCTGATCCGGATGGACTTTTCATATGCCCGAGCAGCACAGCCGCAAGCCCGGCGGATTGGCCCTCTACTTGGGCATCGTCCAGTTCTTTCTGTTGCTGACGTGGACGGTGTACGCCATCTACCTGCCGGAGCTGCTCGCGTCGGTCGGCATCGACAAGGGCTGGACGCCCTGGGTGCTGCTCGCGGATCAGGTGCTCTTCGCCTGTTTCGACGTCTTGGCCGGCTTTATGGCCGATCGCGCCTTTCGCCTCTACGCCCGCATTGGGTACGGGGTAGCGGCGGCCGCGGCGGTCTCCTGCATCGCCTTCGCCGCACTGCCGTTTGTCCCCGGGCTGGGCGCGAGCCCCCTGATCTTCCTCCTTCTGATCGCGGTCTGGGCGGTTAGCTCCGCGGCGCTGCGCTCGCCGCTCTTCGCACTCTTGGCCAGACATGCTCCGCAGCCGGAGGTGCCCAAGCTGGCCGGGCTGGCGCTGCTTGGGATGGGGCTCGCGGCCGCGGCCTCTCCCTACCTGGGCGCCCTGCTCAAGACGCTGGACCCAAGGCTGCCGTTCCTGCTGGCGAGCCTGGCACTGCTCCTGACCGCCGGGGGACTGATCCTGGCCGAGCGTGGTTATGGCTCCCCGAGCGCGCCGAAGCCCCAGCCCGCTGCTCGCGCCGTTCCGGCGCCTGGCTGGCTGCCGGCCGTCCTGCTCGTTGCGCTCGCGGTTCAGATCGCCACCTTCGTCAACGCCGCTCCGCGCTACCTCCGCGACTCGGATGCCACCTGGCTTCCCTGGCTGCTGCCTGTCTTCTGGGTGAGCTTCAGCTTCATCGTCTTCGCCGGACCTCGCCTGGCGAAGCACTGGGGTCCGCCACGCCTCTTCTTGACCGGGTGTCTGGTGGGAGCGGCCGGCATCGGGGTGACGCTGCTGCCTGGGATCGAGGCGGCGATCTCCGGCTATGGGGTCGCGGGCATTGGGTGGGGACTCGTCCTGCCAAGCGCCTTCGGGATGGCTGCGGCGTCCGGCCGAGGCGGTCGGGCGGGGACCTATATGGGGCTGCTGTTCGCCGCGCTCGCGGCGGCCGCCTTCCTGCGGATCGGGCTCAACATGACGGGCTGGCTGGAGACGCCGGCGCTCACCCAGTGGGTGCCGCTTTGGCCAACCCTGTCCTGGCTTGCCGGGGGCACGCTCATGCTGCTGGTCTACGGCTACTTGAGTCGTGCGTCCAAAGGATCCGGAGGCGATTGATTCAAGGCGCGACGGCCAGCCCATTGGGGCAGGCGCCCCTACGCTCGGCCGGCCTTCGGCGAGAGGCGGCTGCCAGACCGGCAGCCGCTCGGATGGACAGGGCCTCAGACCGCGCCCCACGCCTCGCGCTTGGCGTTGGTCTTGGTGGCCAAGACCTCTTCCAACGTCTTGGTCGGGTAGTTGGGCTTGAAGTCCTTGCTCGCCTGATAGACGACCGCGACCTTGTCCTCCGCCGACATCCCCTTCAGGTCCGCCTTCTCCACATAGAAGGCCTCGGTCAGCTCGTTCCAGACCATGCCCTCGCGGAATTCGATCAGCACATAGTGGCTGCCCTCGATATCGACTTGGCAGCTCTCGGCCAAGTTGTCGATATAGAGCACCAGCACGCAGTCGTCCGCCAGCTCGTCCTTGAAGCGGGCGACGAACTCGGGAAGCTCGTCGACGCTCTCGAAGTTGCCCGCGACCATGCGCAGCTTGTCGGCATCGGCCAGGATGACTGCCTGCTTGATCAGGGCCTTTGGCGGCGTGCGCTTACCGGCACTGGCCTTCAGCTCGCCCTCAAGGACGACGAACTCGCCACGGAATGCGTGCAGTCCATCTGTGCTGGTGGCGCCGAGCACCGACTTCAGCCAGAAGCGTTCTTCTTTCTCGTATTGATCGAGCAACATTGCTGATGAATCTCCAAGGTATCGAAATGGTCATCATGGCCGTCGTCGTAATCAGTGCCGCCAAAGATTGGAGCCGCCGGCTTGGGTGCTGACACGACGCACTGTCGTGTTTGCGACAAACCCAGCCCGGCATCGACGACATCGTCATTTGCGCGCGCGGCGGACAAAGACCATAAGCCCTGTAATGACTTAGCGCCGCGAGCAGGGGCAGCACAGCCCCTGAAAGGCTCGCCACCTGTCATCCGGGCGCGCACGAAAGCGACTTAAGCAAGATTAAGACCAACGATGACCCGCTCGACGATCGGGTACGACTGAGCACGACGGCGCACCCAGAGTCTCGGGTGGACAAAAGCATGCATCGCGCAGCCACCAACGACCGGCCGGCCCGGCACCCATGACAGGGGCATGCTTTCCTGGCACCCTGGGTATCGACTCACTCGAGGGACTTACGCAGATGCCTGATCTCAGGTCTCCCACTCGGACACATCGACGCTTCGGCTCACCGCTCGCCCGCGTCTCGGCGGCCCTCGTGGGCTTGGGGACAACGCGCGTCCTGGCCCAGCCGGCACCCTACCCGGGCGGGGCTGACACGCCGACGGATGGCGGCGCGCTCTTCAGCGACTACTTCTTCCTCAAGCTCGGCTTTTCCTTCATGGTCGGCCTGGCGATGGGATTCGCGCTCAAGATCGCCTTCAAGATCGCGCTCTTTGTGGTCGGCCTGACCCTGCTCGCGCTCTTCGGGCTGCAGCTCGCGGGCGTGATCGATGTGAACTGGGGAGGGATGGAAGTGCACTACGACGGTATGGCCAGCTGGCTGGGCGCGGCGGCCGGGAGCTTCTTCGGCTACGTCGGCGACAATCTGACCAGTGCCGCATCCTTCTTCGCGGGACTGGCGGTTGGGCTGAAGCTCTAGCGCACCCAGGGGCAATCTCGCCAGTCTCCGCCGAGTCATGCGCATTTCGGCACGGCTCGCCCGCAAGTGGTTTACGACGGCATCAAGGCTCGCGTAGGAGCCCGCTTGCGGGCGACTCAGCGGTTTGCGAGCAGCCTCGACCAGGCCAGGCGCATCAGATACCGACGACCTGGCGCTTCACCATCATCTTGAGCCCTTGTGGGCCGCGTCTCACCCCGTTCAAGACAAGAGCTTCGCGCGCTCCGCCCACAGGGCGAAGAGCCCTTTCAAGCCCTCCAGGGCCTGCGCGTAGATTCCCGAGGCACCCGACTCGCGCGGGCCAGCGCAATTGAGGACCCGCACCTGGTTGGTCGTCAGCCAGCGCGCGGCGGATGTCGCATCGAATCCCTCACTAAGATCGCGCACGAGCAAAGGCCTGCCCGCGCGGCGCGCGAGCTTGGCGGTGAGCAAGCTCCCGCCGCTGAGCGCGTTGCGGTAGAGGATGAGGGTGGCGTCGGCGTCGCGGACGTTCCAAGCCGTCCGCTCGGCATAGTCTCGGCTGGGCGTCTCGCGCAGCGGATACTGGGGCGCGATGGGTCCGTCTTCGGCGCACCTGCCCTTCGGACACCAGCCGCCGACGGGAAGACCCAGAGCCATGGCGGCGTCGAGCGCGGCGCGGTCCACCCCGGTCTGGCCTCCGGAGACGATGACGACCGGCTCGCCGGCCAGCGGCCTGACCTGCTGGCGATGCATCGCCTGCAGCAGCTCCCGATCCCGTTTTGCGAAGTAGAGGTCTTCTTCGACCTTTTCCTTGCGCTTCAAGCTCTCGACAACTCCATTCATGGGAACAGCTCAAGGTTTGGTGGCGATCAGGATGGCGCGTGTCGGCGCAGGATGCCCCTCGACGGTACGACTCGGGTCTTGTGGGTCCAGATGATCCGGGAGCGACTGGAAGCGCATCCAGTCCGTCGCGCGCTGCTCTTGTGCGCCCGTCCGCGTCACGTCGACGACCTCGACGCCCTTGAAGCCGCAGCGCCCTAGCCAGACCGCGAGCGCATCCACGCTGGGAATGAACCAGACGTTGCGCATCCTGGCGTAACGGCCGGGCGGCACCAAGGCCTGATGCCCGCGGCCTTCCAGGACCAGGGTCTCGAGGACCAGCTCGCCGCCTGGACGCAGGAGCCGATGGAGCTCCGCCAGATGATCCATGGGCGAGCGTCTGTGGTAGAGCACGCCCATGGAGAAGACGGTATCCAGACCGGTCAGATCCGCGGGCAAGTCCTGGATTCCGAGCGGCAGGACGCTCAGGGCATCGCGGCGCGCATAGCGGTTGATCGCCTGGAACTGGACCACGAAGACCAGGGTGGGATCGATCCCGAGGACAAGATCCGCCCTAGCGCCCAGCATGCGCCAGGCGTGATAGCCGTTGCCGCAGCCGACATCCAGCACCAGGCGTCCGTCCAGGGGTGCGATGGCGCCGGCAAGCCGGTCCCACTTGAGGTCGGAGCGCCACTCGGTCTCGATGCGCAGACCCTGAAGGCAGAAAGGACCCTTGCGCCAGGGATGCAGCCCCATGAGCGCATCGCGCAGGCGCGTCTCTGTGACTGCCTCCAAGGCCTCGTCCGAGCGCGTCCCGACGCAGGCCAGGTCCAGCATCACTTCGCCATCGGGCAGCTCGGGGAGCGCGGCAACCGCCGCCTCCCAGCGCGGCAGATCGCCGTGCGCACCTGGCCCGAGGCGCCGCTCGACCGCCTCGGCCAGCGCGGCTCGCCAGGGGCTCAGGCGGGTCTGCGAGAGGCGGTCGAGAAAGGGGGCGAAGGCGCTTAGGTCCATGCCACCCAGGCGACGAAGTTGAGACTCTGGAACCAGCGGCAATGGCGCGAGAAGCCTGCCTCAGCGAGCCGCTGCTCATGCATCTCGATGGTTTCGGGCACCAGGACCTGCTCCAAGGCCGTGCGCTTGCGGCTGATCGCCAGCTCGCTGTAGCCGTTGGCGCGCTTGAAGTCCTCGTGCAGGACCTGGAGAAAGGCGCCTTCCTGCTCGGTCGGCACGGCGACCTTCTCCGCCAGCATGAGGACACCGCCCGGAATCAGGCCGGCGCGGATGCGCCGCAGGAGCGCCAGACGGTCGGCGAGCGGAATGAATTGGAGCGTCAGGTTCAAGACGACCAAGGAGGCCCGCTCGATCGACAGGGACTGGACATCCGCGCAGACAGGCTCCACGCGATCCGCGCCCTCGACATCGCGCAGACGGGCACGCAGCCCATCGACCATTGCCGGCGCATTGTCCACCGCGACGACGCGCACATCCGCAGCCGTATGACGCAGGATCGAGCGCGTCACCGCACCCAGCGAGCAGCCAAGGTCGTAGCACTGGGTGCCGGGACGCGCCACGCGTCGGGCGATCAGGCCGGCGAGCCCCACCAGCTCGGCGTACCCTGGCACCGAGCGTCGCACCATGTCGGGAAAGACGCGGGCGACATCCGCGTCGAACTCGAAGGGCCTTACCGGCACCTCCGGGCGGTCGAAAAGGTCGTCTGGCTCACCATATCGCATGGTCGGCATTCTACCGCGCACCCCGCCTTCGCCCCAGCGTGCGGCGGTGCCGCAAAACTGACATCCGTGTTTTCCAGCGGGTTGTTAGAATCTAGAGATAACCAGCGACCAGTCTGGAGGAGCCCGGAGACCCGCCATGAGAACAAGCGAGATGCAAGACTTGATCGAGGTCGAGAAGCCGACTGAGACCGCAACCACCACCCCGCCTTCGGTTCCGGAGGAGATCAGCCTCGACGACCCCAGCCTCTACCTCAACCGCGAGCTGACCTGGCTGGCGTTCAATCGGCGCGTGCTCCACGAGGCGGACGATGCGCGCAATCCGCTGCTCGAGCGGGTCAAGTTCCTGGCCATCGTCAGCAGCAACCTCGACGAGTTCTTCATGAAGCGGATCGGCGGTCTCAAGCAGCAGATCGCCGCCGGCGTCCACACCCAGAGCCTGGATGGGCGCACGCCGACCCAGCAGCTCAAGGAGTGCCAGACCGCCGTGCGCGAGCTGCAGGCCGAGCAGCGCCGTATCTACGTCGCCCTCATGGAGGAGCTGTGCAAGCACGACATCAGCATCGCGCTCTACAAGGACATGGACGCGGGCGAGCAAGAACGCCTGCGCGAGCACTTCCGCGCCAACATCTTCCCCATGCTGACGCCGCTCGCCATGGACCCGGCGCACCCCTTCCCCTTCATCTCCAACCTGGCGCTCAACCTGCTGGTGACCCTGCGCTATCCAGGCGGCAACGAGGTCTACATGGCGCGCGTCAAGGTGCCGGTGCACAGGGACGTCTCCAAGCGCCTCATCCCGATCGATGACAGCCAAACCTACGTCACCTTGGAAGACCTCATCGTCAACAACCTGGACATGCTCTTCCCGGGGATGGATCTCATCTCTTGCGCCCTTTTCCGCGTCACCCGCAACGCCATCGTGGAGCCGGACGTCGAGGCCGCGAACGACCTCTTGGAGCTCATCGAGAGCGAGCTGCGCGAGCGCCACTTCGCACCCATCGTGCGGCTGGAGGTGCAGCCAGGGATGGAGTCCAACCACCGCGGCATGCTGGCCGCCGAGCTGGGACTGAACGAGGGGGAGGACGTCATCGAGGTGGAAGGCATGTTCGCCCTGCGCGACCTCTTCGAGATCGCCGGCATCGACATCCCGGAGCTGCACGACAAGCCGCACCGGCCGGTGGACCATCCGCTGCTCGCCAACGACCGCCGCAACATCTTCCACATCATCCGCGAGAACGGCCCCATCCTGCTGCAGCACCCCTATCAGCCCTTCAGCACCTCGGTCGAGCGCTTCCTGCGCACCGCCGCCGACGACCCCAAGGTGCTGGCGATCAAGATGACGCTCTACCGCACCTCGGCCGGCGCCATCCTCGATTCGCTGATCCAAGCCGCGCGCAACGGCAAGCAGGTTGCCGTGCTGGTCGAGCTCAAGGCGCGCTTCGACGAGGCGGCCAACATCCAGTGGGCGCGCCGCCTGGAGGCCGAAGGCATCCACGTCAACTATGGCGTCATGGGGCTCAAGACCCACAGCAAGCTGATCTTCGTGGTGCGCCGCGACTACTCCCAGCTGCGCCGCTACTACCACATCGGCACCGGCAACTACCACGCGGGGACGGCCAAGCTCTACACCGACCTGGGCATGCTGGGCTGCGACGAGGACATCGGCCAGGACCTGACCGAGCTGTTCAACTTCCTCACCGGCTATTCGCCACCGCCGAGCTACCGCAAGATCCTCGCGGCACCCTACAACCTCAAGCGAGCCCTGATCGACAAGATCAACCGCGAGATCGAGCACCAGGAGCGCGACGGCAACGGCCTCATCCAGATGAAGATGAACGCACTGGAGGACGCCGACATCACCCGCGCGCTCTACAAGGCGAGCCGCGCCGGCGTGCAGGTCGACCTCATCATCCGCGACACCTGCCGCTTCCGGCCCGGACTGCCCGGCATCAGCGAGAAGGCGCGCGTCGTCAGCATCGTCGGGCGCTTCCTCGAGCACGCGCGCATCATCTACTTCCACAACGGCGGCGAGGAGGAGTACTACATCGGCTCCGCGGACATGATGGGCCGCAACCTCAACAGCCGCGTCGAGGTCCACACGCCGGTCGAGAACCCCGAGCTCCGCCAGGAGCTCAGACTCATCCTGGACGTGCAGTTCGCCGATACCCGCTCGGCCTGGGACATGGACTCCGACGGCAACTACACCCAGCGCACGCCCGAGGACGAAACGGCCAGAGGCGCGCAGGAAACACTGATTGGGGTCGCGGAGAAGCGCTTGGCGGCATCGGCCAAGCACAAGGAGAAGAAGGTCCGCTCGCGGCTGCTCAGCCACTTCCAGTGGCGCTTGCGCGAGAAAGGGATGCAGTGAGCGACCAGCCGCCAGCCGCCAGCCGCCAGCCGCCAGCCGCCAGCCGCCAGCCGCCAGCCGCCAGCGTCATGATCGCATGGCTGCCCGGCGGCGCGCGTGCTGGGAGTGTCGGCCTCCATCCAGGCCGACACCTGCCGACCTAGACGTCCACACTACCAGAGCTGCTAAGACCATTAGGGTGGACGAGCGAGAGAGACTGTGAAGAAATTCTGCGTAGGTTGGGCTGAGGTACGAAGCCCAACATGGCGGCTAGCCTAACGCTTTGATTGTTGGGCCTCCTGCGTCGGCCCAACCTACACCAATCTGCGATCTTCGCGGTGCGCTTGGATGACTCTCACAGTCTCGAGAGCGAAGTCCAGCCTACGGGAGACGGCTGACCCAAACGCTGCTTGGCGCCAGGTCACAAAACACAACGACCCAGCCTCGCAACGAGGCTGGGTCGTTTTTCGTCACGCCGAGTCGGCGTGACAACTGAGAGGCGAGACGCTCAGTGGTGCGCGATCTCCTTATCGGTGAAGAGATAGTCCTTCAGCTCCTTGTCGAAGGTCGGATCTTTGCGGCGGATCCATTCCAGGACCATGGCGGCGTGCTCCTTCTCCTCATCCCTGTTGTGGGCAAGGATGGCCTTGAGCGCGTCGTCCTTGCAGGCATCGACCCGCTGGTTGTACCAGTCGACGGCCTCCAGCTCTTCCATCAGGGAGACGATGGCGCGATGCATGTCGCGGGTTTCGTCGGATAGCTCATCGATTGGCTCGTGGTAGCCCTCGTTGGACATGGGAATTCTCCATAGCGTGTGGTTTGCCTAGGTTAGCGGCGAGGTCACGGCCTCGCATTGTCAATCGTCGCACGGCCAGAGCTCGCCCCGAGCCCCCCATGGATATAAGAGGCTGTCTGGAAATCATGGTCGAGACATTTGTAGGGGCGAATTCATTCGCCCCTGGTCCGGCGGTTGGGCGAATGAATTCGCCCCTACACGTTTTTCCAGACAGCTTCTAAGGGCAATAGGGCACGAGTAAACCCGATTGGAGCGGCCAGCGGCCAGCGGAGGAACATCATACAGTTGCCGGATCTTCTGGCCGGCCAGCCGCTCACCCGTTGGGTGACGCGGAGAAGACCTGAAAGCAAGCTCCGAAACAAGGCTCTGAGCTGGCTGCTGGTAGCTGACAGCCCTTTCTAGGGTAAAGGTCAATAGCCGTGATGGCGGAGGGTTTCGATGAGGATCTCGCGATTGCGGTAGCGCACGTCCTGCCCCAAGGCCACATAGACGACCTGCTCGGCGATGTTGGAGGCGTGATTGCCGATGCGCTCGAGGGCGTGCGCACTGGTCAGCAGACAGACGCTTTGGTGCGGGATGAGCCCGTCCTGACTGCCCTGGCAGAAGCGCTGGCGCAGGCTGGCGGCCGCGTCTTGGAGCTCGGGCTCGCTCTCGAAGATCTCCACCGCCTGGGCGACATCGAAGTCCCTGACCGCGTGGAGACTGCGCTCGAGCATGCAGCAGACCTCGTCATCGAGGATGCGAAAGACGACTTGCAGATCCTCCGCGAGCAGGTCGGCGCCCCGCCCCGGCTGCGCGAGCTCGAGCGCCTGGCGGGCGATGCGCGCGGCCTTGTCTCCCGCGCGCTCGAGCTCCGCGGCGATCTTCGAGAGCGCGAGCACGATGCGCAGATCGACCGCGGTCGGCTGGTGTCGAATGATGACGCGGAACGCCTCCTCGTCGGCGTCCAAGGAGAGGTAGTCCACCTGAGGCTCGCGGTCGAGCACCCTGAAGGCCTGAGTCTCCTCGCGCTCCACCACAGCGGCGACGGCGGCCCGGGTCTGCTCGACGACATGATCCCCCATGGTGAGGATGATGCCGCGCAGCTTGGCCAGCTCCCGGTCATAGCGGCGGACGGTGTGCCCCGCCGTCAGATCGGCAGGCGTCTTCCCAGGGTGCGACGGCTCGGTCATGTCTGGGCGACCTTGCGGCAATCAGCCAAAGCGACCCGTGATGTAATCCTCGGTCAGCTTGTGCTTGGGGTTGGTGAAGATGTCGTTCGTCTCCCCCACTTCGATCAGATCGCCGAGGTGGAAATAGGCCGTGCGCTGCGAGACGCGGGCCGCCTGCTGCATCGAGTGGGTGACGATGGCGATGCTGTAGTGCTCGCGCAGCTCGTCGATCAGCTCCTCGATGATCGCGGTGGCGATGGGGTCGAGTGCCGAGCAGGGCTCGTCCATGAGGATGACCTCGGGCGAGACGGCGATGGTCCGCGCGATGCACAAGCGCTGCTGCTGACCGCCCGAGAGGCCCGTGCCTGGCTGATCCAAGCGGTCCTTGACCTCCTCCCAGAGGCCGGCCTTGCGCAGGCTGGTCTCGACCAGGTCGTCCAGCTCGGCCTTGTTGTTGGTGAGACCGTGAATCCGCGGGCCGTAGGCGATGTTCTCGTAGATCGACTTGGGGAAGGGGTTCGGCTTCTGGAAGACCATCCCGACCTGAGCCCGCAAGGGCACGGGATCCAGACCGGCATCATAGATGTCGACATCGTCCAGCTTGATCGAGCCAGTGACGCGACAGCCGTCGATAGTGTCGTTCATGCGGTTGAGACAGCGCAGAAAGGTCGACTTGCCGCAGCCCGAGGGGCCGATCATGGAGACGACCTCGTGCTTGCCGATATCCAGGCTCACGCCCTTGATCGCCTGCTTGGCGCCGTACCAGACGTCGACGCCGCGGCAGGTCATTCTGGGATCCGCGACCGTCACGTCGCCGACGGTCGCCCTGGAGTGCTGGGAGCTGGCCAGGTCGGCGGCGCTGATGGTGCCAGCGGTCGGTTCAATTACTTCAGCCATGGTGCTCATCGTTCGAGACCTCGAAATTGCAATGCGCCGGCCTGGCGGCTCTACCAGCGGCGCTCGAACCGACGGCGCAGCAGAACGGCCGCCAGGTTCATGACGAAAAGAAATGCCAGCAGGACGATGATCGCCGCCGAGGTCCGCTCGACGAATCCGCGCTCCGGACTGTCGGCCCAGAGGAAGATCTGCACCGGCAGGACGGTCGCGGAATCCGTGAATCCGCCTGGAATGTCCACGATGAAGGCAATCATGCCGATCATGAGCAGAGGTGCGGTCTCGCCGAGCGCCTGTGCCATGCCCAGGATGGTGCCCGTCAGCATGCCGGGCATGGCGAGCGGCAGGACGTGGTGGAGCTGCGTCTGCAGCGGCGAGGCGCCGACGCCGAGCGCCGCCTCGCGGATAGACGGCGGCACCGACTTGAGCGCCGCGCGGCTGGAGATGATGACGGTCGGCAAGGTCATGAGCGTCAGCACGAGCGCGGCGACCAAGGGTGTCGACCGGGGCACCCCGAAGAAACCGATGAAGACGGCCAGCCCGAGGAGACCGAAGACGATCGAAGGTACGGCCGCGAGGTTGTTGATGTTGACCTCGATGAGGTCCGTCCAGCGGTTCTTGGGCGCGAACTCCTCGAGATAGATGGCCGCGCCGACCCCGATGGGGAAGGACAGGATGAGCGTCAGCAAGAGGGTGTAGAAGGAGCCCATGAGGGCGCCGGCGATCCCCGCCAGCTCGGGCTCGCGCGAGGTCCCGTGGGTGAAGAAGATGGTGTTGAAGCGCTTGGCGACCCGCCCCTGGGCTTCCAGCCGGTCCACCCAGCCGATGACCTGGTCGCTGACCCGCCGCGCGCCCTCGGGCGCGTGACGGTCGATATGCCCCTTGACGAGCATGTCGATGTCGTCGTCCGCCAGGATCCAGAGCGCTTGGGTCGAGCCGATGAGGCTCGGGTCGGCGAGCACGCGCTCGCGCACCAACTGCGCCGCGCCGACGCTGATGAGACCCTTTAGCTGACGCTTGTCGCGCCGTTGCGTGACCTCTGGAAAGAGCCCGCGCAGCCCCTCGCGAATGAAGGCCATGTAGTTGGCGTCGCCGATGACCTCAGGGTCGCGCGTCCCCTCGGGGTCGATGGCCTCGGCCGGGAAGGAGACCGGGATCTGAATATAGGTCTGCTGAAAGGCCGTATAGCCCTTGAGGATGATGTCGGCGAACAGCAGCACCACGAAGGCGAGCCCGAGCGCGACCGCCGTCGCACCGAGCCGCCGGAAGCGACGCTCCTTGGCATAGCGCCGCTTCAATGACGCGTTGACGACATCAATAGTGCGGCGCGGCCTGGCGCCCTCACCTGCTTCACTATTCATACTGCTCCCGATACTTGCGCACGACGGTCAGCGCGATCACGTTCAGGCTGAGCGTCACGAGGAAGAGCGTCAGCCCCAGGGCGAAGGCCGCGAGCGTCTTGGCGCTGTCGAACTCCTGGTCGCCCGTCAGCAGGGTGACGATCTGCACGGTCACCGTGGTCACGCTGTCGAGCGGATTGGCGGTGAGATTGGCCGCCAGACCTGCGGCCATGACCACGATCATGGTCTCGCCGATGGCACGCGAGACCGCCAGCAGGACGCCGCCGACGATGCCCGGCAGCGCGGCCGGCAGGATGACGCGCCGAATGGTCTCGGACTGCGTCGCGCCGAGCGCGTAGGAGCCGTCGCGCAGGGACTGCGGCACGGCATTGATGACGTCGTCGGACAGGGAGGACACGAAGGGGATGATCATGATCCCCATGACCAGCCCGGCCGCGAGTGCGCTCTCGGAGGCGACGTCGAGCCCGAGCGAGGCACCCAGGCTGCGGATGAAGGGCGCGACGGTGAGCGCGGCGAAGAAGCCGTAGACCACGGTCGGAATGCCGGCGAGCACCTCGATGACCGGCTTGGCGAGCGCGCGCACGCGGCGCGCGGCGTATTCGGACAGATAGATCGCCGAGAGCAGGCCGATCGGCACGGCGACCAGCATGGCGATGACCGACACCATGAGGGTCCCGGTGAACAGCGGGATGGCGCCGAACGCGCCCGAGGCCCCCACCTGATCGGCGCGCAGCGCGATCTGCGGGCTCCAGCGCGTGCCGAAGAAGAATTCGAGCGGCGAGACTTGATCGAAGAAGCGCAGCGACTCGAAGACCACCGAGAGCACAATTCCCAAGGTCGTCAGGATGGCGATCGACGAGAAGACGATCATCATCACCTTGACCGCTCCCTCGACCCGGTTCCTGGCCCGCATCCGCGGCTCGGTGCTCGCCCAGGCGAAGGACAGGCCGCCGATGGCCACCGCGGCCACGGCGAGCCACATGGCCCACTGAAAGATCCCTCGCAGCCGCGTGTACTGCTCGGCGGCGACCTGGATCGCGGGGGTGACGTCCATACTGACGATATTGCCGGTCGCCAGATTCTTGATGTCGTTGATCAGAAGCCCGACCCGGCCGTCGGAGAGACCCTCCAGCATCTCTGGCGGCAAGCTCGCGGTGACCAGGGTGATGAGGATCTGGTCCTGCAGCCCGACCCAGAGCCCCATGAGCAAAAGCGCGGGGAGACCGGCCCAGAGTGCGGCATAGAGGCCGTAGTAGGCCGGGAGCGAGTGGAGATCCTTGATCCGGGAGGCACCGCCGGCTCTGACGATGGCGCGCTTGCGGCCGAGGTGGTAGGCGACCGCCATGGTCGCGAGCAGGAAGACGACGAGGGTCCAGGCTTGCATTGGGACTCTGAGGATTGGGAGCGGACGGATGCCGACGACCGCGGCGCGACCATGGGCGGCGGACGGGGCGCTCCATGCCCCGCGACAGCCTCGGGTCCGCCTTATTCGGGCTTGGACATCGGCGTCAGGCTGCTTGCCGCCTCGGCAACCGCTTTACGATCGGTGTCTGGAAGCGAGATGAGCCCCTTGTCGGCCAGATAGCCGTCAGGCCCCCAGGCCTTGTCGCTGGTGAACTCCTCGACATACTCCTCGATGCCCGGGATGGTCCCGACATGGGCGTTCTTGACGTAGAAGTAGAGCGAGCGCGAAACGGGATAGGAGCCGTCCGCGATGGAGTCGTAGGTCGGCTCGATTCCCTGGATCTTGGAGCCCTGGACCTTGTCGCTGTTCTGGTCGAGGAAGCTGAAGCCGAAGATGCCGAGCGCGGCGGGATTGGCGGCCAGCTTCTGGACGATGAGATTGTCGTTCTCGCCCGCCTCGACATAGGCGCCGTCCTCGCGGATGCCGTGGCAGATCGCCTTGTACTTCTTCTTGTCTTCCTTCTTGAGGGCCTTGATCTCCGGGAAGGTCTTGCAGCCACCCTCCATCGCCAGCTCGGCGAAGGCGTCGCGGGTGCCGGAGGTCGGAGGCGGACCCAGGACCTCGATCTTGGTCTCCGGGTAGTCCGGATTGACATCGTTCCAGGTCTTGTTGGGATTGGGCATGTAGCCGCCCTCGCCGTCCGGGATATCTTTGGCGAGCGCCAGGAAGATATCGCGCAAGGTCAGGTCGTACTGGCCGGAGGTCTTGGCATTCGCGATGGAGATGCCGTCGAAGCCGACCTTGACCTCGGTGATCTCCTTGACGCCTGCCTCCTGACACTTGTCGAATTCGGAGGACTTCATGCGGCGCGAGGCGTTGGTGATGTCTGGATGATCCACGCCGACGCCGGCGCAGAAGAGCTTCAGACCGCCACCCGAGCCGGTGGATTCGACCTTGGGCGTGTTGAAGTCCGTGGTGCGCCCGAAGGTCTCGGCGACCGCGGTGGAGAAGGGGAACACCGTCGAAGAGCCGACGATGTTGATGGTGTCTCGTGCCATAGCCTGCGCCGAAACAGTGGCGGCGGCAAGCGACACGGCCGCGGCGATCATGGTCTTCTTCATGGGCAGAGCAACTCCTAGTGGCTTACAGCAGGATGCTTACAACAGGAGCCCGTATTGTCTCGATGGCTGATGCCCATTCTATGAAGATGAAATGACCATTTGATGACGGCGCGATAGAGGGTTGCCGGATTCCTACCCGTATGACTACCCAGCCATCGGCCGCGACCTGGACAGGCCAGGGAGTCGATTGGCGGCGCTTGCGCCCTACTCCGCCTTCTGCAGCTGCCCGAGACCGCGGATCAGCCTGAGGCTGGCATTGAAGTAGTCGTCCTCGGGGTTGTCGCGACAGATGGCGGCGATGCGCAGCATGGCGGCATCCAGCTCGGCCCCGCGCAGGACATCGCGATCGATGGCGAAGTTCAGGCCGCTGACGAAGCCGGCGAGCCACTGGCGGTGGCGCAGATAGTCCTCGTCGGCGAGCGCCAGCGGCGTATCGTCGCGCGGCAGCGTCAAGAGGTAGGCATTGCAGGTCTTGACCCCGTAGCCCCAGAGCGCGGGGGCGGTCTGCTCGCCCGCGCGCGCGGCCCCGCCGCCGATCGTGAGCAGCGCGGCGAGCCCAACCGAGAGACCCAAAGCGCGAGCGCCATCAGCCATGTCATTTCTCCAATTCTGTCAGGATGCGATTTAGTAGCCGCTGAGGGTATCATCAGCGGATTTTTCCGCCTTCGGCCAAATCGCAATCATGCGCGTCTTGATGATCTCGGATGTCTACTTTCCCCGCGTGACCGGCGTCTCGACGTCGATCCAGACCTTCGCGCGGGAGCTGCAGCTCAAGGGGCACGAGGTGGCGCTGATCGCGCCCGATTACGGCCAGGACACCCAAGATCCCTTCGAGATCATCCGCATCCCCTCGCGCTACCTGCCGATCGACCCCGAGGACCGCATCCTGCGCGCGCGCCAGATCCGCCGCCACGAGCCCAATCTCGCTCGGCGCGGATTCGACCTGGTCCACATCCAGACACCCTTCATCGCACACTACGTCGGACTCGGCATCGCCAAGCGGCTGAAGCTGCCCGTCGTCGAGAGCTATCACACCTTCTTCGAGGAGTACTTCCAGCACTATGTGCCCTTCGTCCCGACCCGCTGGCTGCAGCGCGCGGCCCGCTACTTCTCGGTTGCCCAGTGCAATGCCGTGGACGCGCTCGCGGTCCCGTCGCGGGCGATGCTGGACGTGCTCGAGGGCTATGGGGTCAAGACCCCGGCGGCGGTGATCCCGACGGGCATCGAGCTCAAGCAGTTCAGCCGCGGCGATGGACAGCGCTTCCGCAGGCGCTATGGGATTCCCGCGAGCCGCCCGACGCTGGTGATCGTCAGCAGACTGGCCTTCGAGAAGAACATCGACTTCATCCTGCGGGTGCTCGTCAGGGTCAAGCGCGAAGTCCCGAATGTGCTGCTCATCATCGCGGGAGACGGCCCGGCGAAGCACGACCTCGAGCGCCAAGCCCAAGGGCTCGGGCTCGCGGACAATATCCTCTTCACCGGCTACCTCAACCGTGACGGGAGTCTCGAGGACTGCTACTGCGCGGGATCGGCCTTCGTCTTCGCATCGCGCACCGAGACGCAGGGGCTGGTGCTGCTGGAGGCCATGGCGCTCGGCGTTCCGGTCGTCTCGACGGCCGTGATGGGCACCAAAGAGGTCTTGGGGGATGGGCGTGGCGCCCTGATCGCGCAGGAGGATGAGCAGGACTTCGCCGGGAAGGCCGTTCGACTGCTCCAGGAGCCCTTGCTCAGAGAGCGCCTGTCACGCGAGGCGACGCAGCAGGCCCAAGCCTGGTCAGCGCCGGCGCTCAGCGAGCGCATGCTGGAGCTCTATGAAAGGGTTGCGGACAAGGGCAAGATCGAGACGCGCCGCCCGCCAAACCGAGCGGCAGGGTCGGCGCTCTAGCGTCCTAGGGGTGCATGGCCGGACCTCATGCCCGGCTCCTGGCAAGCACGACCCATCTTTACGCCACCGTATCGATCAAGGTGCCCAGCGCCTCGTCGGATGTCTGAAACACCTTGGCCGACGCCTCGACCTGACGCACATTCTCGGTCTGCTCGACCAGCGGCTTGGCGATGTCACGCACCGAGCTTCCATCCTCGCGGCGCGCATTCGCGATCTCGGCCGCATTCTGGCGCAGTCCCTCCATGCCCGCGTGCATGCCGGCGACGCCGGCCTGTCCAACACTTGAGATCATCTCTGGACCCTCGAACCGAATTGGAGCAGTCAGCTTCCAGCTACCAGCCGCCAGCCGCCAGCGGTGGAAGATCATGCCGTTGCCGGATTTTCTGGCCGGCCAGCCGCTCGCCCGTTGGGTGACTCGGAGAAGACCTGAAAGCAGCTCCAAGACAAAGCTGTAAGCTGGCTGCTGGTGGCTGGCAGCTTTTTCTAGGTCGAACGACTTCTTCTCAAAGTGAACTCTAGCGGCAAAGCCAAAGCGGCGGCGTGACCTGGGCCACAGTCCGGGCAGCCGCCCCGGCTAGCGCTCCATTGCCGCGCGCTCGACCAGCTGATGGGCGAGCTCCCGCCCCAGGTAGCCGTTGATCAAGCGTCGCCCGAGATAGATCAGAGGCGTCAGCGCGATGGCGACGACGAACTTATAGAGGTAGTTCACCGTCCCGACGGCGAGGAAGAGGTCCATGGACCATTTCTGCGGCCCAAGCACAAAGGCGATGTAGAGCACCGCGAAGCTGTCGATCAGCTGAGAGACCAGGGTCGAGCCCGTGGCGCGCGCCCACACGAAACGCTCGCCCGTCACGCGGCGGATGCGGTGAAAGACGGTCACATCGACCAGCTGCCCGATGAGGAAGGCGACCACGGATCCCGCGATGATCCACATGCCCTGGCCGAAGATGACGCCGAAGGCCGCCTGCATGTCGGGAACGCCGCGCTCGGCTTGGATGCCGACCCACCAGCTCGCTGGCGCGAGCTGGATGGCGAGATAGGCGAAGGCGAAGGCATAGATGATAAGCCCGACCGCCATGAAGGAGAGCAGACGGACACCGCGGCGGCCGTAGTATTCGTTGATGATGTCCGTCATCACGAAGACCACCGGCCAGAGCAGCACGCCAGCCGTAAAGCTCAATGAGCCGGTTTGACCGAAGAGCTGCCAGTCGAAGGGGGCCAGCCCGAGCGTGTCCTCGAGGGCGAAGATCTTGACGCCGAGAAACTCGGCGATCAGCGCATTGCAGACGAAGAAGCCGCCGAGGACGACGAAGAGCTTGGTCGATCGGTCGAAGGTCATGAGCAGCGACGCGCCTGTCTTGCCTTATCCAGACGTGGGATCGATCGGGAGCTCCCGCAATGGCTCAGGATTTCGGCAGGGTCACGCCGCGCTGACCTTGATACTTACCCCCGCGATCCTTGTAGGAGGTCCCGCAGACCTCGTCGGACTCCAAGAAGAGGATCTGCGCGACGCCTTCGTTGGCGTAGATCTTCGCCGGCAGGGGCGTGGTATTGGAGAACTCCAATGTCACATGCCCCTCCCACTCGGGCTCGAGCGGCGTGACGTTGACGATGATGCCGCAGCGGGCATAGGTGCTCTTGCCGAGACAGATGGTGAGCACGGACCTCGGGATGCGGAAGTACTCGACCGTGCGCGCCAAGGCGAAGGAGTTGGGCGGTATGATGCAGACGTCCGACTTGAGATCGACGAAGCTGTTGGAATCGAAGTTCTTGGGGTCGACGATCGCCGAGTTGATATTGGTGAAGATCTTGAACTCGTCGGCACAGCGCACGTCATAGCCGTAGCTCGAGGTGCCGTAGGAGATCACTCGGCCGACGTCGCCCTCACGCACCTGAGAAGCCTCGAAGGGCTCGATCATTCCCTCCGCGGCCATGCGGCGGATCCAGAGATCGGATTTGATGGCCATTGACGGCATCCTCGGAAACTGAAAAAGCGCAGTAGGTTACCGCGCATCGTCAACGCGGGAAAGCGCGCCAACCGCTTGGAGCCCTCTCAAGCCCATGCCTGCTCACGAGAAACCCTTCGCCCCATCCGCCGAGGAGAACAAGGCCGCCATCCTCGCGGTGATTCAGCCCCTGCTCGCCAACGCCCGGAATCTGCTCGAGATCGGCAGCGGGACCGGCCAGCACGCCGTCTGCTTCGCGGCCGCCATGCCGCATCTGCGCTGGCAGACGAGCGACCTGGCCGAGAATCTCCCCGGCATCCGCGGCTGGCTGGAGGAGGCGGCGCTGCCGAATCTCCCGCAGCCGATCGCGCTCGACGCCGGCGGCGACTGGCCGGCGCGCCGCTACGACGCGGTCTTCAGCGCCAACACGACCCACATCATGCCCGAGCCTCGGGTTCCGGACATGCTCAGTGGCGTTGGCCGCGTGCTGGTCTCGGGCGGCCGCTTTCTGCTCTACGGGCCCTTCAACGAAGGCGGGCGCTACACCGGCGAGGGCAACCAGCGCTTCGATGCCTGGCTCAAGCAGCAGGATCCGAGGATGGGACTAAGGAATCTCGAGGATCTGGAAGCGATCGGGCGCCAGCACGGGCTCAGGCTGCTGGAGAGCCGGCTCATGCCGGCAAACAACCGCACGCTGATTTGGGTGCGTGAGCCAAGAGAAGGCGACTAAGCTCGCTCGGTCAGCCGCCGAAAAGGGGCAAGGAAGGGAAGGCCAGCAGGTGCGGCAGAGAGCTCCGCCGCACCAGTCCGAGCCGATCAGGTGTTCTGGATAACGATGCGGGGGAACTTCGCCGCATAGTCCTTGGCCTGCAGCGAGAGCTTTGCGGCCGTCTTGCGCGCGATCTCGCGATAGATCTCGGTCGCGCGCGACTCCGGCTGGGCGACCACGGTCGGCTTGCCGCTATCGGTCTCCTCGCGGATGTGGATATCCAGGGGCAGTGAGCCCAGCAGATCGACACCATACTGCTCGGACATGGCCGTACCCCCGCCTTGGCCGAAGATGTGCTCCTCATGGCCACACTTGGAGCAAATGTGGATGCTCATGTTCTCCACGATGCCGAGGACGGGCACCTCGACCTTCTGGAACATCTTGAGCCCCTTGCGTGCGTCCAGGAGCGCGATGTCCTGGGGCGTGGTCACGATGACCGCACCCGAGACAGGAACCTTCTGCGCCAGCGTCAGCTGGGTGTCGCCAGTGCCCGGCGGCAGGTCGATCACCAGGTAGTCGAGATCGGACCAATTGGTGTCGTTCAGCAGCTGCTCCAGGGCCTGCGTCACCATGGGACCGCGCCAGATCATGGGCGTCTCTTCCTCGATGAGGAAGCCGATCGACATCGCCTGGAGGTCGTAGCTGCTCATCGGCTCCAGGCTGTTGCCGTCCTTGGACTCCGGCTTGCCGGTGATGCCGAGCATCCGCGGCTGCGAGGGGCCATAGATGTCGGCGTCGAGGATCCCCACGCGCGCACCCTCCGCCGCGAGTGCGAGCGCCAGGTTGACCGCGGTGGTCGACTTGCCGACACCGCCCTTGCCCGAGGCGACCGCGACGATGTTCTTGACGTTGTCGATCGGCTTGAGCGATTTCTGCACCGAGTGCGCCTTGATCTCCCAGCTCACATCGACCGCGACCTGGCTCACGCCGTCAACGCCCATGACCTCGGACTTCACCGCCTCGGCGATCGCCTCTTGGGCGCCCTTCGCCGGGAAGCCGAGGGAGACGCTGACCTTGACCTGATCGCCCTCGATGGCGATCTCTTTGATGGCGTGCGCCGCCACCAGGTCGCGGCCGAGATGGGGCTCCTTGTAGGCCTTGATCGCCGCTTCGATGGCTTCTTTGGTCACTTGGGACATTGATTGACTCCAGTATTTCGTCACAGCCCCGAGCCAGCCGGGGCAGAGTATTGTTCGGTTGACCGGGTGACGGACCGACCGGCTGCGGCACAGGGTGGCGTGCAGTGGCGCCAGATCGATCCGGCGGAGGAATTCAGATCGCCAGGGCCTCGGGCAGCCAGGCGACCCGCGCGCTGGGGGCTAGCTTTGGTATTAGGGGTTACTAATTCAACCCTGAGCGCCCCGCGGCTCCTCGATTCCGATCGCTCTGGGCGAGGTCGGCCGATTCTGTAGGATTGGAGAGCGGGCGGCGACGATGTTCGTCAAGCGCTCACCCGATCCTCCGGCCGCCATCGGCGCGCCGCGGGATGATACGGGAAGTCAGAAGTCCCACACCAGCGGCGCCAGGGCTACCGTCAGCGCCGCGACCGTGAGATTGAGCGGGACACCCACTCTCAGATAGTCGCTGAATCGATAGCCGCCCGGCCCGTAGACCATGAGATTGGTCTGGTAGCCGATGGGCGTGGAGAAGCTCGCGGATGCGGCCATCATGATGGCGATGGCGAAGGGCATGAAGTCCACGCCCAGCGCCTGACTGGTCGAGAGGGCGATGGGGAACATGAGCACCGCGGCCGCATTGTTGGTAATCAGCTCGGTGAAGAGCATGGTCAGCAGATAGACGACCGCGAGCGAGAGCAGCGGATCCCCCTGCGCCAGCCCCGTCATCTGGGTGGCAATGACCCCGGCGGCCCCGGTCTTCTGCAGGGCGAGCCCGAGCCCAAAGCTCGCCGCGATGGCGATCAGCACCTGCCAGTCCACCGCCGCGCGCGCAAGCCCGGTGTTGATGCAGCGCGTGACGAGCAGCAGCCCGGCCGCGAGCATGGCCGCCTGCAGCATGGACAGCCACTCGAGCGTCACCGCCAGCACCATGGCACTTAGGATCGCGATCGCGATCAAGACCTTGTCCTGGCGCAGCGGACGCGAATCCGGGACCTGACTGACGAGGAAGAAATCGCGCGAGTTGTGCTGACGCTCGGCGAAGCTCGGATCCGCCTCGATCAGCAGGGTATCGCCAGGCTTGAGCACGATGTCGCCGATCTTGCGCTCGATCCGCTCACCATTGCGGGCGACGGCGATGACGGCCGCGCTGTAGAGGCTGCGGAACCGGCCCTCTCGGATACTCTTGCCGACGACGGGGCAGCTATCGGAGACCACGGCCTCCATGAGACAGCGCTCCGGTCGCGGCACGTCGAGCTTGAAGACCTGATCCCCGGCCGGGACCAGGCCGCGGAAGCGCTGCAGGTCGACGACAGAATCGACGATGCCGACGAAGACCAGCTGATCGCCGGCCTGAAGACGCTGATGCGGCGCGATCGCTGGCAGGATGTCCCCATCGCGCTCGATCTCGAGCAGGTACATGCCGGGCAGATGGCGCAGCCCAGCGGCCTCGATCGTCTTGCCAACCAGCGGGCTGGCCGGCTCCACCAGCATTTCGACGGTGTATTCGCGCGGATCGTCCATATCGCTCATCACAGGCCGGCGATCCGGCAGCAGCCAGCGGCCGATCGTCATCAAATAGAGCAGGCCGACCGCCGCGCACGGCAGGGCGACCCAGGCAATCTCGAACATGCCCAGGCTGGCGCGCCCCGTTTCCTTCACCAGCAGACCGTTGACGATCAGGTTGGTACTGGTCCCGATGAGCGTGCAGGTGCCCCCGAGGATGGCGGCGTAGCTCAGCGGGATCAGCAGCTTGGAGATCGGCAGGCGATTGCGACGCGCCCACTCATTGACCGCCGGGAGAAACATGGCGACCACAGGCGTGTTGTTGAGGAAGGCACTGAGCCCCATGACCGGAGCCATGAGGCGCATCTGCGCGCCCGCGAGGCCCTTAGGGCGCCCAAGGACGCCCTGAACCAGCCAGCCGATCGCCCCCGTCTCGCGCAGCCCAGCCGCAACGACATAGAGCACGCCGACGGTCACCATACCTTCATTGGAGAGACCGCTCAGCGCCTCGGCTGGCGTCAAGACGCCCACGAGCAGAAGGATCGCGACGCCGCCGACCAGCACGACATCAGCGGCGAGCTTCGTCATCGCAAGCGCGCCGATCACCAGCGCGACGACAGCAACGGAGAGCCAGGCTTCCCAAGTCATCCTTATCCACACAGCAGCACAGAAACCGGCCCAATGGTACGGGCGCTCGGCGGCGGTCGCCTAGAGCCAGGCCCACATAGGCCGGCCAGCTCCGAGCCCCGCCGTCATCGAGCGGATCGCCCCGCCCCCCAGATCGCCCAGAGGCATTGGCGAAGCGGCCGACGAGCCGCCATTTACGGCAGACGGGCAAGGATCCAAGGTCGAGCACAAAATGTATTCACACTCGCCTACGGCTTTCCCGTGCCCACTCAGCTACACTAGGTAGCGTACGCAGTTGGCCGTACCCCTTACCCCGAGCAGTCCTTCCGATCCGCCTTGACCGCCATCCGCCCCGACCGCGCCGATTTCGATCGCAAGCGCACTGCTCAGCGAGACTCGCGAGCCCAAAGAAGACGCGCAGAGGGAGCTGCATCCAACAGATTCTGGCTGACCTAGCCCCAGCGCGCAGCCACGAGAGAATGATGCCTCCTTACCAGCACCCAGGCTGCCTTGAGCAAAGCGCTCGGCGTCTCCACAGCAGCAGGCTCCAGCCGCACTCAGCCCAGGCTCGGGGACCGCTTCCCCCTAGAGCGCGCCCCTCCCCGAGCCAACGACTCGCCGACCGCTAGCCCAGATGCAGTCCGTCTACATCCTACTGCTGGCGCTGTTCGTCTCGATGGTCCTGATCCCGCCCTTGAGGCGATTGGGCGGACCCTTGGGACTGACGGATCTGCCAGACGCGCGCAAGATTCACGATCACGCAATCCCGCGGACCGGCGGAATCGCGATCGCCGCGGGCACGCTCCTATCCACCGGCCTGCTGATCACCTTGAATCAGGAAGGCAAGGCGCTGATCGCCGGCTGGTGCGTCATCCTGCTCTTCGGCCTGCTCGACGACAGGCTGAACCTGGACTACAGGCTCAAACTGCTCGGCCAGGTCATTGCCGGCAGCATCGTCGTCGTGGGCGGCGGCGTCATGATCACCGAGGTGCCCTTCCTCGGCCTCGAGGCCTTGCCGACCGGGATTGCGATCCCGCTCACTGTACTCCTGCTGACGGCCATCACCAACGCCATCAATCTATCCGATGGGCTGGATGGCCTTGCCGGCGGCTTGAGTGTCCTCGCCCTCGGATGCCTGGCGATCTTCGCCTATCAGAGCGACGACCAGACGAACTTTGCGCTCGCCATGGCGCTGATGGGAGCGACCTTCGGCTTTCTCAGATTCAACAGCAGCCCGGCGCAGATCTTCATGGGGGACAGCGGCAGCCAATTCTTGGGCTTCGGCGCCGGCGTGCTCGCGATCGGCACGACACAGCGGCCGGACACGGCACTGGGGCCGCTGACGCCCCTGCTCGTGCTGGGGCTGCCGGTCCTGGACACCATTAATGTGATGACCCGCCGCATCGCCGCCGGGCGCTCGCCCTTCTCGGCGGACAAGCTGCACCTTCACCATCAGCTCTTGCAGGCTGGGCTGTCGCAAAACCAGGCCGTCAGTCTCGTCTATCTCGCCCAGGTCATCGCGGTCGCCCTGGCCTACGCACTGAGATACAGCTCGGACATCGCGATCATCGGTGCCTATGTCGCCTTTTGCGCCGCCGTCCTGCTCGCCATCCATGCACTCAAGCACCGCCATCACTCCCAGGTGCGGCGCAAGCACGCCCACATCCTCGTACTGGAGGGCTTTCTCAAGGCGCTCGATAGCCTCGAGAGCAGAGCGCCGACGATTCTCGAAACCACGCGCCGAGCACTCGCCCTCATGCTCGTCGTCGTCTTCGTCGGTGGCGCGGCCGCCGCCGATGCCATCAGTGCCGACATCACCTCCTTGGCTATCCTGCTCCTCGTCCTGGCTTTGGCCGCCCCGATGCTGCCTCGCAAGCTCGGGGCAACATTCGAGCGCATCAGTCTCTACGCCGCCGGACTCGTCATCATCTTCCTGGCGACACCGCCGCTCCGCGAGGAGATCGGCACCACGACACTGATCGCCTTCTTCGGCACCCTCGCGCTACTCACAGGCATCGCGGTGAGAGCAGCGGAATCCGCGTTCCGCACCAGCTCCCTGGACATGCTCATCCTCATCATCGCCGTCGCGATGCCGCTGTTCTCGGCCCCTCTCCCGCCGCGGCTGACATTCTTGGTCCCGCAAGCGATCATCCTCTTTTACAGCATCGAGGTGATCCTTTCCCAGCCGCAGGGGCGGTGGAGCCCCTTGCGGCTTGCACTGCTGATCGGTTTGGCCATCCTGACCGCGAAGGGTCTGGCCTCTCAGGAATTTCGCGTATGATCCGCGTCGTGCCCGCCGAGCAGCAGGGGTCCGCGGCATTTCCTCGCGGCTCAGCGCCGAAGAGGCGCCATCGCCACCCGGCAGCCCGGCCTGTGATGGCCACCGCGTCGCGGGCGTCGCGCTTGCCCCCAGACGGGCTGATGGGGAGCGGGCATGGCCGCGGCGCAACCTCGGCGCCGGATTGCGGCCAAACCACAGAGCGATGCCGGACGAGCTACCGCGGCGGCAGGGCATTCGTCCTAGGTGGACGACCGCCCGCTGAAATCGGCTTCGGAGCGGGTAGCACCCTTACAATGAGACCTCTGCAGGCGAGCGACTCGCTTGCCGTGGCGAGCACTGGCGACGACGATCGACCTCCGAGACCTGAGCCGCTCCATGATCGCAACCGCCCGCAGCTCAGCTTCTCATCCAGTCCATCGGCCACTGTAAAGAAGGCGACAACGTGGAAGACCAGCCTCTCAACCTAGACGACTACCTCGCGATCCTGAAGCGACGGAAATGGCAGCTGATCGTCCCCACGTCTCTGCTGGCCGTCATCGCCGTCCTTGCCGCCCTCCTGATTCCGCCGGTGTATCGCTCCTCAGCAACCATCCTGATCGAGCGCCAGGAGATTCCGGTCGACCTGGTGCGCACCACGGTCACGAGCTACGCGGATCAGCGCATCCAGGTCATCAGTCAGCGCGTCATGACGACCAGCAATCTCAGCGAGCTGATCAACCAATACGACCTCTATCCCGATATGCGCCGCAAGCAGAGCATCAATGCGGCCGTCGAGAAGATGCGCGAGGACATCCAGCTCGACATGATCAGCGCCGATGTCCTGGATCCTCAGAGCGGGCGGGCGCAGGAAGCAACCATCGCCTTCTCGATCTCCTACGACAGCCGATCGCCCGAGACGGCGCAGAAGGTCGCCAGCGACGTCGTGTCGCTCTTCCTCCAGGAGAATCTCGAGCGCCGCACCGCGGCGGCCAACGAAGCGAGCGCCTTCCTGAAGACGGAGGCCGACCGGCTGGGGCAAGAGATCAACACGCTCGAGGCCCGACTTGCGGCATTCAAGGAAGAGCATGGCGACAACCTGCCCGAGCTGGCCTCGCTGAACCGCGAGCTCATGATGCGCGGCGAGGAGCGGCTGCGCGACAACGCCCAATCCATGCGCACCCTGGAGCAGCAGGCACTCTACCTCGAGTCCGAGCTGGCTCAGATCAGCCCGACGATCCTCGGGGCGACCGGCAACGGCGCCACGACCCTCGAAAGCTACCTCGAGGAGCTGCAAGCCAAGTACGTGCGCGTCAAGGAGCGTTACTCCCCGAGCCATCCAGACCGCATTCAGCTCGAGAAGGAGATCGCCGCACTCCAGCAGCATGTCGGCGAGTCGAGCATCGCGACCATCCAAGCGCGCCTCGATCAGCTCAATGCCGAGCTGTCATCGCTCAAGAAGCGCTATTCCGACGACCACCCGGATGTCGCCGCCATGCGGCGCAGCATCCGCGAGACGGAGGCAAAGCTCGGCGCGGCGCGCAGGCAGATGCGCACGGATGACGTCGTGCTCGAGGGAGCGAACAACCCCGCCTATGTGCAGCTGCGGGTCAAGCTCGACGCCTTGCGCCTCGAGATCAAGTCACTGCGGGAGAGCCGCAGAGAGCTTGAGCACGAGCTCAAGCAGTACGAGCAGAGGCTGACCGAGGCCCCGCGCATCGAGCAAGAATATCGCGCGCTGACGCGCGACTATGACAACGCCATGCTCAAGTACAAGGAAGTCAAGGAAAAGAGCCTACAGGCGGAGCTGGCGCAAGCCTTGGAGCGCGACCGCAAGAGCGAGCGTTTCTCGCTCATCGAGCCGCCACTGCGGCCCGAGAAGCCGTTCAAGCCGAATCGGCTCGCGATCGTCGTCCTGGGTCTGGTGCTGGCGTTCGCGGCCGGCGTCGGCAACCTGGCCCTGCAGGAGAGCATGCACAAGGGGCTGTTCGGGGCAGAGGCCGTCCAGAGCACGACGCGTATCCCGCTGCTCGCGGTGATTCCCTATGTGGCGACCGACACGGAGCGCGCCGCGGCCCGCCGACGATTCAGACTCATCCTCGGGGCATCTGTCTCCGGCGTGGCTATTTTGCTGGCTCTCGTGCATTTCCTGGTCATGCCATTGGATGTCATCTGGTTCATCCTGATGCGCCGCTTCGACGCGGCGCTCCCTGGGCTCGGCGCCTGATAGAGCGAGGTCAAAGCGGATATGGAACGACTCAAGCAAGCGATGGACCGAGCGCGGGCGGAGCGGCAGCTGCGCACCGGCGCTCCCAGCCCATCCTCCGCCCCACAGGCCGATTCGAGGCCCGCACAGCCGACGGAGCGCAATCGCGGCAAGGGCATTCGCATCAATTACACGCGGACCGAGACGATGTCCGCGGATCTGCAGGCCCTCCGCGACAGGAGAATCATCCTGGCGGAGGGCCTCGAGCCCGTCGCCGACGCCTATAAGGTGCTAAGGACGCAGGTCCTGCAGCGCATGCGGAGCAAGGGACTTCGCACCCTCGCCATTACCAGCCCGAGCCCGGGCGACGGCAAGACGATCACGGCGATCAATCTCGCCATCAGTTTGGCGCGCGACGTCAATCAGACCGTGCTGCTCGTCGACCTGGACATGAAACGGCCCGCGATCGCGAAATACTTCGGACGGGACAAGGGCCCCGGCATCAGCGACTGCCTGACCTCCAACGCCGAGCTCGCGGACATCATGTTCACGCCCGACATCGAGCGACTGGTCGTGATTCCTGGCCACGAGCGCATCGTGCAGTCGTCCGAAGCGCTCGCATCGCCGCGCTTCATCAGTCTCTTGGCCGAGCTCAAGACGCGCTACGACGATCGACTCATCATCTTCGACATGCCGCCCTTGTTCAGCGGCGACGATGTCATCGCCTTTCTGCCGCAAATCGACGCGGCCATCCTGGTCGTCGAAAACGGCAAGATCACCAAATCGGAGCTCGAGCAAGCCGAGCAGCTGCTCGGCGACAAGGCCATCGGCGCAGTGCTCAACAAGGCGGACGCAGCCAGCGTCTCCTACGGCTACTACTGAAGCCGAAGGACTGCGCTTACTCAGACGTTGGCTCGCGGCGCGAGCGGCCCAGGCGGACTCGCAGACCTGGCGAGCCGCAGCGGCTGGCCGCGGTGATCGAGCGTGCTGGCTGCGATGAACCTAGATTCGGCAATTGGAACCGGTAGAGTAGAGGCCAGGGTCGCCCCTGGCCCCCCTCGTCGAACGCAGCATGCAGATTTCCCGCACTGCGCTTTCCTGCTGTCTTCACATCAAAGCTATCGCGGGGGAATCGAGCCGT
>NZ_JAAIJQ010000063.1 GCF_010820565.1 Thiorhodococcus minor | reverse complement strand
AAAATAAATACAGCAGGTTAACGAGGCTTACTCAGAGCTAGGTTAAGAGGGCGCAATCTGTGCCTATACGAGGTATAAGCAGCGAGAGCGTAGTTGTCGTCGTTGGCAACTATAGATTTGCGGATGGTTTTACGAGGTAGCCCGCACCTCGGCATGCACCTCAGGTTTTGCGACCCACGTCGAAGCCATGTCGCCCCCAGGTAACCGATTGGTCACTATAAGTAAGGATTGGTTCCCCGGCAAGCTCAGCCGGTCTTGAAGATGCGCTCTTTCTCGCGCTGCCAATCGCGATCTTTCTCCGTAGCTCGCTTGTCGTGCTGCTTCTTGCCCTTGGCGAGGCCGATCTCCAGCTTGGCGCGGCCGTGCTTCCAGTACATGGCTGTCGGCACCAGGGTGTAGCCGGAGCGCTCGGTGAGGCCGATCAGTCGATTCAGCTCCGAGCGTTTGAGCAGCAGCTTGCGCGTTCGGGTCGGGTCCGGGTTGACGTGTGTCGAGGCCGTCTGTAGGGCGGAGATATGGGTGCCGATCAGAAAGGCCTCGGCGTGCAGGATCTTGACGTAGCTCTCCTTGAGCTGGATCCGCCCGGCACGCAGGCTCTTGACCTCCCAGCCCTCGAGGGCGATGCCGGCCTCGATCCGTTGCTCGATGAAATAGTCGTGCCCCGCCTTCTTATTGAGGGCGATGGTCGATCCGCTGTTGGACTTTTTCTTGCTGCTCTTGGCCATCGCGGCAGTGTAGCGGAAAGCGGTCGTTGGAATAAATGCTGGCTCGCGGCGTCGGCATGGGCGGTGTGGGGGTGATCTCGGCTGCCGTCGGCGGTGCCGAATCGATGATGTGCGCCCGCGGGACGATCGGCGGCGCCTTGAATTGGGGCTTGAAATCCGCTCAGAAATGGCTATGATGCGCCGCTCACCTGAAGGAGTACCCGTCATGCGCCAGCCTCTGATCGCAGGTAACTGGAAGATGAATGGCACCAGATCCGGCGCTGAGTCGCTGATCGAAGGTGTCCTCAATGGTGCGAAAGGGCTTGTTAAGACAGAAGTTGCTGTCTGTCCGCCCTTTCCCTTTCTCGCAATCGGGGAGCGGTTGCTCGGCGGGAGTCCTGTCCGGCTCGGTGCGCAGAATGTCTGCACGGAAGCCGGTGGGGCCTACACTGGTGAGGTATCCGCCGCGATGCTCGGGGAGTTCGGCTGCCACTATGTGATTTGCGGGCACTCGGAGCGTCGGGAATACTACGGCGAGACCGACGAGATCGTCGCGAAGAAGCTCGCGATCGTGATCGAGAACGGCATGAGGCCGATTCTCTGCGTCGGCGAGACGCTCGAGCAGCGTGAGCAAGGTGAAACAGAGGCCGTGATCGCTCGGCAAATCGACGCGATTATCGACCAAAACGGGATCGCGTCTTTCGCGAGCCTCGAGATTGCCTACGAGCCCGTCTGGGCGATCGGCACCGGGAAAACGGCGACGCCCGAGCAGGCGCAGGAAGTGCACAATTTCATTCGGCGCCGCATTGACGGTCACGATCAGGCGATCGGCGCAAAGGTGCGGATCTTATACGGCGGCAGCATGAAGCCGGGTAACGCGGGCGAGCTGCTGGCCCAGGCCGATATCGATGGCGGCCTCATTGGTGGCGCATCCTTGGCTGCCGAAGACTTTTTAGCGATTTGTCAGGCCGGGAATGCCGCTGCGGGCTGAGATCCTGGCCCGTGAGTGATACATGCAAACGATTCTGACAGTTTTCCAGGTCTTCCTTTCGCTGGGGCTCATCGGTCTCGTGCTGATGCAGCACGGAAAGGGGGCGGATGCAGGTGCTGCCTTTGGCAGTGGTGCGTCGTCCACGGTATTCGGGGCTCAGGGCTCGGGGTCGTTTTTGACGCGTTTGACTGCTATTATTGCGACGCTGTTCTTTCTCACGAGCATGGGTCTGGCCTACTTCGCGGCCCAAGGCTCGGAGCCCTCGGGGCTGATGGATGAAGTAGACGGCGCGGCGATCATTCCGCCGCCCTCTGAGACTGCTCCGTCAGCGACGACCACTGATATCCCGGTGGTGCCTGGTGCAGCCGAATCGCTTGAGGGTCCGGCCGGGTCCGACGTCCCTGTCCCTGCAGCTCCCATGGACGCTGCGGCCCCGCAAGCCGACGGCAGTGCCGGAGGCGCGGTGGGTGATCCAGCACAAGGCGCTGGCTCTGAGGGCAGTGAAGAGAACTGATTGATTTACGCCGACGTGGTGAAATTGGTAGACACGCTATCTTGAGGGGGTAGTGGCGAAAGCCGTGCCAGTTCGAGTCTGGCCGTCGGCACCAACTGCAAGCGGCATGCCACGCGAGTGGCATGCCGCTTTTTTGTGCCTGGAGATCGAATCTAAAGCCTTGAAAAATCTAATAGTTTGGATTGATCTCTAGGTTGACACTGTGCGGAAGGGTGCACTAGACTCCCCATCCTGCTGCTTATATTAGAAAAACGATAGAGAGGGGACAGTGCTAGACAACTATCTGCCGATCCTGATTTTTATCCTGGTCGGGATACTGGTAGGGGTTGGACCACTCGTGATCGGTTACCTCCTCGGACCACGTCGCCCGGACAGCGAGAAAGATTCGCCCTACGAGTGCGGCTTCGAGGCATTTGAAACGGCACGTTTGAAGTTCGACGTCCGCTACTACCTGGTCGCTATTCTCTTCATCGTCTTCGATCTAGAGATCGCATTCCTCTTTCCCTGGGCGGTTGTGCTCGAAGATCTCGGGATCTATGCCTTCTGGGCCATGGTCGTATTCCTCGGCATCCTGGTCGTTGGCTTCATCTACGAGTGGAAGAAAGGGGCGTTGGAATGGGAATAGAGGGTCTTCTCGAAGAGGGGTTCGTCACCACCTCCGCTGACAAGCTCATCAACTGGGCGCGCACCGGCTCTTTGTGGCCGATGACCTTCGGGCTCGCGTGCTGTGCCGTCGAGATGATGCACGCTGGCGCGGCGCGATACGACCTGGATCGATTCGGCATCATCTTCCGGCCCAGTCCGCGCCAGTCCGACGTGATGATCGTGGCCGGGACGCTCGTCAATAAGATGGCTCCTGCGCTGCGCAAGGTCTACGACCAGATGGCCGAGCCGCGCTGGGTCATTTCGATGGGCTCCTGCGCGAACGGCGGCGGCTACTACCACTACTCGTACTCTGTCGTGCGTGGCTGTGACCGCATCGTTCCCGTCGATATCTACGTTCCCGGCTGTCCGCCCACGGCGGAGGCGTTGCTCTACGGCATCTTGCAGCTCCAGAGCAAGATTCGCCGGACCAACACCATCGCCCGCTGAGTAGTACCTGAGAGAACATGGTGAAACATTCCCTGACTCGCAACGCCAGGCTGGACGCGCTCGCCGTCGCGATTCCCGAGAAGCTCGCCGAGCATGGCTGCGAGCTGATCGACGAGGTCGGCGAGCTGACGCTGGTCGTGCCTGCGGAGCGTCTTCTCGAGGTCTGCTGGACCTTGCGCGACGACGCCGCCTTCCGCTTCGAGCAACTGATCGATCTCTGTGGCGTTGACTACGCGACCTATGGTCAGTCCGAGTGGGAGACCGAAGAGGCGTCTTTCACAGGCTTCGGTCGTGGTGTCGACCGCGATCTGGATGTGGCTGTCGACGATTCGAAGCGTTTCGCCGTGGTGGTGCATCTGCTGTCGTTGGCCCACAACTGGCGGCTGCGTCTGCGCACCTATGTCGGCGGTAGCCAGCCCATGGTGGATTCGCTGATCCCGGTGTGGGCTGCCGCCAACTGGTTCGAGCGCGAGGCCTTCGATCTCTACGGGATCCTCTTCAAGGGGCATCCGGACCTGCGTCGTATCCTGACCGACTATGGCTTTGTTGGGCATCCCTTCCGCAAGGACTTTCCGCTCAGCGGTCAGGTCGAGATGCGCTATGACCCCGAGCAACAGCGCGTTGTCTATGAGCCCGTCTCCATCGAGCCGCGCGTCCTGGTGCCGCGCGTGATCCGGGACGACAGCCGCTACGTCGGGGATGGTGTGAGCAAGGAGGCGGGCGATGCCTGAGATCCGTAACTACACCCTGAACTTCGGTCCGCAGCATCCTTCCGCGCATGGCGTGCTGCGCCTGGTGCTGGAGATGGACGGGGAGGTCATCGAGCGCGCCGACCCGCACATCGGTCTGCTGCATCGCGCGACCGAGAAGCTGGCCGAGTACAAGCCGTACAACCAGAGCATCGGCTACATGGACCGTCTGGACTATGTGTCCATGATGTGCAACGAGCATGGCTATGTGCGCGCCATCGAGAAGCTCCTTGGCGTCGAGGCGCCGGAGCGTGCGCAGTACATCCGCACCATGTTCGACGAGATCACGCGCGTCCTGAACCACTTGATGTGGCTCGGTGCGCATGCGCTCGACATCGGCGCCATGAGCGTCTTCCTCTACTGCTTCCGCGAGCGCGAGGACCTCATGGACTGCTACGAGGCCGTCTCGGGCGCGCGGCTGCACGCGACCTACTACCGGCCCGGCGGCGTGCATCGCGACCTGCCGGATCGCATGCCGCAGTATGCGGGCAAGTCGAAGTGGCATTCCAAGCGCGCGATCGCCAAGCGCAACGTCGCGCGCGAAGGCTCGCTGCTCGACTTCATCGAGGATTTCACGCAGAGGTTCCCGAAGCGCGTCGACGAGTACGAGACCCTGCTGACAGACAACCGAATCTGGAAGCAGCGTACCGTGGATATCGGTGTCGTCTCGCCCGAGCGTGCGATGCAGCTCGGCTTCACCGGACCCATGCTGCGCGGCTCCGGCGTCGAATGGGATCTGCGCAAGAAACAGCCCTATGCGGCCTACGACAAGGTCGACTTCGATATCCCGGTCGGCGTCAACGGCGATTGCTACGACCGCTATCTGGTCCGCATGGAGGAGATGCGCCAGTCCAATCGCATCATCAAGCAGTGCGTGGACTGGCTGCGGACCAGCCCGGGTCCCGTGTCGATCGACGACCACAAGGTCGTGCCGCCCAAGCGGGCGGACATGAAAGACGACATGGAGGCCCTGATCCACCACTTTAAGCTCTTCACGGAAGGCTATTGTCCGCCCCCGGGCGACGTCTATGCGGCGGTCGAGGCACCCAAGGGTGAGTTCGGCTGCTACATCGTCTCGGACGGGGCCAACAAGCCCTATCGTCTGAAGGTTCGCGCGCCGGGCTTCCCGCATCTGGCCGCGCTTGACGAGATGTCCAGGGGGCACATGCTGGCCGATGTCGTCGCGATCATCGGGACACTGGACATCGTGTTCGGGGAGATCGATCGCTGATGAGCTACCGTAACCTACCCCTCGCGGTCGATCACGAGCGCGAAAAATCGACGCTCTTCACGCCGGAGATTCGTGCGGCGATCGACAAGCACATCGCCAAGTATCCGCCGGAGTGGAAGCAGTCCGCGACCATGCCCGCGCTGACCATCGTGCAGGACGCCAACGGCGGCTGGCTGACCAAAGAGCTGATGGACGACATTGCCGTCTACTTGGACATGCCCCCCATGTCGGTCTACGAGGTCGCGACCTTCTATGGGATGTATGACCTCGAGCCTCAGGGGCGTCACAAGGTCTGCGTCTGCAACAGCATCTCCTGCATGCTGCAGGGCTCCGAGCAGCTCATCGAGCACGTCGAGCACAAATACGGCGTCAAGCCAGGCGAGACGACCGCCGATGGCCGTTTCACCTTGAAAGAGGTGGAGTGCCTTGGTGCCTGCCGCGATGCTCCGGCGGTTCTCTTGGACAAGACTTACCACGAGAAACTGTCCCCGGATGCGCTGGACAAGCTGATCGACGACTTGGAGTAAGCGCATGGTCGAGAACCGGAACACCGTCTGCTTTCGCACGATGCACCTGGACGAGGCCGTGCGTTATACGCTCGATGCCTATCGCAGCATCGGCGGCTATGCCCAGTGGGAGCGCATTCTGCGCGAGAAGCCGGATCCCAACGACCTCATCGAGGAAGTCAAGATCTCCAATCTGCGCGGCCGTGGCGGCGCGGGCTTCCCGACTGGGCTCAAGTGGAGCTTCATGCCGCGCACCGCGCCGGGCCAAAAGTACATCGTCTGCAACTCGGACGAGGGCGAGCCTGGCACTTGCAAGGACCGCGACATCCTGCGCTACAACCCGCATCAGCTGATCGAGGGCATGGCGATCGCTGGCTACTGCATCGGCGCGACCGCGGGCTACAACTACATTCGCGGCGAGTTCTACGAGCCGATCGCGCGCTTCGAGGGCGCCTTGGAAGAGGCCTATGCCGCAGGCTTGATCGGCAAGGACATCCAGGGCTCTGGGGTCGACTTCGACTGCTACAGCCACATGGGCGCGGGCGCCTACATCTGCGGCGAAGAGACGGCGCTCCTAGAGTCCATCGAGGGCAAGAAGGGACAGCCGCGCTACAAGCCGCCGTTCCCCGCTCAATACGGCCTCTTCGGCAAGCCGACGACCATCAACAATACCGAGTCGCTCGCCTCCGTGCCCGTGATCCTCGAGAAGGGCGGGAAGTGGTTCCTGGAGCAGGGGCGCCCCAACAATGGCGGGCTCAAGCTGTTCTCCGTGTCGGGCCATGTGAACGACCCGAGCAACTTCGAGGTGCCCATGGGCACGCCCTTCCGCGACCTGCTGGAAATGAGCGGCGGGGTGAAGGACGGCAAGGCGTTGAAGGCGGTCATCCCAGGCGGATCCTCGGTGCCCGTGGTTCCAGGTGACGTCATGATGGACGTCGACATGGACTACGACTCGATCGCCAAGGCCGGCTCCATGCTCGGCTCGGGCGCGGTCATCGTGATCGCCGAGGGGACCTGCATGGTGAAGGTGCTCTACAACCTGTCGCACTTCTATATGCATGAGTCCTGCGGCCAGTGCACACCCTGCCGCGAAGGGACCGGCTGGCTCACCCGTGTGCTGCATCGCATCCTGCACGGCGAAGGTCGGATGGAAGACCTCGACCTGCTCGACAGCGTGGCGGGGCGCATCGGGGGCAGGACCATCTGCGCCCTGGGCGACGCCGCGGCCATGCCCGTTCAGAGCTTCCTGAAGCACTATCGGCACGAGTTCGCTTACATGATCGAGCACGGCCGCAGCATGATGGCGGCCTGACCGGGCTCGACCGTTCTTTTCGCGGTGAGGCGCGCGCTGGCATGGCGCCTCGCCAACTTAATGCGCAATGAGGCAGGGCTCACTGCGGCGGGCGCCGCGGTCGCTGCTGCCGGGTGCCCAATCGACTCCGCCGAGCGTACCCGGAAGGTCTGCGCAACTGGTGCCGATCGAGAGACCTAAATGACGGACAAGATCAACATCGAGATCGACGGCCGCGTCTGTGAGGCGGCGCCGGGAGAGATGATCATCGCGGTCGCGGATCGCGAGGCTATCTCGATTCCCCGGTTTTGCTATCACAAGAAGCTGTCCATTGCGGCGAACTGCCGGATGTGCCTGGTCGAGGCCGAGCAAGGCGGCCGTCCCTTCCCCAAGCCCGTGCCCGCATGCGCGACGCCCGTGGGCGATGGCCTCAAGGTCTGGACGCGCTCTCCGAAGGCCATCGAGGCCCAGCAAGGCACCATGGAGTTCCTGCTGATCAACCACCCGCTCGACTGCCCCATCTGCGATCAGGGCGGTGAGTGCGAGCTGCAGGACGTCGCCATGGGCTATGGCGGTGACGTGTCGCGCTTCGCCGAGCGCAAGCGCGTGGTGAAGGACGAAGACCTGGGCCCCTTGATCGCGACCGAAATGACGCGCTGCATCCACTGCACCCGCTGCGTGCGCTTCGGTGCCGAGGTCGCCGGTGTGCGGGAGCTAGGCGCGACCGGCCGCGGCGAAGACATGCGTATCGGCACTTTCATCGCCCAGACCGTCGAGCATGAGCTGTCCGGCAATGTCATCGACCTTTGCCCGGTCGGGGCGCTGACCTCCAAGCCTTATCGCTTCACGGCGCGGCCTTGGGAGCTGACCCTGCACGACAGCATCGCGCCTCACGATGGGCTCGGCTCCAACATCCAGCTGCACGTGCGCCGCAACCGCGTCATGCGCGTGCATCCGCGCGACAACGAGGCAGTGAACGAGACCTGGATCTCGGACCGCGATCGCTTCAGCTTCGTGGGCCTCTACAGTGAAGACCGCCTGACCAAGCCCATGATCAAGGAGGACGGGGCCTGGCGCGAGGTCGAATGGACGGACGCGCTGACGCTGGTTGCGGAGCGGTTGAAGGCCGCGGACGTGGCCGACATGGGCTGGCTCATGGCGCCCAGCGCGACGCTCGAGGAGCTCTATCTCGCGGCCCGGGTGGCGCGCGGCCTGGGCTGCGCCAACATCGATCATCGCCTGCTTCAGCAAGACTTCCGCAGCGACGATGCCGATCCGCTCCTGCCCTGGCTTGGCGTGACCGTGTCCGAGCTGGAGGCCCAGCAGGGCATCTTGCTGATCGGCTCGGACATCCGGCACGAGCAGCCATTGCTGGCACACCGCGTGCGCAAGGCGGCCTTGGCTGGTGCTGCGGTGGTTTGCGTCAACCCCATCAAACTGGAGCTGACCCATCCGGCGGCACAGCTCATGGGGTCTCCCGCGCAGATGCTGGCCGATCTTGCCGCGATTGCCAGCGTCCTCGGCGCGCGTGGCTCCTCTGCCGCGAACGATCTCATCGGCTCTGCCGAGCCGACGGATGCCCACGCGGCCGCCGCCGCTGCGCTCCGCGAGGCTGGCGGCGAAGGGGCTGGCGTGGTCCTCTTGGGTGCCCTCGCAACGGCGCATCCCGACTTCACCCTGGTGAAGAGTCTGGCCCATGCCATCGCCGAGGCGGCCAATTGCCGGCTCGGCTACCTGCCGGCGGCGGCCAGCTCGGTCGGCGCCTATCTGGCGGGTGCCCATCCTGGCCGGCTGCCTGGCGCCAAGCCGGCCGAGACGAAGGGACGCCCGATCGCCGAGATGCTGGACGGCACCTCCAAGGCGCTGGTGCTCTGGGGCTTCGAGCCCGATCGCGATCTGCTCGACCCCGCCGGCGGCATGCAAGCGATCGGCAAGGCCGAGCTCGTGGTTGCCTGCTCGGCCTTCCGCAGCCCTGCTTTGGACGACGTCGCCGACGTGCTGTTGCCGATCTCCGCCTTCGCTGAGACCTCGGGAACCTTTGTCAACGCCAACGGCACCTGGCAGCGTTTCCAGGGTGCGGTCGCCCCTCCTGGCGAGGCCCGTCCGGGCTGGAAGGTGCTGCGGGTGCTCGGCAATCTGCTGGATCTCGAGGGCTTCGCTTACCGCGACGGTGCCGAGGTCCAGGCGGAGCTTGCCGCGCTGTGCACGGATGCCTCGCCCGATAACGCGCCTCGCGGGGACTTCGACGTGGCGCCGGAGGGCGCACCGGCAAGCGGGCTCATGCGTGTCGGCACCATCCCGATCTATGGGCTGGACCCGCTGGTGCGGCGCTCCGCTCCGCTGCAGAAGATGCCCATGCCGCGCTGCGAGCCTGCGGTTTATCTCCACCCGAAGCAGGCTGCGGCCGACAGCTTCGGTCCGGGCGATATCGTCTACGCCCAGCAGGGGCAGTACGGCGCTCGGCTGCGCGTCATCCTCGACGACCACGTCCCCATGGGCTGCGCCCGGATACCCGGCGCGCTGGCTGAAAGCGCGTCGCTCGGGCCGCTGATGGGGGCTGTCAGCCTCGAGCGCGTGAAAAACCCTTAGGCCACTGGCGAGAAGTGACGAGACGACAAAGATGATTGAGCTTTGGAACGCGCTCCCGCTGGTGATCCAAATCCTTTTGAAGATCACCGCAATCCTCCTGCCGCTGCTGGGCATGGTGGCCTATTACACCTACGCCGAGCGTAAGGTCATCGGCTACATGCAGGTCCGCATCGGTCCGAACCGCGTCGGCTGGCGCGGGCTGCTTCAGCCCATCGCCGATGCGCTGAAGCTGATGATGAAAGAGATCGTCATCCCGACCAAGGCGGACAAGACGCTCTTTCTGCTTGCGCCCATGATGGCGATCGCCCCGGCCATGGCCGTTTGGGCGGTCTTTCCCTTCGACGAGGGGCTGGTGCTGGCCGACATCAATGCCGGGCTGCTCTACATCCTGGCGCTGAGCTCGGTCGGCGTCTACGGCGTCATCATCGCCGGCTGGGCGTCGAACTCGCGCTACGCCCTCTTGGGCTCCATGCGCGTCGCGGCCCAGATCGTGGCCTATGAGATCGCCATGGGCTTTGCCCTCGTCGGGGTGCTGGTCGCGGCGGGGAGCTTGAACCTCGGCGCTATCGTCGAGGCGCAGCAGGGGAGCTTCCTGACATGGTTCTGGCTGCCATTGCTCCCCTTGTTCGGGGTCTATCTGATCTCCGGCGTGGCCGAGACCAACCGTGCGCCCTTCGACGTCGCCGAGGGCGAATCGGAGATCGTTGCGGGCTTCCATGTGGAATATTCCGGCATGGCCTTCGCGGTCTTCTTCCTGGCCGAGTATGCCAACATGATCCTCATCTCGGCCCTGACCGCGCTGCTCTTCATGGGCGGATGGCTGTCGCCGCTGCCCGAGGCCTGGACCTGGGACATCTGGGTCCTGCAGGACGGCTTCCACTGGCTGCTGCTCAAGACCTTCTTCTTCATGTTCGTCTTCCTGTGGCTGCGCGCGACCTTTCCGCGCTACCGCTATGACCAGATCATGCGCCTGGGCTGGAAGGTCTTCATTCCGATCACGATCGTCTGGATCCTGGTCGTGGCGCTCGCGGTGGTCTATCGGCTACCGCCCTGGTGGTCCGCTTGATCCGGAGAGGAAGGATGCTGAAAACCGCACGCGAATACCTCCAAAGCCTGATGTTGGCGGAGCTCTTCAAGGGGCTTCGTCTAACGGGCGGCTATCTGTTCAAGCGGAAGTTCACCGTCCAGTACCCCGAGGAGCGCGCGCCCATCTCGCCGCGCTTCCGTGGTCTGCATGCCTTGCGCCGCTACCCGAACGGCGAAGAGCGGTGTATCGCCTGCAAGCTGTGCGAGGCGGTCTGTCCGGCGCTTGCCATCACCATTGAGGCCGAGCCGCGCGAGGACGGGACGCGCCGCACGACGCGCTATGACATCGACCTCTTCAAGTGCATCTACTGCGGCTTTTGCGAAGAGTCCTGCCCGGTCGACTCCATCGTCGAGACAGGTGTCTACGAGTACCACTTCGAGAACCGCGGCGAGAACATCATGACAAAGGACAAGCTATTGGCGATCGGTGACAAGTACGAAGCCGAGATCGCTGCTGCCCGAGCGGCCGATGCGCCGTACCGCTAGATGCGCCCTGTCGCCAAACGAGAAGAATTATGGGCTTTGAAAAATTCCTCTTCTACGTCTTCGCGCTAATAACCCTATGGGCCGCGGGGATGGTGATCACGCGGAAGAACCCGGTGCATTCGGTGCTCTTTCTGGTGCTTGCCTTCGTGGGCAGCGCGGCGCTTTGGGTGCTGCTGGAGGCCGAGTTCCTCGGTATCGTCCTGGTGCTGGTCTATATCGGCGCCGTGATGGTCCTCTTCCTCTTCGTCGTCATGATGCTCGACATCGACATCGCGACCCTGAGAGCAGGCTTCATCCGCTATCTGCCGGTCGGGATCCTGATCGCGGCGGTGATGGCGGTCGAGATCTTCCTGATCGTCGGGCCGAGCAACTTCGGTCTGGAAGCCTTCCCGGCCCCCGAGCCGGCGAGTGCGGACGCTAACAACGCCGCCGACCTTGGGCGCGTGCTCTACACCATTTACTTGTACCCGGTCGAGATCGCCGCCGTGATTCTGCTGGTCGCGATCGTGGCGGCCATCCGTCTGACGCTGAGGCGCCGCCCCGACAACAAGTATGTCGATCCATCGCGGCAGGTCCGGATCAAGAAGGGCCCCAAGCGCGTGCGTCTGGTGAAGATGGCGCCGGAAGTCGTGGTCCCAGCTGAGGTGCCGGGTGCTCAGCGCGCGGCGGAGGAGAAGTCATGATCGCACTTTCCGACTACCTGATCCTGGGCGGCCTGCTCTTCTCCATCGCCGTCGCTGGGATCTTCCTCAACCGGAAGAACGTCATCCTGCTGCTGATGTGCATCGAGCTGATGCTGCTCGCGGTGAACATGAACTTCGTCGCCTTCTCGCATTTCCTGGGCGACATGACGGGGCAAGTCTTCGTCTTCTTCATATTGACCGTCGCCGCGGCCGAGGCAGCGATCGGCCTGGCTATTCTGGTGGTCCTGTTCCGCAATCGGAAGACCATCAACGTCGAGGACTTGGATGCGCTGAAGGGATAGGGGGCGGGCCGAGCGTCCGCAGGCTTCCTGCTCCGTCCACTCACGCTAGCGAAAGAGCCGATACCAGAAGATGGAAAACGTCTACATAACAATTGTGCTCGCGCCGCTGATCGGCGCCATCGTCGCCGGTTTCTTCGGGGGCCGGATTGGGCGCCGGGGTGCGCATACGGCGACCATTGCCGGCGTGGCGGTCTCGGCGGGGCTCTCGCTGTTCGTGCTGGGACGCTTCGTCTGGGGCGATGCGGCCGTGTTCAACGGACCCGTTTACACCTGGATGGTCTCGGACGGGATGCACTTCGAGGTCGGCTTCCTCATCGATAAGCTGACCGCCGTGATGATGGCGACCGTAAGCTTCGTCTCCCTGATGGTGCACATCTATACCATCGGCTACATGGCGGATGACGAGCACAACTGGCCGCATGGCGCGCTGTCCGGCAAGAACAGCTATCAGCGCTTCTTCAGCTATATCTCGCTGTTCACCTTCTCCATGCTGATGCTGGTCATGTCGAACAACTTCATGCAGTTGTTCTTCGGCTGGGAGGCGGTGGGGCTGGTGTCCTATCTGCTGATCGGCTTCTGGTCGACGCGCGAGAGCGCCATCTTCGCCAACCTCAAGGCCTTCCTGGTCAACCGCGTCGGTGACTTCGGCTTCATCTTAGGCATCGCCGCCGTCGGCATGTATTTCGGCTCGATGGACTATGCGGAGGTCTTCGCCGCCGCGCCCGAGCATGCGGATACGCAGGTCGACGTCTTTGGCGGTGTCTCCTTGATGACGCTGATCTGCATCCTGCTCTTCATCGGCGCCATGGGTAAGTCGGCGCAGGTGCCGCTGCACGTCTGGCTGCCGGACTCCATGGAAGGCCCGACCCCCATCTCGGCGCTCATCCATGCCGCGACCATGGTCACCGCGGGCGTCTTCATGGTGGCGCGCATGTCGCCGCTCTACGAGCTCTCGGAGACGGCGCTCAGCTTCGTGCTCATCATCGGCGCGACGACGGCCTTTTTCATGGGGCTCATCGGTCTGGTGCAGAACGACATCAAGCGCGTGGTCGCCTACTCGACGCTCTCCCAGCTCGGCTACATGGTCACCGCGCTGGGCGCTTCTGCCTACGCGGCGGGCATCTTCCATCTCATGACCCACGCCTTCTTCAAGGCACTGCTCTTCCTCGCGGCTGGCTCGGTGATCATCGCCATGCACCACAAGCAGGATATCCGTGAGATGGGTGGCCTCTGGAAGCGCATGCCGCTGACCTGGTTGACCGCGCTCTTGGGAAGCCTCGCGCTCATCGGTTTCCCCGGCTTCTCCGGTTTCTTCTCCAAGGACGCCATCATCGAGGCGGTTGGGGCATCGCACGTGGCGGGCTCGGGTTATGCCTCGCTGCTGCTGACCGCCGGGGTCTTCGTGACCGCACTCTACAGCTTCCGCATGTACTATCTGGTCTTCCATGGCAGGGAGCGCATGGACGAGCACACCAAGCACCATCTGCACGAGTCGCCCTGGGTTGTCACTCTGCCGCTGGTGCTGCTGGCGATCCCGTCCGTCTTCCTCGGCTGGTATACCGTCGAGCCCATGCTGGTGAACGATTGGTGGGTCTCCGGTGATTGGAATCCCATCGTCGTCGCCCACGAGCACGACACGCTCCACCACCTGCGCGAGCATTGGGAGGGGCAGGCGGCCTTCCTCCATCATGGTCTTGGCGCGCTGCCATTCGTCCTCGCCGCGACTGGGCTGACTCTGGCGACGCTCATCTGGTGGCTTTTCCACAAGTGGAATCCGCGCATCGACGACCAGCTTCAGGCTCTCGGCGGTCCCGTCACCCGGGCGCTGCAGAACAAGTACGGCTTCGACGACTTCAACCAGCGCGTCTTCGCCGGCGGGGGGCGCAGCCTCGGCCGAGTGCTCTGGACGGCTGGCGACCGCGCGCTCATCGACGGCGCCATCGTCAACGGCTCCGCGCGCTCGGTTGGCCGGATGGCACAGCGCTTCCGCCATCTGCAGACCGGATACCTCTACCACTATGCCATTGCGATGATCGTCGGGCTGGTCGGCCTCCTGACGCTCTTCGTAACGCTTTGACGCCGAACGGAGGCGACCCAGCATGAATGAGCTTCCCCTGCTGACGCTGACGATTTGGCTGCCGATCATCGGTGGTCTGGTCGTCCTGGCCAGCGGCGACAAGGAGAAGGAACTGTCCAAGTGGACGGCCCTGGCGTTCGCGATCCTGACGTTCCTCGTCAGCCTCGGGCTCTGGATCGGCTTCGATTCCAGCACCGCCGAGATGCAGTTCGTCGAGCGCGTGTCCTGGATCCCCAGCTTCAACGTCGAGTATTTCCTCGGTGTCGACGGCATCTCCATGCCGCTGATCGTCCTCACCACCTTCATCACCATCTTCGTGGTGATCGCGGGCTGGGAGGTCATCACCTACAAGCCGAGCCAGTATCTGGCGGCCTTCCTGATCATGGACGGCGTCATGGTGGGTGTCTTCTCCGCCCTGGACGCCGTGCTCTTCTATGTCTTCTGGGAGGCGATGCTGATTCCGATGTTCATCATCATCGGGGTCTGGGGAGGGCCGAACCGGGTCTATGCGACCATCAAGTTCTTCCTCTATACCTTCTTCGGCTCGGTCTTCATGCTGGTCGCGCTGATCTACATGTACTTCCAGTCCGGCAGCTTCAGCATCCTGGATTTCCATACGCTGGAGCTGGGCATGAAGGCGCAGATCCTCATCTTCATCGCCTTCCTGCTCGCCTTCGCGGTCAAGGTGCCCATGTTCCCGGTGCACACCTGGCTGCCGGACGCGCACGTCGAGGCACCGACGGGTGGCTCGGTCATCCTGGCCGCCATTATGCTGAAGATCGGCGGCTACGGCTTCCTGCGCTTCTCTCTGCCCATCACGCCGGACGCGAGCGCCTCGCTCGACTGGCTCATCATCGCCCTGTCGCTGATCGCCATCGTCTACATCGGCTTCGTCGCCCTGGTGCAGCAGGACATGAAGAAGCTGATCGCCTACTCCTCGATCGCGCACATGGGCTTCGTCACCCTGGGCTTCTTCATCGTCTTCAGCATCGTGACGAATCCCAACGTCTCCGGTGGCTCCGTCATGGGCATCGAGGGCGGCATGGTGCAGATGATCTCGCATGGGTTCATCTCTGGCGCGCTCTTCCTCTGCGTCGGCGTGCTCTACGACCGCGTCCACTCGCGCGAGATCGCCGACTACGGCGGCGTCATCAACACCATGCCCTGGTTCGGCGCCTTCATGGTCTATTTCGCCATGGCCAACGCGGGTCTGCCAGGCACCTCCGGCTTCGTCGGCGAGTTCATGGTCATCCTGGCCACCTTCCGCGCCGACTTCTGGTGGGCCTTCCTCGCGGCGACGACCTTGATCCTGGCCGCCGCCTTCACCCTCTGGATGGTCAAGCGGGTCGTCTTTGGCGAGGTGAAGAATGACAAGGTTGCTGCGCTCAGAGATCTCGATCTGCGCGAGCGCATCAATCTGGGTGTGCTGGCTGCAGCCGTGCTGGCGCTCGGCCTCTGGCCCGCGCCGCTGATGAATGTCATGCATGCGACGGTCGAGAATCTGGTGGAGCAGGTGCAGATCTGCAAGCTGCCCGCCGCCGAGCGCGGCGACTGCCTGCTTCCCGTTTCCGAGCGGGTCGCCTCGACCTTGAATCAGGACTAGCGCCGCGGCTATTGCCGACGCACCGAGCCTCATCGAATCGGATTAAAGAACATGCATTTCGACGCCGCCAATCTGATCCCGATCCTGCCGGAGATCACCCTCCTGATCACCGCGAGTGTGGTCCTCATCGCCGATCTCTACCTCAAGGAGCAAGACAAGGGGCGCAATCACACCCTGACGCTGGTCGGTCTCGCCATCGCGATCGTGCTGACTGGCGCCGTCGGTGGCGGCGAGCCTCAGGTGTTCTTCGACGGTAACCTCATTCGCGACGATGTGACCGATCTGCTCAGGGGCGCCATCCTCATCGTCAGTCTGCTGGCCTTCGTCTATGTCCGCTCCTGGCTCCAGGACCGCGGCATGCTGGTCGGCGAGTTCTACGTGCTGGCGCTGCTCGCGATCCTCGGCATGCTGATCATGGTCTCGGCCAACAGCTTCCTACCGCTCTATCTCGGACTGGAGCTACAGGCGCTCTCGCTCTACGCCCTGGTCGCCTTCGACCGCGATTCGCAGAAGGGCGCCGAGGCGGCCATGAAGTATTTCGTGCTCGGGGCCCTGGGCTCCGGCATGCTGCTCTATGGGATCTCCATGATCTATGGCGCGACCGGCTCGATCGAGTTTGCCCCCGTCGCGCAGGCGGTGGCGGAGCAGGGCATGTCGGACAAGGTGCTGGTCTTCGGGATCGCTTTCCTGGTCATCGGGATCGGCTTCAAGTTCGGCGCTGTGCCCTTCCACATGTGGGTTCCGGACATCTACGAGGGTGCCCCCACACCCGCGGTTCTGATCCTGGGCAGCGCGCCCAAGATCGCTGCCTTCGCGCTCGCCATCCGCATGCTGGTCGATGGCTTGCAGAGCTTGCATCCGGATTGGCAGCAGATGCTGGTCATCCTGGCCGTGCTCTCCATGGGCTTGGGCAATGTCGTGGCCATCGCGCAATCCAACATCAAGCGCATGCTGGCCTACTCGACCATCTCGCACGTCGGCTTCATCTTCCTGGGGCTGCTGGCGGGGTCGCAGCAAGGCTATGCCTCGGCCATGTTCTACTCCATCGTCTACGCGGTCATGGCGGCGGGCGCCTTCGGCATCCTGCTCATCCTCAGCCGTGAAGGCTTCGATGCCGAGAGGCTCGAGGACCTGAAGGGGCTCAACGACCGGGATGCCTGGTACGCGGCCATGATGGCGCTCGTCATGTTCTCCATGGCGGGCGTGCCGCCGACCGTGGGCTTCATGGCGAAGCTGCTGGTGCTCGAAGCCGTGATCCGCATCGACATGGTCTGGCTCGCGCTGGTCGCCGTCTTCTTCTCCATCATCGGCGCCTTCTACTATCTGCGTGTCGTCAAGTACATCTACTTCGACAAGCCCGCTGACGATGCCCCAGCGCTGACGACAACCGGTGGGGTGCGTGTCGCCATGTCCATCAACGGACTGGCTTTGCTCGCGCTTGGCGTCTTTCCTGCGTCCTTGCTGGCGCTCTGCCAGGCGGCCTTCGCCTGATGCGAAGCGGAGGCTGGGGCGCGGGCCCTGGTGCGGCGCTCTCCAGGAACCGCTGGGCGATCGCGTGTGTTGTGTCCATCTAGCCGCGCAAGCTACCATGGCCGCTTTGGTTCTACGCCTTCGATAAGTGGAGTTGGAGCATGTTCCGCGGCAGCATCGTTGCGCTCGTTACGCCCATGCACGCAGATGGGGAGGTCGATGACGCGAGCCTGAAACGTCTCGTCGATTTCCATGTGGCCGAGGGGACGACCGCCATCGTTTCCGTCGGCACTACCGGCGAGTCTGCGACCCTGGACGAGGACGAGCACTGCGCCGTGATTCGCCGCACCGTCGAGCTGGCGGCCGGGCGCATCCCGATCATCGCCGGAACCGGCGCCAACTCGACGCGCGAGGCCATCGTCCTCACCCGTTGTGCCCAGGAGGCCGGCGCCGACGCCGCGCTGCTGGTCACGCCCTACTACAACAAGCCCACCCAAGAGGGGCTTTACCTGCACCACAAGGCCATCGCCGAGGCCGTCGACATCCCCCAGATTCTATACAACGTGCCAGGTCGGACGGCCTGCGACATGCAGCCGGAGACCGTGTCTCGGCTCGCCGAGGTCCGCAATATCATCGGCGTGAAGGAGGCGACGGGCGACTTGACCCGCGTGCGCGCCATCCGCGAGCGCTGCGGTCCGGATTTCGCCATCTACAGCGGTGACGACGCGACCGCCTGCGAGCTGATGCTGCTCGGCGGCGATGGCGTGATCTCGGTGACCTCCAATCTGGCTCCGCGCCTGATGCGGGAGATGTGCGAGGCCGCCCTGCGCGGCGATCGGCAGCAGGCGCTAGCCATCAACGCCAAGCTAGATCCGCTGCACCGAGACCTCTTCGTCCAGTCGAATCCGATTCCCGTGAAATGGGCAGTCGCTGAGCTTGGTCTCTGCGCGCACGGCATTCGTCTGCCGCTGACCTGGCTCAGCGATGATTGCCAGGAGCGTGTCCGCACCGCTATGAGCCATGCAGGTCTGCTCTGAGGCGCATGGCGCGGAGGGCGCTGGATGGCCACTTCCACTGAGAGAACCATGATTTCCAGATCGCGTTTCAAGCCTCTTGTTCTGCTGGCAACCCTGGTCGTGCTCGCCCAACTGATGGGCTGTGGCTCGAGAGCGGTCGATGACGCGCTGCCGGATCAGCGACTCGTCTACAAGAAGCAGCGCGAGGCCGCAAACAATCTCGAGATCCCGCCGGACCTGACTGCGGGCACCTTCAATGACGCCCTCGACATCCCGGACGGCACGGGTGCGCCGACCACCTATTCCCAGTACAGCGGGAGCCGCACGCAGCCCCAGCGCGTGGCCACCACTGGGGAGGTGCTGCCCGAACTGCCCAACGTCGAGCTCAAGCGGCGCGGCAACGATCGCTGGATCCAGGCCGCCGCCCAGCCTCAGGCCGTGTGGCCCAAGGTCGTTTCATTCTGGCGTCAGCAAGGAATCCTGCTCGTCGAGCAGGACCCGACCATCGGCCTGATGCGGACGGACTGGCTCGACAACCGCGCGGAGATCCGCAAGGACTTCGTGACGCGCATGGTCAGCAAGGTCCTTGAGGGCGCCTACTCGACGTCGACGCGGGACCAGTACACCCTCAGGATCGAGAAGGGCGTCAAGGCTGGGACGACTGACATTCACCTCACCCACCGCGGGATGGCGGAGCGCGTCGTCACCAATGCGATCGGTGACGGCAGTCGTGCCATCTGGGAGCCCAGCGGGAACGATACGGAGAAAGAGGCCGAGATGCTGCGTCGGCTCATGGTCTATCTCGGTGCCTCCCAGCAGCGCGCCTCGGCTGCGGCCGGGTCCGGTGGCAGTGCCGCCGCCGCTGGGCCGAGCGCGCGCTTGGTGACTCAGGGCGGTGCTCCCGTGCTCGTCCTCTCCGAAGAGTACCGCAGCGCTTGGCGTAGAACGGGGCTGGCGCTGGATCGCGCAGGCTTCGCGGTTGAGGACCGTGACCAAAGCGCTGGCGTCTACTATGTGCGCTACGCGGGCAGGGGCGGTCCCGAGGGCGGCCCGCCACCGCGTGGCGAGCAAGAGCCCGGAATGCTTTCGCGGATGGCCTTCTGGCGCAAGGATGACGATCTCGACAAGGTGCGTAAGTACCAGATCAAGGTCACCGGCAATGAGACGGAATCACGCGTCACTGTGCTGGACGAGAAGGGTAGCCCCGAGCAGTCGGCCAACGGGCAGCGCATCCTGAGTCTGATGCAGCAGCAGATGCGCTAGGTTTTTCGGCCTAGAATCGCGGAATCGAATCGCGAAGGTGCGAAGACCAGCCTTGGCTTGTCTTGAGCGAGTCGCTCACCTTCAACCTGAAGGTCCTTGGCGGCTCGGTTGCACTTTCCGATCTCGCGCATAGCGGCCTCAGTCATCAGCCCTGCTAGTCGCCGGCATTGGTGGACTGCGGTGCGAGACGCTGAAAGTATTTCGGGCATACGGCGAATATCGCGTCTTGCCGTCGAGTGGGCCGCCGCAGGAGACCCAACAATCAGCGCGTTAGGCCAGCCGGTCGGTTGTGCTTCATACCTCAGCCAGCAGCCTACGCAGAATGTCTTCACAGTCTCTGCGCTTGTCCATCCTCTCAGGAGACTCCGGCCGAAGTGGGCGGCCCGGTCCTCGGCTATTCGATGAGCACCATCAGCCGCTTTGGCCCATGGACACCATAGGCCAGGGTTTGCTCGATGTCGGCTGACTTGGACGGCCCGGAGATCAGGAGCGCGTTCGTCGGCATCCTTTCGGGCCAGGACTGATTCACCATCAGCGCATGCAGCGTGGAATGGATCCGGTCACGCGCGAGCAAGACGCAGTGAATCGGCGGAACGAGCGACAGGAGTCGGGGCTCGGCCGGCGTGGGCCAGAGCACCAATGAGCCGGTTTCGGCGATACCGGCGAGGCAGCTCGTGAAGCCGGCATCGGCCTGCTCGAACAGCATTTCGCGCATTTCCTCGATTGGCCGATCGAAACCGACGAGCCTTGGGCCGTCCTCTGGCCAGCCGGCCGCCAGCGCCCGGCTTGCCGGACCCTCCGCGCCATAGACCAGGTTCCGGGCGCCCGCTCGGCTCAGCTGCTCGGCAAGCACGCGGGGCCAGTCGTTCCCCACCTGGTGCACCTCGGCATGCACCGCCTCCAGCATCGCCCCGAGCCTTTCTCGCGCCTCCTCCGGCGTCCAATCGAACCGCCTCGGCTCGAGCCTGGGGCAGGGGACACCGCCAGCGGCGCTGGCGGCGAGCCGCCTGAGGATCTGGGTGCGCGCATCACTCATGGCTCAGTCCTTCGTCGCGGGCGATCTCATGAAGCGACCGCTTCGCAATGGGCGGCGCTGTGCGGGTGCGGGTCCAAGGTCCGAGCGACCGCTTGGCGAGCCAAGCGGTCCGTGCCAGCAGGCCGGCGACGCCTCTATAGCGCGCCGGGCTCGCATGGATCCAGGCCCAGCCGCGCCAGATGATCCCTTCGATCCAAGCCCCGGGCCGACGCGCCTTCGGCTCGGCCCGTGCCTGCTCCTGTCGCAGCCGATTCAGCAGCTGTGGGATGGGGATGCGCACCGGGCAGACGGCGGCGCAGGCGCCGCAGAGTGTGGATGCCTGAGCCAGCTCGCCCTGGCGGGCCAGGCCCTGCAGCTGGGGCTCGAGGATCGAGCCGATCGGTCCGGGGTAGACGGTGCCATAGCCGTGCCCGCCGATCCGCACATAGACGGGGCAGTGGTTCATGCAGGCGCCGCAGCGAATGCAGCGCAGGGTGGCGCGCAGCTCGGGATCGCCATGGATGCGCGAGCGGCCGTTGTCGAGCAGTACCAGATGGACTTCGCGCGGGCCGTCTAGCTCGTCTGGCTTGCGCGGGCCGCTGATCATGTTCACATAGGTCGTGATTGGCTGTCCGGTGGCGCTGCGGGTCAGCAGCGTCAGCAAGGGCGCCAGATGCTCGAGGCGGGCGATGACCTTCTCGATGCCGGTGACGGCGATGTGGACGTCCGGCGCCGTGGTGCTGAGGCGACCGTTGCCCTCGTTTTCGACCAGGCAGAGCGTGCCTGTTTCGGCGACCGCGAAATTCACGCCGGAGAGCCCGATCTTGGTGCCCTTGAAGCGCTCGCGCATGATGCGTCGCGCCAGCGCGGTCAGGTGCTCGATCTCCTCGCTGTAGGGCTCCTCCGGGTAGTGCTGGCCGAAGAGCTCGGCGATCTCGCGTCGATCCTTGTGCACCGCGGGCGCGACGATGTGAGACGGGTGCTCCTCGGCGAGCTGGATGATGAGCTCGCCGAGGTCGGTCTCGATCGGCTCGACACCGGCCTCCTCGAGACAACGATTGAGTCCGATCTCCTCGGAGACCATTGACTTGCCCTTGATGACCGCCTCGCCGCCGTGTCGGCGGATGATGCCCAGGATGATGCCCTTGGCCTCGTCCGCGTCCCTTGCCCAGTGGACCTCGATGCCGTCCGCCGCGCAGTTTCGCTCGAGCTGCTCCAGCAGGCTCGGAAGGTTGGCAAGGGCGTGATCGCGAATCGCCATGCCCTGATCGCGCAGTCGCTCCAGCTCCTCGTCGTCGGGAAAGGCGGCGCGGCGTTTGTCGATGAGGCCGTCCATGGCGCGACGGATATTGGCGCGCACCCGGTCTCGGCCGAGGGCCTGGCGAGCGCGGCCCCGCAGCTCGCTCGTCATGCCGGCCTCCTCGCGCATGGGCTGCGGATCGCCGATTCGGACGACGGTTTGGCTAGAGTCATGCGCGGCGCATGGACGAGACGGAGCCTGTCCATGGCTCCTCCAGCTCGTGCGGGCGATGAATGATGGGTATTGGGCTGGGGCATATGGCTGACTTTACGGGGGTCTCGGCGTGCTAAGGCCGGGCCGCGCAGCTGCCTTCCACCAGGTAGCGTGCCGCGACCCAGCCCCGCAGGCCCTGATAGTCGACCTGGCACCAGCGGGGGCGCTCTCTGAGCCGTTCCGCACGCTCCTTGGTACTCAAGGTGCTGTATTCCTGGTACGTCAGGCCGCCGCGACAGCCGAGGTTGCGGAGGCAGGTCCCGTCCGGAGGGATCTCGCCAATCTTCTCCTCCTGCGCGCTCGGACCGGCCCGCAGGTTGAGGACGTTATTCGCAGCGACGCCCGTCACGCTGAAGAAGTCCGGACCATCGGCCCCTGCCAACAGGACAGAGCAGGGTATCATCTGGAGTAGAAGGGCGAGCCCCAGCGCCGGCTGAGGGTGTCGCTTCCTCGGCAGAGGCCAATGGTCGATGTCTCGCGGTCGCATGGCTTGCTCCCTCCGGATGTCCCGATTGAGCCTCGGTCCAGCGCGCCAGTTGGCGGCCTGTGCCGCCTCAACGCCAGAGAGCCGCTAGCTTGCGTCTCCTGGAGAGGGTGGCTCGCCTTCGTACTTTCCGAAAGAGTCTGTGGGCAGAATCAGCAAGGATAGGAAGACGAGCAGATCGACCCCGCTGGCGAGCTGGCTGCCGCCGATGATGGCGCTGAAGAAGCCCAGGACGACGATGGTGATGAGAGCCCACCAAGGTGGTAGCCCGATGTCACGGATGCGCTTCACCGCGATGTTGATCTGGGCGAGGGTCAGGGCCGCTAGCGCGAGGCCGATCGCGACGAGGCCGCGGAGTCCGAGCTCGTCCCAGATGAGCGCTCCTGTGCCCACTTGCTCGCCACTCGCCAAGCGCTCCGACAGGCCGATCGAGGCATCGATGCCAATGGCAAGGAGCAGGACCACGAGCAGGAGAAGCAGACTGTAGCCGAGATACGGCAGTCGCTTGAGTCGACCGGTCAAGATCTCGCCATAGAGTGTTTTGAGCATGAGTCTTCCTTCGCAGCATCCGACGATCGCGTCCCGAGCCTGCGCCTGGTCCCGGCGCATGGCTTGCCATCTCGGCTCAGGTAGCGGTCTTGTCGCACAAAGCAACCATGATCTTCGATGAGGCGCTCCGCTTCCAGCCCCCTGGCGCTTGCCGCCTCTGTCCTGCCGCACAGAGTGTCCGCATTCCTGCCTCGCGCCCGCTCGGCCCGCAGTTGCGCAGGCCCCTGGGCCTAGGATCTTCCCGCGGTCGCAGCGCTGTGATGCGAGTCGGCCACTCGCCAGCAAGTCCTTGCCATTCGTGGGCTCGAGGGTGAAACTCGTGGTTAGGGACTACCGCATCGGCAAGTCAGGCGCGCACGCTCACGCTGTCCTCAACCCCGCGTGCCGACCTGGCCGATTCGCCGCGAGGCTCGCTCCTGACAGCTGTGAGGGATTCTGCGGGGGCTCGCGGACGCAGGGTCCGGCGATGGCGCCGGCCACTGGGCAGAATCGGATTTGGATGCTGATCCCAAGCTGCCCGCCAGGATGCCACTCGTGGCAGGTAGCCCACAATGATTTCCTCCGCTCACCGCTTTTCGTGCATCACGCTCCTGACCCTATGGATGGGCGCAGCCGCGGGCGCCCCGGGCTTCGAGGGCCAGCGGCTCCATATCCTCAATTGGAGCGACTATCTCGATGCCGAGCTGGTCTCTGGTTTCGAGCGTGCCTATGGCGTCGAGCTGCTTCAGACCCATTTCGAGACCGATGAGGACCGGGATCGGCTGCTCGCGGAGACAGGTGTGGCTGGCTATGACCTCGTCATCCTCGACAGCGCCAGCCTGCTGCCCTATCGCAAGCGCGGTTGGATTCGGCCCTTCGACAGCGTCCTTCTGCCCAGCCTCGGTCGGCTGCTCGAGCGCTGCGTCGCCGCATCCGGGGCCTCCTCCGCCTACTCGGTCCCCTACTTCTGGGGCACGCTGGGCATCGCCTATCGCGCCGATCTGGTCGAGTCGCCGCTCCGGCGCTGGATGGATCTCTATCGGCCGGAGGAGGGGCTGCGCGGCAAGATCGTCATGATCGACGACGCGCGCGAGGTCTTGGGAATGGCCGCAAGGGCGCTGGGATACTCCGTGAGCTCCGAAGATCTCGAGGCTTGGGAGGCGGCCGGGAAGCTCGCCCGCGAGCAGCGGCCCTTCGTGCATTCCTACGGCGCCCTGGCGCTGGATGAAACCTCGTCCATCGTCTCCGCCGAGGTGGCTGCGGCGCAGGTCTACAATGGCGACGCCGTCGCCCTGCGCGAGACCGACTCCCGGATTCGCTACGTCCATCCGGAGGACGGGAGCACCATCTGGGTCGACCACTGGGCGCTCTTTGCGGATGCGCCCCACCCAGAGCTTGCGCATGCCTTTCTCGACTACATCGGCCAGCCCGATCACGCCGCCCAGAACGCGCAGTCCGTCTACTTCGCGACCTGCAGCGCATCGGCGGAGAGGCTGCTGCCCGAGGCATTTCTTCAAGATCCAGTCATCTATCCGCCTCGGGAGGTGATGGCGCGCCTCGAGCCCTATCGGCAGCTCGGTGCGCGCGCCTTGCGGCGGATCAACCTGGAATACGCGCGTATCAAGGCGCGGGAGTGACGCATCATGCGCCTACAAGGCAAGCTGCTTTCGCTCTTGGTTCCCCTGCTCCTCATTCCCATCGTCGGGACCGCCTTGATCGCCTTCAATCAGCTGCGCGCGCAGGCGCTGGACCGGGCCGCGCAGGTCGCCGAGGGCGACATCTCTCGGGCATTGATGCGGTTCAGCGCATTGCGCCACGAAGCGGAGGCCAGTCTGCGTCTGCTTGCCGCCAATCCCATGCTGGCGCGCTATCTGCTCACCGCGGACGAGCAGGTGCGTTATCAGCTCATGCAGCCGGCCTTGCTGGAGCTCTTCGCGACCTTTCAAGAGATTCATGTGCACTTCAGCGAGATCCGGGTGCTCCTGCCCAACGGGTTCGAGGATGTCCGGCGCACCACGCGCGCGATCTCCGAAAACGCCACCGAGAACGAGGCCGACTCCAGCTTCTTCGATGCCTGGCGTGAGCTGGAGCCCGAGGCCATCAGTGCGGCGCTTTCGGTCAGCCCGGACACCGGCGAGCCTGCCCTCGTGCTGGGGCGGAAGATCCTGCTGACCGATCGTGCCGTGGAGGCCGTCGGCGCCGCCCCCCATCTATACGGATATATCGGCATCACCGTCGATCTCGGCGACTTCTTGGCGGCACTCGCGGAGCTGCGCCTCGGCAGTGCCGGGCGGCTGATCATCGTGGATGCCGCGGGTGTCGAGCAGCTGCACGCCGAGGCGCGTCGCCCGCCCTTGCGACTGAGCCGATTCGGTGCGACGTCGCAACCGCAAGGATCGCCTTCTCAGGTCAGCATGCCGGACGGCAGTCCCTGTCTCTACTGGGTGAGCGAGCTGATGTCGGGGTATTTCCTGGCCGCCCTCATCCCGCGGCTCGAGCTCTTCGAGGGAATGGCCGTTCTGGCTGGCGGCGTGGCCCTGATCGCTGGCGTGACCCTTGCCATCCTGGTCTTCGGGATCTCCTGGATCGCCCGGCGCCAGATCATTCGCCCCTTGCAGCGGCTGGGCGAGACAGCGGCCGCCATCGCCAATGGGCAAGATGCGCCCTGGATCAGGGTGCAGAGGAGCGACGAGATCGGACACCTGGCCGGCTCCTTCCGTGCCATGCAAGAGAGCCTGCAGGGCTCGCAGGAAAAGGTCCGCGCATACCAGCGCGAGCTCGAGCAGAAGGTCGAGGAGGCGGAGGCCGCGACACGCGCCAAGTCGCAGTTCCTCGCCAACATGAGCCATGAGATCCGCACGCCGATGAATGCGATCCTGGGGCTCACGCACCTGATGCAGCGCGACGGGCTATCGGCGGCTCAGGCCGATCGCTCGCGCAAGATCGATGACGCGGCGCGACACCTCCTGGGTATCTTGAACGACATCCTCGATATGTCCCGTATCGAGTCCGGCCGTATCCAGCTCGCGCCGACCGACTTCGCCCTGGATGCCGTGATGGGCTATGTTCGAAATCTCGTCTTCGAGGATGCCAAGGCGAAGGGGCTGGATCTGCGTGTCGACTGCGCGGGCGCTCCGGATTGGCTGTACGGTGACGCCAGGCGTTTGCGCCAGGCGCTGCTGAATTTCGCGTCCAACGCGGTCAAGTTCACCGAGCAGGGCGGTATCGTGCTGCGCGCGCGGCTGCTCGGCGCGGAGCAGGGGCATCTGAACATGCGTTTCGAGGTCCAGGATACGGGTATCGGCATTCCCCCAGACAGGCTCACGGCGCTCTTTCGGATCTTCGAGCAGGCCGATGCCTCGACCACGCGCAAACATGGCGGTACCGGGCTGGGCTTGGCGATTACGCGCAATCTGGCCGAGCTCATGGGAGGCAGGGCCGGCGTCGAGATCCCGCCCGAGGGCGGCAGCCTCTTCTGGTTCACTGCGCGGCTCCAGCGCGGTCGCGGCAAGATGCCCGAGACCTCGGCGAGGGACTGGACGGCGCAGGTGGCCCTGAGCAGCCGGCATGCGGGTGCGCGCCTCCTGATCGTCGAGGACAATCCGGTGAATCGCGAGGTCTTGGCGGCCCAGCTCAAGGTCCTGGGGCTCAACGTCGACGCGGCCGCCGACGGCCGCGAGGCCGTCGCCAAGGCCACGGCAGAGCATTACGCACTCATCCTGATGGACGTACAGATGCCCGTCATGGACGGACTGAAGGCGACGCGCGCCATTCGTGGGCTCCCGCGGGGCTCCCAGCTCCCCATTCTCGCCATGACCGCAAATGTGTTCGAGGACGACCGGCGCGCCTGTCTCGCGGCAGGGATGAACGACTTCATCGCCAAGCCGGTGAAGCCCGAGGACCTGGCAGAGGTCCTGCAGCGCTGGCTGCCGCCCGCCGTGGACCTCGGCAAGGCGGAGCGAAAGCCAAGCGATAGGCCTGTTTCGGGGCCAGGCGATCCCAGCGCGACCAAGGATCGGCCGGGGCATCAGGCCATGAGGACGCCCTCGGCATCTCCCGTGCTGCCCGGCGTCAGTCTGGCCCAGGCGGGCGATCTCGCCGCGGGCGGATTCGACCAGCTGGCGCCACTGCTGCGGCAATTCGTGACCAGTCATCGCGGCGACCCCATGCGTATGCGCGAGCTCGAGGCCGCGCGTGACCGCGAATCCATTCGCCAGCTCGCCCAGGCCATTCGTATGACCGCGGAGACCCTTGGTGCCCATGAGATCGCGGAGGCCGCCGCGAGCTTGGCGCAAGCCCCTTTCGTGAACGGCGAGCATTCGTTCGCGCAGTTCGTCACCCTGGTCTCCCGGTTGGAGCGCGCCTTCGGGCGGCTCGACGCGGCGCTCGGCGCCTTGGGCGATCAGCGCGGAGAGCCAGGCAAGTCTCCTTCCGGCACCTTGGGTCTCGAGCTAGACCGCGCCGTGGTGGAAGAGGCGATCAGCCTGCTGAAGGCGTCCGATACGCGCGCCATCGGACTCGTGCGCGCGCACTCGGCGGTCTTTGAGGCCGTGCTTGGCGAAGAGTATGGAAGGTTCGTCGAGCTGCTCGATCATTTCGAGCTCGACACGGCTGTGGAGCTGCTGCAGGAAGGCTCGCAGGGCCCTGCGCTGCCAGCCGCCAAGGGGGGCGCGTCAGGCTAGAGCCGGCGCTCGCGCAGGGACGCCGCCGGCTGTCGGGCGGCGCGCGGACAAGGCTCGTACCCAGTGCGGCGGGGGCAAGGCATGCTCGCCTGCGCCCTGCGCCCTGCGCCCTGCGCCCTGCGCCCTGCGCCGGGAGGCACCTTTGCATGGCGCGCTAGTGCAGACCCAGGCCTTGGTCGGGAGTGAATGCGCCGCACCTTACAGAGTGGCGTCAACACAACCGGAGGAGCCGCATGAAGCACCCACTCAGCTTTGCCCTTGCCCTCGGCCTGCTCATCTCATCCACGGCTTTCGCCGTCGATGGCCTCGTTGTCAAGAAGAGTCCGTACAGCCCCGAGGAGACCATGGACCGACTGGAGCAGACCGTCACGGAGCGGGGTCTCAAGGTCTTCGCGCGCATCGACCACGCGGCTGGCGCGGCTAGCGTCGGCAAGTCACTGCAGCCGACCGAGCTCCTCATCTTTGGCAACCCCAAGGGCGGCACTGCCTTCATGGCGTGCGCCCAGAGCCTTGGGATCGACCTGCCGCTCAAGGCCTTGGTGTGGCAGGACGCGGACGGTCAGGTCTGGCTCGGCTACAACGCCCCAGGCCATATTGCCGAACGGCATGGCGTCGCAGACTGCGTCGTTGTACCCAAGCTGAGTCAGGCGCTGTCAGGCATCGCCGCGGCAGTGGTTGGCGATTGACCGAGGAGAATATATCTGTACCGTTTTTCGTACAGATTCCTCAGGTGAGCGCTCTGGTAACGCCATTCGAGGCTCCAGCGAAGCCCAAGGCTTGCTGAGACTGCGGGCAACCGCCCTCCCAGCCATATATGGCACAATAGGCTCAATCTGTTGTGTCCTGCGGGCGCTGCGCTCCAGCACAAATGCGTCCGTCCGTGCCCGTGGCGCGAGTGCATCCGGCTGGGGTGTCATCCACCGCCGCAGGGACTGTTTTCCGCACTAGCCCTTCGGCGCGAGTGCGGGCCAATTTCCGAGGTGTCGTCTGCGCGATCAAGGGCACCGTTGGGGTTTTGCATCAATGACAATATTCGCCGTTGATACCGCGAACGATACGGGCAGGAGCATGCTCTTAGAGGGCTCGCACTCGAGCCTTTTTCCCACCGTCAACGCGATTGGCACCGGCGTGGCCGTCTTTTCCGTCGAGGCTGGTCGTCAGTTCGAGCTGGTGACGGCAAATGAGCTCTATGCCGAGGTCTCGGAGCTCAGCGTGGTTGAGATGGTCGGGCGCACCCTGAACGAGATCTTTCCCCGCCATATCGGGCGAGAGGTTGGCGAGCGCTTGCGCGAGTGTGTCGTGACTCAAGCGACGGTCGAGACGGAAGCCGTCGTCGAGCGCAAGGATACACAGCGTTGGTGGCGTTTTATTTTCGCTCCCCTCATGGCGCCAGGACATGCCGTCCGGCGCGTCATGCACACATGTATCGAGATCACGGATAAGAAGCGGCTGGAGTACTCGCTTGGCATCTCGCGCAAGCGCTTTGAATCCGTCGTCGAGGCTGCCTACGACGGCATCATCACCGTGAGTCGGGACTATGGGATCAATCTGGTCAACGATGCCGCCTGCGAGGTCTTCGAAGCCTCTCGGGAGCAGCTGATCGGAGCCTCGCTGGACACGCTCGTTCCGCATCACTACCGCAGCAAGCACCGCGGCTATTTCCTCGGCTTTGGGGAATCCTCTTTGAGTAATCGCCCCATGCATGCGCGCGCCGATGTCCGCGGTCTGCGCAGCGACGGCTCGGAGTTTGCCGCGGAAGTCACGATCGCCAAGATCCGCGTCGGAAACGACAACGAGTACATGGCTGTCGTGCGGGACATTTCCGAGCGCGCCAAGCTCATCGAAGAGCTTAAGAAAGCCGCGGTCGAAGACGTGCTCACTGGGATCCACAACCGCCGCTATTTCGAAGATGCGCTGCGTCAAGAGGTCAGTCGCGCTAGGCGGTTCGAGCATCCGCTGAGCCTAGCGATGTTCGACGTTGACGACTTCAAGGCGATTAACGATGTTCACGGCCACGCGGCTGGGGACCAAGTCTTGGTGCGGATAACGAAGATCGTCCGAGACGAGCTCCGCGAAGTGGATTCCTTGGCCAGGTGGGGCGGCGATGAATTCGTTGCCATCCTCCCTGAGACGCCTGTTTCAGAAGGCGAACGGCTTTTCGCCAGGATTCGGGCCAGCGTTTCCAGCGGGACAGCGTGGGCGGATATCGGTTGTCGGGTAGCGATCAGTGTGGGCCTGATCGGCTTGGAGGCGAGCGATGAGGGTATCGAAACTATGCTTAGGCGACTCGATGCGGCGATGTATGCGGCGAAGTGCGCGAAGCCGAAAAAGGCCTAGCGCCGCGGCGTTGTACCGCCGCGAGGTGCCTGCGGCCTCCGTTGCCACGTCCTACACCTTGCTTCGGCTCGATCGATTCGTCGAGACTCGATTGTCGCTTTGAGACGATGAGCGCGCTAGGACTGGCAGGACATGCATGTGCATTGTCTCGCGGCGCCTTGGACCGCCCTTCCTGCGGCGCAATACGCTATCGCGATTGCGCCCTACGCGGGCTTAGGCCTTGAACATCGTTCGGTCCACCTGTCGCGATGCGGCCTCGGCCGACCACTCAAGACGCTGATTTTAAAGAACTTAATCTGCCTTAGTTGAGTGAGTGGCTAGGTCTTGGGCGAAACGATGATCAAGGCCCGGGCTTACGCCACCTTGTCCAAAGCGGCAGACCTCGCACGCTTGCTCACCCATAGGACTTCGACGCCGACCAGGTGACCATCCGCGTCATAGTCGGCGATGAACCCAGGCTCGTTCTCTTTGGCGGTCTCAACTTCTGCCGCTGATATCTCGAAACTGAAGTTTTGCCCTTTTTGAGGGGTGCTGCGCCTGGGTAGGGGGAGTTTTCGAGGGGTTTGCCCGTTTTCGCGCAAACCCCACAGAAACCCCGCAAGCCTAAGTCACTGCTGAGACGGGCATCCTCAAAACCGCAAAACTTGAGTCTCGAAATAGGCGGCATCCGCCGCTGCGTCGAGCTCGAGCTTCATAGGTCTTTCACCTCATCGTCGAAGTAGGCGGTGATGACATGGGCTCGGGCCTGTCGCCGCATTGTGGATGACACGCAACACGCAAAAGGCCCTCTGCGGTGCAGGATGGATCTGATCGAGCCTGGCCTCTCTTAGCCCGCTTCATCGTTCCATTCTCGGCTACGGGCCTGCTGCTCCCTCCGAAAATAAAGTTGTTCCCTTTCTCAAGAGCTAGCTAGCGGTTTGGACCTGGCCGCTGCTGTATTCCTCCTCCAGGGCGTTGACGATCCAGCGATAGATCTCGGAGGCTTCGGACTCGCACTTCTCGAAGACTTTCGGGAAGAAGATTCCGTAACTGTGCCCGATGTGATAGCGAATTTCCGCCATCAGGATGACGGAGCGTCCGCGGTAATTGATGCGGGTGCGAAGGGTATCGCTTTCTTCGAAGCCAGGATCGCTTTCGTCATCGAAGCTGAGCTTCATCCCGCCCGGCCCGATATTGACGCAGCGGGGGCTGTAGCTGCGATCCCGGGCATCGAGAAGCTGGAAGGTGAAGCCCTCCACGTTCTCCATGGGAATGCGGAAGGTGCCGCGGGTTTCACTTACGGTGATGTCTTCGGGAAGCCTGAGGACGAGCTGTGCCGAATCGCCGCCAATAATTGTGTTGTAGGAGCGGAGAGTCGACACGAAGACGTGGGCCTTGCCGTCGGAGAAGTAGGAGACCATGCAGGTGGACAACAGGGAAAAGTCGAAGTCCTCCTCGTCTTTGACCTCGAAGGTCACGGAATCTGCGTTAGCCTTGTCGAAGCGGCCGGAGAGCAGCCGATCCGACTCGATGACAGCGATGCCAACCCTCACCTCTTGTTGGCAGCATGTTTCGAAGGCTTGCAGGGTTTCTCGGTGGTTGGATTTCGGGTCCGGGATTTCTCGAAAAGACATACCAATTTACTCGATAAGCATATGGTATTTCCAATTGTAACCGTTTCGCTCCCCTAACGCCTTTAAATTCAGATGCTTATGACTCTATCTTTTCGTGTATTTCGGTGGCTGTCCGAGCATAAGTCATTGTTGCTCCGTACACGAATCTCTCGGGCTCAAGCCTACACAATTCGGTTGCGCATAAGAAACCAAATATATCAGCAGGTTAACGCCATCGGAGGGGGCGCTTACCCTTAGGGCGCTCGGCGTCGAGCTGTCTCAGATCGTGATCACTGAGGTGCGGTCGGGGAGACAGGGAGGCAGGCGTCCAGTTCCGAATCAATGGGGTCAAGCCTGACGCAGGTGGGAGGTGCCCGGCATGCTTGCATCCTTGTCTGTAGGTGTACGTGCGGCCGTGGTAACTAACCGGTTACAGGCGGCATCGGCTGCGCTATCGAATTCGAGCTTCATAGGTCTATCGCTTCATCGCCGAAGTGTGGCGTTACGACGGAAACCGTATCGGTAAATAAATCTGTCCCCTTTTATTTTAATTTTTTATTTTAATTAATTATTTAATTATTATTATGGAGACCTGCCCCGTTTCGTGTGGCCTCATCTAGTGCTCGCCAGCAATGGCGGATTTTCTTGCGGAGGAATTGATGATCTTCAAACAATTACTGGAAGCGGATTCATCCACTTACACCTATCTTATTGGCTGCCCAGAGACCGGCCAGGCGATTCTGGTCGATCCGGTCATCGATACGGTCGAGCGCGATCTGCAAATCGTCAAGGATCTCGGCCTGACCCTGGTCGCCACGCTGGAGACCCACGTCCATGCCGACCACCTCACCGGCGCGCGTCGATTGAAGCAGCGCTCGGGGTGCCGGATCGCCTACCCGAAGATGCTTGCGCTGCCGTGCGCCGATATCGGTCTTCAGGAGGGCGAGCCGTTCGAGGTCGGCTCGATCGCCCTGCACTCGCTGTTCACGCCGGGGCACACCGATCACCATCATGCCTACCTGATCGATACACCGGTGCAGAAACTGCTGCTCACCGGCGACGCCCTCTTGATCGAGGGCTGCGGCCGTACCGATTTCCAATCCGGTGATGCGGGCGCACTCTACAACAGCATTCACAACAAGCTATTCTCGCTGCCGGACGAAACCCTGGTCTATCCCGGCCACGACTACGAGCACCGTTTCGTTTCGAGCATCGCCCAGGAGAAGGCCCGCAACCCGCGCCTCGGCGGCGGGCGCTCGAAGGATGCATTCGTGGAGCTGATGAACGGCCTGGATCTTCCCTATCCGCGCAAGATCGATTTCGCCGTGCCAGGCAACCAAGCCTGCGGCGAGTGCCCGGCGAACGTCCCCGAGCAGTTCCGCGGTCCCTGTGCCGCCAGCGATCAAGGCTGAGGCGGTCCAGCAGGGGTTCTCGGCGGGAAGACATGCCTGCGACGCGATGCGCGCGAAGGACCGGCGCATCGGCGCATTCACATCAGCCTCGTAGGGCACAACAGTCTTCCGGAAGCGACCTTCCCGGCGACGGGGCCTGGCGGATCAACAATGATGCGCCTCGATCAGCCCGGTTTTCTCGAGCGCTTCGAGCAAATCTCCCCGTTCCCTTGCAAGCATCTTGAGTCGCCGCCTCTTGTACGGTTTGACTTTGGCAACCTCGATCACGATCAAGGCTAGCTCCGCGATTCTCGCATCCCCCGATCCGGACAGCGTCTGAAGCCGACGCACATTTTTGTCCGAGATGTGCGACTGCTTCAGGAAGCCGAAGATCTCGGCTTCCCATTCGATCGCGTTGCACGCCTCCTTCGGCATCTTCGCGCAATCTCGGCAGACATGGGTCTGATGTCCCTTTCCGGTGAACTTCTCGTTGGCTCGCGTTCGTCCGCAAAGCCTACAGTAATGCCCCATGTCTCTTTCCGCGTTTCGTTGTCCGCCTTGGTAGGTCATCGTCCATTGCGCTATTGGTCAGTAGGGGGGCGAGAGCGAAGTCAGGCGAATCCCGCGGCGGCGCTGGTGGACTGCGCTACGCTTGTCCAATAAAGAGTAACCCACTCTCAGTTATGCCCGAAGCGAGCGCCTATCTCTGCAAAACCCGCATGCCGGACCCGACTCGCATCCCGACGTACTGACGGATGACGCTCATGTACTCTCTTCCGATCTTCGTCCTTCGCTTGGCGACGAAGCGTATAACGCCGAGGACTTTCGTTATCTCCTCGTCGCCGACTTTCTTGAGGTCGATGTCTATTGCGTTATCGACAAACGCGACCCCGTTCTTCACGATCTCGCGCTCGTCGTTCGTCTTCTGATCCTTGAAGTGATATTTGTCGATGAGCAGCTCCAAGATCCTGATCGCATCGTTGTCGCTCAGTGTGCTGTCGTTCTCCATGTCATAGGCGCATAGCGCGCCTTCGATCGCATTCCCATAGGTCTGAAGGTCCATGTCCCGCTCCATATCGGCGGGTGAATAGGCTGGCACCTGTTCATACTTGCGTTTCGGCGCCTGGTAGAAGACGCAGCCTGAGCAGGCTTCTTCGGCTCTCGTCTCTCCGCAGCATTGGCTACAGATCAAGGCATCAGCGACGAGACACATTCTTTTCCCTTTTCGGGAGTCGCATATAGGACACTTTGCCATTTCTTTTTCCGGCTGCTTTGCTGTTCGGTAACAAAAAGTTGTCGCGCCGCCGGCGCGGGCTTGAGATTGCGCGCGGAGCTTTCTGCGCAAAATTGGTTAAGCTCTGAGGTCAGGTGGCGAGGGATTCCTCTACTTTGGTTGAGAAGGAGGTTCGGTAGTCAAGTAACCCGTCCTCGGAGTTCTTGCGCTTACTCACCGACAGGACTTCGATGCCGATCAATCGGTCATCTGCGCCATCGTCGGCAATGATTCCTAGCTCGATCTCTTTGGGCGTCGCGACTGCCGCGTCGGATATTTCGAAGTAGGCGGCATCGCTCGCAGTGTCGAATTCAAGCTTCATAAGTCTGACGCTTCGCTGTCGAACGCTGCGCGCCATGGAGAGCGAAGCGAAGGCGCGTAGTCCCCGATAGGCGTCGGCGCGGGCGTATGGCCGGAGTGGC
>NZ_JAAIJQ010000062.1 GCF_010820565.1 Thiorhodococcus minor | reverse complement strand
ATGGCCAAGCGACCGCCAATGCCGACTCATACCATGCGCTCGCGGCTTGATGCGCCCGCGCTCGGCAGGTTGCACCCCTTTGCAACCGCACTCAAGATTGGATCGGCCGGCAGCTCTTGGCCGACAACGGTCAGAGGAGCAACAACACAGCCCCCGCGCTCCTGGGACAAGGCCGTCGTTGGGCTCAACTGGCTTGGTCAGCCCCGACTTAGGCAGCCGAGCGATGCACCTTTTTCGGTACGAGCGATCGATACTCGCCCCAAACAGGATCGACTTCGGCGGAGCTAGGCCGTTTCAGGGTTGCTGGTAATGCCAGGCGACGTCTCCTCGATCAAGGCTGGCAAGGTCAGCTCTAGCTCGATGCGGCGATTGGCCCAGATGCCACGCTCGCTGTCGTCGGCAGGTGCCACTTTCACTTGTGATTCTCCCCGCCCTTCATGCTCCAGGCGCGACGGAGCAATGCCGGCGCTGGTCAAGAAGGAGGAGACACGCTCGGCGCGTCTTTGGGAAAGCTTGAGATTCAAGGCGGCACTGCCTGGGCTGTCCGTGTAGGCGATGACCCGGACCCGAACGGCTTCATAGTCGCTCAGGATGCTCGCGATACTGGAGAGCGTTTCGCGCGCGCGCCTATTCAGTTGCTCGCTTCCCGCCGGAAAGAGGACGAAACGCCCGAGGTCGATGTTCATCTGGTTGGCGCCGCTGCTGCGAATGCGCTCGGAGAGATCGCTCAGCCGCTGCTCGAGTGCTTGTGTCGTCGAGGATGCGGAGAAGGTATTGGGCGGCTCTGCTGGGGTATTGGGAGCTTCGATTGCGGCGGACATGAGCGCCCTGCCTATCGATTGGAGGATTGCGGGCGTTTGGTCTGCGCTGACCTCGGCGCCGAGCTTCGCTGTGGCCGAGGGTCGCTGCGCGGCTTCAGGTCTTGGCTTGGAGGGCGGACCTGTGGCCGGGTCTTGGCTCGGGCCAGCTGATTCCGAGGTCGATTGCGAGACTGCTGGGTGGGGGCTGGAGTCGGCTTCGTCGACCGAAGCGCCAAGGCGGGCGGGAGCGAGGTCTTGGCTGGTGGCTGCGAGCCTGTCCGAGGCGGGGCTCGTCTCCTGCTGCAGCGAGCGGGCTAGGTCGCTGCGATCTGTCCCTGGCGGCAGCCTGCTTTCGGCGAGGGTCGCTGCCTGTTGCCTCGATTGTGCTGTCCTGCCGCGATTCTCTATGTCGCTCCGCCGATTCATGTCGAGGTCTGCCGGTGCTCCCCGAGCGATCGGCTCGGTCTCCTGTGTGGACGCGTCTGGCTGCTGGCGGTTCGCGTGATCGCCGCCACCTGGCGTCGGGCTGGAGTCGGCAGTCGCCGCCGTTGGCGCGTCTCTGTCGGGCACGGGCGACAGTGATGCTGTCGCTTCAGGTAGTTGCGATGCGTCACCGAGCTCACCCTTGACAACCTCCTGGCTCGCCGAGACGGCCACGTCGTCGGGTGGCCTGTCTTGGCTTCGCACGGCCCGCTCTTCTCCCGTTCTCGGTAGCGTGCCCATGATGATCCCGAGCGCAAGCAAGACAAGGATCAGGCCGGTCCCCATGATGCGTTGCCAGGCCAGCGGTCTTGGGTTGTCCGCATCTGCTTGGGTCGGCTCGCTTGCCGGGGTCAGGCTGACCGAGTGCGCCCCGTCGATGCCGGGATCGGTTGTCTCGATGACGCTTCTTTCTTTGGCTGACTCGGCGGTGGTCGCACCCATTGGCGCGGTCATCGGGCCGAGCGCGCCTGGCTGGGTCTCCAGGGCCTCTTTCGCGTGCTCGCTCTGGCGATCGAACTGGAATGACTCGGACTCTCTGGGGGCCTCGACGATCGGGGCTGCTCCAACGACCCAGCGGGCTGCGTGAGCCGCGTGAAGCGTTCTTTCTTGGCCGCTGCCCGCGCGTTGCTGCAGGGCCGGCTGCAGCTGCGCGGGCGGCTTGACACGAGTGGATGCGTCGATATGGACGACTCGGGTGGCCGAGAGCTTGGCTGAGGGCCTCGACGCGGGCGCGATCTGCCGCAACTGTGGCTGCGGAGCCGGCTCCCTCCCGTTCTGGGGAGCTTTCGTCGCGTCGATCGGCACTAGAAGGTAGGGCAGATGCGCGTCGATGAAGTCGCTCGCCAGAGCGGCGTCGATCCGCAGAGCGCCAGCGCCATAGCCATAGACGAGTGCGGTGTCGCAGATCAGATTGACCAGTCTGGGGAGCCCTTTGCTCGTCCGATGAACGACCGCACAGGCCTCCGGCGTGAAGACCAGGTCTTGAGATCCAGCCGCAAGAATGCGGTGATGAATATAGCCTTGCGTTTCCTCAGGACTCATTCCGCCGAGGTGAAATGAGGCGGCAATCCTTTGTGCGAACTGCTCTAGGCTTGGCTCACGCAAGAGATCACGCAGACCGGGCTGCCCCAGCAGCATGATCTGCATCACAAAGTCCTGATCGGCGTTGATATTTGACAGGAGCCGAAGCTGCTCGAGCTGCTCGGAGCTCAAATTCTGAGCTTCGTCGAGAATGAGCAAGACGCGTCTCCCCGCCGCGTACTCTTGAATTAGAAATGCGGTGAAATCAGCGAGTATCTCATGGGGGCTTCCGGCGCATTCCAGGCCGAAAGCCATGCTCACCCAATCCATCAGATTGCCGAAGGACTGATGCGTCTGGCGGATGAAGCCAACAGTGAAACTGTCATCGATCTCATGGAACAGGTAATGAGCGAGCGTGGTCTTTCCAGCGCCGATCTCGCCAGTCAGAACAATGAATCCGACCTGGTTCGACAAACCATATTCAAGCACCGTCAACGCCTGCTTGTGCTGCTCCGTCATGAACAGGAAGGCAGGCTCAGGCATCAGTGAAAAGGGTTTCTTGTCAAAGCCGTAGAATGACTCGTACATACTCGATGTCGCTATGATGAAACCGCCTGAGCCAGTCGGGCTCAGTGCTCGCTGGACTAAGCAAATTTGGAGATGCAATGGTGAGGCTCGCAGGCGAATCGCCTCGCTACGTGTACGGCGTATACAAACCCAACCCGGAAGCGCATGACCAGTGGGCGAATTTGTTTTTACCTCCCACCTAATCATATGACGCCGAGCTGTGTTTAACCTATGGGCACAAATACCTAGCCCTCTGGTGTGTGCGTCATTATTGATACTCCATTCGCGGAGATGGCGCCCAAGGCCGAGGTTGTCATCAGGCGACGCGGAGCTTCGAGTTCTTCGCGCGAGATCTGGGTATAAATACTGATCTCTTTGGCGTGTATATTTTCATCGATGCGCACAGGCGGAGCTGACCAAGCTGGATGCTGTCGTCATTCGGCCAGGAGCCTCGAGGTCTTGACTTCGGGGTCCTGGAATGAGGCGAAAGGGTCATCCGCGCTGCGCCGTGGCTTTCGGTCGAGCGGTCGCTGGATAGGGAGTAGGTGGCGCGTTACGATCTGTTCGTGTGCGAATCCCCGAGACTGCGGGTCGCTAGGTCCGCTGCTTGGTCCTTGGGCCACCACTACTCGGACGCGTTTTCGGCTCGGAGTCCTTATCGTGAGCAGGCCGGCGGCTGATGTGATGGATGTCGATGTCGTGACCTTCTCCCTGAAAGGGCGAGTCACGGTTCATACCGTCGGCTCGATCTGGGCGGAGGCGGCGCAGGCGCTGGCCCGCAACCCAGACCGTCCGATCGTCATCGATGCCTCACGGCTGGAGTACATCGACGCGACTGGGATCGCCCTGATCTACGATCTGCAGCGCGGGCGTCGGCCCGCGGGCGCCGAGGTCGAGATCCGTGGCCTGGATCCCAGCCTCGCGGCCTTGATCCCCAGCTATGATCCCGTCGAGCTCGAGGAGCCGGCACGCGGAGGACGGGGGCTCGGTGCCATCGAGCGGATCGGCCGGGCCACGCTGGCGCAGCTTTCCGCCGCGGCGCGGATGCTGACCTTTCTGGCGGACTGCGGAGTCGCGCTGCTGCAGGCCATCCCTCGGCGCGGCATCATTCGCTGGGGAGAGGTGCTGAGCGTTGCCGCGGAGGCTGGCGCCAATGCCGTTCCGATCGTGCTCCTCATCGGCTTCCTGATGGGGGTAATCATCGCCTTCGAGATCGGGCTGGTGGCGCAGCAGTTCGGTGCCGTCATCTTCGTGGTCGACGGCGTGGGGGTCGCCGTGCTGCGGGAGCTGGGCGCGCTCATGACGGCGATCGTCTTCGCCGGTCGCACGGGCGCGGCCTTCGCGGCGCAGATCGGTACGCAGAAGGTCAACGAGGAGGTGAGCGCCATTGTGACCTTCGGGCTCGACCCATTGCGGTTTCTCGTGCTGCCAAGGCTCATCGCCGCCGTCTTGGTCGTCCCCTTGCTGACGGTGCTCGCCGACGTGGTGGGCATCTTTGGTGGCGCCTTGGTGCTGGCGGGCTTCAATATCGGTTTCGTGCAGTTCTATAACCACTTGCTCGGTGCCGTCGGGATCGAGGATTTTCTCGTCGGCTTGGCCAAGGCGGCGATCTTCGGGCTCGCGATTGCCGCCATCGGCTGTCAGCGGGGGCTGGCGACGGGGGCGGGCGCGACCTCGGTGGGGCTCTCGGCGACCAGCGCCGTGGTGACCAGCATCGTCTGGATCGTCGTGCTCGACGGCCTCTTCACCGTGCTGATCAGCAGCTGAGACGGGTAGGCGCATGGACGGGGATGAGGCTACCGCCAATGCACCGACGACGCCGGCCGTCAGCGTCCGCGACCTCAAGATCGGTTATGGCAGCCGGGTCTTGCTGGAAGGGGCGTCATTCGACGTGTGGCGCGGCGAGATCCTGGTGATCCTGGGCGGATCCGGGTGCGGTAAGTCGAGCCTGATGAAGAATATGATCGGGCTCTACCAGCCCATGGCGGGCGACGTCCTCATCGCCGGGGAAAGCATCGTTCGTGCAGGATCGACGCAGAGGGCGCGTCTGCAGCGTGGTCTTGGGGTCATGTATCAGGCCGGCGCCTTGTTCGGCTCGTTGACGGTGCTGGAGAACGTGCGCTTCCCCCTCGACGAGTTTACCGATATCGGTCTGGAGCAGAAGAATCTGATCGCCCGCATGCTGCTGCATCAGGTCGAGATGGCGGATGCGCAATCGCTCATGCCGGCGGAGCTCTCGGGCGGGATGCTCAAGCGCGCGGGTATCGCCAGGGCGATGGCGCTCGGCGCGGAGATTCTCATGCTCGACGAGCCCTCCGCGGGGCTGGATCCCATCACCGCCGCCAATCTGGATCGCACCATCCTGGGCCTGCGCGACAGCCTCGGGCTAACCTTCGTCGTCGTGACACATGAACTGCAGAGTATCCTCGAGATCGCCGACCGCGCCGTGATGCTGGACGCCGACGCGCGCCGCATCATCGCCGAGGGTGTGCCGTCCGAGCTGCGCGACCGCAGCGGGGACGAGCGGGTGCGGCAGTTCTTCAACCGCAGGCCGGATGCGCCCGCGATTTCCCGAGGGAGCTAGGCATGGACGAGGGCAAGGGACTCTTCCGGCTCGGACTCTTCGTCATCCTGTCGCTCGTCACGCTGATGGCCATCCTCTTCGTCCTCGGCGGCCGCTCGCTGTTTCAGCCGAGCTTCGTCTTCGAAACCTATTTCGACGGCTCCGTGGCCGGGCTGGAGATCGGGGCGCCCGTGCAGTTTCGCGGCGTTCCCCTGGGGCAGGTCTCGGCCATCGCGGGCTCAGGTGCCATCTATGAGCAGGATGTCCCGGTGGACCAGCGCAAGGGCTACATCGTGGTCGAGGCCAAGGTCTCGGGCGATCCGGGCCAGGTCGAGCAGTGGCACGAGGAGCTGGATGCCTATATCAAGCGCGGTCTGCGCGCCCAGACCCAGCTCGCCGGCGTGACGGGCCAACAGTATCTCTCGCTCGACTTCTTCGCGCCGGCGAAGCATCCGCCGCTGGAGATCGCTTGGACGCCCAGGCATCCCTATGTGCCCTCGGCGCCGAGCATTGCCGGGCAGATCATCGGCAAGCTCCAGAAGCTCATGGCCAGCCTGGACGAGACGGATATCCAGGCCTTGGGCGAGAATCTGAACGTCCTGGTGGCGACGCTCAATACCAAGCTCGCCGAGCTGCCGGTGAGCACTCTTTCGGCCGATATCGCGGCGGTCTTGCAGGAGGCGCGCACGACCCTGGCCCGCCTGGACGGCGCACTGGCGGAGGCGCCGGTGGATGCGGCGGTGCGCAACATCGCGTCCGCCGCCTCTAGGCTCGATGCGCTCCTCGCCGCCCCGGGGATCGAGCAGACGGTGGCGAATTCGGCCGCCCTGAGCGGGCGCTTGCGGGACTTGGCGGAGTCCGGGAGCATCGAGCGTGTCGTCAAGGATCTGGACCGCGCCATTCAGCGGATCGACGCCCTGGTCGGCGACAATCAGTACGACGTCCGGGTCATGGTTCGAGATCTGCGCGCGACGGCCGACAACCTCCGCGCGCTTTCCGAGAGCGTGAAGCGTCATCCAAGTGGTTTCATCTTTGGCGGTCCACCGGAGAAGGTCGAGCTTCCATGGAGCGATTAGGAATGGCGCGCGCCTGGCGGCGCTGGCTTCTCGTCTCGGGCTTGGCCGCGCTGCTTGGCGGCTGCGCGATCGGCAAGCCCACCCCCCAAGCCACCACCTATGTGATGGAGCCGCCTGCGCCTGCACGCGCCGGCATGCCCCGCCCGCGGACGCTGCGCGTCGGCAAGGTGCGCGTCGCCCCCGCCTTCGCAGGCAGGGAGCTGGTCTTCCGGCTGGACGACGTGCGCTATGTCGCCGATTTCTACCATGCCTTCATGGCGGAGCCGGGAGACATGATCGGCGTCGCCATGGCCCAGTGGCTCGGCGCCGCGGGGCTCTTCGAGGCCGTGATGCAGCCGGACAGCGGGACGCGCGCCGAGGATGTGCTCGAGGCGACCATCACCAAGCTCTACGGTGATTTCCGGCCGGGCCGCGCGCCCGCTGCCGTCATGGAGATCCAGTTTGCGCTCATCGATCTCACAGGTGTCAGCACGCGGGTGAGCTGGCAGCGGACCATCGGTCGGCGCCTCGACTTGCCGGAGGCGTCCCCCGAGGCGCTGGCCCGGGGCTATGGTCAGGCGTTGGGCGAGATTCTGGGGGAGCTGGCCGGAGACCTGCGCGGTGCCGGCTGACCTGCCGGATGTCGCACAACGGTCGTGGCCTAGGTCGTTCAGTCCGCATCGGCTCAGCCCGGCATCCGTCCCTCCAGGCTGAAGCTCGACCCCGATTCCCCTTCTTCTCCCAAGGGCTCGACGCGGCGATGGACGAGCCAGCGGCGGCCGCTCAGCCGCCAGGCGGTGATGGACTCGCTGTAGGCGAGTGCCTGATAGAGGTCCTCGTCGTCGTCCGAGCGGACGTCCATCTGGCGATCGTCGTGGGTGTAGAAGCACGAGTTGCCACGGCTGCCGTAGCCCAGGACGCGTCGTGCCGCGATCTCTTGCTCATGATCCTAAAGAGAGCTGCCAGCCACCAGCAGCCAGCTTAAAGCTTTGTCTTGGCGCTGCTTTCAGGTCTTCGCTGAGTCACCCAACGGGTGAGCGGCTGGTCGGCCAGAAAATCCGGCAACGGTATGACGTTCCTCCGCTGGCGGCTGGGAGCTGGAAGCTGACTGCTCTAGTTAGGCTGATGGACAGGGAAGGCGCGCGGCATGACGACGTGGCGCCGCCACTCCGTGGGGAGCAGCGACGACCAGCTCGGGAGGCAGCTGTCTAGCGGGCTTCGACGGGTCCGTTCGGGCTCGTGGCCGGAGAGGCATCTCGCGCTCGCCATCGCAGTCTCTCCGGTTAGACAGTGCAGTCAGCCGCCAGCGATCGGCTTCCAGCGGCTGCTCTGCAGAGGTTTTCGCTGATTGACGTCCCGGCCCAGTGGGTGAGCACGGGGGGCCGTGGCGAGCCGGCAGACTGATGCCGAAAAGCGGGCCGCTGGCGGCTGGCCAGCAGCATTTCAGCTGAAGAAGCGCACCTGGACATCGCGGGGCGGGGCCAGGTGAGGCGCCGTGGTCACCAGGAGCTTGGCGCCCGCGCGCGCGTAGTCTTCCGCGTTCTTGGCGTTGACGCCCCCGGCCGCGGCGACGATGGCGCTCGAGCCGCGCGCCGCGAGTGCCTTGGCGACCTCGGCGACGGCCTTTGGCGAGAACTTCTCGAGCTGCAGCACATCGGCCTCGGCCCAGGCGAGCGCTTCGTCGGGCGTGGCGACCTCGACGACCACGCGCTTCTCCGGGCACTGGCGCCGCAGCCGCGCGACGGTCTGTGCGGGCGTCTCGTCGCCGATGAACTGGCGGTGCTCGGCGAACACCAGCAGGGTCTCGGACAGCCCGTTGCGGTGCATGATGGCGCCGCCGGCCTTGAAGGCCTTGACGGCGAGCCGCCGCGTGCCCGGGACGTTCTTACGGGTGCCGGCGACCATGGCGTCCGGGCTGCCGCGCCGCGCCGCCGTGACGATCTCGGCGGCGCGGCTGGAGATCCCCGAGCACCACTCGATCAGGGTCTGCGCGGCCTTCCAGCCCTGATGCAGGGCGCTGGCGCTGCCGCTCGCCTCGAGCAGCAGGGTCTCGGGCGTGGCATCCGCGCCGGATGCCAGGCGTGCCTCGGCCTCGGCGCCGCAGAGCTGGAACATGCGCACGGCCTCCTCGATACCACAGGCGACCATGGGGTCACGGGCGAAGAAGCGGATCTGACCGAGCTTGGCGCCGATGCCGAGCGACTCTGTCGTCAGGTCGCCAAAGGGGACATCTTCGCTCAGCAATGCGTGCAGCTCTTGGTCGCTCAGAACGGGCGGGGTCATCATGGGGCGTGGTCTCTCTTCAAGCCTGTCGAGGGTTCGGATTGGTCAAGTTTGGCGTGACTGTGCGCTCGCGCAATGGGATTACGCATTCGGGCGGGATCGCGAGCCGGTAGCTCAGGGCATGGTCGCTGCCCATGTCGGTCACGCGGGCGACCTCGACGGGCAGCCCTTGTCCGGTGGTCGGCGTCGGTCCGTCCGGGAGGATGGCGACGACCTCAGGGTGCCGCAGCAAGGGGGCGATGCCGGCCGCGACCTTTCCCCAAGCGTCGCGGGCGGCGTCCCGATCCCAGGTGCGGGCCGATAGGGTGCTCGGCCAGCCGAGCAGGCGCGCCAACTCGGCGTCGCCGTGCCGGGTCCGACTCAGGCGCGGTGTCTTGAGCCTGGCGAGCAGGCGCAGCAAGGTTTTCTTGCCGCAGCCTGAGTGGCCGAGCAGTGCGGTGATCCCATCTGCGGGGACGGTGAGATCGAGGTCCAGGCTGAAGCCCGTGCTTCTGAAGCCGAGGTTTGCTTGCAAGTCCGGCATCAGAGGCGCCCCAGTCTGCGCAGCAGGAAGATGAGGCTCAAGGAGACCAGCCCCAGGAGAACGGGCGGCCTCGATCAGGTCCCGGGCGCTGCCCTCGATGGCGGACTGGATGGGCTCGAGCGCCAGCGGCAGCCCGGCTACGAAGGAGGCGAGCACGAGCGCCTGAAAGGAGAACACCAGGTCCCAGTCCGGCGTCTGGTGCAGCCAGCCCCCGATGATGCCATGACGCCCGAAGGCCATCAGCAGGAAGAAGCCGATGGCGATGGGCGGGAAGACCAGTGGCGGCGAGATGACGCCATCCAGCACTCCCCTGAGCCGGATCGGCTGACTCAGGAGGTAGCCCAGCGCGATTCCGAAGACCAGAAAGAGCAGCAGCACCACGCCCGTGACCTGCAGGCTCAGCGTGAGCGAGGCGGGTGCCAGGCGATCAGCCTGGTCATCAGAGTCCGTACTTCGCGAAGATGGCCTTGGCCTGGTCGCTGCCCCGGAAGTCGGCTGCTCCTGTCTCGGCGTGCTCTCGGGTGATTTCCTGAAATGACCCTGCCCAGAACAGCGCCTCCAGTCGGATGGGCAAAGCCCCTGGCACGCCGGCGCGCATGGGGAAGACGTGTGTGGGGCGTGCCCACCCAGGTCGCTCAGGCGCCTGGACGATGGGCACGCTGCGCTTTGCCCATCTACGGGGAATCTGTTTCCCGGAAATCACCTCGGCGTCGGGGACGGGTGGCGGCTCGCGCCCTTTCGCATCCCCAGTGTCGCGGCCCTGTCGCGACGTGATCCTTGTGTTGGCTTCAGGGCAGCCCAGTCTTCTTCAGGCGGAATGCTCTGCATGAGGGCTTTCTCTCGCCCGAGCTCTCAAGCGTGCTCGGCGCTGTCTGTCCCTTGGCCTCGGGCCTCGCGCCTGGCAATCCGAGCCCCGCTGTCTATCTTCATGCAGACACGCCTTGAGTGAAGCCCTCAACTGTTGTTACGTCCCGCGCTGCCGGGCTGGACTGGATCCGCTCGGGTGGGCTCGAGCGATGCGGGGCAGAGACGTAAGCGGAATCGAAGGAAGGGAGGGGGTAAGTGCTGAAGAATCTGAGTATCGGCCGACGCGTCTTGATCGGCTCCGGCCTGGTCATTGTGCTGACCATCGGTTTGATCTTGCCGATCGCACTGTCGAAGCTGGCCGCGATCTCGGACCGCGCCGAGCTGCGCGAGCTGGAAGATCACTATGATGCGCTGACGAGTGCGATTGCGAGCAAGGGCGAGGAGGCCCAGGCGCTGAGCGCCGCGATCGCGCAGATTCCGGAGATCCAGCAGGCGTTCGCGCAAGACGACCGCGAGCGCCTGAAGGCGATGACCCGGCCGATCTTCGACTACATTCGCAATAAGATCGAGCGCGTTCAGACCGGCTCGGCAACGGTCGTTCAGGCCATCGGTAAGAGCGAGGAGCGCGCGGGTGAAAGTATCGAGCACGCACGCCGGGCGAGCGAGTCCTTCAAGAGCATCAGCCGGTCCGTGACCGCGGTCAACGACATGAACACCCAGATCGCCAGCGCCGCGGAGGAGCAGTCCGCAGTGGCCGAGGAGATCAACCGGAACGTCCATGCCATCACTGAGGCCGTGCACCAGACCGCGTCCGGCTCCGAGCACCTCGCCCAGGCCAGCGAGGAGCTGGCGCGATTGGCTGCGGACATTCAGCTGCAGATCGGCCATTGTAAAGTCTGAGGCCCTGGGTCGCTTCGCCTCGGGGGCTGGGCTTCGCCACCGAGGCTTCGCTAGACTTCGCGCACCCGAAGGATGCAACGAGGACGGCGGATGGCAGGGCTACTCGAGAAGGCGAAGCCTGCGCGATTGGCGACCAGGCTCAAGCGGCCCGTGCTCAGCAATCGCGGGCGCTGCCCGGCGTGTCGGCGGGAGGTCACCTTCGTGTCGCGGGAAGCCTGGCTGCGCAACCACTATCTCTGCCCGAGCTGCGGCAGTCTGCCACGCGAGCGGGCGCTCATGTCGGTCCTGGCGGCCTACCATCCTAGCTGGCGCGATCTGGTCATCCACGAATCCTCTCCGGAGCCGCGCGGGGCGAGCCAGTGCCTCGCGACGGAGTGCGGCCAGTACATCCCCTCGCACTAGTTTCCGGGCGAGACGCCTGGCTCCCGGGTGCGCGGTGTCCGCTGCGAGAACCTCGAATCTCTGACCTTCGCGGATGAGAGCGTCGACCTTCACGTCACCCAGGACGTGCTCGAGCACGTCTTCCATCCGGCGCTGGCGTTCCGGGAGATCGCCCGCACGCTGCGCCCGGGAGGCGCCCACATCTTTACGGTCCCCTTGGTCAACAAGACGGCGCCCTCGCGGCGGCGCGCGCGCCTGTTGGAGGATGGCCGTGTCGAGCACCTGGAGCCGCCCATCTACCACGGCAATCCCATCAGCGAGGATGGGCCCTGGTCACCGTGGACTGGGGCATGGATATCTGCCGACACATCTTCGATACCAGTGGACGCTTCACCCAGGTGGTCCAGATCGACGACCTGGATCGCGGCATCCGTGCCCGATACATCGAGGTCCTGATTAGCTTCAAGTTTGCCGAATCGGCCGCGGATGACGGATTGCTCTGAGTGGTCGGGCTCCGGGCGCGCACCTCCTCAAGGCGGCCCTCTGGCATCCACGAAGCGGGCTCGCTGTCATAAAGTGGTCAAATCCTGCGCGATTTGACAGCAGTGCAAGCCAGGCGCGCCTTTGCGACCTTCGTTCAGAGTTTATCCACAGAATTAGTCACAGGAAATGTGCATAAACTCAGTGTGCGAATTGCGACCACAGTGGGCTTGTGCACGTCAAGGGATGCGTGACACTGCTCCTGGCTTCGTGTATTTAAGCATCTGTTTCTTAATGAATTTAATCCTTTGTGCCCATGGGTTTCCGCTCGTTGGCGGGGCCGTTGGAGGGTGCGTCGCGAACGGCGGCTTGACAAATCTGACACGCCGTCTCGTCTGTACAGCTGGAGATGTGCACAGGCTCGGGGATGGCTTCGAAATCAGGTGTCAAGCACTTGACAGTGCGGGAAAATACCTAATTGGGCGAGGGTGCGGAGAGTGTTTCGCCGATGCTCGCGCGGATGGGGGACGATCGTCCGATGCGCTATGAGGCCGAGACGCTGAGGGTCGCGATCCCCAGCTCTCGCGCCAAGAGGGCGCGCTTGCGCTCAACGCCCCAGCGATAGCCGGAGTGCCGGCCATCCGCCCGCACGACCCGGTGACAGGGCACGGCGATCGCCAGGAGGTTGGAGGCGCAGGCTTGGGCGACGGCACGTGCCGACCTTGGCGCGCCGATGCGCTCGGCGACCTGTGCGTAGCTCAGGGTCTCACCCGGCGGGATCTGCTGCAGGGCTGCCCAAACGCGCCGCTGAAATGGCGTGCCTTGGATGTCGAGCGGCTGCTCGAGCCTAGTGCCGGGGCGCTCGATCAGCGCGCGGGTCTGTTGCAGGTGCTCGGCGCATCGCTCATGGGCGGGGATCAGCCGGATGCCTGGAAAGGTGCGACGCAGCTCGAGCCTGAGGCGACTTTGGTCATCGCCGAGAAAGATGGCGCAGATGCCTGGCGGGCGGGTAGCCACCAAGACCTGCCCAAGTGGACAGTCACCTATCCCGAACTGGATCTTTGATGTGCCGCTGGCCGGACGGTCGTCTTGAGCGCTCATCTCCAGTAGACCTCGCTTGGGTCGGCCGCTGGCTTCGTGGGAGCTACGCCCCGCCGCGACTGGGGTGCTCGGCGCGGGCCGCGTCGCGCCGGGGTGGCGCTCCCGCGCGATCTCTGCTGCGGCTGTGTCAGCCGGTCGCGGCTGTCAGTCGTACTTCTCGTCCTTCCAGCGGCGTAAGGCCGTGAAGACCTCGCTCGCGGTGGAGAGTCCGCGGCCGGTGTAGGCCTCCGCAGCCGCGATCACGCTCGGCTCGCGCGTGCGCAGGAAGGGATTGGTGCCGAGCTCGAGGTCGAGCCCGGACGGGACCGTCGGCTCACCCTGCTCGCGCAGCTGCTGCGCCGTCTCGATGCGTGCGGACAAGGCGGCGCTCTGGGGCTCGACCCATGCGGCGAAGCCGAGGTTCGCCAGGGTGTACTCGTGCGCGCAGTAGCAGAGCGTCGAGCCGGGCAGGGCGCCGATGCGCTCGAGCGAGTGCGCGAGCTGCTCGAAGGTGCCGTCGAAGACGCGGCCGCAGCCGGCGGCGAAGAGGGTGTCGCCGCAGAAGAGCCGGCCATCTCCGAGAAAGGCGATATGGCTCGAGGTGTGTCCCGGGACCTCCATGACCCCCAGCCGGGTGTCGAGGCCCGCGGGCTGAAAGGTCTCGCCTTCGCCGACGGGATCGGTGAGCCCGCGGATGCGCCTGTCCCTCGGGCCGTAGCTCCGAACGCCCGGGTAGGCGGCCATCAGCTCCTCGATGCCGCCGGTGTGGTCCTGGTGGTGGTGTGTGACGAGGATGGCCGTGAGCCTGAGGCCGGTCTCGCGCAGTCGCGCGAGCACCGGGTCGGCATCGCCCGGGTCGACGACGGCGGCAGCTCCCTTGCTTTCGCTCAGGAGCCAGATGTAGTTATCGGAGAAGGCGGGGATGGGCTGGACGTCCAGCATGGCTCGATCTCTCTCCGTGACCGCCCGCGCCTGGGCATGGGCGGTGCTGCTGAGTTGGCGTGAAACGACAGCTCGGCGCGGTGCCTCAGACGCCGAGGCTTTGCCGGTGCGTTGGCTCGGCGTCGTCCGCGCCGCTGCTCTCGCCCAAGCGGCCTAGCTCCGCGCGGACGCTGGCAAGGATGCCGGCGGGGTCGAGTCCGACGGCCGCGAGCTGCTCGGCGTGCTCGGCATGATCGATGTAGCGATCGGGCAGCCCGAGGTGGAGACAGCGGATGGCAATGCCTTGCGTCGCCAGGGTCTCGGCAACAGCGCTGCCGGCACCGCCGGCGATTGCGTTCTCCTCGACGGTCACCAGGACCTCATGGGTCAGTGCCAGCTCCTTGATCAAGGCCTCGTCGAGCGGCTTGACGAAGCGCATGTTGGCGACGGTCGCGTCCAGCTCCTCGCCGACCTTCAACGCGGGCGGAACCATGCTGCCGAAGGCCAGTAGGGCGACGCGGCGGCCTTGGCGCAGCAGCTCGCCCTTGCCGATCGGCAGCGCGGGCGCGTGCGGGTCGATCTGGACACCTGGGCCGGTGCCGCGCGGGTAGCGCACCATCGCCGGGCCTGGGTGCTCGTAGGCCGTCTTGAGCATCTGGCGGCATTCGTTCTCGTTCGACGGCGCCAGGATCACGAGATTCGGGATCGGGCGGCTGAAGCTGAGGTCGAAGCTGCCGGCGTGGGTGGCGCCATCGGCGCCGACGAGTCCGCCGCGGTCGACGGCGAGGGTGACGTCGAGGTTCTGCAGCGCGACGTCGTGGATGAGCTGGTCGTACGCACGCTGGAGGAAGCTGGAGTAGATGGCGACCACAGGCTTGAGGCCTTCGCAGGCGATGCCCGCGGCCAGGGTGACCGCGTGCTGCTCGGCGATGCCGACGTCGAAGAAGCGGTCCGGGAAGCGCTTGGAGAAGGCGGTGAGTCCGGAGCCCTCGCACATGGCCGGGGTGATGCCGATGAGGCGGTCGTCTTCCGCCGCGGCGTCGCACAGCCATCCGCCGAACACCTGCGTGTAGCTCGGGCCCTTGCTCTTGCCCTTGCGCAGCTCGCCCGTGTGGCGGTCGAAGGGCGTGACGCCGTGGTAGGTCACGGGCTGTCCCTCGGCGGGCTCGAAGCCGCGTCCCTTCTTGGTGACGACGTGCAGCAGGCGTTGGCCCGGCATGTCCTTGATGTTGCGCAGGGTGCGCAGGAGCCCGTCGATATCGTGGCCGTCGACCGGGCCGATGTAGTTGAAGCCGAGCTCTTCGAACAGTGTGCTGGGCATGACCATGCCCTTCATGTGCTCTTCCCAGCGTCCGACCAGATGCCGCAGGTTGGGCATGCCGCGCAGTGCGGTCTTACTGCCTTCGCGCATGGTCGTATAGATCTTGCCGGAGAGCAGGCGGGCAAGGTGGTTGCTGATGGCACCGACGGGCGGTGAGATGGACATCTCGTTGTCGTTGAGAATGACGACCAGGTCGATATCCATGGAGCCGGCATGATTCAGCGCCTCGAAGGCCATGCCCGCGCCGAGCGCACCGTCGCCGATGACGGCGATGACCGTGCGCCGCTCGCCGCGCTGCTGGGCCGCCAGCGCCATGCCGAGCGCGGCGCCGATGGAGGTGCTGGAGTGGCCGACGCCGAAAGTGTCGTACTCGCTTTCGCTGCGCTTGGGAAAACCCGAGACGCCATGCTTCTGGCGCAGGGTGCACATGCGGTCGCGGCGCCCGGTCAGGATTTTGTGCGGGTAGGCCTGATGGCCGACGTCCCAGACGATGCGATCGTAGGGCGTGTCGAAGATGTAGTGCAGGCCGATCGTCAGCTCGACGACGCCGAGCCCTGCAGCGAGATGGCCGCCGGTCTGGGATACGCACTCGATCAGAAAGCTCCGCAGCTCGCTGGCGACCTCCGGGAGCTGATTTTGCGACAAGGCGCGCAGCTCGGCCGGGTCGTCGATGCCGTCGAGGAGTGGGCGGCGGTGCAGGGAGGCACCTGAATCGCTGTGGGGGCGGTGTGGCATGATGGGCAAAGCGGGTAGCGTCATGGCAAGCGCTGTAGTTTAGTCGAAACCGGTGGCCAGTGTCTGGAGTAATCGCAACCGCTCGGGACGGTCGCCGCAGGCAAGGGTCATCCCGGCGCGGCGCCCGCGGCCAAGCGTGGGGAGCGCTGGCCTAGACGGCGGCGATGGGGGCGGCGATCTTGGCGGCCTCGGCCCGCACGAAGTCGCGGAAGGCACTCGCCGCTGGGGAGAGTCGCTTGCCGCGCCTGTAGACCAGGTACCACTGGCGGCGGTCCGGGAAGCCCTGCACGTTCAGGATCACCAGGCGTCGCGTCTCAAGCTCGAGCTCGATGGTATGCAGCGAGACCACGCTGAGACCGAGACCGGACCGCACCGCCTGTTTCACCGCCTCGTTGCGGGTCATCTGCATGCCGTGGCGGATCTCGATGCCACGCTCGGCGAAGAAGCGCTGCATGGCCTTGCGCGTGCCCGAGCCTTCCTCGCGCATCACGAAGACCTCTTCTGAAAGGCGCTCGGTCGGGATGTCGCGCGCGCTCGCCAAAGGGTGATCGGGCGGTGCGACCACGACGAGCGGATTGTCCATGAAGGCCTCGGCCTCGACGTCGACGTTCTTCGGCGGGACCCCCATGAGCACCAGGTCGACCGAGTTGCTGTCGAGCATCTGCACCAGCATCTCGCGATTGGTGACGTCCAGGCGCAGCGCGATGCCTGGGTAGCGCTTCTGAAAGACGGCCAAGAGACGCGGGGCGAAGTAGTTCACCGTGCTCGCGACGGCCAGGCGCAGGCTGCCGCGGTTGATGCCCTTCAGCGACTCCATGACCTCTTCCATCTCGATCAGCGAGTGGGTGATGGCGCGGCTGTAATGATAGAGCTCGTGTCCGGCCTCGGTGGGCACGACCCGCTTGCCGAGCCGCTCGAACAGCGGTAAGCCGATCTCGTCCTCTAGCTGCTTGACCTGCATGGAGACGGCGGGCTGGCTGAGATGAAGCTCCTCGGCCGCGCGCGTGTAGCTATTGTTTTGGGCGACCGCCTCGAAGACCCGAAGCTGGCGCAGTGAGATGTGCATGGCTGTTCCGCAATATCTTGGCTCGAGCTGTCAGCCGATCGAACCCATTTACCATAAGCTATGAATTATATTTCTCATAAGCAATATTTAGTAGTATTTATGTGGTTTCTTCCTAATAATCTCGACCCAGGTTTCGGGCCGCACGCGGGACAGACGAAGCCTCAAGATGACAGGCCCGGGCTGATCGGCAGCCGGGGCCGGCACTCACCACAGACCTAATTCCTTATCGGAGGATTCAGATGGCGAAGACCTACAGCGCGGGCGTCAAAGAGTACCGCGAGACCTACTGGATGCCCAACTACACGCCCAAGGACACCGACATTCTGGCGTGCTTCAAGATTATCCCCCAGGCCGGAGTCCCGCGTGAGGAGGCTGCAGCCGCGGTCGCCGCCGAGTCCTCCACCGGCACCTGGACCACGGTCTGGACCGACCTGCTCACCGACCTCGATCATTACAAGGGCCGCGCCTACGCCATCGAAGACGTGCCCGGCAACGACGACGCCTTCTACGCCTTTATCGCCTATCCGATCGACCTCTTCGAGGAAGGCTCGGTGGTCAACGTCTTCACCTCGCTGGTCGGTAACGTCTTCGGCTTCAAGGCCGTGCGCGCCCTGCGCCTCGAGGACGTGCGCTTCCCCATCGCCTACGTCATGACCTGCAACGGCCCGCCGCACGGCATCCAGGTCGAGCGCGACATGATGAACAAGTACGGCCGTCCGCTGCTCGGCTGCACCATCAAGCCCAAGCTGGGTCTCTCGGCCAAGAACTATGGCCGTGCGGTCTACGAGTGCCTGCGCGGCGGTCTCGACTTCACCAAGGACGACGAGAACGTCAACTCCCAGCCCTTCATGCGCTGGCGTCAGCGCTTCGACTTCGTCATGGACGCCATCGACAAGGCCGAGCGCGAGACCGGCGAGCGCAAGGGTCACTATCTGAACGTGACCGCGCCGACCCCGGAGGAGATGTACAAGCGTGCCGAGTACGCCAAGGAGATCGGCGCGCCCATCATCATGCACGACTACATCACCGGCGGCTTCTGCGCCAACACGGGCTTGGCCCAGTGGTGTCAGGACAACGGCATGCTGCTGCACATCCACCGCGCCATGCACGCCGTGCTCGACCGCAACCCGAACCATGGTATCCACTTCCGCGTGCTGACCAAGATCCTGCGTCTCTCGGGCGGCGACCACCTTCACACGGGCACCGTGGTCGGCAAGCTCGAGGGCGACCGCGAGTCGACCCTGGGCTGGATCGACCTGCTGCGCGAGTCCTATGTCAAGGAAGACCGCAGCCGCGGTATCTTCTTCGATCAGGACTGGGGCGCCATGCCAGGTGCCTTCGCGGTGGCCTCCGGTGGTATCCATGTCTGGCACATGCCGGCCCTGGTCACCATCTTCGGCGACGACGCCGTGCTGCAGTTCGGTGGCGGTACCCTCGGCCATCCCTGGGGCAATGCGGCCGGCGCCTGCGCCAACCGTGTCGCGCTCGAGGCCTGCGTCGAGGCGCGCAACCAGGGCGTCGCCATCGAGAAGGAAGGTAAAGAGGTTCTCACCAAGGCCGCCGCCTCCAGCCCGGAGCTCAAGGCCGCCATGGAGACCTGGAAGGAGATCAAGTTCGAGTTCGACACCGTCGACAAGCTGGACGTGTCGCATAAGTAAGAGTCGAACCGCAAAGGCGCAAAGGGCACGAAGGTTCTTTCAGCAGGTGCCTGCTGCGCTGAGCGGTCAATCGAGAACGACATCTCCGATTCCAACTGTTTCAACCGCCTGGGCTTGAAGGTTTCAGCGAATCAGTCATCAAAAGAGATCTTTGCGACCTTCGCGCCTTTGCGGTTCAAATTTCAGGTGCACATCAAATGAGCGAAATGCAGGACTACACCTCCAGTCTCGAAGACGTGAACAGCCGTAAGTTCGAGACCTTCTCCTATCTGCCGGCCATGGATCAGGAGCAGATCCGTAAGCAGGTCGAGTACATCATCTCCAAGGGCTGGAACCCGGCCGTCGAGCACACCGAGCCGGAGAACGCCTTCGATCATTATTGGTACATGTGGAAGCTGCCGATGTTCGGCGAGACCGACGTGGATACCGTCCTGGCCGAGGCCGAGGCCTGCCATAAGGCGCACCCCGACAACCACGTGCGTCTGATCGGCTTCGACAACTACGCCCAGTCCAAGGGCGCCGAGATGGTCGTCTTCCGCGGCAAGCCCGTCTAAGCACGAGGCATTCGACCGCGGCTAACGGAGCCCCTGCTTCCTGACATGAAGGGGCAGGGGCTTTGTTTTGCCGGCCGCCCGAGCCGGTAGGGTGGACAAGCGATAGGGCAGTCCACCAAGTTCCGTACCGGCGCCGGTGGACTGCGCTACGCTTGTCCACCCTACGAATGCGCGGCAAGCGAGGCCATCACACACCAAGCGCGCACGCCGCACCTTGAGATAGGACCTGCACTCATGTCAGACATCGATCGCGACCAATACCTGATTCAGCAAGAGCCCTACTATTGTCCAGTCCACAACGAAGTCGCCATGTACCAGGCGGCCTACGACGCGCGGATGCCGGTCATGCTCAAGGGGCCGACCGGCTGCGGTAAGACCCGCTTCGTCGAATACATGGCCTGGAAGCTCGGCAAGCCGCTCATCACCGTGGCCTGCAACGAGGACATGACCGCCTCCGACCTGGTCGGACGCTTCCTGCTCGACATCAACGGCACCAAATGGCAGGACGGTCCGCTCACCGTCGCCGCCCGCCTCGGCGCCATCTGCTATCTCGACGAGGTCGTCGAGGCCCGCCAAGACACCACGGTCGTCATCCACCCCCTGACCGACCACCGCCGCACCCTGCCGCTCGAGAAGAAGGGCGAGCTGGTCGAGGCACACCCGGACTTCCAGATCGTCATCTCCTACAACCCCGGCTATCAGAGCCTCATGAAGGACCTGAAGCAGTCCACCAAGCAGCGTTTCGGCGCGCTCGACTTCGACTACCCGACTGCCGAGATCGAGTCCGAGATCATCGCCCACGAGGGCGGGGTGGATCAGCCGACCGCCGAAAAGCTGGTCCAGATCGCCCACCGCAGCCGCAACCTTAAGGGCCACGGCCTCGACGAAGGCATGTCCACCCGACTCCTGGTCTACGCCGCCCAGCTCATCGCCCAGGGCGTCGAGCCCCAGTCCGCCGCCCAAATGGCCCTCGTCGGCCCGCTGACGGACGACCCGGACATGCGCGATACCTTGGACGCGGCCGTCAATACCTACTTCTGAGGAGCTTTGAACCGCAAAGGCGCGAAGGACGCAAAGGGAATTGAATTCTAGGAATGAGCCGAATCGGGAAATCGAGGAATTGGCGCACGCGACCATCGGTGCTGCGATCGAGGTGCATCGGTATCTTGGGCCTGGGTTTCTCGAAAGCGTCTATGAGGCAGCCTTAGCGGTCGAGCTACAAGGTCGAGGAATCGAGTATCAGCGCCAACTTGGTGTGGCTGTCGAATACAAGGGTGTGCTCGTTGGTGAAGGCAAGCTGGACTTGCTGGTAGGTCGCTCGTTGATTGTCGAGCTCAAGGCAGTCGATGCGCTATTGCCAATCCACAAGGCCCAGCTGCTCTCCTATCTCAAGACGCTCCGACACCCGCTTGGCCTCTTGATCAACTTCAAGGTCCAAGTACTTCGACAGGGTATTCAACGCGTGATCCTCTCCAATTAAGAATCTTTGCGCTCTTTGCGCCTTTGCGGTTCAAACTAAAGATGAGCATCGACTTCAGCGAATACCTTTCCTGTCTCAAAGCCGACCCAGAGCACGAGCACGCTCAGGCGCTGGAGTCGAGCTATCAAGAGGCTGCGCGTGTCATGTCCCCGCGGGGGCTCGAGCACTACCTCACCGGCATCAAGGCCATGTGCACCCTCAACAAGGGCCGCGACCTGGTCCTGACCTATGTCCAGGAGATGCCGGGGGTGGTCAAGGAGGTCGGCGAGGACATCATCCCGGACATCGTCAGCTCCCTGATGAAGCTGTCCTCCCACACCTCGGGGACGGTCATCACCCTGATGATGGCCAACATGCCCCTGGCCGCCAGCCGGCTGGGCGACTTCGAGGTGATGCGCGGCTATCTGAACCTGCTCCATCAGCTCGCCGGCAAGGCCCCGCGCGGTCTGCGGCCGATGATGGAGAACATGGACGAGCTGCTCTCCAAGCTGACCCTCGGCGGTCTCCGCCGCTGGGCGCTCTGGGGCGCTCAGGCGCATGCACGAGATCTCGATGGCCAGATGGCCTACTTCGGGCTACAGACCGAATCCTCGCGCTCGGTGCTCCAGAAGGAGCGGCGGGGGACCCTCTTCGTCGACAACCAGCGCAAGCTCAACTTCTATCTGCGCGCGCTCTGGGCGCGTGCCTTCTTCATGCGCCCGACCTCGGGCGACTATGAGTCGCGCACCGGCTTCAAGCCCTTCATCGAGGACTTTCAGATCCACCTGCCGGATGCCTTCGACGCCTGGCGCGGCATCTCGGGGATGGAGCTCTACCGCGCCGCCGCCGCCCACTGCGCCGCGCACATGGTCTATACCACCCAGCCCATGAGCGCCGAGCAGCTCAACCCGGTCCAGCGCATCTTCATCGAGCTGTTCGAGGATGCCCGCATCGAGGCGCTCGCCATCCGCGAGTTCCCGGGTCTCAAGAAGCTGTGGCTGCAGTTCTTCACCGCGCCGCCGGAGGAGGGAGAGTCTGCTCAGCTGCATCCGCTGCTCGACCTCATGATGCGCTTGGCGCGGGCCTTGTTAGACGCGGACTACAAGGACTCGGAGCCCTTGGTCGATGAAGCCGCGGCCGACTTCCGAAAGGCGCTGGACGAGCGGGCAGACGACAACCGCATCAGCTGGCTCGCCGGCGTGGACTTCTACAACCGCGCCATCCAGGTCGCCGCCGTCCCTAGCCTGCGCGTGCTCGAAGACATGCCGCTTCCTTATCGGGACGACAACGATTGCGTCTGGGATTTCGACGAGAACCTCTTCGTCACCCGTGGCGTGGACTATCTGCCGGCCTCACAGCAGCAGGTGCGGCGCAACGTCAGCGTCCTGGAGATGGTCAACGAGCTCGACTGCGAGCTGGCCGGCGACGATGCCCAGGAGATCTGGACCCTCTCGACCCCCTTCTGGCTGGACCAGGAGGCCTGCACCATCAACGAGCTGGAGGGCAAGGAGCCGGTCTCCGAGCCCTACCACTACCAGGAGTGGGACTATCACGTTCAGCTCTACCGGCCGGACTGGGCGACCATCCTCGAGCGCCGTCAGGGCCGTGGCGATCCGGAGCTGATGGACGAGATCCTCACCAAGCACAAGCCGGTCGCGAGCCGCATCCGCCACCTGATCGACGCGCTCCAGCCGCAAGGCATCGTGCGCCGGCGCGGCTACGAGGAAGGCGAGGAGCTGGACCTGAATGCCGCCGTGCGCGCCATGATCGACATCCGCCGCGGCGTCATGCCGGACCCGCGCATCAACATCCGCATCAACAGGCACATCCGCGACCTCTCCATCGTGGTGCTCATGGACCTGTCCGAGTCCACCAACGAGAAGATCGGCGTCAAGGAAGGCGAGCCCGGCTATGAGGAGGCCTCCAGCATTCTCGACCTCACCCGCGAGTCCACCGGTCTGCTGGCCTGGGCCATCGACTCCATCGGCGACAACTTCGCCGTGCACGGCTTCGCCTCGGATGGCCGCCACGACGTCCAGTACTACCGCTTCAAGGACTTCAACCAGCCCTATGACGACGATGCCAAGTCGCGCATGGCCGGCATGAAGGGCGGTCTCTCCACCCGCATGGGCGCGGCACTCCGCCACGCCGGCTGGCACCTCACCCAGCAGCCGGCCCAGAAACGCCTGGTCCTGCTCGTCACCGACGGCGAGCCCGCCGACATCGACGAGCGCGACCCGCAGTACCTGAGGCACGACGCCAAGAAGGCGGTCGAGGACCTGCGCATGCGCGGTATCCACACCTACTGTCTGACCCTGGATCCGGACGCCGACCGCTACGTCGCCCGCATCTTCGGCGAGAACGGCTACTCCATCGTCGACCAGGTCGAGCGGCTGCCCGAGCGGCTGCCTGCGGTGTTTGCGGCGCTGACGGGCTAGGAGCGGGTCTCGTTCAGATCGAACGATTGGAACCGCAAGGGAGCGAAGGGCATTCGAGCTCCTGCGCGGGGCCGCTGGGAGGGTCGGCCTCCAGGTCGACCAGAAGCCGCAAGCTGAGCCAGTGGTGGTCTCTGCACTTCGCGCGCGTCATTTGGCCTTTCGTCAGGCAGTTGCAAGTGCGGCGCTCGAGGCTCTCGCCGTACCCTGATCCCGTCCCACCCGACGTCGGTCGATTTGTGCGAACCGCACGATTTGACTAGCCTACCGGCAGGCTTAACGGCAATTAGGGCGGCTTAGTCATGCAAACCATGTCGGCCAACGAGGCCGAGATCCACTTCGGAGAGCTCCTCGACCGAGCCCAGCGTGAGCCCGTGCGTGTGATGCGTCACGCCCGCGTGGTCGGCGTTCTGGTCAGCGCGCAGGACTATGAAGACATGCGCGCCTTCTACGCTAACCGTCTGCGGCACCGCATGGATGAGGCTGCCGAGGCGGCGAGTCGCGCCGGGCTAACGCCGGAGACACTGGACGACCTGCTCAGCGATGAGAGTTGAGTCCGGCCGGCGGGCGACCTATCGGTTGGTCATCGACACCAATGTCTGGATCAGCGGCGCGCTCAATCCGGCCGGGGCGCCTGGACGACTAACCAGACTGGCCCTTGCGGCGGGCGTGCCGATCTTCTCGCCCGATACCTTCGCCGAGCTCGAAACCCGGTTGATGAAACCGAAGTTCGATCGCTATGTCAGTCGGGAGCTGCGCCAGGGCATCCTGCACGACCTCGGCGCTGCGGCCGACTGGGTGGAAATCCCGGCGAGCCTGGCGACCCAAACCTATTGTCGGGACCCCGACGACGACAAGTTCATTCACACAGCCTTGGCGGCCCGGGCATCCTGGATCGTATCTGGAGATCAGGATCTGCTCGACCTCTCGGTCACCGCAGTCCCAGACGTCCGCATTGTGACGCCCGCGGATGCGCTCGACCTCTTGCCCTTTGCTGTTGGGAGCTGACCGCGAAAGGGGGGGCACGAAAGGGGGGCAGGTCTCGAATTGTTGCATCCTCGGATAGAGGCGGTTGTCGTTTTGTTGCGCACTGCTCTCGCGACGATTCGGGACCTGACCCTAAATCCGCGATGCACCACCCGATCGCCCCCAAGATCGACCCAAGATTGACTGCGTGTTCAAGGCCCTGCTGGGGTCGGAGTCCAATCGTGCGTTCTTGGTGCATTTCCTCAATGCGATCCTCGGCCCGGATCTGGGTGCCCCCATTACCCAGGTCGACATCCTCAACACTTACAACGACAGGCGTCGATCATCGTTTCGGCCAGTTGTCTCCCGAGAGGGTGGACAAGCGCAGAGACTGTGAAGAAATTCTGCGTAGGTTGGGCTGAGGTACGAAGCCCAACATGGCGGCTAGCCTAACGCTCTGATTGTTGGGCCTCCTGCGTCGGCCCAACCTACAGCAATCTGCGATCTTCGCGGTGCGCTTGGATTACTCTCACAGTCTCGCAGCGCAGTCCACCTGCTGCGGGATACCGGGCCAATCGATGATCGACGCCCGCAGCTCAGCTTCGCGAGTCTGAGAGGTCGTTTGAACCTAGATCCGGCGCTTGGGCGGCCTCCACCCGGCGGGTGAGCCAGCAGGACGCCCCGATCTTGAAAGTGATCAAGGCCTTGCATGAAGCGCAAAGCGGTCAACCGCCGGACCTAGGTTGAAAGACCTCGAGCGACTATAGTCGCCCTTGGCGCTGGCGAGAGGACGAATGAATGCGCCCCGACAGCAGGGGGCGCACTATTCAGACACCTCTGAGTGCACCGGCCTTTCAGGGAGATGGTCCTGGCGAGGATCCCTCCAGCGTGGCGATGGCTTTGGAGCGACGTCTGCGAGCGAAATGGATAACCGTCACGGCTTGGAATTTGCCGCCAGCGGGCCGCGACGCGGGGTACACTGGCTTTCGCAGTCCATCCGTTGGCCTGGAAACCATGACAGGCTGCCTTCAACTTCGACCGAGCAGTTAGCTTGCGGCCGTCAGCCTTCGGCGAAGCGAAATCGGCGACTTGGCGGATTCTTCCACCGGTCAGCGGCTCACCCGTCGGGTGAGCGATCCGAAAGCCGAAAAGCAGCTCCAGGACAAGGCTTTAAGCTGACTGCTGATAGCTGGCAGCTCTGCCTAGGCTCAACCGGATGTCGATCGGAGCCCAAGCTCCCCCAACCAAACGAGCATCCAAGATGTCCAGCGCAAACCCGAACGGGGACGGCAAGGCGCCTAAGGCAGACGACAGCGCCCAGAGCCAACGGCCGCCCGAGCACCCCCCCGCTAGCGAGCCTGCCGCCGCATCTGAGGGCGAGCCCGGCCCCCAAGCCCCCCTTACAGTCGTGGGCATCGGCGCCTCGGCGGGCGGTCTGGCGGCCTTCGAGGCGTTTTTCTCGGCCATTCCGCAGGACCTGCCGACCGGTATGGCCTTCGTGCTCGTGCAGCATCTCGCGCCCGATCACAAGAGCGTCCTGACCGACCTGGTCCGGCGCTACACCCGCATGGAGGTGCAGGAGGTCGAGGACGGGGTGAGCATCAGGCCAGATTGCGCCTACATCATCCCGCCCGGTCTCGACATGGCCCTGTTCAACGGCAAGCTGCACCTGCTCGAGCCCAGCGCGCCGCGCGGATTGCGTCTGCCGATCGACTTCTTCTTCCGCTCCCTGGCCGACGACCAGCATGAGCGGGCCATCTGCGTGGTGCTCTCCGGGACGGGCAGCGACGGCACCCTGGGGGCGCGCGCCATCAAGGGCGAGGGCGGACTGGTGATGGTCCAAAGTCCGACCACGGCCGCCTATGACGGCATGCCGCGCAGCGTCATCGCCACCGGGCTGGCCGATCTGGTGCTGCCGCCCGGGGAGATGCCCGAGCGGCTCATGGCCTACCTGACGCACGCCTTCGGCAAGCGGCCGGTCGCCGAGTCCCCAGCCGTCAAGAGCGAGGATGCCCTGACCAAGATCTGTCTGCTGCTGCGCGACGCCACCCGGCACGACTTCTCCCAATACAAGCAGAGCACCCTGGTGCGCCGCATCGAGCGGCGCATGGCCCTGCAGCAGATCGACCGCCAGCACGACTATGTCCGCTACCTGCAGCGCGAGCCCGGCGAGACGCAGGCGCTCTTCCGCGACCTGCTGATCGGGGTCACCAGCTTCTTTCGCGATCCGGAGGCCTTCGCCGTCTTGCAGGCCGAGGTCATCCCCAGGCTGTTCGCCGCCAAGCCGGCGGGCAGCACCCTACGGGTCTGGGTGTGCGGCTGCTCCTCCGGCGAAGAGGCCTATTCCATCGCCATCCTGGTGCAGGAGCACCTGGACGCCCTCCAGCCGCCTCTTCAGGTGCAGATCTTCGCCACCGACGTGGATGCGCAAGCCATCGGCCGGGCGCGCACCGGCGCCTATCCGGCCAGTATCGCCGCGGATGTCTCTCCCGAGCGGCTGAAACGCTTCTTCACCTTGGACGAGGAGGCCGGCGTCTATCGCATCCAGCGGGTGATCCGAGACCTGCTGGTGTTCTCCGAGCAGGACCTCATCCGCGATCCGCCCTTCTCGCGGATCGATCTCATCAGCTGCCGCAACCTGCTGATCTATCTGAACGGGGACCTGCAGCGCAAGCTCATCCCCCTGTTTCACTACGCCCTCAATCCCCACGGCGTGCTCTTCCTGGGCAGCTCGGAGAGCATCGGCGACGCCCTGACGCGCTTCACGCCCCTGGATCGCAAGTGGAAGCTCTATGGGCGTCTGGAGACTAGCGACATACCCGCGCCGCTGGGCGATCCGGCCACGCTGGCGCGCCCGGACATGGAGACGCTGCCGTCCGGTCCGGCCGCGCCTCAGGCGCCGGACGCCGACCTGCGGGCAGTCACCCAGGGCGCGCTCCTGCAGCACTTCAGCGCTGCCGGGCTGCTGATCAACGCCAAGGGCGACATCAGTTATATCCACGGGCGCACGGGGCTCTATCTCGAGCCGGCCGCCGGCACGGCGAGCATGAATGTCTTCCAGATGGCCCGCGAGGGGCTGCAGCGCCCATTGACGACGGCGCTGCAGCGCGCGGTCGCGCGACAGGACAGCGCCGAGGCGCTCGGGCTGAAGGTCAAGACGAACGGCGATTTCACCCGCATCGACCTCTTCATCCACCCGGTGAGGCGATCGCGGCGCACGGATGCGAGCGACACCCGCGCCGAGCGCTACCTCATCGTCTTTCAGGAGGCGAGCGCGGCGGACCCGGAGACCCTGCCAGCCGGCGGCGAGGACGCGAGGGCGCCAGCCGACCCCCAGCGCGACCGGCGCATCGCCGAGCTGGAGCAGGAGCTGCGCGCCAAGGAGGAGTATCTGCAGACGACGCTCGAGGAGATGGAGACCTCCAACGAGGAGCTGAAGTCGACCAACGAGGAGATGCAGTCGGTCAACGAAGAGCTCCAATCCACGAACGAGGAGCTGGAGACCTCCAAGGAAGAGCTGCAATCCGTCAACGAGGAGCTGTCGACCGTCAACGCCGAGCTGCAGCAGAAGGTCGCCGACCTCTCGCGCGCCAACGACGACATGAACAACCTGCTCGCCGGCACCGGCGTGGCCACCCTCTTCGTCGACGATCAGCTGCGCATCAGCCGCTTCACGCCGGCCATGACCCAGATCATCAAGCTCATCCCGAGCGACATCGGCCGACCAGTGGGGGATCTGGTGTCCAACCTGGTGGACTACACTGACCTTGTGGATGACATCGAGGGCGTGCTGCGCACCTTGGCGACCAGGGAGAAAGCGGTCCAGACCCAGGACGGGACCTGGTTCCTCATGCGCATCGGGCCCTACCGCACCCTGGCCAACGTCATCGAGGGCGCTGTCATGACCTTCGTCGACATCTCCAGCCGCAAGCACATGGAGGAGGAGCTGCGCAGCGCCCGCGCCATCGCGGAGGGCGTGGTGGATGCCGTGCGCGAGCCCTTGGTGGTGCTGGATCCGGATACGGTCATCGTCTCCGCCAACCGCAGCTTCTATCGCCACTTCCAGGTCACCGAGCGCGAAACCCTGGGCAAGCCGCTGTGCGACCTGGGCAGCGGCCAATGGAACGTCCCGGCGCTGCGCGCGCTGCTGGGCAAGCTCGCGCAACCGGGCGCGAGCTTCGACGACTACCGCATCGAGCACGACTTCCCCAGACTCGGACGGCGCGTCATGCAGCTCAATGCACGGCGTCTGCCGCCGATCGGCGGTCAGTCCGGGGCCATCCTGCTCGCCTTCGAAGACCTGACGCAGCGCGTGCATGCGGACATGGATGCCCCTTCGGAGCCCGATAGCACACCGGATAGCACACCGTCTCATGGAGGAGCGCATGACAGGGCCGACGAATGACAGCCGACACCCTGGCGCGGCGCCGACGCACGACGCCGCGACCGGGCCGGCGTCCAGCCTGCGCGAGCGCGCCGAGGCGCACCTGCGCGGCGCCGTGGAGGCACCGGCCGAGCCCCTGAGCCTGGAGGACGCGCGTCAGCTCGTCCACGAGCTGCGCGTCCATCAGGTCGAGCTGGAGCTGCAAAACGAGGAGCTGCGCACCGCCCAGGCGGAGCTGGAGGCCTCGCGCGCACGCTACTTCGATCTCTATGACCTGGCCCCGATCGGCTATCTCACCCTCACCGAGACCGGCATGATCGCCGAGGCCAACCTGGCCGCCGCCAACCTGCTCGGCGCCCCGCGCACCCAGTTGATCGGCCAACCGCTCTCCGGCTTCATCCACGCCGACGACCAGGATGTCTTCTACGCCTCCCGTCGACGCCAGCACACCATGCCGCAGCTGCAGCCACAGCCGCAGCCGTGCGAGCTGCGGCTGGCCGCCAACGAGGCGGCGACACGCTGGGTGCACATGGAGGCGAGTCTCGTTCAGGATCCGGCCGCAGCCCGCGCCCTGTGGCGGGTGATGCTCAGCGACATCACGGCCCGCAAAGCGGACGAGGCCGAGCTGGCGCGACATCGCAGCCATCTCGAAGCGCTCGTCCAGGAGCTGGTGGCCTCCCGCACGGAGCTGCTCAGTAGCGCGCTCGACGCGGCACAGGCCGCGGATCGGGCCAAGAGCCGCTTCCTGGCCAATATGAGCCATGAGATTCGCACGCCCTTGAACGCCATCATCGGCTTCGATGAGCTGCTGCTGCGGGAGACGGCGGATGCGCGCACGCGCGACAAGCTCGGCAAGATCGGCAACGCCGCCAGACATCTGCTGCAGCTCATCGAGGAGATCCTCGACTTCTCCAAGATCGAGGCCGATCAGGTCAGTTTGGCGGTCGAGCCGCTGTCGCCGGCGACCCTGCTCGCGCACTGCATCGGGCTCTTGGACGCGCAGGCGAAGGCGAAGGGGCTGCGCTTCGTGCAGGAGGTGGATCCCGCGCTGCCGCCGCAACTGCTCGGCGATGCGCAGCGCCTCGCCCAGGTGCTGCTCAACTTCGCCGGCAACGCCGTCAAATTCTCCAACCAAGGCCGCATCTGGCTGCGCGCCCTGCTGGAGGCGGACGAGGGCGATACCCTGCGCTTGCGCCTGGAGGTCGAGGACCAAGGCATCGGCCTGACGGAGGCCGAGCAGCAGCGCATCTTCGCCCCCTTTGCGCAGGCGGATGATTCCATCACCCGCCGCTACGGCGGGACCGGTCTGGGTCTGGCGATCGTCAAGCGCCTGGCCGAGCGGATGGGCGGCGCGGTCGGGGTCGTCAGTCGCCCCGGCCAGGGCAGCCGCTTTTGGATGACCGTGCCCCTGCGCAAGGCCCAGCCTGGCGCCGCGCCAGTGTCCGCCGACCCGGCAACGGAGCCGCGCTTCACGGCGCCCTTCCTCTATGAGCGGGGCGCGGGGCAACGCATCCTGGTCGTCGAGGACGAGCCGACCAGCCAAGCCGTCGCGGAGGAGATGCTCCAAGCCCTGGGTTACAACGTCGATATCGCCGACGACGGCCTGATCGCCCTGAGCATGGCTCGCGAGCAGACCTACGACTTGATCTTGATGGACATGCAGATGCCGGTCATGGACGGGCTGGAGGCCGCGCGCGCCATTCGCCAACTGCCGGAGCATGCCGCGCTGCCCATCGTCGCCATGACCGCCAACGCCTTCGAGGAGGATCGCCGCCTCTGCATCGAGGCCGGCATGAGCGACTTCCTCGCCAAGCCGGTGAGGCTGGCACGGCTGAGCGCCGTGCTGCGCCGCTGGCTGTCAGGGTAGACGTAGGGTGGACAAGCGCAGCGCAGTCCACCAATGCCGGCGGCGGATTCGCTGGACTTGGCTTCCGCTCGTTCACCCTAAGGTAGACCACGGGCCGGGCGTCTGATGCGTCCGGATTCGCGCGCACGGAGAAGCTGAATACCCCAAGTCAACTGGCTAATTGGCGCGGATGCCTGATCGAACGCACATGAATGGACACCGCCATGACAGATCGACAACCGCATCAGGAGACCCACGGCGACGCCGTCGCGCCCTCGCGATCCGTCCGAGACGCGGATGCGACGCTGAGGCAGCGTGCCGAGCGACGCCTTGGCGAGCACAGCGCCGCCGTCGGCTCGGCGACGCCCGAGGAGCTCGCGCGGCTCGTGCAGGAGCTGCGTGTCCACCAGGTCGAGCTGCAGCTGCAAAACGAGGAGCTGCGCACCGCCCAGACTGAGCTGGAGACCTCGCGGGCGTGCTATTTCGGGCTCTACGACCTGGCCCCCGTGGGCTATCTGACCCTCACCGAGCGCGGCCTGATCAGCCAGGCCAACCTGGCGGCGGCGAAGCTGCTGGGCGCACCGCGTCAGGCACTCATCCGACGGCCACTCTCCGAATGGGTCGAGGCCGAGGATCAGGACGACTACTATCGCTGCCGCCGCCAGGTGCGCGAGGCACAGCCCCAGACGATCTGCGAGCTGCGCATCAGGCGCCCGGACGGATCCAACGCCTGGATCGCACTGAGCCTGTCGCTCGAGCCCGCGTCCGAGACATCTCAGGCGCGATATCTCGCCGTCCTGCACGACATCGACGCCCACAAAAGGCTCGAGGCCCTGCAGCGCGAGGAGGCCGAGCGCAAGGAGGACTTTCTCGCCCTGCTCGGTCACGAGCTGCGCAACCCGCTTGCCGCGATCCGCAACGTGGCCGAGGTGCTCCAAAGCAGCGAGGCGCTGCTCCCGAGACGGTTCGTGCCCATGACGGCGATCCTGATGCGTCAATCCGGTCAGCTGGGACGCCTGGTCGACGATCTGCTCGACGTTTCGCGGATCAACCGCGGTCGCCTCCAGCTCGCGCGCACGCCCATCGACCTGCGTGACTGCGCACTGAGCGCCCTGGAGCAAGTGCGCGCCCAAGTGGATGCCATGGACCAACGCCTCGAGGTCGATCTGCCCGCGTCACCCACGCCCCTGAACGGCGATGCGGTGCGCCTGACCCAGGTCATCGTCAACCTGCTGCGCAACGCCAGCGAGCTGAGTCCGCCGGGGGCGCCGATCGTCCTGGCCCTGAATCGGGCCGACGACGCGGCCGTGATCGAGGTGCGCGACCAGGGCGCCGGACTGGCGCCGGAGTCCTTGGAGCAGATCTTCGATCCCGTCTTGCGGGGCAGCGCGGGGGCCGGCGCAGGCCTCGGCATGGGGCTCGCCCTGGTCAGGGCGCTCGTCCAGCTCCACGGCGGCAGGGTCGAGGCGGTCAGTCCAGGTCTCGGCCAGGGCAGCACCTTCCGCGCACGTCTGCCCTGCGAGGCGCTGCGGCCAGCCCGGCCGCCGACGCGGGCGGCGCAGATGCCCTGTCCGGCGCATCGCATCCTCCTGGTCGAGGACGACCCGGATGTCGCGAGAAGCTGCGCCTTACTGTTGGAGGTCATGGGCCAAAGGGTCGAGCGGGCCGCGGACGGGCGCAGCGCACTCGCGCTCCTGGAGCCCTTCCGTCCAGACCTGATCTTGCTCGACCTGGGACTGCCCGACATGGATGGCTTCGAGGTCGCGCGCCGTCTGCGCGGCACGCCGAGCGGACGCGCCGCGCGGCTCGTGGCCCTGACCGGCTGGGGACAGCCAGCGGATATCGCCCGCACAGAGGCAGCGGGCTTCGACGCGCATCTCACCAAGCCCATCGCCCAGGAGACCCTGAGGCAGTTGCTGACGGGCGTCGCGGGAGGCGCACCCCATGATGACAGGAGTGCCGCGACAGGAGCGTCCCATGCGCCGAGGCGATGAGCCCGAGGAGCCCGATGAGCTTGCCCAGGACCGCTCGACGGTAGAGCAGACCGCGTCGCGCCTGCGCGCACGCGCCGAGCGCCGGCTCGGCGGGACGTCGCCAGGAGGTGCGCCGAGCACGCTCGCCGAGGCCGCGCAACTGCTGCATGAGCTGCACGTCCATCGGATCGAGCTCGAGCTGCAGAACGAGGAGCTGCGCCGCGCCCAGGCCGAGCTCGAGGCGTCGCGCGCGCGCTATTTCGACCTCTACGACCTGGCGCCCGTCGGCTATTTGAGCCTGAGCGAGGCGGGGCTCATCGAAGAGGCCAACCTTGCCGCCGCGGCGCTGCTGTCGACACCACGGGCGGCCTTGCTCGGTCAGCCGTTCTCGCGCTTCCTCTGCGATGAGGATCGCGCCCTCCACTACGGCTGCCTGCGGGCGTTGCGCTCGACCGGCGCCCAGCAGCGCTGCGAGCTGCGGCTTGCCGGCGGGGAGGGGCCGCCGATCTGGGTCCTCGCGGAGGCGGCCCCAGCGCCCCAAGGCCCTTCCGGCGAGGCACGCTGGCGCAGCGTGCTGATCGACATCACCACGCGCAAGCACGACGAGCAGGCCCTGTCCGACGCCCAAGCCCGCTTGCGCCTGGCGGCCGATGTCGCCGAGCTGACGTTCGCGGAATGGGATCCGCGCCGCGACCAGCTCATGCCGTCATCCAGCATGCGCGAGCCCCCTGAGCCGGCCATGACCTTGGAGGGCTGGGGCGACAGGATCCACCCCGAAGACCGTCCACGGGTCATCGCCGCCATTCGCGCTTTCGCCCGCAGCCGCGTCGACACGGCGGAGCTGCAATACCGCGTGCGTCATAACGCCGACGGCTACCGTTGGAACCTCACGCGGCTCGAGACCCTCGGACAGCCCGACGGACAGCTCGAGCGGGTTCTGCTGGTGCATCAGGACGTCACCCTTCGCAAGCAGAGCGAGGACCGCGCGGTCTACATGGCCCAGCACGATCCCTTGACCGGTCTCCCATCGCGTGCGCTGCTCGATCAGCTCGCGGCGCACATGATTGCGGGAGCCGAGCGCGCGGGCACGCAGTTGGCCGTGCTCTTCTTCGACCTCGACCGCTTCAAGGCCGTCAACGACCTGCTCGGACATGAGGCGGGCGACCAGCTGCTGCAGGCGGTCGCCCAACGCCTCCGGACCAGCTTCCGCGCCGAGGACCTGGTCTCCCGCCTGGGCGGCGATGAGTTCGTCGTGGTCATGGCCAACATTCCCGACGCGGAGGAAGCCGCGCGCGCGGCCCGCCAGGCCATCGCGACACTGGCGCGCCCCTACGACATCGACGGACAACCCTTGCCCTGTGCCGCAAGCCTCGGGATCAGCCTCTTCCCGCGTGATGGACGCACGCTGGGCACGCTGATGCAGCGGGCGGACCTGGCGATGTATCAGGCCAAACAGATGGGCTCGGGGCGTTATCAGTTCGTGACCGAGGCGCTCAACCGCAAGGTCGAGACGACCGCCCGGCTCGAGCAGCAGCTGCGCCAGGCCGTCGCGGACCATGAGCTGCGGCTGGTCTATCAGCCGATGGTCGACATCGCCAGCGGCCGGGTGGCTGGCGTCGAGGCGCTCCTGCGATGGCCGCAGCCGCGGGGCACGCCAATCCCTCCCGCCACCTTCGTCCCCATGGCCGAAGCCATCCATGTCATCCATGAGATCGGCCAGTGGGTGGTGCGCGAGGCGGTCCGCCAGCAGGCCCTCTGGCGAGAGGCGCGGCTGCCGAGGATCCCGATCTCGGTCAATGTCTCGAGCCATCAGCTCTATCATCCGCGCTTCCTCCCCGAGCTGGCCGCGCTCATCCGCGAGCTGGATGCGGATCCGAGCGCGCTGTCCATGCAGGTCAGCGAGGCCGCGCTGCTCGAAAGCCCGAGCAGCGCGAAACGCCTGCTGAGCGGGCTGAAGGCACTCGGCATCGCACTGGTGATGGACGACTTCGGCCTCGGTTGCTCGAGCCTCTGCCAGCTCGAGGACTTTCCGCTGGATGGTCTGGCGGTCAACCGCGTCCTGTTCGAGCGCCTGCATACCGGGTCCACCATGCCCGCCGTCATGGACGTCATCGTCCATCTGGGTCAGGCGCTGAAGCTCCCGGTCACCGCGGTCGGGATCGAAAGCCAGGCCGACCTGAGCTTCGTCCGCGCGCACCAGTGCAGTCTGGCACAGGGCGACTATCTCGGCGCCCCCATGTCCGGGGACGAGTTTGTCGCCTGGTACGGGCGCTATTCCGGGCTCCCCCATTCGGAATTTCACGCGCCCCATTGATCCGTGAAGACCCATTGAACTGCGAATCCGAGTGGCGGTTTCCGCCGTGTCCATTCTGGCGCAGGTGCCCGGGTGCTTCCCCGCAAGCCTCCGTCAGGTAGCGACGTCAGCCTAGAAAGAGCTGCCAGCCGCCAGCAGCCAGCTTAGAGCTTTGTTTTGGAGCTGCTGTCAGGTCTTCTCCGGGTCACCCAAGGGGTGAGCGGCTGGCCGGCCAGAAAATCCGGCGACTGTATGATGTCCTCCGCTGGCCGCTGGCCGCTGACTGCTCCAACGCTGCCGGCCAGGGAAGCGCAAAGCGCGAGGCCGGTAGTCCCGGGTAGGCGTGTGCGCGTGCGTATTGCCGTAATGACGAAGGACGTGAGTCCTTCGTCGTGCAGGCAATATGCAAAGCGCAGTCACACACGCCGTAGAGTCATTCGTCGTAGGGTCGTGCGTAGCCCGAGTGCGCCAACGGCGCTACTCGAGGCGGAACAGCGACCCGGAGCGGGACGGCCCGGGCTGAGAAGGTTGTCGCCCTGCGCGAGTCCCGTCGGCGAG
>NZ_JAAIJQ010000061.1 GCF_010820565.1 Thiorhodococcus minor | reverse complement strand
CGATTCGAAGGTCAGGATTCGGGGCCGAGGCAATACTCTAACGGATCTCCTCAGCCAAGGCTGCCACGACTTATTGAAAAGTTACGATGTAACGCGCCAACTCCTTCAGGTAGGTCTCTTTTTGGACGATGATCGCTTTGTACCGCCCTTGGAAGACGTGTCCGCAACGCCCGTGTGACGTGTTGAAGCGCCGCGTGTAGACGCCGTTCAGTTGCCGCATGCCCTTCGACAAGTTTGCATCTGGCGTCTCCATCAGCAGGTGATAGTGGTTAGACATCAAACAGTAGGCGTGTCCCCACCAGTTGAAGCGCTCACAGACCTCGGCAAGCAGGGCTATGCACATTCCATGCCTATCCGGTTGCGACCCAACGATTCCATGCTAGTTGTGTTTTCGAGCCGAAACTGCGGCACAAGCCACTTCCGCGAGCCGTCAGACCCCTGGATCGGCGAGTGCATGAGAAAAATCGGCCGCATTGCGGGACCCGCGGCATGGTGTGGGAGGCAACCGGATAGGCACGGAACATTCGACGATCCCCGTCACCCCAATAGATGTCCTCGCGCGCGTCACCGCGCGAGGTAATGTGGTACAGAGCGCAGGGAAATTCGAGTCTGAGAGGGCGAGCCATGGACAAAGCCTAGCTCGGAGCAGGCAAAAGGCAAGACCTGACACCCGGACACCCGTGACACCCGGACACCCGGACACCCGGCAAGCTCAAGCCCGGATTCCACCCGGCGTACTGCCGGACGGCTTAAGTCCATGGCATTGCGGTGCCGACTGGCAGGCGAGTGGGCGAGCTGCGACTGCCGAACGGAGGATGCGCCTCCATACATCCCTTCGCGTCCTTTGCGCCTTGGCGGTTCAAACAAGACTGGCCTCGATTCCCCCCATCACCCCTCAGCCACCGAAACCCCCGCCTCCTTCGGCGGCCCATGCAGCTTTTCCCGCAGCCGCTGGAAGACGACGTAGAGCATGGGGATGAAGAAGACGCCGATGAGCGAGGCGGCGAGCATGCCGCCGAAGACGGCGGTGCCGACGCCACGCTGGCTGGCCTCGCCCGCCCCGCTGGCGATGATGAGCGGCACCAGGCCGAGGATGAAGGCGAAGCTGGTCATGAGGACGGCGCGGATTCTCAGCCGTGCGGAGTTGGCGGCGGCATCCAGGATGGGCTTGCCGGCAGCGCGCTCTTCCATGGCGAACTCGACGATGAGGATGGCGTTCTTGCTGGCCAGGCCGATGAGCACCACGATGCCGACTTGGGCGTAGAGGTCGTTCGGCAGGCTCGCGATCAGCAAGGCCGTCATGGCCCCCAGCACGCCGACGGTCACGGACAGCAGCACGGCCGCGGGCATGGACCAGCTCTCATAGAGGGCCACCAGGAAGAGATAGGCGAAGAGCACCGCAAGCCCCAGCACGATGGGCGTCTTGCCGCCGGCCTCCTTCTCCTGGAAGGCGGTGCCCGTCCACTCGTAGCCATAGCCGCTCGGCAAGGTCTTCTCGGAGACGGCCTCCATGGCGGCCAGGGCATCGCCGGAGCTGTAGCCCGGGGCCGGACCGCCCTGGACGGTGACGCTGCGATAGTTGTTGTAGCGCTGCAGCAGCTGGGGCCCGAGGATGAGCTCCGGCTTCATGAGGGCGCGGATGGGGATCATGTCGCCCTTGGCGTTGCGCACATGGATGCGGTAGACGTCGTTGAAGTTCTTGCGGTCGCTCTCCTCGCCCTGCACCTTGACCTGCCACACGCGCCCGAACTTGTTGAAGTCGTTGACGTAGTAACCGCCAAGCGTGGACTGGAGCGCGGTGAAGATGTCGCTGACCTGAACCCCGAGCGTCTGCGCCTTTTCCCGGTCGATGTCGAGGTAGACCTGCGGATTGTCGGTCGCCCAGGTCGAGAAGACCCGCGACAGCGCGGGATCCTGGTTGGCGGCCAGGACCATCGCCCGCATGACGCCGGCCAGCTCCTCGGGGGCGCGCCCCTGCAGGTCCTCGAGCTGATACTCGAAGCCGCCGCCTGTGCCCAGACCGATGATGGGCGGCAGATTGAAGGGCATGACGCGCGCACTCGGAATCCCGGCCGTCTCGATGGCGATGCGCCGAATGACCGCGTTGGCCTTGAGATCCGGCGTGGTGCGCTCCTCGAAGGGCTTGAGACGCCCGATAAGGGTAGCGCTGTTGGACTGCACGCTGCCGTCGAGGATGCTGTAGCCGGGGACCGTGAGCACGTACTTCACGGCCGGATCGTCCAATACCAGCTTCTCGACCTGCTTGACGACCTCCAGGGTGCGGCTGACCGAGGCCCCTTCCGGGAGCTGGATCTGCGCCATGAAGGCCCCTTGGTCCTCCTCGGGCAGGAAGCCGGTCGGCGTGATCTTGAACAGCCAGCCGGTCGCCGCGCCGACGCCGGCCACCAGCAGCAGCACGATCAGGGAGAAGCGCACCAGCCGCCTGACGACGGCCGCGTAGCCGTCCCGCACCTTGTCGATCCCGCCCATCACGACCTTCATGACGCCGCGCTTGTGGTGGGTCGGCTTGAGCAGGATGGCGCAGAGCGCGGGCGAGAGGGTCAGGGCGTTGATCGCCGAGATCAGCATGGAGAAGGCGACCACGGCGGCGAACTGCTGGAAGAGCTGACCGGTGATGCCCGGGATGAAGGCGACCGGCAAGAAGACCGACAGCAGCACCAGGGTGATGGCGATGATGGGACCTGTGATCTGCCCCATGGCCTTCTTGGCGGCCTCGCGCGGCGGCAGCCCTTCCTCCTCCATGATGCGCTCGACGTTCTCCACGACCACGATGGCGTCGTCCACCACGATGCCGATTGCGAGCACCACGGCGAGCAGCGAGATGGTGTTGGCCGAAAAGCCGATCGCGAGCAGGAAGGCGAAGGTGCCGATGAGCGCCACAGGGACGGCGATCAGCGGAATCAGGGTCGCGCGCCAGCTGCCGAGGAAGAGGAAGACCACCAGGATGACCAGGGCGAAGGCCTCGAAGAGGGTATGGACCACCTTCTCCAGGCTGGCCTTGACGAAGTCCGTGGTGTCGTAGACGACCGCGTGGTCCATGTCGTCCGGAAAACGCTCGGCCAGCCGCTCCATGGCCGCCTTGATGCCGTCCGCCACGGCCACGGCGTTGGCGCCCGGGGCGAGATAGATGGCCATGGCCGCGGTATCGCTGCCGTCCAGCCGGCTGATGGAGTCGGACTGTTTGGCGCCCAGCTCGACCCGGCCAACGTCTTTCACCAGGATGTTGGAGCCGTCCGGATTGGCGCGCACCACGATGTTCTCGAACTCGGTCACGTCCGTGAGCCGCCCCTGGGTCTGCAGGGTGATCTGGAACTGCTCGTCCGGCGTCATCGGCTGGGCACCGATGCGGCCCACGGCGGCCTGGACGTTCTGGCTCTGGATGGCGCCGATGACGTCGGACGGCGTGAGCCCCAGTCCGGTGAGGGAGTCCGAGTCCAGCCAGATCCGCATGCTGTAGTCGAGCGGACCGAACTGGAAGACCTCACCAACGCCAGGCACGCGCGCCAGGGTGTCGATGACGTTGATGGTCGCGTAGTTGCTCAGGAAGAGCGCGTCATAGGCGTTCTTGGGCGAGTAGAGCGCCACCACCTGGAGCATGGCGGTGGACTTCTTCTTGACCGTGAGCCCCTGGCGCTTGACCTCCTCGGGGAGCTGGGCCATCGCCAGATTGGCGCGGTTCTGGACGTTGACCGTGTTGATGTCCGGGTCCGTGCCGAGCGCGAAGGTCACGTTCAGCGAATAGCTGCCGTCGTTGCCGCTGGTCGACTTCATGTAGAGCATGTTGTCGACGCCGTTGATCTTGGACTCGATCGGCTGCGCGATGGTGGACTCCACCACGGACGCGCTCGCCCCCGGGTATGAAGTGCTCACCGAGACCTGCGGCGGGACGATGTCGGGGAATTGGGCGACCGGGATCTGGGTGATGGCGATGAGGCCGGCCAACGTCAGGACGACCGAGATGACGATGGAGAGCCTGGGGCGGTCGATGAAGACGTCCGAGATCATGAGGCGGCGCCCCCGTCAGGCTGCTGGGCGGGCGCGACCTTCACCTCCTGCCCCGGCCGCACCTTCTGCACGCCCTGGGTAATGACCAGCTCGCCGACCTCGAGCCCCTTCTCGACCGCGATCTTGGCACCCTTGGTCGGCCCGGTCTGCACACGACGCACCTGCGCCTTGCCGTCGGCGTCCACCACCAAGACGAAGACGCCCTGCTGGTCGACCTGCAGGGCCGACTGCGGGATGACGATGGCGGACTTCGGCTCGCCGCTCTGGAGCACCACGCCGACGTACTGGCCATCCACCAGCAGCCCCTCGGCGTTGGGCATCTCGGCGCGAACCGTCACCGAGTCGGTGCCCTGATCTGTGGTGACATCGACGAAATCCAAGTGACCTGGGTGCGCGTAGAGGGTGCCGTCGGGCAGGCGCGCCTGAACGACGATGTTCTTGGGATCGCCGCCCTTGGCCTTGATGCGCTTGCGCGACTCCAGCAGCTCGCGCTGGGTGACGGGGAACTCCAGGTAGATAGGGTCGCGGCTGACGATGGTCGCCAATGTCCCTGACGCCGGCCCCACCAGATTGCCGACGGTAATCTCGGCCAGGCCGATGCGCCCGGCGACCGGCGCCGTGATGCGTGTGTAGCTGAGATCCAGCTTGGCCGCGGTCAGCGCGGCCTCCGCCTGCGCGATGCCCGCCTTGGCGACAGACGCGGCCGCCTTCAGCTCGTCGACCTTGGCCTGGGCGATGTTGTTCGACTTCAGCAGCTCCAGACCCCGGGCGAGCTGGGCGTCGGCGTTCTGCGAATCAGCCTTTGCCTTCTCCACGTCGGCCTCGCGCTGCTGGACGACGGCCTGGTACTGGTCCGGCTCGATCTGGAAGAGGACGTCGCCCTCCTCGACCTCTCGACCCTCCGTGAAGAGCCGCTCTTTGAGGAAACCCTCGACCCGAGCGCGCAGCTCGACCCGATTCACGGCGACGACACGCCCGACGAACTGGGCCTCGTCCTCAATGCTCTGCTGCTGTGCCTTGACCGCGACGACGCTCGGCGGCGGCATCTGCTGCGCGGGCGCCGATGCCTGCTTGTCGCAGCCGGACAGCGCGATCAGCAAGCCGAAGGCAGCGATGCCGCCGATGCGGCAGGGAATGCGTTCAGATGCTCTAGGAGGCACAAACGCCTGTTCGGAGGTGGACGTGCGGGAGTCCTGCGCGGAGACATGGGCAGCCATCTGAGAACCTCGTCGAAGGGAGCGACGGACTCATCCTAGCCGAAAACTAGGGACACTGTGTGACCGAGGGGGCGTCCAGCGGGTCGGCGGGAAGGTCGCCCGCGATGCCAACAAGGAAGAGCTGCGGCCCCAGTGGCGAGACGCCATGGGTCGCGCAGATGGCTCTAGGCCGCGATCTCTTTGTTGCCACGGACGACGCCGACGCCAGGAGTCTTGACCTCCGGGTCGACGGGTGTCGGCCTGGAGGCCGGCACTCCCAGGGCGCACCTCCCCTAAGGTAAGGAAGAGCCGCGTGCTAGAGGAGCTCGAAACGCTCGCTGAGATCGCCGTGCAGCCGCTCCCTGAGCCGCTCGATCTCTTCGGCCTGGTAGTGCCGGCGCTCCTGATGCCCCCAGACAGGACCCGGCCAGAAGACGTCGTTGGAGTAGCGGGCGACGACATGGATGTGCAGCTGGGGCACTAGATTGCCCAGGGTGGCCACATTGAGCTTATGGGGTCTCAATGCCCGCTCGAGCGCCGCACAGAGGAGGTCGACTTCCTCGCGGACGTCCTGCCGAAAACCAGGACTCAGATGATGGAGCTCATGCACATCCGTCTTGGGCACCAGGATCAGCCAGGGGGCCAAGGCGTTGTTCATGAGCAGGAGGAGGCTACTGGGCGACTCCCCCATCGACCAGGTATCGGCCTTGAGTCTGGGATGGAGCTCGAAGCCTGAGGAGGAGTGCTGACGCATGAGGGTCACCCTGCCGAGCTGACGCGGTTGAGTCCAGCGCCGAAGATGGCCTCGCCGCGCAGCAGATAGGTGCTGAGCTGGCTTGGCGACAAGGGGCGCGCGAAGAGGAAGCCTTGCGCGGCGTGGCAACCCTCCTCTAGGAGGAAGCGTAGCTGCTCATCCGTCTCGACGCCCTCCGCGACGACGCGCAGGTCCAGACCGCGGGCCAGGGCGATGATGGTGCGCACCAGCGGGTCGCTGGGCGGCGAGCTCCCGATCTCGCGAACGAAGCCGCGGTCCACCTTGAGCGTATCGATCGGCAGATTCTGCAGATAGGCCAGCGCGGAATAGCCGGTGCCGAAGTCGTCGATAGCGACGCGGATACCCGCACCCCTGAGCAGGGTGAGGGTATCGATCAGACGCGTGTCCCGATCCAGCAGAATGCTCTCCGTGATCTCGAGCTCGACGCGGCCCTTGCGCGCACCGCGCGCGAGATCGAGCAGGTGCTCCACCAAGCCCTGCTGATTGAACTGGCGGGCGGAGAGGTTGATCGAGACGCTGAGATCCAGCCCCTGACGCTCCCAAACCGCGAGCTGACGTCCCACCTCGTCGATGACCCAACGGCCAAGCGGCAGGATGAGCCCGGATTCCTCCGCGATCGAAATGAAGGAGGCCGGTCCGACGATCCCACGCTCGGGATCCTGCCAGCGCAGCAGGGCCTCGAGCCCGCGGGTCTCACCGGTCGCCAGGTCGACGACCGGCTGATAGAAGAGCGCGAATTGGCCCTGGTCGATCGCCTTGCGCAGCCTGGCCTCGATATCCAGCTTGCGGGTGGCCGCCTCTCCCATCGAGCTGGTGAAGAACTGGTAGTTGTTGCGGCCGCGCAGCTTGGCGGCATACATGGCGGTATCCGCGTACTTGAGCAACGACTCGACGGTGTCGCCATTGTCCGGGGCCACGGCGATCCCGATCGACACTGTGCACACGATGCTATGGCCGGCGCTATAGAAGGGCTCGCGGAAACGGTGGATGATCCGCTCGGCGACGCTACGCGCGAGCTGCCTGGCATCGGCCCCGCTCAGGACCACGGTGAGCTCGTCGCCGCCGAGGCGGGCGACGGTCTGCCCCAGACGGATCCCCTGCGCGCGTGAAGACTGCACGATCTCGTCGACCGCCGATTGCAGACGCAAGGCCGCGCCGCGCAGCAGCTCGTCGCCGATGCCATGGCCGAGCGAGTCGTTGATGCGCTTGAACTGATCCAGATCCAGGAAGATCACGGCGACCTGATCGTCATGCCGGCGGGCGCTGGAGAGCGCGTCCGACAGCTCCTGGTTGAGCTGCTGGCGATTGGCCAATCCGGTCAGGCCGTCGCGATAGGCGAGATCCTGGATCATGCGCTGACGGCGTCGCCGCTCGGTCACGTCACGCAGGAGCAGGATGACCTGATCCGTATCGATGGCGATGAACCTGGCGTCGAAGGCGACCATCTCGCGATCCCCTCCGGGGATCTCGATCTCGATCTCCCGCACCGTGCGCTCGGACAGCGCGGTCTTGATCTCGCGCCGCACCGCCGCGCACAGGGTCTCCGGCAGCAGGTCGGTGAGATCCGAGACCAGGCTCTGGGTCTGCGCGCCCAATCCCTGCAGAACGCGGCCTGGCTTGAATTGCAGGATGCGCCCACCCTTGTCCAGGCGCAGCAGTGCATCCGGGATGGCCGAGATGAGCGCGCTATTGCGCGCCTCGCTCTTGTGCAGCGCGGACAAGGTCGCATGCCCGCGCAGCAGGTAGCGCAGCCGATGAATCATCAGCGTCCAATTGACCGGCTTGGAGAGAAAGTCGGTCGCGCCGGACTCGTAGGCCTTCTGGATGGACTCGACGTCATCCAGCCCCGTGGCCATGAGGATGGGAATCAGCTCGAAGCCGGGATTCCGACGCAGCAGACGGCAGGTCTCGAAGCCATCGATGCCTGGCATCATGACGTCCAGCACCACCAGATCGGGCGGGACGCTGCGGACCTGATCGATGGCCTCTTGGCCAGTGCGCGCGCCGGCGTAGCTGAAGCCGAAATTCTCGAGATTCCATTTGGCCAGCACCTGCATGGACTCGTCGTCGTCGACGATGAGGACGCGCGACGTCTTCTCGTCCGGCTCGACCAGCCCGGTGATCTCCGCCGGCTCCCGAGCCGGCTCCTTCGCCGCCGCGCCATCGACATATTGGCTCAACGCCGCGGAGGTCTGCCGATCCAAGGCCTCCAGGTAGGGGGATAGCTCGGAGCTGCTCAGCAGCGCGGCACCTTCGCCGCCCGCCTTGGCGGCACGCTCCAAGCGGCCGCAGAGCTCCGCGAGCCGTTGCGCGCCCATGGCGGCCGCGGACGAGCGGAGGGTGTGGGCGGCTTTGGCCACCTGATCCAGGCGTGCCGTGCGCAGCCCCTCGAGCAGACGCCCCATCAGCTCGGGCGTGGCGGCCTTGTAATTGTCGACGAGGCGCGCGACAAGATCCTGGTCGACCTCGGACCCCATCTCGGCAACTGTGCTGAGCTCCTCTTCGCCGAGCACCGGCAGACAATCCAGGTCTTCGAGTCCAGGCCCGGCACTGCTAGGCGCGGCGCTGCGGGGCTCGGGCGCCTGCGCCTCTGCCGCGCTCGGCTCCGCATCCCCGTCCATCCGGCGTGGCGACCAGCGCAGCAATGCATCGCGCAGCGTGGTCAGGGAGATCGGCTTGCTCAGGTAATCGTCCATTCCCGCAGCCAGACAGCGCTCCTGATCGCCGGCCATGGCGTGCGCCGTCAGCGCGATGATCGGCGTGCGCCGGCCGTCTTCGGCGCGCTCCTCGCGCGCGCGGATCAGCCGCGTGGCCTCGTAGCCATCGGTGCGCGGCATCTGACAATCCATCAGGACGATATCGAAGTCGTCGCCGTTGGAGGACTCCACCGCGGCCTGCCCGTCGAAGACCACCGAAGGCTTGCAGCCGAGCTTCCTGAGCATGGCCATCGCCAGCTCCTGGTTGACCCGGTTGTCCTCGGCGACCAGCACCTTGAGGCCGAGTGGCGCCGCCTTCTCGACCGCGACCCTGGGCGCGAGCGCGCGCGGCGGCTCGTACTCGGCGCCGGCGACGGACTTGAGACCCGCAATGCACTCGAGCAGCTGCCGCCGGCGCACCGGCTTGGACAGATAGGCATCGATCTCCAGCTGCGACGACTTGCTCGACTGCCAGCCGAGACTCAGGGGCGTCAGCAGCACGCGCTCCACGCGCTCGAGGACGGGGCGCTCGCGGATGGCGGCGGTCGACGCGAGCGAGGCGACCTCGGACAGGGTCGAGTCCAGGATCAGGAAGTCGATGGGCGCCTCGTCATCCTGCGCCTTCTCGAGGAGACGCATCGCCTCATTCGAGTGCGCGCATTCCATGGCCTCGAGCCCGGCGCTGCGCGCATAGTCGACCAATGCCTCTCGCGTCGAGCGATGCGACGCGACTACCAGGGCGCGGCGGCCGACGAGCCTATCGGCCTTCGCCAGGGGCGCGGCGTCCCAGCGGGTGACCGCCAGCGGGAGCGAGAGCCAGAAGCAGGCACCGGCCCCGATCTCGCTCACGACGCCGATCTCGCCACCCATGAGCTCGATGAGCTCCTTGGCGATCGCCAGCCCCAAGCCGGTTCCGCCGAACTCCCGCGTGGTCGACCCATCGGCCTGGGCGAAGGCCTCGAAGACCGCCTCGTAGCTGTCTTTGGCGATCCCGATCCCGGTATCCGAGACTTGGATCGAGACCCGCGCCTCGCCGTCCGCGCGCGACTCCAGCAGCGCTCGCACCACGACCTCGCCATCCTGGGTGAACTTGATGGCGTTGCTGATGAGATTGCTCAGGACCTGGGAGATGCGGCTCGGATCGCCCATGACCCGCGCCGGCAGCTCCGGCGCGATATGACAGACCAGCTCCAAGCCCTTGGCGTGCGTGCGCTCGGCGAAGAGATCGACGACCTCTTCGATGCGCTCGGCGAGGTCCAGCTCGGTGCGCTCCAGCACCAGACGGCCGGCCTCGATCTTGGAGACGTCCAGGATGTCGTTGATCACCGCGAGCAGCGAGCGGCCCGAGCGCGCGACGGCGCCGGCGAATCGCCTCTGCTCGGCGGTCAGATCCGTTCCCAGCAGCAGCTCGGTCATGCCGATGATGCCGTTCATGGGGGTACGGATCTCATGGCTCATGTTGGCCAGGAACTGGGACTTGGCCCGGTTCGCCTGCTCGGCGCTCTCGCGCGCCTGCTCGGCGCTGGCGCGCGCGCGCTGCGCCTCCTCGACCGCCAGCCGCAGTCCCTCGTTCGCGCGCGAGAGGTCCGCCGTGCGATCGGCCACCTCGCACTCCAGCAATTGCCGATGCTCGGCCAGGCGTTTGTCGCGCTCGCCGAGCTCACCCAGCATCTCGTTGAAGCCCTGGATCAGACGCCCGATCTCGTCGTCCTGACCGGCCGGCGCGCGCAACCCATAGTCTTGCTCGTTGGTGACCTGCTCCATCACGGAGGACAGGTTGAGGATGGGGGCGGTCAGGGGCCGCTGCAGCTTGGCCGAGATGAGCCGCGCCAGGCCGATGGCGGCCAGGAGGACGAGGGCGAGAATCAGCAGATTCCCGCCAAGGCTGGCGTAAAGGCCTTCCAGCCCGGCCTCGATGGCCACCCAGCCGATAAGGTCGCCGTCGAAGAGGACAGGCGCCACATAGTGCAGGCGCTGCGCCGAAAAGCCATAGGTCTCCTCGCCGTCGCGGATCGCGGCGACGACCCAATCTGGGGCCGAGGTCTCTTCTGGCGCAGCGCGGCTCTCGGATGAGCCAGCGGAGGCGCCCCCTGCCTCCGGACGATAGGTGGCGAGCAAGCTGCCGTCGACGTCGGTGAGCCAGCCCCGCAAGACTTCGGGCTCGGCCTTGAGCGCCTCGAGCAGGCGCGCCGCGGTCTTGGCATCGCCGAACTCGAGCGCGGCCGTGGTGCTGGTGCCGATCGCCTGGGTCAAGACGGAGACGTGACGCAGCAAAGCGCTCCGGTAGGAAACGGCCTGGAGCGCGAGCACGGCCAGCATGGAAAGGATCAGAGAAACCAGGGTCGTCACCATGATGATGCGCCTGAGTTTCTTGCTGATCGACTGGCTGGAGTGGGACGTCATAGCGCGGCCAAGCTTGCTCTTAAACACGGAATGCCGATCTTCGTTCAGGCAATCCGGCCCGCCCCTTGATCTTCGTCGTTGACCGAAGCGATATCAGACGCGCGGTACCCCGACCAGCAGGGCCGAGCGACTGGCCCGTGACAGGCGCCCTTCAATGTCACTCGATCGTCCTGACTCGCGACTGCGTCCGATGCGAGTCCGTCCTCATTGCGAGCGAAGAGGTCCATTCGGAATCGCACTTCGACATCCTAGGGACAGGACCCGCCAGCCGCAACTCGCGCCGCTCCGCCTTGTGATGCGGGTCGCGCCCCGTGCCCTCCTCGCGCGGACCGGCGTCAATCGGATCGCCACGCGGACCTGGACCACGCCGGCCGTCTCCGGCCCCGAAGGACTGCTGGATACCACAGCACCAGCGCGCGACGGCGGGCCGAGGCCACCAGTCTGGATACGGCAGCACAAGGTCTAGCCAGACGCCGCATGGGGCGGACCGACACGCTCCCTTCGCAGCGCCTCGGCAACGCGCTGGTATTCGGCCTCGATCTCGGGAATCAGCCTGTCCTCATCCGAGCCCTGCCCCGCGTCCGCGCGACGCTCCAGCTCGGCGCACTGGCGAGAGAGCGCGACCGCCCCCAGATTCGAGGCGGCGGACTTGATGCGGTGCGCCGCGCTGCGCAGGACCTGCATGTCCCCGCTCGCGAGGGCGTCGCGCGCCTGCGCCAGCATGGGCGGGGTGTCCGCCAGAAAGAGGTCGATGACACGCGTCAGCAGGTCGGCCTCGCCTTCTGACTGGAGTGCGCGAATTTCTTCGAGCGCGGACCGGTCGATCACCGCCCGATCCTGCCCCGAGGTCGCCTGGATCCGATCCGGAGCGACCTCGGGCCGGGCGTCATGCGGCAAGAAGTCGGCAAGCACGCGCGACAGCTGCTCGTTGGTGTAGGGCTTGCTGATATAGGCATCCATCCCTGCATCCTTGCACTTCTCGGCCGTTTCCGTCTGCACGTCCGCGGTCACCGCAACGATGGGGACATGGTGCTTGCCGTCTTCCCAGGCGCGGATGAGTCGCGCCGCGTCGAGGCCGTCGAGCCGCGGCATGTGGCAATCCATGAGTATGAGATCGAATGACTCGGACACCGCCAGCTGATAGGCCTCGCGCCCATCGGCGGCCAAAGTGGTCCGGCAGCCTAGGCGCGTCAGCATCCCATCGGCGAGCTGCTGGTTGATGAGGTTGTCTTCGGCGATCAGGACATGGCCAGAGAGCCCGCCGGCGTCGGTCTCGGTCTCGCCCTCGGCGGCCAGGGCGGTCTCGGGATGCGGGGCGACGCGCAGATAGATGTCGAAGCGGAAGAGCGAGCCCACTCCGGGCTCGCTCTCGACCTGGATATCTCCCCCCATGAGCCGGATCAGCTCGTGCGCGATGGCCAGACCGAGTCCGGACCCCCCGAAGCGGCGCGCCGTCGAGGTCTCCGCCTGAGTGAACTGATCGAAGATACCAGCGAGCGCATCGGGCTGGATGCCAATGCCTGTGTCCTGAACACGACACTTCAGCAGCACGGGGTCGTCGCCGCCGCCACGCGAGATGACCCGAATGCTCACCCTACCCTGCTCGGTGAACTTCACGCCGTTGCCGGCCAGGTTCAGCAGAACCTGTCGCAGCCGATTGGCGTCGCCGATCAGATAACGAGGCGTGCGCGGATCCAAGTAGGTCTCGACGCGAATGCCCTTGCGCGCCGCCGGCGTGCGCAGCACCTCGGCGACATCATCCAGAATTTGCTGGAGGTCGAAGGCCGCCGCCTCGAGCTCCAGCCGGCCCGCCTCGATCCGTGAGAAGTCGAGCACATCGTTGATCAGCCCTAGCAGATTCACCACCGAGCGATGCGCGGACTCGGCCAGCCTGCGCTGCCTGCTATTGAGCCCGGAGTCCAGCAGCAGCTCCGTCATGCCGAGCACCCCGCTGATGGGGGTGCGGATCTCATGACTCATGGTGGCGAGGAAGCTCGACTTGGCGGCACTGGCCGACTCCGCCGCCTCCTTGGCGGCCTCCAGCTCTGCCATGGCGCGCTCCAGGGCGGCGTCGCGCTCCTGAATCTGCTCCAGCATCCCGTTGAAGCCGCGCGCCACCTGGCCCAGCTCGTCGTGACTGAAGACCGGGGCGCGCAATCCGTATTCGCCCTTGGTCGAGACGTGATCTATGGTGCGCATGAGCGACAGCAAGGGCCGCGACAGCAGTCGCTGCGAGACCAGGGCGAGCAGCAAGGCCAGCAGCACGCCGACGGGCAGCACCAGGGCGGCGATGGAGAGCTGACGCAGCGCGGTCGCCTCGAGCGGCGCCAAACCGAAGCGGAGATCGACCATGCCGACCGAACGATCGTCCGCGCGAATCGCAAAGCGCACGGCCAGATGCCCGCGATAGAACTGCGCGGTCAGGGATTCGCCGGATTGGGGTCGGGGCTCGGCGCGCTCGATCCCATCCAGGACATCTGGTGCGACAGCAGGGCTGACGTAGGACCCGAGCCGTCCGCCGTCCTGATCGAGGATCCAGCCTGCCAGGACATTGGGCTGCTCCCCCAAGGTGCTCAAGACCTCGGCGGCCGCCCCTGCATCGGTGGAGAGGACGGCCGTCGACGCATCAGGGGCGAGCCCGCGCGCCAGCGCGGTGGCCTCGGAGAGCATGACCGCCCGCTGCGCGCGGACTTGGGCGACGCCAAAGACGATGGTCGCGAGCGCCAGCACGAGACTGGTCACACCCACAACCATCACAACGACTTTGGCGCGAATGGAGAGTTGACTCAGCACGCTCATTCATATCCGTCCATAGAGGGTGCAATCCAAGCGCGACGACGGATCTCCAGCCAGAATCGCTCGCCGGCCACGTCATCGGCCGACGATGTCCGCCAGATCGAGCAGCTGGGCCCGTACCGAGAGGCCGGAGCGACGCGCCGAATCGGGATCGATCTCGAACCCGATGCGGTTTCCGCTGCGCACCAGGGAGATCATGCCGCCGCTGCGCGCGAAGCCTGGGATGTCGCTGATCGTCAGGATTGGCATGCCCGAGAGGTTGCGCACGACCGAGCCGACACGACCGCTTGCCGAGCGCGGCAGATAGAGGATGTGGCAATCCCCGGGCCGCGGCAGGCTGGCCGCCCCGATCACACGAAAATCGATGCTCCGCCCCTGCACCTTGCGTCCGGCAATGCTGGCGAGCGCGTCCGAGAAGGCATCCCGGCCCAGGAGGCAGACGCGCAGCGGGGACGCCGCGCCATCGAAGGCGTTGGCCGGCCAGTCGACGAACTTGCCGACCTTGTAGACGATCGCCGCCTTGATGCGGTCCTCGCGCGAAGGCTCCACGGCTAGGGCGCCGCAGGGCAGCACCGACACCCAGATGAGGAGCAGCACCGCCCACAGCGGGCGAAGCCAGACTTGAGAGCTGTCTAGCCATGCCTTGCTCGCCGCCGCGCCGGCTCGCGGGCCGGACGGTATGGCGAGTGCGTGACCTCGATCCACCGCGCTAACGTCCATCGATCGTGCCCGTGCGGGCGCTCGCTCCCGCCTAGAAATCAAGGCTCATCTTGAGATAGACAGACCGCTCCAGACTGGTCAAGGGCAGATCGCCGAGCTCGGAGTAGCCCTCGGTATGCACGTCGTTCAGAAGATTCTGCCCGACCAATGACAGCTCCAAATCGGGAATCGGGCGCCAGGCGACGCGCGCATCGAGCTCCCAGTAGGCGGCGATCTCGATCAGGCCCAGGAGCCTCAGGGTCTCGCTCTCGCCGATGTAGCGCAGCCAGAAGTCCAGGTCGACGTCAGGGCGCGGATTGTACCAAGAGCGCAACGAGAACTGATTTCCAGGGGTCGTGCGGGCGTCGTCGACCGCCTCGATGGACGCTGAGGTGCCAATGTGCGACTGCGCATAGCTGTAGGCGGCCTGTAGCCTCCAATTGGAGAAGGGTCGCCAGTCGGCGGCGAGCTCGAGACCCTTGGAATAGCCGCTTGCATCGTTGCCGAGCTCCGTCGGCATGATGACGCTGACCAAGGATTCCGAGTAGAAGAGACAGTAGGGATAGGTCCCCGTCGGATTGCAGGAGAGATCTCCGTAGGCTGCGCTCCTCAGATTCGCGTAGTCGTTGTAGAAGAGCGCGAGATCCAGACTCAGCGCAGGGTCGACCTGCCACTTGTAGCCAAGCTCGTAAGCCGTGAGATCCTCGGACTCGAGGTAATCGCTGCCATAGACGACGATCTCGATCGGCACCGCGCTCGGATTCGAGGCGCTTCCGGCAGGCACCGCGCCTTGGCGGACGACACCGTCGAGCTCGCCGCGGCCCGGTGTGCGCACGGCCCGCGCAATGGAGCCCCAGATAGACTGGGTCTCGCTCGGTGTCCACAGCAGCCGCAGATTCGGCTGGACCTCGAAGCCGGTGATGTCATTGTGCTCGACCTTGGCGCCCAGGGTCAGTGTGACCCGGTCCGGGACGATGCGGATGTCGTCTTGAACGAAGGCGCTGAAGAGGTTGAGCGTATCGGCGTCCGGCATCAGAGCGACCAGGTCGGTGCTGTCCAACTGGTCGCTGGTGTAGCGGTAGCCCAGCCCGAAGATGAGATCATGGCTATCGAAGCGCTGGGTGCGATACTCGAGCTCGATGTCGAAGGTGTCCCGATCCTCGCCAATACGCGCCCAATCCCGCTCGGTATGGTCGAAGTAGGTCTTGAGCGTGAAGTCGTCCGTGTCCGAGACATGGCGCGTCCACTGGGCGAGCAGGTCTAGATTGATGACCTCCGTGGTATGGTCGACCACGGAATAGGGGCTATCCAGATTGCCGAGATCATAGACCGACTCGCCTTGCTCGCTCTGGTAGAAATTGCCGTGGAGCGCGACCACGTCCCGCGCGCTCGGCCTGAGGTCGACGCGAAAACCGGCCTTGCCGCCACTCCAATCATCGGCGTTGTCGAACCGACCGGAGGCATCCCGCGTGCCGTCGCGGTCGAAGGCCAGGCCATAGACGCGATAATGCCCCAGCTCGCCGAGCGTGCCGCCCCAGCGCAAAGAGCCCGCGGCCCGCTCCTCATTGCCCGCCCAAGCCGTCAAGCGCCCGCCCTGGGTGTCCGCCGAAGACTGGGTGATGATATTGATGACGCCGTTGACGGCGTTCGCCCCCCAGAGCGTCGCGCCCGGCCCCCGGATGACCTCGATTCGCTCGATGTCCTCCAGCATGGGTGACTGCGCGTCCCAGTAGACACCGGAAAAGAGCGGCGTATAGACGCTGCGCCCGTCGATCATGACCAGCAGCTTGTTGGCGAAGCGGCCGCTGTAGCCGCGCGCCGAAATGGACCACTTGTTCGCGTCGATGCGGGCCACTTGCACGCCGGGGGCCATCCGCAGGGCCTCGGGGACCGTGGTCACGCCCGAGCGGCGGATGTCCTCCTGGGTGATGACGAAGACGGCGGCCGCGGCCTGGGAGACGGGCTCGGCCTTGCGGGAGACCGTCGTGATTTGCAGGGAGAGCAGCTCGGAGAGGCTCAGGTCGAACAGCTCGTCGTCGCTTTGGATCGTCGTCGCGGACACGTTGGTGCTCAAGGTGAAAGCGACGGCAAAGCCAATGCAAGAGGTCGCCAAGCGAATGGGGATGGGGATGGGGATGGGGATGGGGATGGGCCCTGTATCGGGCTCGAACTGCGGGATATTCATGGGCACGCATATCTCGATCGAACAGATGAGGCCGCGTCGGATGCTACGCCCCAGCCCGGGGGCCAGCAAGACAGGGCGCGCACGCTGTGACTCTCATCGCGGAATCGCCCTGAGGGCGGGCGATCTCAATGACCTAAGCGCGTCTCCACGTCGGTAATTCCCGCTTCCGCAAGCGCGGCGCGCAGGTCTGCCATCGCCGGCGCGAGGGCCCCACGGCCGCGAAAGCCGAGCAGGATGTGCGGATTCTCGCCCATGTGGGGCAGACTGAAGAGCTTGAGATCCGGATACGCCCGGCCCAGCCGCTCCATCAGGGGGATCAGACGGCTCTCGGGAACGCCCCTGACCACGAGGGTGTCCTCGGCGACGGCCGAGCAGCTCCCATAGTGCTGATCCAGGACCCATTCGGCCATCGGCCAGGCCATCTTGGGGAATCCAGGGAGAAACCAGTGGCCGCGTATGGCGAATCCGGGTATCTGGTTGATCGGATTGGGGATCAGCGCCGCCTCATCGGGCAGGTCGGCCATCAGAATGCGGTTGGGGTAGACTTCGGGGCCGAACTTTTCTTCGAGGAGCGCCTGCGCCCCCGGATGACGCCTGAGCCCAACGCCGGCCGCTTCAGCGGCGCAAGCACGGGTGTGGTCATCCGGCGTGGCCCCGATACCGCCGCAGCAGAACACCGGATGAGGGCGTGCCATCGAAAAGCTCAGCTGTGCCGCCAGCGTCTCCGGGTCGTCCGGCAGCAGCCAGTGCCAGGCCAGCTCATGGCCACGCGCCTGAATCATGCGCCTGAAGGCGGAGAAGTGCCCGTCGACACGATCGCCGTTCAGCACTTCGTCGCCGATCACGATGAGCCCGAAGGCGACCGGCTGCTGTGCTTCAGTCATCCTCCACCCCCGCCTGTGATGCAATTCCCGGAGTGATGCGGCTTGCGTTGGACCATGGCCTCGGCACGCATCAAGATTTCAGCGCTTCCCACTGAGGAGCGCCTGCCAGCATGGATGCGCGGCGATCAGCTCCAAGGCGCGCGCCAGCAGATCCTTACCGGGATCCATCTTGAACCAGGTGGAGGCGCCCGAGGAGTGGGGCAGCGGAACGATGTCCGCTTCCCAGCCGTCCTCGGAGCGGTAGGACCATTGCTGACCGACCACGTCGTTGAGCCGCTTGCAGTCCATCAGCTGCGAGATGGCGAGCTTGCCGACCGGCAGGATGAGGCGCGGACGCAGCAGCGCCATCTCGGTCCGCCACCAGGAGGCGCAGCGATCCACTTCGTCGCCATCCGGCACGCGGTCGCCGCCCTTGGGATTCTTGCCTGGGAAACAGCGGCAAACCGCGCTCATCAGCACCTGGCTGCGAAATGCCTGCTCGTCGAGGCCGATCGACGCAAACCAGCCAAAGAGCGTCTTGCCGGCGGTCCAGCAGAAGGGGCGCTTCTGCTCGATCTCGCGCGTGCCCGGCGCCTGGCCGATGAGCATGATGGGAGACACCACCGAGACGCTGTGCACGGGCGGCCCGAGCATCTTGGGGCAGCGCTGGCAGGCCTCGAGGTCGCTGTGGAGCTGATCGAGGGCGGCCTGAGGGTGCGCCGGGGAGGCGTTCGGAAGGCTAGGATCGGACACCTGAGTCAATCCAGTCGGCGCACGATCTTCTCGATCTGCACCCGATGCACGCGATTGTGCAATGCCGCCAAGGCGTGCCACTGACGGGCGGTGAGAGGACCGAGCCAGGGATGCGGATGACGTGCCCGGGACTGCAATATGCCGAGACAGTCGATCTGATGGGCATAGCGATCGACCAGGGCCTCTAGGGCCACGATGCGATCGGCACCTGCATCGGCGTGCGGCCTGACATCGTCGAGGCGGATCTCGACGCCTTGCGTGTGGCCCGAGCAGATCGCGTGGATGAGGGCGGTGATGGCGCTGTTGACCATGACCAGATGATCGAGGGTCATGTAGACGGACCAATGTCGGCTCTCGGCCTCGATCCCTGGGAAACGCCGAATGCGAACGGGGCGCGCGGCGGCCTCCTGCGGGAGCCGCCGCGTCAGCTCCAAGGCACGCTCGGCCTCGCGGCGAAAATGATCGAGGATGCGGCCTGGCGAGGCGAGCGACGCATAGAGACTGACGCCGATGTCGGCGGCCAGACGCTCATGCACGGGAATGGCCGCGCCGGAGGCGTCCGCCTCGGTCCCCTTCCGCTCGGACGACCTCATTTCTTGCCTTTACCCCAGGTGTCGCGCAGACCGACGGTGAGATTGAAGACGGGACGCTCGGGCATGGCATCCGGATCGACGACGAAGTAGCCCTCGCGCTCGAACTGGAACCGCTCGCCCGCCTGGGCACTGGCCAGCGCGGGCTCCAGGACGCAATGGGTCAGGGCCTCGAGGGATCCGGGGTTGATGTCGTCGCGATAGTCCGCGCCGCCGGCCCCGGGCGTCGCCACCTGAAACAAGCGATCGTACAGCCGCACCTCGGCGGACACGCCATGCTGTGCCGAGACCCAGTGAATGACGCCCTTGACCTTGCGCCCCTCTGGATTCTTGCCCAGGGTCTCCATGTCCACCGAGGCGCGCAGCTCGACCACCTCTCCGGCGGCGTCCTTGATCACCTCGTCGCAGCGGATCACATAGGCATTGCGCAGGCGCACCTCGCCTCCCGGAATCAGGCGCTTGAAGCCCTTGGGCGGGACTTCCTCGAAATCGCTGCGATCCATGTAGAGCTCGCGCGAGAAGGGCAGGCGGCGCAGGCCCATCGACTCGTCCTTGGGATGGTTGCGCGCCTCCACCTCCTCCACCTGCCCTTCGGGGTAGTTGGTCAGCACCACCTTGAGCGGCCGCAGCACGGCCATGCGGCGCGGCGCGTGGGCATCCAGGTCGTCACGGATGGCGCTCTCGAGCATGGCCATCTCGACCATGTTCTCCGACTTGGTGATGCCGATGCGGTAGCAGAACTCGCGGATCGAGGCCGGCGTGTAGCCGCGGCGGCGCAGCCCGGCGATGGTGGGCATCCGCGGGTCGTCCCAGCCCTGGACGTGCGACTCCGACACCAGATCCGTCAGTCGCCGCTTGCTCATGACGGTGTATTCGAGATTGAGCCGGCTGAACTCGATCTGGCGCGGCTTGCTCGGGACGGAGACCTTGTCCACGTACCAGTCGTAGAGCGGACGATGGTCCTCGAACTCCAGGGTGCAGAGCGAATGGGTGATGCCCTCGAGCGCGTCCGAGATGGGGTGGGTGTAGTCGTAGGTCGGATAGAGGCACCAGGCCGTGCCGGTCTGGTGATGCACCACGCCATGCTTGATGCGGTAGAGCACCGGGTCGCGCATGTTGATGTTGGGCGAGGCCATGTCGATGCGGGCGCGCAGGGTGCGCGAGCCGTCCGGGAACTCCCCCGCCCGCATGCGGGCGAAGAGGTCCAGGTTCTCCTCCACCGAGCGATTGCGATAGGGACTGTCCTTGCCGGACTCGGTGAGTGTGCCGCGATAGGCCCGCATCTCATCGGCGGAGAGCTCGCAGACATAGGCGAGCCCTTTCTTGATCAGCTCGACCGCGAAATCATAGAGCTGCTCGAAATAATCCGAGGCAAAATACAGCCGATCGTCCCAGTCGAAGCCGAGCCAGCGCACGTCCGCCTTGATGGCCTCGACGAACTCCACATTTTCCTTGTGAGGATTGGTGTCGTCGAAACGCAGATTGCAGGTGCCCCCGAGGTCTTGCGCCAAGCCGAAATTCAGCACGATCGACTTGGCGTGGCCGATGTGCAGATAGCCGTTCGGCTCCGGCGGAAAGCGCGTCGCGATGCGCTTGTGCTTACCTGAGGCCAGATCGGCTTCGATGATTTGACGGATGAAATTGGTACGGGGCGACTCGGCGGCGTCGGTCATGGTCTCTTGGGCGCTGTGAAATCAATGGGCTCCGCATTCTAGCGGCTGTCCGGGCAATTGTAAGGCGTGGGCGAGATCGCCGCCCGCCCGAGCTTCGCGGTCATGACGATGCCGGGCGGAAATCTATACTGTCAAGACGCGGAGCGAATCCTCGACCTGCTGCCCATTTAGCTGTGTCCGTCCCCATCGCGATCCAACCGGAGAGTCCTTCATGCTGGTCAAGTTCCAAACCAAGGCCTACGCGCCCATCACCATGTTCGGCGATGTCGCCGTGACGCTCATCAAGCTGATGGGACACAGTGGCGCCGTGCCTGGCGCACTGCTCGCCGAGGACGTCCCCGCCGCGCTGGAGCGACTCGAACAGGCAGTTTCAGAGCACGCCGGCGAGAGCCTGGATCCCGAGCCCAGCGGCAAGGGCAAGGACGAGGAGTCGATGCACGTCAGCCTCGCTCACCGCGCCCTGCCCCTCATCGAGCTGCTCAAGGCCGCAGCGGCCGACGAGGCGAACGTGATGTGGGAGACCTGATTCAAACTTGAGAGGGCTGGGAGTGTCGGCCTCCAGGCCGACACCTGTTTGACCTGGACGCCAACACACCCAGCCCCTTGCCGGACAAACCCTCAAATGCCTCGCCTCCTTTGCGCCTTTGCGGCTCCGATTGCCTGACTCGAGGGTACCGCTCGACGCCTCAGGACGACGCGGCGGCGCGTGCCGCGATGAAGGCGAGCGCCTTGTCGATGCGCCGCAAGGTCGCGTCCTTACCCACCAGCATCAGCGTCTCGTCGATGCCCGGCGATGCGGCGCGGCCGACGACGGCCACGCGCAGCGGCTGAGCGATCTTGCCCATGTTGACCTCCAGCTCCTCGGCGACGCGCTCGACGACGTGCTTGAGCTGCTCGGGGGTCCAGTCCTCGAAGGCCATGAGCTCGAAGGCTGCGCGCAGTCTTTCCAAGGCCTCGCGCGCGACGGGACGCAGGTGCTTCTTGGCCGAGCCCTCGTCGTACTCGTCGAAATCCTGGTAGCAGAAGGCGCTGATCTCGGCCAGCTCGGTCAGGGTCTTGGCGCGGGCGGCCTGGGCCTTGACGACATCCGCGAGGTCCGGCCCCGTCGAGGGGTCGATGTCGAGCTTGCCCATGTGCGGACTCAGCAGCCTTGCGATGCGGCCAGGCTCGGCGTGCTGGAGATATTGCTGGTTGAGCCAGTCGAGCTTGTCCTTGTTGAAGGCGGACGCGGCCTTGTTGACGTCGCCGATATCGAAGAGCTCGATCATCTGCTCGACCGAGAAGACCTCCTGATCGCCATGCGACCAGCCGAGGCGCACCAGGTAATTGAGCAGGGCCTCGGGCAGATAGCCGTGATCGCGATAGGCGATCACGCTCACCGCACCATGGCGCTTCGACAGCCGCGCACCGTCGTCGCCCAGGATCATGGGCACATGTGCGTAGCGCGGCGGCTCGAACCCGAGGGCCTTGAGGATATTGATCTGGCGCGGCGTGTTGTTCAGGTGATCGTCGCCACGGATGACGTGGGTGATCTGCATGTCGGCATCGTCGACCACCACCGTCAGGTTGTAGGTCGGCGAGCCGTCGCTGCGGCGGATGATGAGGTCGTCCAGCTCGGCGTTGCTGAAGGGGACACGGCCGCGGATGAGATCGTCGACGACGACCGCGCCGTCGACCGGATTCTTGAAGCGAATGACGTGCGGCTCGCTCGGATCGACCTGGCGATTGCGGCAGCGCCCGTCATAGCGCGGCTTCATCTTGCGCGCCATCTGATCGACGCGGAGCTTCTCGAGCCGGTCCTTGGGGCAGTCGCAGCGGTAGGCCAGCCCTTTTTCCAGCAACTCCTCGATGACCTGGTTGTAACGATCGAATCGCTCGGTCTGGTAGAAGGGGCCTTCGTCGTAGTCCAGACCCAGCCAGGTCATGCCCTCCAGGATGGCGTTCACCGACTCCGCGGTCGAGCGCTCCAGATCCGTATCCTCGATACGCAGCACGAACTGACCCCCATGCTTGCGGGCATAGAGGTAGGAGAAGAGGGCCGTGCGGGCGCCTCCAACGTGCAGATAGCCGGTTGGTGAGGGTGCGAATCTGGTGCGAACTGTCATGGCGTTCCGGGCAGGTTGATTGAATCGAGGTGCGAAATTCTACACAGTGGCTCGTTTCCCTGCCCGCTTGTTCGAGTCTCCGGCCATCGGTTATGTTGAGCACATGAGATTCGCAGAGGCAGACGATTCAAGCGGCAACCTGGTCGAGGGCTACGGACCTGAGGGCATTCTGGTGGGCGGCCGGCGTTTTCACAGAAGCCTGGTCCTCGCACCAGACCGCATCATCGAAGACTGGGAGCCCAGCGGCCCCAGGGACCTGGTGCCCGAGCACCTGGAGACCGTGCTGGCGCTGGATCCCCAGGTCATCGTGCTCGGCACTGGCGAGGAGCAGTTCTTCCCGCCGCCAGAGGTCTATTTTTGGGTGCTGGAGCGCGGTGTCGGCATCGAGGTCATGGATACGGGCGCGGCTTGCCGTACCTACAATATTCTGATGTCCGAAGGGCGCCGCGTCGCCGCCGGACTCATCCTCGCCTGATCCCCCTCCTTCCCTCGCCTCAACGGGAGTCGTCACATCATGGATCGCAAGATGGTCTTGTCCATCCTAGGGGCCGCGGCCCTGGGCTTCGCCGGCATGCTGCTGCTGATGCCGGATCCCATCGACGACGGTGTCGTCAGGCTGCCTTGGCAGATCGATCGGGACGAGCTCGGCCATACCCAGATCTTTGGTTTCACGCTCGGCGAGACGACGCTTGACGAAGTCCGGGCCGTCTTCAAGGAGGAAGGCAAGCTCAATCTGTTCAAGACGGTCGAGGAGCCGATCGAATTCGCGGTCGAGGCCTATTTCGACCAGATCTATCTCGAGCGGCTGAGGGCCGACTTCGTCATCACGCTGGACGTCGCTCAGGCCAGGCTGGAAGCGATGTACGACCGCGGACTGCGCATCAGCCAGCTCAGCAGCGGCGGAAAAAAGGTGAAGCTGGACCCAGCCGACGCCGAGGCGTTGGCCTCACAGCCAATTCGCAGTATCAGCTATCTCCCCAAGGCGCGACTGGACGATGCCCTCATCACCCAGAGATTCGGCGAGCCGGCGCGCAAGCTGACCGAGCCGGAGACCGGCATCGTCCATTGGCTCTACCCCAAGCGTGGACTCGATATCGGGCGCGACACCAAGGGCCACGTCGTCATCCAATACGTCAACCTGGCCGATTTTCCGGCCCTGGTCGCGCCCCTCGACACCATGGCCAAGGCCGAGAAACGCCCGGATTGAAGCGAGAAATCAGCGGAGCGCTCGGTCACAGCAGCCTTGGCGGGCTGGCTAGCCAAGCAGAGCTTCGCGCCCTTTGCGCCTTTCCGGCTCGAGCCCCGCGCCTCTACTTCACGCGATCGACGTAGCGGTCGCGCGCAGCCTTGGCGCGCTCGAAGATCTCGAGCAGATGATCGCCATCGGCGCGCCGAATGCTCTCGGCGAGATCCGTCATCTCGATCCCGAAACGGGCCAGCATGGCGCTCAGTGCCTCGCGGTTGGCGATGCAGATGTCCCGCCACATGACGGGACTGCTGGAGGCGATGCGGGTGAAGTCGCGGAAACCGCCGGCGGCGTAACGGAAAATCTCGTCGTTCTCGCGCATGCGCGCCAGGGCATCCACTAGGCCGAAGGCCAGCATGTGCGGCAGATGGCTGGTCGCGGCCAGGACCTCGTCGTGATGGCCCACCGACATGGTCGTCACCTCGGCACCACAGGCCTCCCACATCCGGCTGACCAGACTGAGGGCATCCGGCTCCGTCTCTGACAAGGGCGTCAGGATCACACGGCGATTCCGATAGAGCTCGGCGAAAGAGGCCTCCACACCGCTGCACTCCGTGCCCGCAATCGGATGACCAGGCACCAGCCGTGTCGGGACCTTGCCGAAGGCGGCGACCGCGTCCGCGACCACGCTCCCCTTGACGCTCCCACCGTCCGTGATGACGGCACTCGCGTCCAGCCGGTCCTTGATGGCCGACAGCGCCCCGCGCATCGCGCCCAGAGGTACGGCGAGAAAGACCACGTCGGCGCCGACGACGGCCTCCCCCGGATCATGTGTGAAGCGGTCGATGACGCCAAGCTCGACCGCCTTCTCGAGATTCGGCCCAGAACGGCCGCAGCCGACCACCTCTCCCACCTGCCCGACCGCCCGCAGCGCACGCGCGAGCGAGCCGCCAATCAGCCCGACCCCAATGATAGAGAGCCGCTCGATCATGCGGCCAGCACGGCCTCCAGGGCCGCGAGGCAACGGGCATTCTCGTCTTCCGTCCCGATGCTGATCCGCAGGTGATTCGGCAGGCCGTAGTTGCCGACCGGGCGCAGGATGACGCCGCGCTTGAGCAGGGCATCGTTGACCGGACCGGCGGGACGGCCCAGGTCGACCGTCACGAAGTTGCCGACGGATGGAATGTAGCCCAGACCCAATCGATCGAAGCCACCGATCAGCTGCTTAATGCCAGCGCGGTTCAGCTCGACGGAGGCGCGCACATGCTCGCGGTCCGAGATAGCCGCAATCGCCGCGGCCTGGGCCAGGGCGTTGACGTTGAAGGGCTGTCGCACCCGATTGAGGAGATCGGCGAGCTTAGGATCGCTAATGCCGTAGCCGATTCGCAGCGCAGCCAGTCCATGGGCCTTGGAGAAGGTGCGCGTGACGATGAGATTCGGGAAGGTTTCGATCCAATGGGTCGCGTCCGGGAAATCCGGCTCCGAGACGTACTCGGTGTAGGCCTCGTCCACGACCAGGATGCAGGTGGGCGGCAGCGAGCCGACGAAGGACTTGAGCGCGGTCGCGGTCAGCCAGGTCCCGGTCGGGTTGTTCGGATTGGCGATCCACACCACACGGGTCTTGTCGGTGACCAGCGCCGCCATCGCATCCAAATCATGGCCGTAGTCGCGGGCCTTGGCCACGCGTGCCGTCGCGCCGACGGATTGGGTCGCGATGGGGTAGACGGCGAAGGCGTGCTCGGAGAAGACGGACTCGACACCTGGCTGCAGGAAGACGCGTGCGACCAGATCCAGGACGTCATTGGAGCCATTCCCGACGGTGATTGACGCCGGAGAAACCCCGTGATGCTCCGCGAGCGCGCGTCTCAGATCGTAGCCGCCGCCATCCGGATACCTGCCCAGCTCCGCGAGAGCCAGGTTCATGGCGGCGCGCGCCCGAGAGCCGGGGCCAAGCGGATTCTCGTTCGACGCCAGCTTGACGGAATCTTGGATGCCCAGCTCACGCTCCAGCTCGGAGACGGGCTTTCCCGGCACATAGGGCGTCAGCCCCGCGATCCAGGGCGCCGCGATGGCCAGAAAGGGGTTGTCAGCTTGGCTCATAACAGGTCACAGGTTTGGTTGATCGTCAGCCGTGCATCGCCCGCCCTAGGGTAGACGAGCGAGAGCGAAATCCGCCGGACCCGCACCGCGGCTGCTGGACTGCGCTGCGCTTGTCCAGCCTACAGCTCGACGGCAGCGCCCACGGGCTCAGAGCACCGCGATGGGATAAGACCCCAGCACCTTGAAGAGGAGCGCATCCTTATCCAGGTTTCGCAGCGCGTGGGCCACATTGGGATCGGAGCGATGCCCGAGGATATCGACGAAGAACACATAGTCCCAAATACCCCGCCGCGATGGCCGGGACTCGATCCGGGTCATGCTGATCCCGTGAACCGCCATGGGCGCAAGGAGGCTGTGCAGTCCGCCCGCCTCGTTCTTGCAGGAGAGCAGGAGACTGGTCTTGTCCTGCCCGCTCGGGGGCGAGTCCTGTTTGCCGATGACGAGAAAACGGGTGGTATTGCTCGGCTCGTCCTCGATCCGCTCGGCGAGCTCGCTCAGGCCGTAGATCTCGGCAGCCTGAGCCCCGGCGACCGCCGCCGCCTCCGGCTCCTGAGCAGCCAAGCGCGCCGCTTCCGCATTGCTTCCAACTGCGATGAGCTCGGCCGTCGGCAGATTACGGTCGAGCCATTCCCGGCACTGCGCGAGCGATTGCTGATGGGAGTAGACGGTGCGGATGGCGCTCAGGCTCTCGGCATGGCTCAGCAGGTGATGGTGGATGCGCAGGCAGACCTCGCCCGTGATCATCAAGGGCGAGGCCATGAAGAGATCGAGGGTGTGGCTGACGACGCCCTCGGTCGAGTTCTCGACCGGGACGACCCCGAAGTCGCAGGCGCCCGACTCCACCTCGCGAAAGATCTCGTCGATGGCCCCCATCGCCTTGGTGACCACCGCGTGTCCGAAATGCTTGATGGCCGCCGCCTGAGTAAAGGTCCCTTCCGGACCGAGAAAGGCGGCGCTGAGCGGCCGCTCCAAGGCCAGGCAGGCGGACATGATCTCGCGGAACAGTCGCGCGACCTCCTCGCCATCCAGCGGACCCGGATTGGACTCCTTGATCCGACGCAGGATGGAGGCCTCGCGCTCCGGTCGATAGAACTGGACGGAATGCCCGCTCGCCTCGGTCTTGATGTGCGCGACCCGCTGCGCACAACGGGCACGCTCGCTGATGAGCGCAAGCAGCTCCTGGTCGATGGCGTCGATCCTCTTGCGGACCGCCTCGAGCGCCTCCTCATCGGTGGTGGCTTTAGTCATACGGCAGCCCGCTCAGCCGAGACAGCGCACCGACAGCACGCCCTCGATGGACTGAATCTGCTTGACGGTCTCCTCGGGGCAGCGCTGGTCGACGTCGATCAAGGTCACCGCAACATCGCCGCGCGAGCGGTTGAGCATATCGACGATGTTGAGCCCGGCGTTGGCAAGATCCGTGGAGATCTGGCCGACCATGTTGGGCACGTTGCTGTTGACGACGGCCATGCGAAATCCGCCGTTGCGCGGCAGGACGATCTCCGGGAAGTTGACCGAGTTGGTCACATTGCCATTCTCCAGAAAATCGCTGATCTGATCGGCGACCATGATGGCGCAGTTGTCCTCCGCCTCCTTGGTCGATGCCCCCAGGTGCGGCAGGGTCACGACGCGGGGATGATCCTTCAGCAGATTGCTCGGGAAGTCGCAGCAGTAGGCGTAGAGGTGCCCCTGATCCAGGGCCGTCACCACGGCATCGTCATCGATGATGCCAGCGCGCGAGAAGTTCAGCAGCACGGCGCCCTTGGGCAGGGTGCGAATGCGCTCGGCGTTGATCATGTGCTTGGTCTGATCCGTCAGGGGCACATGGAAGGTGACGAAGTCCGAGCGCGAGAGCAGATCGTCGATGCTGATCGCGGCCTCGACGTCGCGCTCCAACTGCCAGGCGCGGCTGACGGTGATACTGGGGTCGTAGCCGATGACCTTCATGCCGAGCGCGCGCGCGACATTGGCGACCTTCACGCCGATCGCCCCGAGTCCGATGACACCCAGGGTCCGGCCCGGCAGCTCGAAGCCAGCGAACTGCTTCTTGCCGGCCTCGACGGCCTTGTTGATCGCGGCATCGTCGCCGCTCAGCTCGCGGGCGAAGTGCCAGGCCTGCGGAATGTTGCGCGCCGACAGCAGCATGCCGGCGATCACCAGCTCCTTCACCGCATTGGCGTTGGCGCCGGGTGCGTTGAAGACGGCGACGCCACGCGCGGTCATATCGCCGACCGGGATGTTGTTGGTCCCTGCCCCAGCGCGACCGATGGCCTGGACCGTCTCCGGGATCTCCATGTCGTGCATCTTGGCCGAGCGCACGAGAATCGCATCCGGATGGGCGATCTCCGAGGCGACCTCGTAACGATCGCGCGGCAGCCGCTCCAGGCCCGCCACGGAGATGTTGTTCAGCGTCTGGATTTTGAACATAAGAAGTCGTCAGTCTTCAATGGACAGTTGTCAGTGACTGAGGTGGGGCATCAGCGGTCGGCGCCGGGCACAACTGACGACTGACCACTGATCACTGCCCACTGAATTCAGCCGTTCTTGCGCTCGAACTCGTGCATGAAGGACACCAGCGCCTCGACGCCTTCTTCCGGCATAGCGTTGTAGATGCTCGCGCGCATGCCGCCGACGGATCTGTGCCCCTTTAGGGTCGTGAGTCCGGCGGCCTTCGCCTCCTTCAGGAAGGTCTCGTCCAGGTCCGCGCTCGCGAGCGTGAAGGGCACGTTCATCCAGGAGCGCGATGTCGGGTCCACCGGATTCTGGTAGAAGCTCGAGGCATCCACGCAGTCGTAGAGGCGCTTGGCCTTGCGCGCGTTGATCTCGCCCATGGCCGACAGGCCGCCCTTGCCCTTCAGCCACTGGAACACCAGGCCCGCCAGATACCAGGCATAGGTGGGCGGCGTGTTGTACATGGAGTCGTTGTCCGCCTGGACCTTGTAGTCGAGCATGGTCGGCGTGCCGTTGATGGGCTGGCCGATGAGGTCTTCGCGGACGATGACGATGGTCAGGCCGGCCGGACCGATGTTTTTCTGGGCACCCGCGTAGATGAGTCCGTACTTGGAGACATCGATGGGGCGCGACAGGATGGTCGAGGACATGTCGGCGACCAGGGGCTTGCCGTTGGTCTCGGGGATATCGGAGAACTCGACGCCCTGGATGGTCTCGTTGGGGGTGTAGTGCACATAGGAGGCGTCGGCACTGAGATCCAGCTCCGCCTGGGCCGGGGCGCGCGTGAACTTGGTGTCCTCGGTCGTCGCGGCGATGTGAACGCCGCAGTAGCGGCGCGCCTCGGCGATGGCCTTCTTGGACCAGGAGCCTGTGCTGATGTAGTCCGCGCTCTCCCCGCCATGGAGCAGGTTCATGGGGATGGCCGTGAACTGGCTGGAGGCGCCGCCCTGGAGAAAGAGCACCTTATAGTTGTCCGGGATGCTCATCAGCTCGCGCAGATCGGCCTCGGCCTGGGCGGCGATGGACATGAACTCCTTGCCGCGGTGGCTCATCTCGGCCACGCACATGCCGCTGCCTTGCCAGTCGAGCATCTCGTCGCGGGCCTGGGCCAGGACAGGCTCCGGCAGCATGGCCGGACCGGCGCTGAAGTTGTAGACGCGAGCCATTCTGGATTTCTCCGTTCGCTTTGCTGGTTAGTCTGTCTCGGTGTCCGGATCGGCACCGCCGTCTGGGTCGGAGGCATCGCCATCGCTGGGCGCGTCCCCGTTCTCCCCGTTCTCCCCGTTCTCCAAGGCGACGACACGCTCGATGTAGCACAAGCGCTCACCCTCGGCGAGGTTGATCAGCTTCACGCCCTGCGCGCTGCGGCCGACGACCGGGATCTCGTCGACGTTGGTGCGGATCAGTTGGCCGCCCTCGGTGATGAGCATGATCTCATCGCCCGGGCGCACCAGCACGGCGCCGACCTGAGCCCCGTTGCGCTCCGAGGTACTGATGCCGATGACGCCCTGGGTACCGCGCCCCTTGGTCGGGAACTGGTCCACCGTGGTGCGCTTGCCATAGCCGTTCTCGGTGACACTGAGGATGGTGCCCGGCTCAGGGACAACGAGCGAAATGACGCGCTGGCCCTCTTGCAGCATGACGCCGCGCACGCCGTGGGCAGTCCGCCCCATGCCCCGCACATGCTCTTCCGAGAAGCGCACGGCCTTGCCGGCCGAGGTGAAGAGCATGAGGTCCTGCTTGCCGTCGGTGATGGCGACGCCGATGAGGTATTCGTCCTCACGCAGGTCGATGGCGATGATGCCGCGCGAGAGCGGACGGGAGAAGTCCTTGAGCGGCGTCTTCTTCACCGTGCCGGCGCTGGTCGCCATGAAGACGAAATAGCCTTCCTCATAGTCGCGGACCGGCAGCACGGCGTTGATGCGCTCGTCCTGCTCGAGCGGCAGCAGGTTGACCATGGGCCGGCCACGCGCGCCGCGACCGGCCTGTGGCAGCTCGTAGACCTTGAGCCAATAGACCCGGCCGCGGCTGGAGAAGCACAGCACGGTGTCGTGCGAGTTGGCGACGAAGATGCGATCGATGAAGTCCTCTTCGCGGAAGGAGGTCGCGCTCCTGCCCTTGCCGCCGCGCCTTTGGGCTTGATAGTCGCTCAGCGGCTGCGCCTTGACGTAGCCCTGGTGCGAGAGGGTCACCACGACGTCTTCGGGGGCGATGAGGTCTTCCAGGGTCAGATCCGTTTGATCGATCTGGATCTCTGTTCGGCGGTCGTCGCCGAATTGCTCGCGCACCGCGATCAGCTCGTCGCGGATGACCTCCATGAGGCGGTCGGGGTCCGACAGGATCAGCAGCAGTGCGGCGATGATCGCCAGAATCTCCTCGAACTCCTTGAGGATCTTCTCCTGCTCCAGGCCGGTCAGCCGATGGAGCTGCAGGTCCAGGATGGCCTTGGCCTGACGCTCGCTGAGCTTGTAGCCGGCGTCGGTCAGGCCGAAGCCTTGGTCGAGATCCTCGGGCCGCGTCTGCTCGGCCCCGGCGCGCTCCAGCATGCCGGTCACGGCGCCCGGCGGCCAGGCGCGCGTCATGATGCGCTCGCGGGCCTCGGCTGGGCTCGCCGAGGTCTTGATGGTCTCGATGACGTCGTCGATGTTGGCCAGCGCGATGGCATAGCCTTCCAAGACGTGCGCGCGATCGCGGGCCTTGCGCAGCTCGTAGAGGGTGCGGCGGGTCACCACGTCGCGGCGGTGACGCAGGAAGTACTCGAGCACCTGCTTGAGATTCAGCGTCAGCGGCTGACCGTCGACCAGGGCGACCATGTTGATGCCGAAGACCTGCTGCATCTGGGTGTGCTGGTAGAGGTTGTTCAGCAGCACCTCGGCATAGGCATCGCGCTTCAGCTCGATGACGATGCGCATGCCGTCCTTGTCGGACTCGTCGCGCAGCCCGTCCTGGGCGATGCCCTCGATCTTCTTTTCCTTAACCAGCTCGGCGATGCGCTCGAGCAGGCGGGCCTTGTTGACCTGATAGGGGATCTCGGTGACGACGATGGCCTCGCGCCCGCTGCGCTTCTGGACCTCCGTCGTGGTCCGCGCGCGCATCACCACGCGACCGCGGCCGGTCCGGTAGGCCTCGCGGATGCCACGCACCCCATTGATCAGGCCGGCGGTCGGGAAATCCGGCCCTGGCACGATCTCGATCAGCTCTTCGATGGTGATCAGCGGGTTCTCGATGATCGCCAGGCAGGCGTCGATGACCTCGCGCAGATTGTGCGGCGGGATATTGGTCGCCATGCCGACCGCGATGCCGGAGGAGCCATTGACCAGCAGGTTGGGGAAACGCGCCGGCAGGACCGAGGGCTCGTGCTCGGTGTTGTCATAGTTCGGGACGAAGTCGACGGTCTCTTTGTCGAGATCGTCGAGCAGCGCCTCGGAGATGCGCTTCATCCGCACCTCGGTATAGCGCATGGCCGCGGGCGGATCGCCGTCGACCGAGCCGAAGTTGCCCTGCCCGTCCACCAGCAGATAGCGCATGGAGAAAGGCTGCGCCATGCGGACCATGGTGTCGTAGATGGCCGAGTCGCCATGCGGGTGGTATTTACCCATGACGTCACCGACCACGCGCGCCGATTTACGGTAGGCGCGATTCCAGACGTTGCCCTGCTCGTGCATGGAGAAGAGAACGCGCCGATGGACCGGCTTGAGGCCGTCCCTCACGTCCGGGAGCGCCCGCCCCACGATCACGCTCATGGCGTAATCCAGGTAGGACTGGCGCATCTCATCCTCGAGATTGATGGGCAGGACTTCTTTCGCGAAATCTGGCATGGGCGTGGTTAATCGACTCTTGGCTTACGGTGCGGCACGCAGCGGCGATTGCCGCGATCGGCGTGCTCATAACCCTCGGATTCTACCACGCTAGGCACTGAATCGCTGAGCTGACGATGGCTGCCGGACGGCTCGCCCAGAGCACGGCGGCAGCGCAAGCGCAACGCGCGCAAGCCGATCTGCCAAGGCTGGCGGGTAGATTCCGGGGCGGGAAGGCCAAACATGAGGCGGGGCGCGACGGTCGCGCGCCCCTTGGTCAGCGACCGCTCGCGTCCCATGCCGACCTGGCGGGCGACGCGCCCAGCCGAACCGCCAGCCGGGGAATCGCCCGGGGGTTGGAGCGAGGGCGAATCAGGCCATCAAGGCCCGCATCTTCTCGAGCGTTGGATTGAGCACGACGCCGCGCTCGGTGACGATGGCATCGACCAGCTCGGCTGGCGTCACGTCGAAGACGGGGTTGCGCGCCTCGCAGGCCTCTGGGGCGATGCGGCGACCGCCACAGCCAAGCAGCTCGGCTGGATCGCGCTCTTCGATGGGGATCTCGGCGCCAGAGGCGACCTCCATGTCCACCGTGGAGGTCGGCGCGGCGACCATGACCTTGATGCCATGGTGCCTGGCCATCACCGCCAGCCCGTAGGTCCCGATCTTGTTGGCGACATCGCCGTTCGCGGCGATGCGATCGGACCCGACGATGACCCAGCCGACCGTGCCGCCGGCCATGAGGCTCGCCGCGGCGCAGTCCGCCTGCAGGGTAACGGGGATACCGTCGTGCATCAGCTCCCAGGCCGTCAAGCGTGCGCCCTGCATCCACGGCCGCGTCTCGTCGGCATAGACCCGGCTGATCTTGCCGGCCGCGAAGGCGCTGCGCACCACACCCAGCGCGGTGCCATAACCGCCAGTCGCCATCGCACCGGCGTTGCAGTGGGTGATGACCTCGGTCGGCCCTCCGATCAGCTCGGCACCCAGCTCGCCCATACGCCGGTTGGCCGCGCGGTCTTCCTCGTGGATGGCAATGGCCTCCGCGAGCAGCGCGGCCGTCGGATCGGACGTATCGAGCTGGGCGATGCGCCCCCGCATGCGGCGAATCGCCCAGAAGAGATTGACCGCCGTCGGCCTGGAGGCAACCAGCCGCTCCAGGTCGGCCTCGATCGCCGCCTTCCAGCCCTCCTCCGCGGCCGCATAGGCCCCTCGGCCCGCAAGCACCACGCCATAGGCAGCAGCCACCCCGATCGCCGGCGCCCCGCGCACGACCATGGCGCGAATCGCATCCGCGACATCCGCCGCCTGGTCGTAGCCGAGAAACTCGGCGCGCTCGGGAAGCACCCGCTGGTCGGTCAAGTAGAGCCGGTCCTGATGCCAAAGCGCGGCGTCATCGGGCGTGGGAGTCGAGGGAAGTGCTGTGGTCATACAGGGCTCCTTATGGCATGTTGCCGCGCATTGTCCCTGATTCGACGTCACAACCAAAGGTCCCGCCATGCAAGCCGAGCTTCTTGTGCACTCACAGTGGATTCTGACCGTGGATCCCGAGAATCGGCAGCTCACCGATCACGCCGTCGCCATCGCGGACGGACGCATCCTCGCCATCCTGCCCTATGCGGAGGCGCAGCGATCCGTGGAGGCAGAGCGCCTGGTGGAGCTGCCGGGACACGTCCTCATCCCCGGACTGGTCAACGCGCACACGCACGCGGCCATGACCTTGATGCGCGGCCTGGCCGACGACCTGCCGCTCATGACCTGGCTGCACGATCACATCTGGCCGACCGAGAAGCGCTGGGTCGACCCCAACTTCGTGGCCGACGGCACGCGCCTGGCGGTCCTGGAGATGCTGCGGGGCGGCGTCACCTGCTACAACGACATGTACTTCTATCCCGAGGTCACCGCTCAGGTCACGGCGGAGGCCGGCATGCGCGCCGTGATCGGCATGATCGTGGTCGACTTCCCCACTGGCTATGCCGAATCCGCCGACGCCTACATCGCCAAGGGGCTGGCGCTGCAGGACCAGTACCGCAGCCATCCGCTGATCCGGGTCGGCTTCGCGCCGCATTCGCCCTACGCGGTGTCGGATGAGCCGCTCAAGCGCGTCCACACCCTGGCCAACGAGCTGGACGTGCCCATCCACATCCATCTCCACGAGACCCAGGACGAGGTGGTGCAGTCCCTGCGCGACCACGGCGAGCGCCCCATCAGCCGGCTCGATCGGCTCGGACTCATCGGGCCCTCGCTGGTCGCCATCCACATGACCCAGCTGGAAGACGCCGAGATCGAGCGGCTCGCCGAGACCGGCGCCCACGTCGTCCACTGCCCAGAGTCCAACCTCAAGCTGGCCAGTGGCTTCTGCCCGGTCGCCAAGCTGCTGGAGGCCGGCGTCAATGTCGCCCTCGGCACCGACGGCGCCGCGAGCAACAACGACCTCAACCTGCTCGGGGAGATGCGCACCGCGGCCCTGCTCGGCAAAGGCGTCGCCGCCTCGGCCTCGGCGGTCCCCGCATCGGACGCCCTGCGCATGGCGACCATCAACGGCGCCAAGGCCCTCGGACTGGACGACGAGATCGGCTCCATCGAGCCCGGCAAGTCGGCGGACCTGGTCGCCCTCGACCTGCGCGACTCCCACACCCAGCCGCTCTACCACCCCAATTCCCAGCTCGTCTACGCCGCGGGAAGACACCAGGTGCGGCAGGTCTGGGTTGGCGGCCGCCACGTCGTCCGTGACGGCGCTCTGACGACACTTCACACCGCCGAGGTCATCTCAGCCGCCCAAGTCTGGCAAACGCATTTGGAGGCTTACGCCTGATCACCCGGGCCGCCTTCTGGGCAAGCTACATGGGGCGGGATGTAACTGTCCCCAGTCGTTTTTCGCCGCGCGCGGCTGGGTCATGGCTCTGTTGGAGAGGCGGCGCGGATGTGGGTGATGGTCTTTCTCGCGCGCAAGAAAAAACCCCCGTCACTGAGTGGCGGGGGTTTTGGGATAAGGCCCTGGCGGTGACCTACTTTCGCATGG
>NZ_JAAIJQ010000060.1 GCF_010820565.1 Thiorhodococcus minor | reverse complement strand
TGCTGCTGACGTTGGAGAATTGCCGCGCGAGCGTCGCCGAGCTGGTCGACGCCATCGGACAGCTGGATCAATGGGTCCCGAATGACCATGATGCACTGCTTGCGGAGTGACTGCGGGGTGGCCGGATTTGTGGGGATACCTCAGGGTCGAACATATTTTCCACGAGCAGCTACCCCTCCCGATCCTGAGCCGCCTCTTCTCCGCCAAGCGCGAAGTGCCGCTCCAGCACCTCGGCAAGCCGTTCGGACTTCTTGGTCTCGCATTCCCAAATCACGACCGTCCGCCACCCCAGAGCCTCCAATTGCGCCATAGCCTCGCGGTCGCGCTCGACGTTCCGGTCGAACTTGCTCCGCCAAAACTCGACTCGAGTCTTCGGCGTCGTCGCCTTCGGGCAACCGGGATGCCGATGCCAGAAGCACCCGTGAACGAAAACGACGGTGCGGTGCTTCGGCAAGACGATGTCGGGAGTTCCGGGCAGATCCTTGCGGTGCAGCCTGAAGCGGAATCCGAGCGCGTGCAGGGCGCGGCGCACGCGCAGTTCGGCCGAGGTGTTCTTGGAAGCCACTCTCGACATGAGCCAGGAGCGACGCTCCGGAGCAAGCCGGTCCACCGTCGCCCTGGACCTCAGACGAACGCCGCCGTCGGAACCCGCTCCCCGTACAGCTTCTCGGCGATCACGCGGAAGAGCGCCTCGGAGATGATCGGAGAAACGCTGTTTCCGATCATTCGAAACGAGTGCCACACCGTCGGATGGAACAGATGGGAGTCCGGAAAGCCTTGCAGGCGCGCCGCTTCCCTGACGGTGATCACCCTCGGATAGTCCGGATGGATGGGACGCACGGACTGGTAGGATCCTCGATCCGATCCGGTCCCGGCCCGTAGCGTCGGACACTGCCCGTCCCACCGCAACCGAGGATGACGCCCGACTTCGTCTTTGCCGCCAGGCTCGACGCGCGCGAAACGCTCGACGACGTTGGGCGCGTGCGCGGTGGTCCGGTGACTCGTGAACAGGCGATCCGGGGCTCTGAGTCGACGGGCATAGTCGGATGTCGGGGCGAGATCCGGGATCCGCCAGACGTCGAATCCGTCCCTTTCGCCCACCTCGATCACGCCTTCCAAGTCGCCGATCGCGTCCCGGACGGTCGCCGCCGGACGCTTGGCGGCTTCGATGTCTTCCGGAAGGATGGCGTCGCCCCGATCCTTGCGGACACCAACGACGAACAGCCGCGGCCGGGCCGTCGCCGCTCCGAAATCGGCAGCGTCCAGAATCGTCGGCCCAAACAAGGCGTAGTCGTCGCGGACGTAGGTCAGCGCGCCTTCGAGCTCGTCTCGGGCGTTTCGGTAGGCAAGACCTCGTACGTTCTCCATCACGAAAAAGGTGGGACCGGTCTCGGCCACCAGGCGGTAGAAATGCGCCAACAGACGCCGACGCGGATCCGAACGATCACGTCTGCCGATGTCGCTGAACCCTTGACAGGGCGGGCCTCCGAATATTCCGTCGACACTCCCTCCAGCAACCGTTCGCAAATCATCGCCGCGCAGGCCAGACACGTCGCGCAATTCGTGACGAGTGGACGGAAAGTTGAACTCGAAAGAAGAGCTTAGGATGGGATCGTTGTCGAACGCCGTGGTCACGTGAAAGCCGGCCCGATGCGCGCCCAGGGAAAATCCTCCACACCCCGCGAATAGATCGATCAGCAAAGGCTTTGTGGTGGAGGCGAAGAATTCCATGATCGAGAAGCTACCATCATCGCAACAATTCGTCGATCGCGGCCGGCGGATCGGACGCTGTTGGCCGGAGTGCCGGCAGCCCCCACCGTAGGCCGCCCGGTCTGCGAGGAACGATTCCGACCTGCGTTCGCCTCGAAACCGCGACGTCAGCGTCGTTCGATCGTAGGTAGCTTCTCGGGTCGTTAGGTTCGCGAGCTCGTCAACGGGGCACCGAAAAATGATCGTTGCCCGCCGCCGGATCAGACTTCGGCTGCCAAAAGGGAAGGATAGAATCTGTAGAAGTTTCTGTAATCTTGAATAAACTGGCTCGTATTCATGCCATTGCCAAGTTCGAAGCCCAGGTCGGCGGCGATTTTCTCGGGTTCGGATTCGGCGATTTTCTGCTCGAGGAACAGCCGCTCGCGGAGCGTGAGATCTGGCACGGCGAGCCGGCGAACATCGCCCCAATCGCTTACGCCGTATGGCCATCGCTCGATTCCGATCGCTTCGCGCATTTCGCCTACGCGATTCCTCTCGACGACCGCTCCGGTGATCGACAGCATCTGTTGGCCGTCGGCATACCTGACCAGGGACAGGGGAACGAAGGTTCTCTTACCTGTCAACGGAAGAGCTTGCGTCGCCGCCCGCCCGAATGCGCGAGAAAGCAGCACCGGATATCCGTCCTTGTCCATATCGTCAGCTCCAGCATCCGACGGCAGGTACTCCTCGATGCGCTTCTCGATTACCTCGAATCGGCGTTCGCGCATCTCCTTGCCATCGTAGTGCGAGCCGTCGCCCTTCTTTCCGTCGAACAAACTGGCCGGATTGGCATTGACCGTAACTCGGACGACGTCGCTATCCTGCAGTTTATTCAAAAGCGTCTGAAACTCTCGGATCTGCTTCCCGATGTCTCTCGGAGCCGTGTAGTCCAACCAGACGATCACTCCGGCAGCATCCTCCGCGTTCCCCTCACGCAGAACGTCGTCGAATTCGTCCACCACTTCGGCGGATTTCCGGCAAAGACAGGCGCAGGATCCTACAGGGCGGTTGAACGTCTGTCGAGCAACGATATTCTTGTCGCTATCGAAAGAAATCAAACGGCCGATACCTAGGTGCCGATGCACTTGCTTGTGGTCTTCTAGCGGATAGGCCCCCATCGAAACGTAGGCAAAATCGACCAACGGCCGCCATCGTTCGTAGCGAGCCAGCAAGTCCAGAAACAGCCGCCTGTCTACCGCCTTGTGCGGACGCAGGTGGTACGGAAGCGCGTCCCCCTTCATTCGCTCGCTCTCCTGGCGCCCTCCAAGGCGTACGCGAACGAGCGTTTGCCCACTTCTTCGTTCTTGAGTTCCTGATCTTCGAAGAAGAACCGACGGACGATTTCGATTTCCTCTTTATTCGCAAGGAAACTGATTCGGGCATCGGTGTTCTCGCGCGGCGGTGCCGGGAGGTCGGGGCGAAAGACCTGGATTTCGCCGAAGCGCCTGGTTTTCCTGAGCGGCAATGCTTCGCTCCGAACCTTGTTGCGAATGTCAGTCAAACTGCATTTGCTGCTTCGCTTGTAGAATTCGTTTCGTTCTTCGGGAAATTTCTTCCACCGGTTCGTGAACTTGGTCAGTTCCTTTGTCGCATCTCGCATCATGTCCTTCGCCACCGAATACACGCTGGACGCGGCGTCGATCCCGCGCTTCGTCGTCGTCAAGGGCAACAGCGAGGGATCCTCCGAATACAGGAGCACGATGCCGGTGATGGGGATGAACTGTCCATGAAAGTTCGGCACGCCGGATTCGCCCCAACCCGTCAGTCGAGTTCTGTCCTTCCAGATCACCACGCGATCATTGCAGACGACGACCCACCCGGCGTCGTCGGTCGAACCGCGCGATTCTTCTTCGGTTTCCAGCTCTTCCTTCGTGAGCAGTGGACGGTAGAAGCCCGCATAGATCTCGCAGTCGACGCCTTCGATCTGCCCTCGATAGACGAACGGAGCGATTTGTGCCGAATCCGAGGACTCTGTCGACCAAAGCAACCGAAAGGGTGCCGGCCTGACTCGCGCGATATCAGAATCGATTTCGTCGGGCGATCCGATCCTCACCTCGAAACCTTTCTCCAGAATCAACGAGTAGTGGCGGGCCACCAGCTTCCGAAAATCGTCGACCTTCTGACGATCCCCGAAAAACCTCCGCGCCTCGTCACCCAGTTTCAATATCTGGATTCTCGTGCCGAGACCGGTGAATTCCGACTCGTCGAGACTATAGATTTCCAAGTCTTCCCAGATGTCGTCAGCCATCCATTCGGGCGTGAACTCAACGTAGAAGGCTTCGTCATCTCCGTGCCGAGATTGGACGATCGCATTGGTTCCCATTTTGAAGATCGCCCGCTTCATGCCAATTCCGTACATCCCGATGGTAGCCGGCGCATCGCTCGGAGCATCCTGCGGGCGTCCCATGGCGAACGCGTAACGTCGAGCCACATCTAGGGGGATGCCTCCGCAATTGTCCTCGATCACGAATTCCTGCTCGGACAGAATCAATTTCGCCTTGTACCCTTCGTAAGGACGCCGACTGTCCCGATCGATGGATCCCGTGCGAAGCACTCCATCGAGGCAGTTGTCAAGAAGATCCAACAGCGCATCGCCCAATTCGATGTCCCGCGTAAGCATCCGAACGAAAAAATCTTTCGTTGGTGAGGCTCGGGCCTCGCCGAGGCTATCCTGTCCCTGACGATCTTGTTGATTGGTCATGCGCTTTCCTTCCCAAGAGGGGGTATCTGTGGCGGCGTCTGGCTGTCCTCGATTCGATGCGGACGCTTCGCCTCGCGAGTCCAAATCGCTCCCGCAGCGCGATCCTGTCGCCGCTGCGCATACCGAATTCGCAGCCCTCGAATCGCAACTCGGTCGACTGCGAGTCCGGTAGATCGCCCTTTATTGCAATAGATGCGTTCCACCAACTGGATACGAAGATGCGCCTTCCTGTCAAGATGCGGCTCGATAGAGGTCGAAGTCATCGTTGTGGATGCCGACCTGCTCCCAGGTACCGTCGTCGCCGCACCGCTCGGCGGTGAGCGTTTCGAGGATCCAGCGCCCAATCCAGGCCGGCAGGTGCACGCCCACGCGGGGTCGAACCTCACATGTAACACGCTGTTCAAACGAGGGTGGCGGGGACAAACCCGCGTAGGTCGGGGTGAGCAACGGCGAACGTCCTTGCCTTCGGCATTATTGTATATACAATAATATTCATGACCATCACCCTCGATCCCGCCAAGGACCGTCTGAACGTCGCCAATCATGGGCTGTCGTTAGCGTTGGCGGCGGATCTGGAATGAGATCTAGCGTGGGTGAACGAAGTGCCCGCGAGGCCTACGGCGAGAAGCGCTGGATTGGCTTCGCGCCCATCGGTCGGGCCGTCTATTGCGTTGTGTTCACGGAAACCGACGAGGTTTATAGACTCGTCAGTCTGCGCAAAGCCACCCCGAAAGAGGTTCGAGACGATGCACGTCACATCACCCTCCGGCCGGATCTTTGACCTGCCGAGCCCCGAGGAAGAGGCCCGCATCCGCAAAGGCATCGCGAAGGACCCCGACACCCACGAGCTGGACGACGAAGAATTGGCCCAGACGCGTCCGCTCGGCCGCTCGCCCGGGCGCCCGAAAGCCGACTCCACCAAGCAGCCAGTCTCCATTCGCCTCTCGCCCGAGGTGGTCGAATATTTCAAGGCCGAAGGGCCGGGATGGCAGACGCGTATCGACGCAGTGCTGCGCGAGCACGTCAAGACGCATCAGTAATGCCGGCCAGGGAACGCAAAAGGGTCGCGCCATCCCCTGCCGCGCCAAGCGCTCCACCGCGATCCCCTGTGCCCGGTCGTCGAACAAACCATGCCTATCCGGTTGCCTCCCACACCATGCCGCGGGTCCCGCAATGCGGCCGATTTTTCTCATGCACTCGCCGATCCAGGGGTCTGACGGCTCGCAGAAGTGGCTTGTGCCGCACTTTCGGCTCGAAAACACAACTAGCATGGAATCGTTGGGTAGCAACCGGATAGGCATGGAACAAACGATCCTTCCGCCCGGCCGCCCCTGGACCGCCAGGCCAGTGCTGCTTGGTGGGAAAGCTGATCGCCGCCCAGGGGTTGCTGCCCTGCGTCTTCATCGCCTCAGAGATGCTGCTGAGCACAGCGAGTCCCTTGGAGGTCAGGCGCACCCGGCATAGCGACGCGACTCCTCTGGACCGGCCCAATCGACCGTCCTTATCATGTGTCGAGGTAGCCTTCCGCTATGTACATTAGCCGGCAACGCCGACGAACCCTCGCGGCGTCATCACCCAGCGATGGCGCAGAGACATACCCTCTCCGCCCGAGGAATCTCAGATGAGTCAATCCCCATTGCGCGTCGGCGTCGGCGGCCCGGTCGGCTCCGGCAAGACCGCGCTGCTCGACCTGCTGTGCAAGCGTCTGCGCGATCGCTTCGAGATCGCCGTGGTGACCAACGACATCTACACGCGCGAGGATGCCGAGTTTCTGATCCGCAGCCAGGCGCTGCCGGCCGAGCGCATCGTCGGCGTCGAGACCGGCGGCTGTCCGCACACCGCGATTCGCGAGGATGCCTCGATGAACCTAGCGGCCGTGGAGGACCTCCAGCAGCAGTTCCCCGACCTGGATGTCGTCTTCGTCGAGAGCGGCGGCGACAACCTGAGCGCCACCTTCAGCCCCGAGCTGGCGGATCTGACCCTCTACGTCATCGACGTTTCAGAGGGCGAGAAGATCCCGCGTAAGGGCGGCCCCGGCATTACGCGCTCCGATCTATTGGTCATCAACAAGATCGACCTCGCGCCCCATGTGGGTGCTTCTCTGGACATCATGGAGCAGGACAGCCAGCGGATGCGCGGCGAGCGGCCCTTCGTCTTCACCAATCTCAAGACGGGCGAGGGCCTGGAAACCGTCATGGATTTCGTGATCGAGCGCGGGATGCTGCGAACCGCATAAACGCCAGACGCGACGCTGGAGCGTCGCTGACTTGCTCCAACGCGGGAGCGGGAGCGTTGGAGCCAGAGCGAGGCATTACACCAAGGCCAATCCGGCGTCGCGTCCTTTGCGTCTTTGCGGTTCTTCGATCGATCTGCCGCCGGTCAGTCGTCCGGATACTCAGCCGCCCGCCGTGCATCTCCCCGCACCTTGTCGGCTGGATAGCGCCGCTCGTTGATGGCGATCTTCTCGTCGGCGGCGGCGAGGAGGTCGATTCCGAGACGCTCGGAGAGCCGGACGAGGTAGTTGAGGATGTCGGCCATCTCGTGCGCAACCTCGCGCCGCTTGGCGTCGTCCAGGGCCGCGCTCTGGGCCTCCGTCAGCCATTGGAAGTGCTCCAGCAGCTCGCCCGCCTCCCCGGCGAGGGCCATGGCGAGGTTCTTGGGCGAATGGAACTGCTCCCAGTCGCGCGCCTGGGCGAACCGGAGCAGCCTGGCGTTGAGCGCGTCCAGGCTGTCAGGCATCGCCACCCGCCTCGGCGCTCAGACGCTCGCGAGCCCGCTGGATGGCGACACGAACCTGCGCCGGGGCGGTTCCGCCGATGTGATCCCTGGCCGCGACCGAGCCCTCCAGCGTCAGCACCTCGAAGACATCCTCGCCGATCGCGCCCGAGAAAGGCTGCAGCTCGGCCAGCGTCAGCTCGGCGAGGTCGCGCCCCTCGCGCACCCCCAGCGCAACCGCCTTGCCGACGATCTCGTGGGCGTCGCGGAAGGGGATGCCCTTGCGCACCAGGTAGTCGGCCAGGTCCGTCGCCGTGCTGAAGCCCTGCTTGGCGGCCTCGCGCATGCGCTCGCGGTTGCAGGTGACGTGCGCCATCATGTCCGCATAGACCTTGAGCGAGCCCTTGAGGTTATCGACGGTGTCGAACAGCGGCTCCTTGTCCTCCTGGTTGTCCTTGTTGTAGGCCAGCGGCTGGGACTTCATGAGGGTGAGCAGGCCCATGAGGTGGCCGAAGATGCGTCCGCTCTTGCCGCGCACCAGCTCGGGCACGTCCGGGTTCTTCTTCTGCGGCATGATCGACGAGCCGGTGCAGAAGCTGTCCGAGAGCTCGACGAAGCCGAACTGGGCGGATGACCAGAGGATGAGCTCTTCGGAGAAGCGCGACAGGTGCATCATGAGGATGGCCGCGTCCGCCGTGAATTCGATCGCGAAGTCGCGGTCAGAGACGGCATCGAGAGAATTCTCCGCCGGACGGTCGAAGCCCAGCAGCTCGGCGGTGTAGTGGCGGTCGATGGGATAGGTCGTCCCGGCCAGGGCGGCGGCGCCGAGCGGCATGACATTCATGCGCCGCCGGCAATCCGCGAAGCGATCGCAGTCGCGGTCGAGCATCTCCAGCCAAGCGAGCATGTGGTGCCCGAAGGTGATGGGCTGGGCGACCTGCAGATGGGTGAAGCCGGGAAGGACGGTCTCGGCCTCGCGCTCGGCGAGATCGAGCAGCGCCTGCTGCAGACGCCGGATCTCGGCGCGAATGGTGTCGATCTCATCGCGCAGCCAGAGCCGGACGTCGGTTGCGACCTGATCGTTGCGCGAGCGCCCCGTGTGCAGTTTTTTCCCCGCGTCGCCGATGTCCGCCGTGAGTGCGGACTCGATATTCATGTGGACGTCTTCCAGCGGGATCGACCAGGCGAAGTCGCCCGCGTCGATGCGCGCCCTGACGGTCTCCAGCCCCGTCACGATGGCGTCACGCTCGGCCTGGGTGAGGATGCCCTGCCGCGCGAGCATGGTGGCGTGGGCGATCGAGCCCTGGATGTCATAGCGGTAGAGGCGCCGATCGAAGTCGACGGAGGCGGTGAAGGCCTCGACGAAGGCGTCTGTCGGCGCGTTGAAGCGTCCGGCCCAGGGCTTGGAAGAGGTGGTCTCGTGCATCGGAAGGTCCAGCAGCTCGCAAAACGGTCATTCTACACATTGGAGTCGAGGCCGAGTCGACCTCGCCAGGACCGCGCTCTAGGGCTCGCAAGATCGCCTAACGAATGAGCGTCGAGCGGCCAATACACAGCACGCGCCGAGCTGGAAAGCGGCCCGCGTCACAGTCTCGAAGACCTCACAGCCCACAGATGCCTGTGAAACCCGCACTCGGCCACAGTTTCGCGGCGAGCCGCCCGAAGCTGAGATCCATATCTCATCCGGTTGTTCTGGCAAGCCTTATAGTCTGGCCATCCTCACTGGAGGCAGGACATCGACGATCGGTAGCCAACTGCGGTCGGCAGAGACCGGCCGGGGCCGAGCGGGCTTGGGCGATGCCCGTTGTCGAGAAAAGTGATGGTGCTCGCTAGGCCTCGAATCCGCTGAGCGCGTGCTGCGGAAGCCTGCCAGCGAAGCTCGCCCAGACACCGGCTCCAGGCTCAGCCCGACTCGGGAGGTCTGAAAACTGTCGCAGTGCGTCGGCTGAGCCCTCTGCTCAGCTCAATCCAGGGTAGCGGGGATCATGATGAGGATTCTGGTCGTCGATGACGAATTTCCGAGCCGGCAATGCCTGCGGCGGCTGCTCGCCAGCACTGGGGGCGATCACGAGCTCGCGGGAGAGGCGACTGACGCCTTCGAGGCCATCGCGCGCTGCCGTGCCCAGCCGATCGATCTCGTGCTCATGGACACCGAGCTGCCCGGAATGACGGTAGAAGAAGCGACGCGTCAGCTGGCAAAGCTGGAGCGCCCGCCGGCAATCATCTTCCTGGCATCGGACGATGAATCCAATCCTGCCATGGCCGAGCGACCTGTCGCCGGCTGCCTGCTCAAGCCGGTCAACGAAGACCAGCTGCGCGAGGCATTGAACATCGCAAGGAGGCTAGCCTTGCCCAGACCCCAGCATGTCGAAAAAGAGGAAGAGATGGCAGCCGAGACGCCGCAGCGCGCCGAGATCAGCGCGCGCTATCGCGGCGGCGTTCGGACCGTAGCCATCGCGGACATCATCTTTCTGCAGGCGGACCAGAAGTACGTCAATGTGCGCCACCTCGACGGCGAGCTGTTGGTGGACGAATCGCTGCGCTCGTTCGAGCGGGAATTCCCGGATCTCTTCCTGCGCATCCATCGCAATGCCCTGGTCGCGCGCTCCAGGCTGAAGGGCCTGGTCAAGCTGACGGATGGGACCACACGGGTCGAGCTGCTCGATTGCGACGACCGTCTGGCGATCAGCCGCAGACACCTGCCCGAGGTCCGCCGCTGGCTGCGCGAGCGCGACGCCAAAACGACACATCGGTTGAGCCCCCGACGTTTCGACCCAAGAGTCGACCAGCAGAGGCGCTGAGCCGCGGCAGACTTTCCGCGATCGCCATGGGGCGCCAGGTGCGTTTGACGCGCACCCGGCGCCCTTTCTTTTTGCGGCGGCTGGACACGCCCTCCCGAGCGACGCGGTTTTCCCGGTATAGTCCCAACGCAAATCGCACCCCCATCCCGTGCCGGCTGTGCGCCGGCAGCCCAGCACGGACCTGGAGACCCATGACCCCTTTGACCGAAACCCTCGCCCTCATCGCCGCACTGGGCATCGCCGCTCAGTGGCTCGGCTGGCGGCTGAAGATCCCAACCATCGTCCTGCTGGTCGCCTTCGGCATCCTTATCGGCCCGGTGCTCGGGATCATTCGGCCCAGCGAGGCGCTCGGCCCGGCCTTTCCATCCCTCATCTCGCTCGGCGTCGCCGTCATCCTCTTCGAGGGCGGACTCAGCCTGCGCTGGCACGAGCTCAAGCAGACGGCGACCGGCGTCAAGCGATTGGTCACGCTGGGCGTGGTCTTGAGCTTGGGGCTCGGCGCCCTTGCGGCGCATTGGATCGGCGCCCTGTCCTGGCCGGTCGCGCTGGTCTTCGCCGCCATCGCTGTGGTGACCGGGCCGACCGTGATCCTGCCCCTTCTGCGCCAGGCGCGCCTGAGGCGCCGGCCGGCGTCCTTCCTCAAGTGGGAGGGCATCGTCAACGATCCCACGGGCGCCCTCCTGGCCGTACTCTTGTTCGAGTATTTCGTCTCGCCCGGAGCGCCGGATCTCGGCCACACCTTCGCGGAGCTAGCCTTGGGCCTGCTCAGCGCGGGGCTCCTCGGCGGGGTTGGCGGCTGGCTGCTCGGCCGGGCCTATCTGGCCGGCAAGGTCCCCGAATATCTCAAGGGCCCCGTCGCCCTGGGCGCCGCCCTCGCCGCCTTCGGACTCGCCAACCTGGTGATGGAAGAGGCCGGTCTGGTCGCTGCCACGGCGCTGGGTGTGGTGCTGGGCAACATGGGCCTGCCCAGCATCGAGGAGGTGCGCCGTTTCAAGGAATCTGTCGCCATGCTGCTGGTCGCGGGCCTCTTCCTGCTGCTCACCGCGGACCTGGACCCGGACATCCTGCTCGCGCTCGACTGGCACAGCGCCCTGCTCATCCTAGCCATGCTCTTCCTGGTGCGTCCGCTCACCATCTGGCTGGCGACCATCGGGGCCGGCATGAGCTGGCAGGAGCGCCTGCTCATCGGCTGGATCGCGCCGCGCGGCATCGTCGCCGCCGCCGTCGCCGGCGTGCTGGGACCCGGCCTGGCGGCGCGCGGCTATGCGGACGGCGACCTGCTGCTGCCGCTGATCTTCACCCTGATTCTCACGACCGTCCTGCTGCACGGCTTCAGCCTGAGCTGGCTCGCCCGCAAGCTCGACCTCAGCGCCTCGCCGCGCCAGGGACTGCTGATCAGCGGGGCCAACCCCTGGAGCACTGGACTCGCGCAGGCGCTGCATTCCTACAAGGTGCCCGTCCTCATGACGGATCGCGCCTGGCATCGGCTGCGCCGCGCCCGCCACGCCGGCCTGCCGGTGTACTTCGGAGAGCTGCTCTCCGAGCACGCCGAGAGCGAGCTGGAGCTCAGCGACTATGGCACCCTGCTCGCCATCAGCAGCAACGACGCCTACAACTCGCTGGTCTGCGCCCAATACACGCCGGCCTTCGACCGCCGGCATGTCTACCAGCTCGCGGCCGAGCCCTCGCACGCCAGCCGCAAGCCAGGCTCGGGGACGCGCGGGCGGACCTTCATCGACGGCGAGATCCAATACGAAGACCTGCAGCGCGGCTGGTATCGCGGCTGGACCTTCCAAGCGACCTCCATCACCAAGGAGTTCGGCGTCAGCCAGCTGCTCGAGGTGCTGCCCGAAGGCGCCCTGCCCGTGCTCATCATCAGCAAGGATGCCGGGGTGCGGCTGCTGGCCGCGGACGAGGAGATCAAGGCGGAGCCTGGGCAGCGCCTGCTTTGGTTCGGAACCAAGCAGGAGCGCCTCAAGACCAACGAGGACAGCCCCGAGACTCAGGAAGGCGAGCCGGAGCGCCTGCCGGACACCAGCCAATAGGCCAGCGCCAGCAGGCCGATCCAGGCCGCCGCGAGCCAGCCGATGGTGCCGTCGTAGTCGCCAACCAGGAAGGCGAGCGGCGCGCCCTCATTGCCGTCCGTGACCTTGCGGCCCACCTGGATCACCAGCACCCACCCGGCATGCAGTCCGATGCACCAGCCGATATGGCCGGTGCGCTCGCGGATCAGGGCGAGGAAGACGCCGACCATGAAGAGCGCGGCGAAGGAGTCCAGATTGCGCCACTGGAAGAGGTCGCCCAGCGCATAGAGCACCATCCAGAAGGCACCGGCCGCATCGAAGGGCATGCCCTCGGGCAGGGCGCCGGGCTTCATGAAGTGGACCGCGGCATAGAGCAGCGCGCTCCAAATCACCGCCGATCGCAGGCCCTCGGCGCGACGGATCGCCGAATAGAGCGCGCCACGGAAAAAGGTCTCCTCCATGAGCCCGATCAAGAGACCGCCGACCAAGGCTTGCAGCACCTTGCTCAGGACGCTCGACCAGCTCGGCGGCGTCGGATCCGGCACGCGGATGTCGAGCATCAGCAGGGCAGCCAGCAGGATGGACAGGACCATGACCCCCAGCACCCAGCCCCAACCGATCGAGCGCCGCATCAGGCCCCATGGCGGTGCGTAGCCGACCGAGTCGCGATCGGCCACTCGCAGGGCGAGCAGCAGGGGCCAAATGCCAAGGAGGATGAAGGCCTGCGCCAGCCGACTCATGACGCGATGCGGCTCCAGGTCGACCCAACCGCCCGTCATCAAGGGGACGGATGCCATTGCGGCAAGGATCAGGCAAGCGAGGAGATAGGCGAAGAAGATGGCGGTGACGCGCATGTGACGATCGTGCGGACTGAAAGGAGACGGCCATTCTCGCGGCAAGCCACGACAGGCGCAAAATCCAATCGAAACGCCAGGGGCACGACTGCCTCGGCGCTGGGTTCTGCAAGCCGTGACACTGCCGAGACTTGGAAGCCGCTGTAAGATCAACCAAGTCGATTCAACGACACGGCCGATCACTGCCCCGGGATGTCAATGCTCATCGTCTCCGACCTCGACGGTACCCTTCTCAACGCCGAGCACCGACTGGGCGAGGAGACCCGTCGGGTCTTGCTGGCCCTGGTCGATCGCGGATTCGAGCTGGTGCTGGCCTCTGGCCGGCACTTTCAGGACATCCGCTGCCATGCGCAGATCCTGAGTGCGGGCGGCTGCCTCATTTCGAGCAATGGGGCCGCGATCCACGACCGGCAGGGGCAGCTGCTGCATCACCATCCCATCGATGCCGACTGCCTCGACTTCCTCTTGCGCGATCCGCTGTTCGACGCGGTCCACACCAACGTCTACCGGGCGGGCGACTGGCTGGTGAGCTCCGCCGAGCCGAGACTGCTCGAGTACCACCAGGAGTCGGGATTCGCCTACCGCATCCGCGACTTCGCCGCGCTCGACGACGAGCCCGTACTCAAGGTCTTCTATTATTCGGAGGACGTCGCGCGCCTCGAGCGCCTGGAGGGCGCGATCCACGAGCGGCTCGCGGACCGGGTGACGACCACCTATTCGCTGCCGGTGGTCCTGGAAGTCATGGCGCGCGGCGTCTCCAAGGGGGATGCGCTCGCTCGCACGCTCGCGCGGCTCGACATCTCGGCCGAGGAAGTCATTGCCTTCGGTGACGGCCGTAACGACATCGAAATGCTGCGGCTTGCCGGGGCCCGGGCGATCATGGCGAATGCCGCGCCCTGGCTGAAGGCGGCGCTGCCCCAAGCGGAGGTCATCGGATCCAATGCCGAGGAAGCGGTTGCCCAATACCTGCGTGAGCACTACCTGGACAGACACCCCTGACGGCAGTCACTCATCCAGACGCAAGCCATGGAGGAAAGCCCAAGCGATGCCGCTAGCACGCATCAAGCATGTCTCCGGTGAGCGCGTTGCCGGCGGGGACCTGGCGGGATCAGCCGGGCATCTCGGCTCGCCCCCTCTTGCCCCATGAGCCAAAACCCTTGCGCCACGGACGAGCAGCTGCGGGCCACGCTGATCGACGAGGCCTTCCGTCAGGGGCGCGCGGGCATCCCCATGACGGCCGTCGCCATCCTGGGCATAGCCGTGATCCACTGGCTCCATACCCAGACGCTGATCCAGCCGCTCTGGCTGGTGATCGGGCTCTCCTTCAGCGTCCTGCGAGCCGTCCTGCTCCGCATCTACGAGCGCCGCAGAGATCGACTGAGCACGGCCACGCGGGAGCGGATGTTCGTCTGGCCCCTGATCGCCGCAGCACTGGTCTGGGGCACCCTACCGTTCCTGGTCTTCCCCGGCGCGGGGGCCTCCGAGCGACTGGCCATCATCGCCATCGTCGCCGGCCTGGCTGGGGGCGGCTCGGCCATCCTCGCGCCGGTGCTCTGGTCGGCACGCTTCTACCTCCTCTGTTTGATGCTGCCAGCCGCTGTCATGGTCTTCGACACCCCGACCTCGGGGCCCGTCGTCGCCGCCTTGGCGTTCTGTTTCGTGCTGGTGATGCTCATCAGCCACCAACAGGGTCGACGCATCCTCTTGGCCGGTCAGCAGCGTCTGCTGGAGAACCAAGGCTTGCTCGACGAAACCCACCGCCAGCGTGGTCTGGTCGAGCAGCTCAACGAAGAGCTCCTGGCCGCGCAAAAGGCCCTGCTGGCCTACGACTCGCGACTCGAGAAGGAGGTCGAGGAGCGCACGGCGCGCAACCGGCTCGCCTCCGCGGTCATCGAGAACACGGCGGAAGGTGTCATGGTCATGACGCCGGAGGCGACCATCGTCGAGGTCAACCCGGCCTTCACGCGCATTACGGGCTACCCGTCCGCGGAGGCCATCGGCCAACCGGCGCGCATCTTGCGCTCGGACAAGCACGAGGCGCGCTTCTTCGAGCTTGGCTGGCAGAAACTGCGCTCCACGGGCCGCTGGGAAGGCGAAATGTGGAGCCGCCGGCGCGACGGCGCAATCTTTCTCGAGCGCCGCACCATCGACTCCGTGCGCAACAGCGCGGGCGAGGTGACGCACTACGTCTCCGTCTTCAACGACATCACAGACGACTACGAAAAAGACCAGCAGCTGCTCCATCAGGCACTCCACGATCCGCTCACCGGCCTCGGCAACCGCAAGCTGCTGATGGAGCGCCTCGACCACTGCATCGCGCGCGCGGCGCGCTACCGCAAGCGGCTTGGGGTGCTCTTCTTCGACCTCGATCAATTCAAGGCGGTCAACGACAGTCTGGGGCACCACATCGGCGACGAGCTGCTGCGCGGCATCGCCCAGCGTCTTTCCAAGCGCCTGCGCGCCAGCGACACCCTGGCGCGGCTCGGCGGCGACGAGTTCGTCGTGCTCATGAGCGACCTGGAAAGACCGACGGACGCGGTCGTGCTCGCGCAAGGACTCCTCGACGTCTTCTCCGAGCCCTTCGAGCTTCCGGAGACGCGCATCCACATGCGCACGTCCTTGGGCATCGCCATCTATCCGGACGACGGGACGGAGCCTGACGTGCTCATGAAGAATGCCGACATGGCCCTCTATGCGGCCAAGGCGGCCGGCCGAAACACCTACCACTTCTTCCAGCCCGCCTTCGCGGAGCAGGCCCGTCAACGGCTCGAGCTGGAGCTCGCGCTGCGCGACGCCATCGAGCGTCAGGAGCTGTCCTTGCACTATCAGACCAAGGTCTGCGCAAGGGACCAGGCAGCCCAAGGCTTCGAGGCGCTCCTGCGCTGGAATCGGCCCAGGATCGGCTTCGTACCGCCCGACAGCTTCGTGCCCGTCGCCGAGGATTGCGGACTCATCGGCCAGATCGGTGCCTGGGTGCTCTCGGAGGCCTGTCGCCAGATCGCGCGCTGGGAGGCGGCCGGCCACGGCTGGCAGAAGGTCGCCATCAACGTCTCGGCGCGCCAGCTCATCCACGACGACCTGGTCGGCATGATCCGCGAAGAATGCCGACGTCACCGCATCAGCCCATCGCTGCTCGAGGTCGAGGTCACGGAGAGCTGCATCATGTCCAACCCGGAGCAGACCACGCCCATCCTCGCGGCGCTCCAGGCCATGGGCGTGCGTATCGCCATCGACGACTTCGGTACCGGGCATTCGAGCCTCGCCTATCTGCGCCGGCTGCCGGTCGACATCATCAAGATCGACAAGTCGTTCGTGCGAGAGGCCATGTCGGACAAGCCGACCGCGGCCATCGTCAAGACCATCATCGGACTCAGCAAGACGCTAGAGAAGCAGGTCGTCGCCGAGGGCGTCGAGACGGCCGAGCAAGTCGACATGCTGGCACGCCAGGGCTGCGACAGCCTCCAGGGCTACTTCTTCTCCAGGCCGCTGCCGGCCGCGGACATCGAGCATCAGTGGCATGCCGGGCCGTCCGCGTCGGCAACAGGCTCCTGAGACAGCCAATCCGTCACGACAAAGAGAGCCACGGGCGATTGCGCGACGGCTCGACTGCGGTTTGTCACGCCGGAGCCGCAATCGCATCATCCTAATTGGAGCAGTCAGCTCCCGCCGCCAGCGGCGGAACATCATATAGCTGGGGGATTTTCTCGCCGACCAGCCGCTCACCCGTTGGGTGACTCAGCGAAGACCTGAAAGCAGAGCCGAAACAAAGCTTTGAGCTGGCTGCTGGTGGCTGGCAGCTCTTTCCAGGATCATTGATGCTGGCGGCTGCAGCCCTGGGGGTATCGGCCTCTAGGCCGACACCTGTTGACCTGGAGGTGAAGGCTCCCGGAGACGCTCATGCTCGCCGCCCAAGACGGAGCCCACTGGCTATGAACGCCCCAGCTCCTCGCGCGAAGGCAGCCGCCGCATCATCTCCTTGGTCGGATGCTGCCGCCATTCCGGGTGGCGCTTGGCCTGCTCGCTGCCAGCCCGCAACGTCCGGTAGAGGTCCCAAGGCATCGGAATCCGCGGCGTATAGGCCAGCTCCCAGCGGATCCCCGAGGCATCGACGAAGAACACGGCATAGTAGCCAGGGGCATAGATGGGATAGGCCGCCGGAGCCTCGGTGACCTCGACGCCTTCCTTCAGCAGAAACTCCGCGTGGAAGCGTTCGATCTCCTTCCTGCTGCGCGCCCAGAGCGCGACATGATGAATCCCCGTGCGCTGCGCCTGGTGATCCAGGCGCTCGACGCCACGCGCCGGCTGGATGCCGATGTAGCTGTGCGGCATCGGGAAACGCGCCATGTAATAGGTCGAGCGGTAGTCGATGTCGAGCGTCCAGAAGCTCTTGTAGCCCAGCCACCCAAACATGCGGTCATAGAAGGCGACGGACCGCGCATAGTCCAGCACGGACAGCTCGATGTGGTGAATCCCTCGAAAACGCATCACAGACTCCTGATTGGCTGGTTGCCCCTGCCCTGATGGCTTAAGGCCCGAGTCCCCAGTCTAGCCTGCCCTCTCGAGCAGCGAGGCCAAGCCTGCCTGCGAGACCCGAGTAGCCAGCCAGCCCGCAAGTGTTTCCCGCCCGAGCTTTCGAGACGGGCGGACCGGCTCGGCCTTACCTGTCAGCGCTCGCGACACGCGCTAGCGGTTGGGCTCTGCAGCCAGGACACCCGCATCCCCGCCGCCCCGGCACTCCAGCCAGCGCAGATAGCCCGCGAGTGCCACCCCAGCGCCGAGCATCAGCAGCGCACCCAGCACCACGCCGGGCCAGCCCATCCAATGCCAGAAGGGGCCAAGATAGAAACTGCCGATACTGGCCCCGCCGTAGTAGCTCATGAGATAGAGGGAAGAGGCGCTGGCGCGCGCCTGGTGGGCGCTGCGATTGACCCAGCCGGCGGCCTGGGTGTGCGTGAAGAAAAAGCCGACGGCGTTGATGAGCATCCCGGCGATGATGGCTTCCAGACGCGGCACCAGGGTCAGCAGCGTCCCGCCCATGAGGATGAGGATGCCGCCGATCATGGCGAGCGGCTGGGACCGCCCGCCCACGATGCGCCCGGAAAAGCCCGCCGCCAGGGTGCCGGAGAGATAGGTCAGGAAGAGCAGACCGAGCGCCGCCGGTGACAGGTTGTAAGGCGGGGCGCTGAGCAGATAGGTGATGTAGCTGTAGAGGTTGATGAAGACCAGGAAGTTGAGACCGCCGACGAGACAGGCGAGCAGGATCACCGGGCTGGTCGCGTGCCCCGCCATATCCTTGACCAAGCCGATTAGACGCAATGGCTTGGGCGTGAAGTGGCGCGATGGCGGCAGCATCCAGGCGAAGGCGGTGAGAATCGCCAGGCTGAGGCAGCCGGTGACCAGGAAGCTCGCCTCCCAGCCCCAGGACGAGGCGACTGCGCCGCTGATGAGCCGCCCCGAGATGCCTCCCAGGGAGTTGCCGCTGATGTAGAGACCGATCGCCAGAATCAGGGCCTTGCGCTCGAATTCATCGCCCATGTAGGCCATGGCGACGGCGAGCAGTCCGCCGATGAAGAGTCCTTGGAAGGTCCGTAGTGCCAGCAGGGTCGTGAAATCCGGGGCGAAGGCCATGGCCAGGGAGCAGAGCGCCGTCAGCGCCATGGTCACCAGCATGATCCCGCGCCGCCCGATGGCGTCGGACAGCGGACCATAGACCAGCAGCGACAGGCTCAGCGTCAAGGTCGTCAGCGACACCGTCAGGCTGGCGTCGACGGGCGACACGCCCCAGGTCTGACTGAACAGCGGCAGCAGGGGCTGCGGCGTGTAGAGATTGATGAAGGTCAGGAAGGAGCCCAGGCTCAACGCCAGGGTCGCCCGCCAGAATGCGGGGGTGCGTGCAGCGATCATGCGGATGGAGCGGAACGAGACAATGCGTCAGTTTAGAGGCACTGCGCGCGTGCCTCATATCCACGCGCCCATGGGTATCGGCCTGGTCTTTCCCGATCCTTCGCGCCAGCCCGAACGACGAGCGCTTGCGCCGAAACCGGCTCGGAATCATCCTGTCGCCATTACTCGCGCGCGACGCACACACGCCCCATTCGGCCGATCCAGATGCCAACGCAGTCAGCACCGACCGAGCGCCTCAGCGGCGCCATCGAGCGGGTCACCTTTCACAGCCCCGAGAGCGGCTTCTGCGTACTGCGGATCAAGGTGCGCGGGGAGCGCGAGCTGGTCACCCTGATCGGCTCCGCCCCCAGCGTCACGCCGGGCGAGTACCTGGAGGCCGAGGGCTGGTGGGTCAACGATCGCGAGCACGGGCTGCAATTCAAGGCGATCGATCTGCGCATCATCCCGCCCCGGACGCTCGACGGCATCGAGCGCTACCTGGGCTCGGGCATGGTCAAGGGCATCGGCCCGCACTTCGCGCGCAAGCTGGTGCGCGCCTTCGGCGAGCGCGTCTTCGACGTCATCGAGGACAGCCCCGACAGACTGCTGGAGCTGGAAGGCATCGGCCCCAAGCGCCAGAAGCGCGTCACCCAGGCCTGGGCGGAGCAGAAGGTCATCCGCGAGATCATGGTCTTCCTGCAGTCCCATGGCGTCGGCACGGCGCGTGCGGTGCGCATCTACAAGACCTATGGCGACCAAGCCGTGGAGCAGGTGCGCGAAAACCCCTATCGCCTGGCGCTCGACATCCACGGCATCGGCTTCAAGACGGCGGACACCATCGCCGAGCGACTGGGCATTCCGCGCGACTCGCTCATCCGGGCACAGGCCGGCGTGCGGCACGTGCTCCAGGAGATCGCCGGCGAGGGGCACTGCGCGGCCTGGCACGAAACCCTGGTCGCACAGTCCAACGCCCTGCTGGAGATCCCGATCCCCATCATCGAGGAAGCGATCCAGGTCGAGCTGACGGAAGAGCGGCTGATCGCCGAGCCCATCGACGAGCGGCCCGCGCTCTTCCTGACCCCATTGCAGCGCGCCGAGATCGGGATCGTCCGCAGCCTCGAGCGTCTGCAGCTCGACCCGCCGCCCTGGGGCGCCATGGAGACCGACAAGGCGCTGCCCTGGGTCGAGGCCAAGACCGGCCTGGCCCTGTCCGACTCGCAGCGCGCCGCCATCGCGGCCACGGTGTCCGGCAAGGTCGGCATCATCACGGGTGGGCCGGGCGTGGGCAAGACCACGGTGGTCAACAGCATCCTGCGCATCTTGCGCGCCAAGGGCGTCGACGTCCTGCTCTGCGCCCCGACCGGCCGCGCCGCCAAGCGCCTGTCCGAATCCACCGGCGGCGAGGCCAAGACCATCCATCGGCTGCTGGAATTCGACCCTCAGACCATGGGCTTTCGCCGCGACCAGTACAGCCCGCTCGAGACCGACCTGCTGGTCGTCGACGAGGTCTCCATGGTCGACCTGGTGCTCATGAATCAGCTGCTGCGCGCGGTGCCGACGCACGCCGGCGTCCTGCTGGTCGGCGACGTCGATCAGCTCCCTTCGGTCGGGCCTGGTGCCGTGCTGGCCGATCTCATCGGCTCGGGGACCGTGCCGACCGCCCGGCTCACCGAGATTTTCCGCCAGGCCGCCGCCTCCCGCATCGTCGTCAACGCCCACCGCATCAACGCCGGTCAGATGCCCGAGATCCCGCACGGCGACCACCCAGACAGCGACTTCTACCTCATCCGCTGCGACACGCCCGAGGCCATCCACGACAGGCTGATGCGCGTCGTCACCCAGCGCATCCCCGAGCGCTTCGGCCTGGACCCGGTCCGCGACGTCCAGGTCCTCACGCCCATGAACCGGGGCGGCCTGGGCTCGCGCGCCCTCAACGTCGCCCTGCAGACGGCGCTCAACCCCAGCGCTCAGCCGCGCATCGAGCGCTTCGGCTGGAGCTACGCGCCTGGCGACAAGGTCATCCAGCTGGTCAACGACTACGACAAGGAGGTCTTCAATGGCGACATCGGACGCATCCAGTCGATCGATGCCGAGGAAGGACTGCTGAGCATCGACTTCGACGGCCGCGCCGTCGTGTACGAGACCGGCGAGCTCGACGAGGTCGCCCTCGCCTACGCCACCAGCGTCCACAAGGCCCAGGGCTCGGAGTACCCGGCCGTCGTCATCCCGCTCGCCACTCAGCACTACAGCCTGCTGCAGCGCAACCTGCTCTACACGGCCGTCACCCGCGGCAAGCGCCTGGTCGTACTCATCGCCCAGCCGAAGGCCCTGGGAATGGCGGTCAAGAAGACCGAATCGAGCCGGCGCTTGACCAAACTGAGGTCGAGACTAGGCGAGGCAGGTCAGACCGGGCTCGATGCCTAAGAAGGAGTGCTAGGATTCAGGCTAAGCGAGTCCTGTCTTCAAGATGCCGTTCGCACGGACTCACCATGCAAGGAGGGACGCAACTTTGGCGCGAGCGAGTATCACCGAGAGATTCGACGAGTACTTCCAGGTCTTGCTGGCGACGAGCCCGGAGCAGCTCGAGCAGGTGTATCAGGTGCGCTACGAGGTTTTCTGTCAGGAGTTCCACTACTTGGCGGAAACCCAGTACCCCGATCACCTCGAGCGCGACGAATACGACGACTTCGCGCAGCACGCCTTGATGATCCACCGCGCAAGCCGGCGTCCGGTCGGATGCATTCGTCTGATCAAGGCAAATCAGGGAGGCCAGGCCTACACGACCCTCCCATTCGAGCGTCACTACGAGCCTCTTCCAGATCCTCCGATCGACCCAGGATCGCTCCGCCGAGATCGTCTTGGAGAGATGTCACGACTCGCTGCCGTCGAAGCATTTCGACGCCGCCAGAACGACGAAAAGAAGCCCGTCAGCCTCACGGAAGCGCATGAGCCGGATGCCGCCGGACGCCGCAGCAGTTTTCCCTTCATCCCAGTCGGTCTCTTCATGACCGGGATGTCCATGTTCCTGCGCAGCTCTACGGACATCGCATTCGCCATGATGGAGCCACGACTGGCGCGGCTGCTGCAACGCTTTGGCGTCTACTTCACGCAAGCGGGAGAGCTGGTCGATTACCACGGACCGCGCGCGCCCTTCTTCCTCGAGAGGAAGGGCGCCTTGGATTCGCTCCTCCCCGAAGTCTCCGAGCTGCTGTCCCTTATCGATACGCAGTTGTTCGCGGGCACTCCCGACCAATCGACCTCTGGTCACGAAGAACGCTGACGAGACCGCCCATCGAGTCAGCAGGATCAGTCTCAACGCCGACAAGGAGCATGCCAATGAAGCCAACCCAGTCACCCGGCTACGTGGACGCCGATTATTTGCAGGCAGCGGCGCAGCTGCTCGCCCCTGTCAAGCTGCGCAGCTATGAGCTGATGCGAGCCCAGCCCGGCCAAAGCATCCTCGACGTCGGCTGTGGTCCTGGATTGGACACCCTCGCGCTTGCACAGACACTAGGACCCGAGGGACGTGCGGTCGGCGTGGACGGCGACGAGGCCATGGTTGCACTGGCGAATCGGCGGGCCGCTCAGGCTGGCTTGGCTGGCTCGACCCACCATGAGTGCGGCTCTGCCGAAGCCCTGCCTTTTGCCCCACTGACATTCGATGCCTGCCGCAGTGAGCGTTTGCTCATTCATCTGAGGGATCCCCGAAAGGCCCTTCGGGAGATGATTCGGGTCACGAAGACTGATGGCCGCGTGGTCGTCGTCGATTCCGACTGGGGAACCCTGTCCATCGATACGGAGCAGACCAATACCGAGCGCCAGCTCGCACGCTTTCGCGCCGAGACGCTCTTGAGCAATGGCTATTCTGGGCGGCAGCTATTCAGGCTCTTCAAGGAATGCGGCCTTGCGGAGGTCACGCTGGAAGTCGTCCCCATCGCACTCACGGCCAACCTAGGCTTGGCTCGCTATCTCACAAAGCTGGACGAGGTCGAGCAAGGCGCCTTGGAGACTGGGCTGTTGTCCCAAGGGGAGCTGAGGGACTGGCAGCAGGAGCTGGCACTCGCCGAGCGGCAGGGAACCTTCTTCGGAAGCATGTGCATTGTGCTCGTCGCGGGACGCAAGCCCTGATCAGAGGCCGCGATCAGGCCAAGGAGTCGACACACACCAGGGTGGATCAAAAGCGGTAAGAGGCAAGAACGGAGAAGAGTGTCCAGTAACGCTCGGTACCGATCCGCCCAGGATTCTCCAGCTCGGACAGCCAGCCCGTGCCGTCAATGTAGTGCAGCTCCGTCCTCAACATGAATGACGGGGTGACATCCCAGCGCAGGCCGAATGCCAAATCCTTTGCGAAACGGCTGTGCGCCGGCAGCCCAGTCAGCTCCGAAAAGGACTTGCCATTGCGATCATCCCTGTCCCAGTAGAGCACGTCATACCTGGCCATGGCCTCCCAATGTGGCGCGAAACGATAGCGCCCCTGCAGATAATACCCTTCACCCGTATAGCCGAGATCCGGGAAGAAGGGGCCGAAATCGCGCAAGCTACCGGATCGGCTGACGAATTCCGCGGTCAGATCCCAGTACCGCGCGTTGTACTGGGCGGAGAGGATCAGCATGTCGAGATTGAAGTCGCCATCCGATAAGGGATCGCGCAGACCCGCGCTGTCATACCCGAGTCTCATTTGGATGCCGGAGAGCATGAAGCGAAGATCGCCACCGTCGCTTTCGTAGGCGAGTCGTCCGACCCACGACGGCTGCGGCTCCAGCTTGCCAGGCTGATCACCAAAGAAGACAGATCGCTCGATGTCGGGGTCTTCGACGCGTGGCAGGCCCACTGTCAGCTGCAGCATCAGATTCCCGCTCGCCATATGCCGCTCGCCATAGAGCTGAGCACCATCCGAAGATAGGGCGAGGTTGCGGTTCACATCGAAATAGACGGACTGCGGCAAGAGGATGCTCGGACGAATGAAGGCGACGTCACGCGTGTCGTTGTAGAAGCCGAAAGGGTTCAGGACTCGGCCTAGCCGCAGCCCCCATCGATCCTCTGTGCACTCGATGAAAGTGTAATCGAGGAAGCCGTAATCCAATCGCGGGGCTCCGTCATCCGTCTCGCCCGCATTGCGTGAGAGCGCCTGCAGCGACAGCTGCAAGCTGGGCGTCACCCGCCATGATCCATTGAGCCCCAGCTCGCGGAAGTCGAAGTCGCCGCCGTCGATGGTGTCGCCGAAGAAATTGTTGCCCGTGGTCAGGATGTAGGCCTGAGTCGCGAAGCCATGGATCTGCAGGTTCTCGGGCAGCTCGAACGGCTCGGCCCCAGCGCCGCACGAGAGGCCGAGCATGAGCCAGCGCGCCCAAGCGCAGCCACGCTCGAAAGCTGGGCGAAGATGACGAAACAACACTGTCGAAGCTCCCTTGCTTGGCTCTCTGGCTCGTTGCCGCCCGGCCGTGGCTCAGGTACCGACCGCGAGCCGCGGACCTCGTCCCGACACGACGCAGGCTCCCGTAAGACTAGCCGCTACCGGCCCCGCTGCCCCCCAGATCCTCGGCAAAAAAATCGCATCCGCGACTAGGGCACTATCGCATTCGAGCGCCGAGGCGGGCCAGCTCGTCCGCGATCTGGACGATCTCATCCGCGCGCACGATCAGGCCCCGCCAGCGCTCTGGTATGGCGGAGATGCCATAGTATGCACCGGCGAGCTGGCCATAGATGGCGCCCGTGGTGTCGGCATCCTCGCCGAGATTGACGGCTTTCAGTGCACCGGCCTCGAAATCCTCGGCACTGTAGAAGGCCCAGAGCGCTGCCTCCAGGGACTGAGCCACATAGCCGGTGCCGCGGATCTCCGGCGGCTGACGCTCCTTGAAACGGCCAGCCGCGATCGGGTCGATCTGCCCGCCGAGCGGATAGGCCGTCCAGTCCACGCCCTGCGGCGCGAAATACGGGCTCAACAGCGCGTCCTTTGAACGCCCTTCCAGCGCACCGACCATTAGTGCCGTCATGTAGCGACAGGCGTCCACGGCCTCGGCCGCCCCATGCGTCGTGCGAGACATGCTGCGCGCACAGCGGACCGCCTCGACCGGCTCCCGCGCGAAGGCCAAGGGAATGGGTGCCAGCCGCATCAGCGAGCCATTGCCTGCGGTACGCGGGGCTTCGGATCCGGCATAGGGATCCCCGGTCGCCTCGAAGCGCCTCAAGGCCGCGGCCACGGTGTTGCCGATGTCGAAGCAGCGGCCTGTGCTGCTCCAATGGCCGTGGTCGCGCCAGCGCAGATAGCGACGCATCTGATCCGCGGCATCCAAACCTTGGCATTCAATGAGGCTTTCGGCGAGACAGAGGGCCATGGAGGTATCGTCGGTCCAGTGTCCGGGCGCCAGCCCGAAGGGGCCACCGCCGACCATGTCGGCGATCGGCTCGAAGCCGCCAGGCTGCGTGAATTCGAGCGTGACGCCCAGGGCGTCGCCAACCGCCAAGCCGGTGAGGGCGCCGCGATAACGATCGACAGGCGTTGGCATGGACATCAAAGCAGCCCCTGATAGATCGCCAGGTCGTCTGCGGAGAAACAGCAGAAGATGACCTCCTCGATGCCAGGATGCGCAGCGGCCGCGGCACGCACGCTGTCGACGGCGACACCGGCCGCGCTGTCGACGGGATAACCGTAGACGCCGGTGCTGATGCTGGGAAAAGCCAGTGTCTCGATACCCTGCTGTGAAGCGACCTCGATCGAGCGCCGGTAGCAGGAGGCCAGCAGCTCCGGCTCGCCGTGCCCGCCGCCATGCCACACGGGTCCCACCGTGTGGATGACGAAGCGCGCCGGCAGCAGGTAGCCCCGGGTGAGCTTGGCGTCTCCGGTCGCGCAGCCGCCCAGCGTCTTGCACTCCTCCAGCAGCTCCGGCCCTGCGGCACGATGAATGGCGCCGTCCACGCCGCCCCCACCGAGGAGGGATGCATTGGCGGCGTTGACGATGGCATCGACCGCCAGGGTAGTGATATCGGCCTGCAGCGCGCGCAGTCTGGTCGTCATCGGCGGCTCTCCGTTAATGTCCAGACTGCAATTTGAAACCCAAAGGCCTGGCAACGCAAAGCCGAGAGCTGGCCTGACCCAGACCTGAAACTTACCCTGAAACACCACCACACTTCCTGGCGACCGCTCTGTGGTGCCACACGCGCAACAGGCGCTCCGCGACGACCTGGCTCGGCAGGCCAGCCCGCCCTCGAAGGCCCCCTGGCGCAGAGCCTCAAGAGTGACGCGGCGGACTTTCAGCTCCAGCCCGGCGCCGCGGACCTGCTACCCTTTCCCGGTCAGCTCAAGCCTCATGCCCGCGCCAGGAGCACCCCATGCGCTTCTTCAATACCGAGGGCCCCGTCAGGCCGGACGACCACTATTGCCTGCCGCCGCTGTCGCGCTGGGATCTCGACGAGATCCTCATGCTGATTTCCCAGAAGAAGTACTTCCTGCTCCATGCACCGCGCCAGACCGGCAAGACGACCTGTCTGCTCGCGCTGATGGAGCGGCTCAACCGGGAGGGACGCTATCAAGCCGTCTACGCCAATCTCGAGACCGCCCAAGCTGCTCGAGAGGACGTGGCCCTGGCCATGGCGGACATCGTCCAGACAGTGGCGGCAGAGGCCAGTCGCCAGAGCGGAGATCCGAGGCTCGAGCCCATAGCCCGTGAGGTGCTGGCCGACAATACCCCCACGCGGGCGCTGCGCGCCTTTCTGGCGCACTGCAGCGAGCGCCTGGCCCGACCGCTGGCGCTCTTCTTGGACGAGGTCGACGCACTGGTCGGAGACACCCTCATCTCGCTGCTGCGCCAGCTGCGCGCGGGCTACACCCAGCGCCCCGAGCACTTCCCGCAGACGGTCGTGCTCTGCGGCGTGCGCGACCTGCGCGACTACCGGATCCATTCCAGCGCCGATAAGGCCGTGATCACCGGCGGCAGCGCCTTCAACATCAAGGCGAAATCGCTGCGCCTGGGGGACTTTTCGGCGGACGAGGTCGTGCGCCTGCTCGCCGAGCATACCCGCGAGACCGCTCAGGTCTTCACCCCGGAGGCGGTGGCGCACGTCTGGACACTGACTCGAGGCCAGCCCTGGCTGGTCAATGCGCTCGCTTACGAGGCGTGCTTCGAGAGGCCCGCCGGACGCGACCGCGCCCGCCCCATCGACCGCGACATGATCGAGCAGGCCAAGGAGGCCCTCATCGCGCGGCGCGTCACCCACCTCGACCAGCTCGCCGACAAGCTGCGCGAGCCACGGGTGCGCGCCGTCATCGAGCCGATGTTGGCCGGAACCAGTCTCGGCGAGGTGCCGATCGACGACATCGAGTATCTGCTGGATCTGGGGCTGCTGCGCCAGGATCCCGCCGGCGGTCTGGTGGTCGCCAATCCCATGTATCGCGAGGTGCTGCCACGGATGCTGGCCTTCACGCCGCAAGCCTCGCTGCCGCATATCCGGCCGACCTGGCTGACCAGCGACGGCGGCCTCGACCCAGACCGCCTCCTCGATGCCTTCCTCGCCTTCTGGCGTCAGCACGGCCAACCCCTGCTCGGCAGCGCCCCCTACCATGAGATCGCACCACACTTGGTGCTCATGGCCTTCCTGCACCGGGTCGTCAACGGCGGCGGGACGCTGGAGCGCGAGTACGCCATCGGCTCCGGGCGCATGGATCTCTGTCTAAGCTACGGGGCGGTGACGCTCGGCATGGAGCTGAAGGTCTGGCGCCCGGGCGAGGCCGATCCGCTTCCCCAAGGGCTCGCCCAGCTCGACAGCTATCTCGCCGGGCTCGGTCTCGACAGCGGCTGGCTGGTGATCTTCGACCGCCGCCCCGATCAGCCCCAGATCGCCGAGCGGACAGAGAGCTTGCCGACGATGAGTCCCGGCGGGCGCCGGGTCCAGGTGATCCGGGGCTGAAGCTCGGCCTCTGAGATTCTTCGACTGGCGTTTAGGCGTTATGGCCTCAGTCATCGTTTCGGCCAGTCCACCAGCCCCTGCGCGGAATTCGGTGGACTTCGCCCGGCCTCGTCCACCCTACCGGGCCAACTGATGAAAAAGGCTGGCGTTTTGCTCTGCGCCCGCTCGTGCGCCTCGCCATCCTGCATTGGAGGAGAAGCTGACGCTTGACGCGTTGACCGCCAAGTCACCCTTTTCTTGGAGACGTCCCGGCTTCCGAGCAAGCAGGTTGACCTCTGGCATCAGCCAAGATCCGAGTGGGGCAAATGGGCAAGCGACCGCGCGCTTGAGATGGAAGCGAGCGCGTAGCACAGCCTTCAGCTCCCGCAGGCGGAAGCCCAGATGCTCGCGGTAGAAGCGGAAGCCAGGCGCAATCTCGGAGAGGGTGCGACCTCGCGGCGGACGCCCCAGAGTCGCAAGCAAGACATGGTCGGGGCGCGCATCGAAGCTGCCGTAGCGCCGCAGCATGCGGAAGACGCCCTTGTAGAGCGCGGGGATGCCGGTCTCCACGGGCACACCGATCACAAGAGTCCCACCCGGCCTCAGGAGACGGGATATGGATCGCATCGCCTGCTCGGTCTCGCGCGCGGGGAGATGCTCGAAGACCTCGAGACAGAAGAGGAGATCGACGGATTCCGGCGCGATCGCATCGACACGGGCAGAGAGCTCGACTTCGGGCGCCTGGGCCAGCGTCGCTTCGGCCTCGGCGCGCAGAAAGTCTGCCGGCTCGTAGCAGATGATGCGGGCCTGGGGGCGACACTGTGCGAGCTGCAGGCTCAGCGCGCCATCGCCCGCGCCATAGTCGCAAATCACGCGAGCGGCAGGCGCGGCTGCGAGGCCAAGCTCCAGGGCCGATGACAGGCGTCGGCGCTGCAGCCAGCGTTTGATGGCACTGCGGTCGTTGCGGGTGATGTCGGCGTAGGACACGTCAGCCCCGTGGCGATGCCTGATCCAGCTATTAGGATCCAGGCTTCTCCCGGCGCCGTCCAGGGGCCTCCGGGCGGCACATGCGCTGCCGGAGCCTCGGCCCAATCGAGCAGGCATTGCCGGGATTGGTCGACACTCGCTCGACGAATTCGACGCACGCAGAATGCCAATGGCTTGCCTTGGCGGTCGCACTGACCCGACGCGATGCGACCTACTCCGCCCACCCCCGTCGCGGCGAGGCGCCGCTCCCACAGATCGAGCGTCTGACCCGATCCGACGCCGTTCGACCGGGCCATCAAGCTAAGACTTGGCGCCATTTTTCTGGCGTGACAGCTGCCAGAAGTCGCCTCGTCTTTCTTTGCGGCCTTCGCGCCTTTGCGGTTCAAAAGAAACTGATCCAGGCTCAACCGTCCATCTGACCCGCGATCATGCGCGCCAGCCTGCCCAGGCGCTCTTCGACGGCGACCGGACGCCGACAGAGGAACCGAATGGACCGCTCGCGTGCATCGAAGACACGCTCCTCCACGGCCATGCGCTTGCGCAGCTCGGCCGCCTTGGCTGCAGACATCTCAGAGCCGTCCTGCTCCAGACGCACCAGCGCGTCGATCTCCTGGCCGATCACCTCGGCCCTGTGCGCCTGATCGCGCGAGTAGCGCTTGATGCCGTCGATGAGATGCGCCCGGTCCTTGTTGAGGAATTCGAGGACGCCGGCGAAGAGCAAGGTCAGCCGCGCGTCCTTCTGCCCGCCAGTCTGTGCCCCCGCGAATCCGGACACGGCCCGCTCCGCCTCTTCTTGGGCGGTGCCGGCGTCGCTGACCCGCCGGACCAAGGCCGCCACCTCGGCGTCGCCACGCCAATCCAAACCCTCGACCGGCGGCCCCGCCCAGACCACGGCGGCGGAGACCTCGGGCACCAGGACCTGAGGACAGGGCCAATCCGGGTCTTGACCCTGTCCCGGCGGCTGCGCCAGAACGGGGGCGCACAGGATGAGCAGGAGTAGACACCCGACCAATCGGGTCGCAGCGCGCTGGATTTCAATCATTGGATCATTCCTCGATACCGAACCTTGGCTAGACGCCCCTCAAACCGAGTCTGTCCAGCCCACTTCTTCGCGCCCTTCGCGGTTCAACCTGAAGAGAGCTGCCAGCTGCCAGCCTCCAGCGACCAGCGACCAGCCAATTGGGGTCAGCTCGTTGGCCGGCACAGGGTGCCCGCCCGAGCTCGCCCAATGGCTGACCGCTCTTCATCGGCTCAACGCACCTCCCCAGACTCAACCACCCTGCTTGAACCGCATCATCCCCCGCCCCGGGTCGTAGCCGTAAAGCGCCGCGAGCAAGAACACCAACAGGGCACCACTGACACCCAGCAGCGCCAGCCAGTTGACCTCCGCATAGAGCGCGAAACGGATCAGCTCGACCGCCCAGGTGAAGGGGTTGAAGCGGCAGATGTCGTAGAGCAGGACGCTGGAGTCACGGATGCGCCACAGCGGGTAGAGGGCGGAGGAGGCAAAGAACATGGGAAAGATGACGAAGTTCATCACCCCGGCGAAGTTCTCCAGCTGCTTGATGACCGAGGACAGGAAGAGCCCCAGCGCGCCGAGCATGAGCGCGGAGAGGATCAGGGCCGGAAACACCAGCAGGACGCCGAGCGGCGGCGGCTGCACGCCCCAAAACCAGGCGATCGCCAGGAAGATGTAGACCTGGACCACGGCCACCAGCGCGCCGGCGATGAGCTTGCTGAGCAAGAGGTACCAGCGCGGGAAGGGGCTGACCATCAGCAGCCGCATGCTGCCCATCTCGCGGTCGTAGACCATGGAGAGTGAGCTCTGCATGCCGCTGAAGAGAAGGATCATGGCGACCAGCCCTGGGACGATGTACTCCTCGTAGAGGATGTAGGTCTCGTAGGGCGGGATGATGGACACGCCCAGGACCGAGCGAAAACCGGCGGCGAAGATGAAGAGCCAGACCAAGGGCCGCACCAGGGCGCCGAAGAAGCGCTCGCGCTGATGCAGGAAGCGCAGCCCCTCACGCGCCAGGATGCCGTTGAGACAGCGGACATAGGCCCAGCCTGTCATGCCGCCTCCGCCGCGCCGGTCATGCGATTGAAGGCGGCGTGGACCGACTCCGTCCGGGTCTCTGCAAGCAGTCCCTCCGCCGAGCCCTGATAGAGCAGCCGCCCCTGGTGGAGCAGGAGCACCAGATCCGACGCCTGGACCTCGTCCACCAAGTGCGTCGCCCAGAGCACGCCGACACCGCGATCGGCGCAGATCCCGCGCACCTGATCGATGATGGCCTGCCGGCTGTGGACGTCCAGGCCGACCGTCGGCTCGTCCGCGAGCAGCAGTCTAGGCTGGTGCAGGAGGGCGCGGGCCAGCTCCAGGCGCCGCCGCTGACCGCCGCTGAGGGCTCGCACCTTATCCTTGGCGCGCTCGGCCAGCCCGGCGACCGCCAAGGCCGCATCGATGCGCGGCCGCATCTCGCCCGGTCGCAGCCCGTGGAGGGCGCAGTGATACTTCAGGTTCTGCAGCGCGCTCAGATCCAGGTCCAGAGTCGGCTGCTGGAAGACGACGCCCAGGTCGCCGAGGGCGCCGTGACTTTCTCTGGCGAGGTCCCGACCGAAGATGCGGATGCTGCCGGTCCGGCACAGAAAGAGCCGGGTGACGAGCGAGAAGAGCGTCGTCTTGCCGGCCCCGTTGATCCCCAGGAGGACGCAGAAGCAGCCGGGCGGGATGCGAAAGGAGACGTCCTCCAGCACCTGGCGACGCGGATAGGCGAAGCCGACGCCGCTGACCTCCAGGGCGGAAACGGGCTCGAATGTCACGGCGCGACCACGACGCCCCAGGGCAGGCGGCCGACCGGAATGGTCTTGAGCACCTTGAGCTTCTCCATGTCGATGACCGACATGTCGTTGCTGACACCATTGGTGGTGAACATCCGACTCTGGTCGGGCGAGAAATCCAGGTTCCAGACACGCTGCCCCACCAGCAGATATTTCTCCACGGCGAAGGTCTTGGTGTCCACGACGGCGACCCGCGCCGCCGGCCCAAGGGCGACGAAGGCGCGGCTGCCATCATCCGTGATGCGGATACCCACCGGCTGGATCAGCTCCCTGCGCATGCCGGGGATGGCGAACTCGATCACCTTGATCTTTTCCTTGGTCGCCACGTCGATCACGCTCACCGTGCCGCCGATCTCGGACGAGACCCAGACCTGCTGGCTGTCCGGGGTGAACTGCGCCACGCGCGGACGCTGATCGACCAGGACATTGGCGACCACTTCATGCTTGGCGATGTCGATGAAGTGGGCCATGTTGGTGGTCTCCGAGGTGTTGACCAGCCACTTCCCGTCCGGGCTCACGCCCATGCCCTCGGGCTCGACGCCCACCTGGATCTCGGTGACCTTGGAGCGGTCCTCGACATCGACCACGGTGACCATGTTGTCGTCCTCATTGGCCACGTAGAGGAAACGCCCCTGGGGGCCGAGCACCAGCAGCTCGGGGTCTGGCCCCGAGGGCAGGTTGTGCGTGACCTCCAGCGATGCCAGGTCCAGGACCTCGATGTGGTCTTCGTCGCTGGTGCAGACGTAGAGCGCCCTGTTGTCCTTGCTCAGGGCAATCCCGCGCGGGCGGGCGCCGACCTCGACGGTCTTCTTGATCTCCAGGCGCTCGCCGTCGACGACCGTGATGGTGTTGTCCTTCTCGCTGGAGACATAGGCGGTGTAGGCCTGAGCGCCGAGCGGCGCGAGCAGGCAGAGTCCGAGCAGCGCGCTGGTTCTTTGCAGCATGGCGTCCTCTTGGGTGGGAATGGCGTTTGCGGGATGTCGGCAAGCCTGGCGGCGGCGCCGGGGTGATCAATCGCGACCGCACTGGGTTTCGCCGCGGTCGTAGCCCAGGGTGTCCAGAACGGAGAACTGGTGCAGGAAGCCTTGTTGGGGCGACACCGAGACCAGCACGCGCGGCTCGCTGAGCAGAATCGGCTGACGGACCTGACCGTTCCAGTCGCGGAACGACAGGGGCACGCCCTTGAAGGCCGCCAGCTCGAAGTCGGGGCTGAGGATGTAGTCGCGCAGCACCTGGGCATCGGCGGACTGGGTCCGGGTGGCGGCCTCGCCGATGCTGCGCACCGCCAGCCAGGCGGCATAGTCGAGCGGGGTCATGAGGCGTCCGGTCTCGTCACGGAAGCGGCGCTGGAATTGGGTCGCGCCCCACTGCTCCATGACGCCGCTCCAGGCGGCGGGGATCAGCCCCTGAGTGCCTCCGATCGGCCGCGGGCGGTAGGTCCGATAGTTGAGGTACTCGCCGAACTCATCCGCCTCGTCCGCGACCACGAGGATGTCGTAATCGTCCACCTGGGTGAAGCTGTTGGCGAGCTGCTGCTCGTTGAAGTGCCCGGAGTCCGTGCGCGAGGCGCCAGCCTCGAAGGTCCAGGCCTTCTCCTCGACGATCTTGGCGCCGAAGCGCTTGGCCGCCCGCTTGAGGGCGGCGGCGTAGGCCTGGTCGCCCGGGTGCGGACCCACGACGAGAAACCACTTCTGCCAGCGCTTCCAGGCCAGATACTGCGCCAGTGCGTCCGCGAGCATGGCGCGGCTCGGCGCCGTATGCAGCACATTTGCGCGGCAGTCCTGCGTGCGCAGCGGGTCGTCCGGGGCGCCGATGTTGAAGATGAGGCTGTCCCGCGCCTCCGGAAGATCCGCCAGCGCAAGCAAGGCCTCCGCGGGCAGGCTCACGAGAAAGAGCCGCAGCCCTTCGGCGTGGAGCTTGCGCAGCGCCCCTGAGGCGTCGTCGCCCTCGAGCGCCACCGGCGAGATCGAGAAGGCCTGTCCGGTGAAACGCCCTGTCGTGTTGTTGTCGCGAACGCCCTGCATGGCGCCCTCCAGACCGTCGTTCTCGATCGGGATCTCCAAGGACGACAGCGGAATGTATTCCTGCGGCTCGCGGCTGATCAGGCCGATGCGCACCTCCAGGGTCTCGGCCCAGCTGGTGCTCGCCAAGGCAGACAGCGACAAGAGCGTCGCCAGAACGAGTGTCGGGAGCGGCGCGACTGCGCCCCGCGGAGATGGTTTCACTGCAGGCATTGGGCTGTTGAGTGCGTCTCTCTGGTGGATTGCAGATCCGCAAACGCGGTGTGCGGTGATGTCCGGAGCCGGGGCAAGCCCCGCTCGGCCAGCGTGGGCAGCAAATTCCACGCCCGCTGCGGAAACACGTCCTGTCGCTTGCGCTCCGTGACTCCCGACAGGGGTCAGTCGATGTCGGCGTGGTGCACTGCGTGTCACTTCTGACACGCCAACTGAGAGCGCCAAGGCTCAAGCGCTCCGTTGAGCCGCAAGGCACACGAAGTGCGCAAAGGAGCCCGATGGATTGCGGAATCGATCTCGCTGGCGTCGATCGTCGCTTCGGCCAGTTGTCGCCCCGAGGGTGGACAAGCGCAGAGACTGTGAAGAAATTCTGTTTAGGTTGGGCTGAGGTACGAAGCCCAACATGGCGGCTAGCCTAACGCTCTGATTGTTGGGCCTCCTGCGTCGGCCCAACCTACACCAATCTGCGATCTTCGCGGTGCGCTTGGATGACTCTCACAGTCTCTCTCGCTCGTCCACCCTGCCGGTCCAACTGACGACCAAGGCCTGGGTATGGATTCGGAGGGCACGCGATTTGCTGAAGCCGCCGACAGTTGTCGGCCGGACCAGCCGCTGCGGTTCTGGCGAGCGGCCCGAGCAGCAATCTGGCGCCAGTGGCGCGACACTCACCAACGCGAGAGTAAGACGAGAGGCTCCATGCACCAGAGCGGGCTCTTCAATCGGATCGAGGTCGTCGCAGCGCTTTCGGGCCTGCTCCTGGCGGCCGGAAGCCTATCGGCGGCGGCAGGCGGCGAATGCGCGCAGTCGAAAGCCGCCGCCTACCCAACCACCGCCATCGCGGACTATGTCGTCGGCTGCATGCTCGCCAACGGGGCATCGGCAACCACCCTGGAGAAGTGCTCCTGCAGCTTCGACATCATCGCCGCGGCCGTCCCCTACGCCGAGTACGAGAAGGTCGAGACCCTGATGCGTCTGCAGCAGATCCAGGGCGGCGGGCGCACAGGCGCCTACAAGGGCTCGAGCTGGGCCAAGGGCGAGATGGAGCACTTCAAGGAAGTCCAGGCGGAATCCACGCTACGCTGCTTCTGATCCAAGCGACCGCTCCCGCCCCAAGCTGACCAATAACGACGAGAATGCTGAGAGAGGTATCCAAAGATGGGTGATCGACACGACCGCGTCTTGAGCCGCATGCTGCTCGCGCTCGGGCTCACGATCGGTGCCCCGGCCGCAGTCCTGGCCGTCGATGGCGAAACGCTCTACAAACAGAAGATCTGCCACACCTGCCATGGAGATCGACCCAGCGAGCCCATCCTGCCGCTCTACCCCAAGCTCTCCGGCCAGAGCTCCGAGTACCTGCTGCAGCAAATGAAGGACATCCGCGACGGCAAGCGCACCAACGGCCTGTCCGCGGCGATGAAGGCCGTGGTCGGCAGCGTGACCGACGAAGAGTTCGAGATCATCTCCAACTGGCTGTCGACGCTCTGACGGCGACGGCCCGTCTTCCGCAGCGCCCGCCCCGATTGCGCGGCCGCAGTGCCAAGCTGCGCCGCGTCCCCGCTCCGATCGCCAAGCCACGCATCCGAGAGCCGCACTCGCGGTTTCACGCCCGCCAACTTGCGCCTGGCACAGGAGCTAAGGAGCTGTCCATGTCTTGTTTCCCGATTTGGGTCTCTGGTGACGCAGCTCCAGCTGCGTCACCCGCGAGACGAAGCTCCGCTTCGCG
>NZ_JAAIJQ010000005.1 GCF_010820565.1 Thiorhodococcus minor | reverse complement strand
CGCCCTCCCGCCCCCCCTTGGGTTGAGGCGGCTGGGCTTTGAGCATGGTTTTGCCCACGCCCCCGCCGGGGGGGCGGGGCCCCCCGCGGCGCGGGGGGGCCGAGCGCGGGGGGGCGCCGCTCCCACGTCGCTTTGCCTGAAGGATGCGCGGCGTCTACTCAGCCGACTGGGCGGTCCGATGATCAACGCCCGGAAATCACCTAAGGCGCTTTCTCGAAACCTCCCTACCAGCCTTTGAGACTCAGGAAATGCGTGACGGGATGCGGGCAGGATGCTCTCCGCCGGTGGTTTTTCCCGCCTAAGCCCCAGGATCGCCCGCAAACGGGCTCCTAAGGCGCCGTCTTCGTAGGAGCCCGCTTGCGGGCGACTCGCTTGCAGGCGACTGGTACGAGGATTCTAGAAATTTGCCTAGGCTGGCAGCTCTTCTTGGAATTATCGACCGGACTCGGCCGTCTCCGCGCGATAGCGCGCGGCGAGACGCACATAGTTGGCAGCGACATAGTCGAGATACTCCAGCTCGCGGTCCGTTAGGGCGCGAGCGCGGCGCGCCGGTGCACCGAGCCAGAGATAGCCGCCTTCCAGCACCTGGCCGGGCGTCACCAGCGCCCCTGCGCCGAGCATGGTGCGCGGCTCGACCACGGCCCGGTCCAGCACGCGGGCGCCGATCCCGATGAGACAGTGATCTTGGATCTCGCACCCGTGCAGAACGACCTGATGGCCGACGGTCACCGCATCGTGAATGACGACGGGTGCGCCGCCAGGCATGAAGCGGCTATCGTGAGAGACGTGCAGGATGCTGCCGTCCTGAATGTTGGTATCCGCACCGATCTCGATGCGATGGATGTCCCCCCTGACCACACACATCGGCCAGATGGACGCGCGTGGCCCGATCTCGACATCACCGATCACCACCGCCGTGGGATGGAGCCAGGCGTCGGCCGCGACGCTTGGGGACTTTCCATCGAAGACTTGGGGGCTTGCCATAGCCGAACGACTCCAGATGCGCCTGAAAGCAGCTATGGAACCGCAAAGCGCACGAAGAGCGCAAAGAATTTCCCTGTGTTACGGAGAGAATTGTGCTGGCCAGCGGGTAAAAGCGATGCATCGACCAACCTTATTGATATTCTTGGTGTCGTGCTTCTTGGCGTCCTTTGCGCCTTTGCGGCTCGAAGTCCCAATTTTGCACTCAAGCCTCGCGTCCGACCGCGCTTAGTCGCTCGACAACCCTCAGCCACCCCAAGGACGAGGCCCCAAGCCGAATCATGCGCCAACTGATCAAGCTCTTGTCATGGACGCTGAGCGTCCTCCTCACCCTCATGCTCGGCATCGCCCTGCTGGTTGCCCTGGACAGCAGGCCACGGATCCCGGAGACGGCGCTGACGCCCGCCGAGCGCACCTGGGTCAAGCAGTGGATCTCAGCCAACCGCCCGAGCGCCAGACCCTCGTCCGGTATCAACGCGCTCAGCCTCACGGAGCGGGAGGCGAGCCTGCTGCTCAACGGACTGCTCGAGCGCATGGCCCAGGGCGGAGCCGATCTCACGCTCCGGGATGGCGCCGCCGAGCTGTCCGCCTCGCTGCGGCTGCCGCTGGACCAGGTCACGAGCTATCTCAATGTGCGGTTGAGACTGGTCGAAGACGCCAAGCTGCTGCGGATCGAGTCGGCCAAGGTCGCTGGCCTGCCGATTCCGGCCGCGCTTGCGCAGACGCTTGCCGAGCAGGCGCTCGGCGCCGTCGAGCGCGCCCAGGTCGTAAAGACGCTCGATCTCGAGGAGGGAGCCATCCATCTCAGCTACGCCTGGCGTCCACACATGCTGGAGCATCTCGGCAGCGGCTTTGTCCCCGAGGATGAGCTTCCAGATGTCCTAGGCGCTCAAGAGCGGCTTCACGCCATCGCCCAAGACTGGCCCAGACGCCAGCCGATCACGCTTGCGCGCCTGCTCTCCGCGCTGCTTGCCGAAGAGGGAGATGACCCTGTGGCGGCGAATCGCGCCGCGATTCTCGCCCTTGCCGCCTATGTCAATGGCCGAATCATCCGCGACCCGTCCGAGGCGGGCACCAAGAAGGTCGCGCGCCCGCGCCCGGTGGCGCTGCGCGGACGTCGCGACCTGAGCCAGCATTTCATGACCTCGGCGGCCTTGACCGTCGAGGGGAACGATGCGCTCTCGAACCTGATCGGCTGGCTCAAGGAGGTCTCGGACTCGGATGGCGGCAGCGGCTTCAGCTTCGCCGACATGACCGCCAACCGCGCCGGCATTCGCTTCGCCAGGCTCGCGACCGAGAGCCCAGCGGGCGCGCGCCGGCTGCAGCGGCTCGCGCGAAGCGGGCTGAGCGAGGAGGACTTCATGCCCGAGATCGACGGACTCCCGGAAGGCATGAGCCATCGCAGCTTCGTCAGGGACTTCGGCGATCCGGGCGGCCAGGCCTACAAACGCATGATCTTGAATATCGATGAGCGCATCGAGAGCCGACCGCTCTTTCGGCGGTCCGCTGGCTGAGCCTTGCCGATGGGCTCCCGATCCGAGCGCGGCTGAGCGGCCAGACAACCCGCCCTTTCGGCGCACCAGCTCAGGGCGTGCGACTCACCGTCAGGACCAGAAGGCTCCCCGCGCCCGCGCGGCGCAGGACGCGGCTGAGCTCGATCACCGTGCTGGCCGTGGTGACGACATCGTCGACGATCGCGATGCGCGCTCCCGCCAAGGGACCCCGCACCGCGAAGGCGCCGCGGATGTTGCGGTGCCGCTCGCGCTCATCCAGTCCCGCCTGCGGAGGGGTTGCCGTCACTCGCTGACAGAGGCTGGTTTCGAGCGGCAGCCCAAGGTCGTCCCCAAGGATCCGGGCAATCTCCAGCGCCTGATTGTAGCCGCGGGCGCGAAGCCGTTTGGGGTGCAGAGGCACGGGCACTAGCGCGTCCGGAAGGTCCCAGGACGCGGACTCCAGCGCGGCGGCCAGGATCTGACCCAGCAGACGCGCCGCATTGAGCTTGCCGCGAAACTTGGCGCTCGTGACCAATGCCGGCACCTGCAGCTCGTATCGCAAAGGCGCAACACAGCCATCGAAGGGAGGCGGCGCCTTCCGACAGGGACCGCAGAGCGCGCCAGGCGGGACAGGCCCGTCGAAGGGGAGCGCGCAGCGCGCGCAGGCATGGCGATTCCAGGGCAGCTCCTCGTGACAGCCTGGGCAGAGATCCCGGCCCTCCGCTCCCGGAGCGCCACAGAGGATACAGGTTGGCGGATAGAGTCGATCGAGCAGGCTCGGGCGCATGGATCGAGTGTACAAGAATGCGATCGCACGACCAGCTGGCAGGCCTGAGAGCTGCGTCTGCCCGCCGAGCTTGTAAACCCACAGCACCCCGCTTTGGTTGACAAGTCGGCGCCACTGGATAGAGTGTCTCACTTTGCCTTAGAGACCCCAGTCGCCGGGGTCCGACTCAGTAGCCAAGGTAGCCATGTCGCCGACCCACAGCATTGTCCCGATCCGCCACGATTGGGCCCTCGATGAGATCGAGGCCATTCTCGACCTGCCCTTCTCGGACCTCCTCTTCCGTGCGCAGGCTGTCCATCGCGCCCACTTCGACCCCAACCGCATCCAGGTCAGCACCCTCTTGAGCATCAAGACGGGCGCCTGCCCCGAGGATTGCGGCTATTGCTCGCAGAGCGCCAAGCACGAGGCCAAGCTCGAGCCCGAGCGCCTCATGCCCGTCGATGAGGTGCTGAAGGTCGCCCGGGAGGCCCGAGGTAGGGGGGCGACGCGCTTCTGCATGGGCGCGGCCTGGCGCAATCCGACCGACAAGAATCTGGAGCAGGTCATCGCGATGGTCGAGGGCATCCACGCGCTCGGCATGGAGACCTGCGTGACCCTGGGCATGCTGACGGCCGACCAGGCCCAGCGGCTCAAGGCGGCCGGACTCGATTACTACAACCACAATCTGGACACCTCACCCGAGTTCTACGGCCAGGTCATCACCACGCGCACCTACCAGGACCGTCTCGACACGCTCGAGCATGTCCGCGCGGTCGGCCTCAAGACCTGCAGCGGCGGTATCCTCGGCATGGGCGAATCGCGCCGCGACCGCGCCTCCATGCTGCGCCAGCTCGCCAATCTGCCGGCCCACCCGGAGTCCGTGCCCATCAATCTGCTGGTGCAGGTCGAGGGCACGCCACTCTTCGGTCAGGATCAGCTCGACCCCTTCGAATTCGTCCGGGTCGTTGCCACGGCGCGCATCCTCATGCCGGCCTCGCACGTCAGGCTCTCGGCGGGGCGGACCGAGATGAGCGACGAGCTGCAGGCGCTCTGTTTCCTCGCCGGCGCCAATTCGGTCTTCTACGGGGAGCGCCTGCTAACCACGCCCAACGCCGAATCCGATCGCGATCGCCAGCTCTTCGAGCGTCTCGGGCTTGCCTTCGAGCAGGTGGAGGCCGAGCGCACCGAGCCGGGTGCCTGCAACAAGCACACCGAGCACAAGCTCGCACTCACGGGCTAGACGCGCCGATCCTCCCCGAGAGCAAGCCATCGCATGACGTCAGGGACGCCAGATCAAGGGCTGCGCGCGAACCTCGCGCGGCTCGAGGCGCAGCAGCTCTACCGCCGTCGCCGCATCCAGGAGGCCCCGCAAGGTCCGCATGGGATGGTCGATGGCCGGCCTGTGCTGAGCTTCTGCAGCAATGACTACCTCGGCCTCGCCGCACACCCAAAGGTCGTCGCCGCCCTGCAGAGCGGCGCGGACCATTGGGGCGTCGGCAGCGGCGCGGCACACCTGGTCAACGGTCACAGCGCAGCGCATCACCGCCTCGAGGAGGCCCTGGCCGAGCTGACCGGACGTCCACGCGCCCTGCTCTTCTCGACCGGCTATATGGCCAATCTGGGCGTCATCACCGCCCTGGCAGGACGCGGCGATACCGTCTTCGAAGACCGCTTGAATCATGCCTCCCTGCTGGATGCGGCCCTGCTCTCCCGGGCCAGGCTGAAACGCTATCCCCACGCGGACGCCGCGGGGCTCGCGCGCATGCTGGCAGAGGGGTCGGCGCAGCTCATCGCGACCGACGGCGTGTTCAGTATGGACGGCGATCTGGCGCCGCTGCCCGCCCTCGCCGCGACCTCGAGGGAAGCGGGCGCCTGGCTCCTGGTCGACGACGCCCACGGCCTCGGCGTGCTGGGTCGAGGCGGACGCGGGTCGCCGGACCATTTCGGGCTCGGCCTGGATGAGGTGCCCATCCTCATGGGCACCCTGGGCAAGGCCTTCGGCACCTTCGGCGCTTTCGTGGCAGGCTCGGAGGCGCTGATCGAGACGCTCATCCAGTCGGCGCGCAGCTACATCTACACCACGGCCACGCCACCGGCGCTCGCCGCCGCCACGCTCGAGGCCATCGCCATCGCCGAGCGCGAGGACTGGCGCCGCGAGCACCTGAGCGCCTTGATCACGCGCTTTCGCGAGGGCGCGACTCAGCTCGGACTGGCGCTGACGGCCTCGCCAACCCCCATCCAGCCACTGCTCGCGGGCAGCGCGGCGCGTGCGCTGGCCTGGAGCCAGGCGCTCGAGCGCGCGGGCATCCTGGTCACGGCCATTCGTCCGCCGACCGTGCCCAGTGGCACGGCCAGGCTCCGTATCACCTTCTCCGCGGCGCATTCGCAGGCCGATGTCGACCAGCTCCTGGACGCACTGAGCCGCCTGCCAGCCCTGGATGCATGACACCGACATCGCACATGACTCGAGACACGCTTTCAGATTCGACCGCCCCAGCCACCAGGGATCTGGTCATGCTCCACGGTTGGGGTATGCAATCCGCCGTCTGGAAGGCCTGCCAGCGCGACCTGGCCCCCGGCTGGATCCCGCATCCGATCGACCTGCCAGGTCACGGCGCCGCCGCCTTCTCCAACGAGCAGCCTGACCTCTGGAGCTGGACGGACGCCTGCCTGGCGGCGGCACCCAAGCGCGCCGTTTGGCTCGGCTGGTCGCTCGGCGGGCTGATCGCGCTCGCCGCCGCGCTGCGCGCGCCCTCCCGCGTCGCCGGGCTGGTGCTGCTCACGGCGACGCCGCGCTTCGTCCAGGCCACGGATTGGACCCCGGCCATGCCAGAGGCCACGCTCGATCAGTTCCATGGCGGCCTCGCGGACGACCCGAGCGGGACGCTCAGCCGCTTCCTCGCCCTTCAAGTGCGTGGCAGCGCCTCGGCCCGAGAGACGCTGAGGGCCCTGCGCCAAGAGCTGTCGGACCTTCCCGCCCCGAATCCCGAGGCGCTCTCGATCGGCCTCGACATCCTCGCGGACGGCGACCTGCGTGGACGACTCCCGGACATCAAGTGCCCGGCGCTGTGGCTCTTCGGCAATCGCGACACCCTGACCCCGCCCGGCGTCGCCGAGCGCGTCGAGATGCTGATGCCTGGCGCCCGGACCCAGGTCATCCAAGGCGCGGCCCATGCCCCGCAGCTCTCGCATCCCGCCGAGACCGCCACGGTGATCGCGGACTTTCTCGCGAGCCTGGAGACCACGCCAGCACCGACCGAGGCATCCACCCATGTCTGAGACCAAGACGCTCGACCCCAGCCAGGCCGTTAGGCTCCAGACCTATCTCAATGCCACCAGCGAGAGCCCGGAGCCGGTGAGCCCGATCGACAAGCGCCGCGCGCGCCGCAGCTTCGAGCGGGCCGCCCAGACCTATGACAGCGTCGCCGTGCTCCAGCGCGAGATCGCCGACCGCATGCTCGAGCGACTCGACTATGTGCGCCTCCGCCCGGAGCGGATCTTGGACATCGGCACGGGCACTGGCTATGCCATCGATTGGCTGACACGCCGCTATCCGAAGGCGCGCGTCGTCGCCCTGGACTTCGCGCACGGCATGCTCGGTCAGGCACGGCGTCGCGGGAGCTGGATGCGCCGCCCGCTGTGCGTCTGCGCCGACGCGGAGCAGCTACCGCTTGCGGACGCCTCGGTCGACCTCATCGTCTCCAACGCCACCTTTCAGTGGTGCAACGACTTGGAGCGCACCTTCCGCGACTGCCTGCGCATATTGCGCCCGGGCGGGCTCTTCATGTTCACCACCTTTGGCCCGGACACCCTCCGGGAGCTGCGCGCGGCCTGGAGCCAGGTCGACGCCCATAGCCACGTCAGCCCCTTTCTGGACATGCACGACATCGGCGACACCCTCGCCAGGGTGCGCTTCGCGGACACCGTGATGGACGCCGAGCGGCTCACCCTGACCTATGACCGCGTGCAGGATCTGATGCGCGACCTCAAGGTGCTTGGGGCGCACAACGCGACCAGCCAGCGGCCACGGGCCTTGACGGGGCGCGCGCGCATTCGGGCCCTGGAGGCCGCCTACGAGGCGCACCGCAGCGATGGCAGACTCCCGGCCAGCTACGAGGTCGTCTATGGACACGCCTGGGCACCAGTGCAGACGGAAACCGCCGAGGGTGTCGCCATTCCGGTCAGCGCCCTGGGCGGACGCAAGGGAGGCAGCTAGATGGACGCGCCTCAGATGAGCCGGCGACGCGCCGTGGGCGGGATCTTCGTGACGGGGACCGACACCGGCTGCGGCAAGACGGAGATCAGCCTGGGACTCATGTCCGCCCTCCAATCCCGCGGACTGCGGGTGCTCGGCATGAAGCCCGTGGCCTCTGGATGCGAGCCAGGCCCGGATGGACTGCGCAACGCCGACGCCGAGCGCATTCGCGCCCAGGGCTGCTGCGACGCCCCCTATGGCGTGGTCAACCCCTTCGCCTTCTCCCCGCCGATCGCGCCGCACATCGCCGCGGGACAGACGGGGACCGAGATCTCCATGGTCAGCATCCGCACCGCCTTCGGAGCGCTGAGCGACGAGGCCGATCTCGTCGTGGTCGAGGGGGTCGGCGGCTGGCGCGTTCCGCTCGGTCCGGAGCTGTGGCTCAGCGACATCCCCCAGAGGCTGGATCTCCCGGTGATCCTGGTCGTCGGCCTCAAGCTCGGGTGCCTCAATCATGCCATCCTGACGGTCGAGAGCATCCAGCGCGCTGGGATCAAGCTAGCGGGCTGGATCGCGAATCAGGTCGAGCCGGACATGCTGGAGCGCGACGCCAATCTGGCGACGCTCGGGGCGCTGATCGAGGCGCCCTGCATCGGCACCATCCCCTGGCTGGCCGAGCCCGCGCCGCATGAGATCGCCGACCACCTCCAGCTCGAGCAGCTCGACCTGGCGCTTCCCACACCGGCCGGCCTGCAGCCAGGGCGCCCGCATTCGGATCAGCCTGACGTCCACGCCGCCTGAGGCGCCGCGAAGCGCCCGCGGGCCGGTTCTTTCCGGTGGACTCCATGAGCCGCCCCTCATCTGCGCCCCCTCGCCTATCCGCAGCACCTCGCATAGACTCTCGGCTTTCGACGGATCACTAGCAGGCCTCCCATGAGAAGACCCGAGCCCCAGCAAGACCTGAGCGCCCCTTGGCGCTGCGGGCTGACACTCCTCGTCGTGCTCGCGTCGGCATTGTCACCACCCGTCATCGCTGACCCGGTTTCCCAGGTCAAGGCGCTCGGTAAGGCGAGCCTGCTGCTCAAAGAGCGCGACCGCGACCTCATCGCCTATCAAGCGGACAGGCCGCGCGTACCCGCCTCGACCATGAAGGTGCTCACCGCCTATGCGGCCCTCGAGACCTGGGGGCCGAGCTATCGCTTCGAGACCGAATTCTTCCAGGACCGGGCGGGCTGGCTCTGGGTCAAGGGCTACGCGGATCCCTACCTGGTCTCGGAGGAGCTGGATCTTATCGTCCGCGCGCTCGAGCGCTCAGGGATCAGCACCGTCGCCGGCATCGGCCTCGACGACAGCTTCTTCAGCCCGGAGGTCGAGATCGCCGGGCGCTCGTCCTCCGACAACCCCTACGACGCCCCCGTCACCGCGCTGGCGGCAAACTTCAACACCATCAATCTGGTGCGGCGCGGCGACAGCATTCGCAGCGCGGAATCACAGACCGAGCTCACGCCGACCGCACGACGCTTCGGCCTCGCGGGCAGCAACGGCAAGCAGCGGGTCAACTTGCGCGAGCGCCCCATCGCCATTCGCTATTTCGGCGAGCTGCTGGCGGCCAAGCTGAAGGGCGCAGGAATCACGGTCGGCGACGGGCAGAAGAACGCGCCCGTGCCATCCAAGGCTCGTCTCGTCTACAGACATGCGAACAGCCGCAGCCTGTCCGAGATGCTGGCACCCATGCTCAAGTACTCGAACAACTTCATCGCCAATGCGCTCTTCCTGCGACTGGCGGAGCCCAACGGACAGGGCCGCGTCAGCATGTCCGCCGCCCAAGGGGCGATGACCCGCTTCGCGCGCGGCCGTTTCGGCTGGCGCGACTTCCGCATCGATGACGGCGCTGGACTGTCACGCGCAAACCGCCTGAGCGCACGCCAGCTCGTCGCGCTCGTCGAGGCCTTCGCCCCCTACCGCGAGCTGCTGCCGGCACAGGATGGCGATCCAGGCGTACGCGCCAAGACGGGGACCCTGCGCGGTGTGAGCTGCTATGCCGGCTTCGTCAGGCGCAGCGGGAGCTGGGCGCCCTTCGCCTTGCTGATCAATCAGCCGGTCGATCACAACCTGAGGCGACGCGTCGCCAGCAGCCTGACACGCTGAGACTGGGCCAGCGCCCTGTCGGATCGGTCTGACGCCGACCAGCGCCGAGCCCAGGCCTTCAACCTAGATCCGGCAGTTGACCGCTTGGCACTCCATGCAACACATGGATCATGATCGAGATCCTGGCTTTGCTGCTGCTCACCCGCAGGGTCAAGGTCGCTACGGCCTCCAGTGCACGCCCCGCGCGGCGTCTGGCTGCGTTGCAACGCGTTGTCGTAGAACCACTACGACGCCTCGTTGCGCCTTGCCAGACACCACGCTGGGCGCACCCTGGAGGCCGTCCAACCGCCGGATCTAGGTTCAACCACCAGGAGCTCTCATGCCCACTCCGCCGCCTTGGATCTTGTCAAGGCTCCCAAGAAGACTTCGCTCAGCGGGCCAAATCATCCTTGTCGCGGCCATGCTCGGGCTCACTGCCTGCACCACGCCCTCCTCGGTCGCGCCCATTGCCGAGGACTCGACGGGCTCGGTCGGAACGCTCTTTGGCCAGGATGCCCGGGGTTATCCCTCCCTGGCGTCCCTGATGCGCAGGGTCACCCCCTCCGTCGTCAACATCTCGGTCGAGTCGCGCATCCGAGACGAGGACCATCCCTTCTTGCAAGATCCCGAGTTTCGGCGCTTCCTGGACCGTATCGGCGTCGAGGCCCCGGAGATCGACCCGAGCGAGCGCCGCAGGAGCATGGGGTCAGGCGTGATCGTCGATGCGAAGAACGGCTACGTCATGACCAACAATCACCTGCTGAAGGACGCGACCAAGATCATCGTCACGCTCAAGGACAGACGCACCTTTCGCGCACGGCGTATCGGCGCCGACCCGGCGACGGACGTCGCCATCCTCAAGATACCGCCCGTGAAGGTGAGGCCCTTGAGGCTCGGCGACTCGGACCGTCTCGAGGTCGGTGATTTCGTCATCGCGATCGGCAATCCCTTCGGGCTCGGTCAAACGGTGACCATGGGGATCGTCAGCGCGGTCGGCCGCAGCGGCGTCGCCGGCAATCATCTCGGCAAGCTCATCCAGACCGACGCCTCGATCAACCCTGGAAACTCCGGCGGACCCTTGATCAACCTGGCCGGCGAGGTAATCGGCATCAACACCGCCCTGATCGGCCCGACCGGGGGCAACGTCGGCATCGGCTTCGCCATGCCGAGCAACCGCGCCCGAGCCGCGCTGCGCAAGGTCACGGGCACACGCTGAGCGCGCGGACCCGCAGCCGCCGAAGGCCGCGAGATGAGCGCACGACCGCTTCCCCGACCGTCGCCTCGCCAGCCTCGCGAGCGGCGAAATCCGGCCAGCCAGCGGGCTTTCCTGGCCGCGCGGCCGGGTTTGCACTCGCCTGGCCGCTGTTCTAGAGTGCCATCACACTCCCAGCGCTCGTCATCCCGTCTCGAATCTCTAGCCTTCGGTCGTTCCTCACTCGGCTGGCTCGATCGTCGCGGCCGGCGGGTGAAATGCACTCAACCACAGGAGCCTCAGCAATGTCTGAAGCCAAGCTCGGGGATACCGTCAAGATCCACTACACGGGGACGCTGGAAGACGGCAGCGTCTTCGATTCGACCAAGGGTGGCGAGCCGATCGAGTTCACGATCGGCGATGGCGGCATCATTCCAGGGTTCGAAGGCGCCGTTAAGGGGATGGCCCTCGGGGAGACCAAGACGGTTACAATCGCGCCAGACCAAGCCTACGGCGCTTATAATGAAGAAATGACGCAGCAGGTCCCGCGCTCGGCCATCCCTGGCGACATCGAGCTGCGCGAGGGGATGATCCTGAGCGCCGAAAGCCCCGATGGCCTGCCGATCTCCTTTACCGTCAAGGCATTCGACGCCGAGCAGGTGACCATCGACGGAAACCACCCACTCGCTGGCCGCAGTCTGACCTTCGCACTGGAGCTCGTCGACATCCGCTAGCGGCAGGGAATCGAGCGAGATTCGGACGCGGACCGGCGCCGGAGATCGTCGAAGCCCCAGATCGATGCGGATTCGGCGATCTCCGGTGATGAGAGCCAGAGAAGCCAGCCTTGGACAGTACGGCCCGTGGAAACCATGAGCGATAAAGAAAAGGATCCCCAAGAAAAGCCCAGCCAAGCCCAGTCTCAAAGGCATGGCTCGGCTCCCGAGACCCCGGCGAGCACGGCGGGAGTGCGCCCAGCGGGTCCAGATGCGAGCACTGATGTCGAGGCACGGCTAGAGGCCCTGGCGTCAGAGGTCACGCGACTCTCTGAGGCGTTGAGAGGGCAGAAGATGGCCTTTCAGGACGTCGAGGTGTCGCTCGTTTCACGCATCGGAGATGTCGACGACGATCGGCGTCAGGCAGCAACCCGTCTCCAGCGCACCTTGCAGGCGCAACGGGACGAGGTGGACGAGCGGCTCAGGCGACAATCCTCACTCATCACCGTCATCTTGCTGGTCTTTCTTCTCTTGGTCGGCGGCGCCCTGACCTTCGTCTACTACCAGGTCGGCGGCATGCGTCAGTCTCTTGCCGCCCAGGTGAGCGAGATCGGCAAGGCCGTCGATCAGCTGGAAATGACTGAGCCGGTGACCGAAACAGACCCGGTCGCCAGCGAGCGGCTGACGCAGCTGTCCGAGGCCGTCGAGGAGATCACGACCTCGCTCGAGCGGCTGAGCGAAGAGGCGGAGCCCGCCGCCCCAGCCGCCGCTCCGGCGTCGAGCGCAGCGCCCGCCGAGCCCATTGCCGCGAAGGCGCCGGGCGCACCAGCGGCGGAGCCCGGCGCACAGTCGGCAACCGACTCGGCAGGGCCTGAACGAGCGCCCGACGACGACATGCCCGCGCGCGAGCCAGCCGAGCCAGCCGAAACGGCGCAGCTGCAAGCAGAGATTGAGATGTCGGACGTTGAGACATCGAAGCCGTCGACGCCCGCGCCTTCGACATCGGAGCCGGCGGCGGCCGACGACGATGAAGCCCAGGACCCAGAGGGGCCGCCTGCGGCGCAAGCTCCGCAGCCAAGGCTCGACGAAGCCTCTGGCGACACGGCCGAGAAGGAGACCGCCGAAGCGGCGGAGCCTCAAGAGCAGCCTGCGGAGGCGATAACGACCGAGGAGGCGCCCGCCGACCAGCCCCAGGCGCTGGAAGCGACCGAGCCACGCACGCAAGATGCCGCGCAGCCATCGGCTGGGCGCATCCAGCTCGGCGACCAGAACGTCACCCTTCAGCTGCTGGGCTTCTATTCGCTCGATGAGATGGAGCGCTTCATCGCCGAGCACGAGCTACCCAGCACCCTCTACTATCAGACCACGATCTACCGTGGCCGTCCTTGGTACGTCCTGATCCATAGTCTCCACGCCAGTCAGGAGGCTGCAGAAGAAGCCGCAGGTACACTGCCGCCAGACCTGGCCAAGCTCCAGATCTGGATTCGCCAGCTCGATCCGGAAGACGAGGTCACTCTAGTCCGCCCGCCCTCGGATTGAGCCGACGAGGATCCGCTGGCCTCCGGCAAGCCAGCTACCAGGGAATCGGCTCGCCATGCCTGAAGAAGCCTCCGCTCGGTCCATCGTCCGGCAAGGTCGCAGCCCACAGGATGCCACGGACCCCCTCGCTCACCCCCAGTGGAGCCGCATCGCCTCCCATATCGGTCCTCACCCACCCCGGGCAGACCGAATTGACCTTGATGCCCGTCCCCTTCAGCTCGTCCGCAAAGATTCGCGTGACCGCATTCAGTGCCGTCTTGGATAGACGGTACCCCGGACAGCAGCCATTCATCTCACTGAGCTGCCCCATCCCCGACGAGACGTTCACTACCCGACCGCGCCCCTTCATCAAGGGAATCATCAACTGACAGAGTCGCAGCGCCGCGAGCGTGTTGGTCTCGAAGCCTTGGCGAATCACCTCGAGGCTCGCGTCGAAGACGCTCGCACCAGGCGAGCCCGGCGACGGACCCGGAAAGATGCCTGCGTTGTTGACCAGCACATCCAGCCGCCCCTGCCTCTGCGCGATGACTGCAGCGAGGTGACGCATCGAATCCTCGCTCAGGACGTCCAACGGCTGAAACTCCACTTCCAGGCCCTGCGCCTCGAGCGCTTCGACCGCGCTCCGGCCTTCTGGCCCTCGGCGCGCCGTCAGCACGACGCTGTAGCCCTTCTCTGCAAGCTGGCGACAGGTCTCGAGACCGAGGCCACGGTAGGCACCGGTCACAACGGCGATCGGACTGGTCGGCATGGCTGAAGGCTCCTTGAGTCAAGAGAGGACGAGAGGATTATGGGGATGACATCGCAATACGCCTCGAAAGCCGCGAGATATACTCGCTGCCATGGGGCGCCCCAGGTCAGGGACTGCCCACACCCGCGGTACTCTACATCACATCACTAGACGGACGACTATGGCGAAGCAGTTTCAAGACCACCCGAAAGGCTTCGACAGCGACTTGGACGCCATCCTGAATCGCGTGTACGGCTCCTCCGGAAGCACCACCTTCAAGAGCGGTCCGACAAAGATTCCGCAATCCTTCTCGAAGCATCAGCAAGATTATCAGGAGCTGAAAGACGCCCTCAGCAAGCTGCGCGACCATCGAGAGAAGGCTCAGAGCACCATGCGAATGAAGGAAGAGGTCGCCTATCTCCAAGAGCAGGTCCAGCAGCTCAAGGCGCTCCGCGAAGAGATCGAGGCCTTGCGTGAGCGGCTGGAGGCCGAGCCTCCACAGGATTGACCGCAACCGCGACTCGGCCTTGACCGTCAGTTGGACCGGTAGGGTGCACGAGCGAGAACGAAGTCCACCGAATCCCGCGCCGCCCCAGGTGGACTGCGCTGCGCTTGTCCACACTACAGCGAAAGGCCGGGCCAATCGATGATCGACGCCCGCGACTCCACCGCCAGCACGTCCGAATCCCGTCCGCGCCAGCGCCCCAGCGGAGCCATTCTCCCCCGTGGGGAGTCCCGCGCGACGGAGCAGGCAACCTGCCATCCGCCGCAGACACGCGGCCTGCGCCACAACGACGACTGACTGCTCTTCAGGACCAAGAGCCCTCAGGCGATTTCCGAGAATCCTCATACCAATCGCCCGCAAGCGGGCTCCGACGCGCTCTTCTCGGTAGGAGCCCGCTTGCGGGCGATGCCTCCGGGAGACGCGGGATCGATGCGCCATCAGGGACACCAGGCTCAGAAGCTGTCTGGAAAAACGTGTAGGGGCGAATTCATTCGCCCAACCGCCGGACCAGGGGCGAATGAATTCGCCCCTACAAATGTCTCGACCATGATTTCCAGACAGCCTCTCATCCCCCCAGGCGTTTGCGGAGCATCATGGGCTTCCCGAGTGCCATGGGCTGTTGGTGCGGCAATTTCGAGCAATCGTCTAAGGTGATTTCTGGGAAACCGATTCCCCGAGGATGGGCAAAGCGCAGCCTGCCCATCGTCCAGGCGCCTGAGCGACCTGGGTGGGCACGCCCCACAAACGTCTTCCCCATGCGCGCCGGCGTGCCAGGGGCTTTGCCCATCCGACTGGAGGCGCTGTTCTGGGTAGGATCATTTCAGGAAATCACCTAAGACGCCTCGTTGCGCCCATCTCCCGCCCCCGCCCACCGGGTTGACACCCGAAGTGTTACCAATGAAAATCTCGTCACACTCTACCGGAACAGCGAGGGACGACGACATGGGACAAGGAATAAGCACTCGGCCACACCAAGCCCTGCTCGGCATCCTGCTGATGACAGCGCTCGGCGCCCAGGCTCACTTCCAGGAGCTCATCCCCTCCACGGACATCCTGACGGGCGAGACCGGGAGCAGGATCGCGCTCGCCCTGAAATTCACCCATCCCATGGAGCGCGGTCCGGTCATGCCCATGGGCATGCCGAAACGTTTCGCTGTCGTCGGCCCAGATGGGGAGGAGGATTTGATCGACCAGCTCGAATCCGAAGCCATCGACGGCAAAGAGGCATTTCACGCCGAGTACCAGGTCAGGCAGCCGGGCGACTACATCTTCTATGTCGAGCCAGCACCCTACTGGGAGCCCGCCGAAGGCGTCATGATCGTCCACTACACCAAGGTGGTCGTCGATGCCTTCGGCGCCGAGCAGGGCTGGGACCGAGAGCTCGGACTGCCGGTCGAGATTCTCCCCTTGACCCGCCCCTATGGCCTCTGGAGCGGAAATCTCTTCCGCGGCATCGTCAAGCAGAACGGCGAGCCAGTCGCCTTCGCGGAAGTCGAGGTCGAATGGCGCAACGACGGCAGCATCACGCCGCCCTCGGATCCCTACATCACCCAGGTCGTCAAAGCCGATGCGAACGGCGTCTTCAGCTACGCCATGCCACACTCGGGCTGGTGGGGCTTCGCGGCCCTGCTGGAAGGCGACGCGCCCATGGAGAGCCCGGCGGGTGAGCCAGTCCCAGTGGAGGCCGGCGCCTTGATGTGGGTGCACGTCAGAGACATGCGCTAGCGCCGCGGAGCGACGGACTTGGCCCATATTCCCGACGGCGTCCTATCGGCCCCGGTGTTGATCGCGGGCGCCACGGTCGGTCTCGGTCTGGTCGGCACAGCGCTGCGCCGCCTGGACTATGACCGGCTGCCGCAAGCAGCTGTGCTTTCTGCGACCTTCTTCGTCGCCTCCCTGATCAACGTCCCTCTCGGCCCAAGCTCCGCGCACCTCCTGCTGAACGGCCTCATGGGGCTCCTGCTTGGGTGGACGGCCGTACCAGCCCTGCTCGTCGCGCTCATCCTCCAAGCCGTCTTCTTCGGATTCGGCGGACTGGTCGTGCTCGGCGTCAACACCCTGAACCTCGCCCTCCCCGCCCTCCTGTGCGCGCTCCTCCTCGGCCCCAGGCTCAGTCCTCGCTCGACACCGAGCCAGGCCTTCCGGACAGGTCTCATGGCGGGCGTCCTCGGCGTCTTGCTCACCGGCACCATGGTTGCGATCAGCCTCGGCCTCAGTGGTGAGGCCTATGTGCCAGCCGCGAAAATCCTGATCGCCGTCTATCTGCCACTCGCCATCGCCGAGGGCCTGATCACCGCCACGGTCGTTGCCTTCCTGAGCCGAGTCGCCCCGGAGACCCTCGCAGGCGAGACACAAGGACGTGCGGCCCCCTGAGATGCCCGCGGTCTCGGAAGATCAAGGCGATCTGGGCCTATCCTCGAAGAGCGGCCTGGGCACCGAGGACGCATGGGTCGCCAGCACCCCCCGCCGATTCACTGACGAGGCAGCCAACAGATGATCAATGCACGCAAGGCCATTGTCCGCGCAGCTGTCGTCTACGCCACCCTGATCGTGGCCGGCCTCATGGGGTCGGCGCCAGCCTCGGCACACAAGCTCAAGGTCTTCGCCTCGGCAGTCGGCGATCAGATCCAGGGCGGCGCCTACTTCGCCGGCGGCGGCAAGGCAGGTGGGGCGAGCATCTTGATCCAGGACGGCGGCGGGCGCACCCTCGCCGAGCTTCAGCCGGATGCGAACGGTCGCTTCACCTATTTCGCGACCGAGCCGGGCGATCATCTGGTCGTCGCCAAGGCGCCCGACGGACACCAGGCGACTTGGCGAATCTCCGCCGCCGAGCTGGCACCCGCCTTCCCGACACAGGCTGATGACGAGACGACGCGCGGACAGGGCCGCGTCTCCCCCGGCCTAGAGGGGCGGCAGCCCTCTCAGGAAGCCGTCGGCGCAGCCTCTGCGGCAGCACAGCAGACAGGTCACGCGGCGCCGAGCCCGCAGCTCCCCGCAGCCATCGAGCTGGCAGTCGCCCGTCAGATTCGTCCGCTGCGCGAGCAGCTCGCGGCCGCCCAGGACAGGGCACGCCTGACCGATATCCTCGGCGGCATCGGCTACATCATCGGCATCATGGGCTTGGCCCTGTGGTGGAAGAGCCGCCGCGCGCCGCGCGACACGCCATGACGCCCCTCATGCTGTCTCCCGGAGGCTCGGGGTGGATCAGCGAGCGAGACCCGCGCCTGCGGATTCTCTGCGCGCTCGCCTTCGCCCTGACCACGGTCGGCCTGACGACGCCCTCCGCCGCGATCACGGCCCTGCTCTTGGCCGCATCACTCACCCGCGCGGCGGGCATTCGGCCGGGCTCGCTCGGTCGGCGCCTGCTGGCACTGGAGGGCTTTATCCTCGTCTTGCTCGTCACCCTGCCGTTCACGACGCCAGGCGCCGCCATCCTGCACGTCGGACCGCTGACGGCCAGCGCCGAAGGCATCCAGCTCGCCGCCCTCATCCTGCTCAAGTCCAACGCCGTGGTGCTCAGTCTCCTGGCGCTCGTCGGAACCCTGGAGGCGGTCGCCCTCGGGCATGCGCTCGCTCGACTCGGGGTGCCGGAAAAGCTGGCTCATCTCTTCCTGATGACCGTTCGCCAGATTCACCTAATGCAGGCCGAGCTCGGCAGGCTTCGCCAGGCGATGCGCGCGCGTGCCTTCATGCCCCGCAGCGACTGGCACACCTGGCGCAGCTACGGCTGGCTCGTCGGGATGCTGCTGGTGCGCAGCCTCGAGCGCGCCCAGCGCATCCTTGCGGCGATGCGCTGTCGCGGCTTCGATGGACGCCTCTATCTCTTGGATTCGACACGCTGGGAGACCCGGGATACGATCGCGGCATTCGGCTGCGCCGTCCTGCTGAGCGGCCTTATCCTATTAGACCGGATGTCGCGATGAGCGCCCCATTGATCGAGCTGCGTCAGATCGCCTTCGACTATCCGGAGCGCCCCGTCCTCGATGGCGTCAGCTTTGCACTCAATGCCGGAGATCGGGTCGCCCTGATCGGACCGAACGGCGCGGGCAAGACGACACTGCTGCATCTCATCGTCGGCCTGAAACGTCCGACGTCGGGACGAATCCTCGCCTTCGGCGCAGCGTGTCGCAGCGAGCAGGACTTCCATCAGGTCAGGGCAAGGGTGGGCTTGGTCTTTCAAGACTCGGACGACCAGCTCTTCTGCCCGACCGTGCTCGAGGATGTCGCCTTCGGCCCGATGAATCTCGGACGGTCGGCGACCGAGGCACGCCAGGACGCGCTCAGCACCCTAGCGCAGCTCGGCCTGTCCGGCTTCGCCGAACGGGTCACCCATCGGCTTTCGGCGGGGGAAAAACGCATGGTCGCGCTGGCGACCGTGCTCGCGATGCATCCGGACGTACTGCTGCTCGACGAGCCGACGAATGGCCTGGATGAAACGACCGAGCAGCTGCTCGTCGAGCATCTTGCCGCGCTGCCTCAGGCCATGATCATGGTCTCGCATGACCGGCGCTTTCTCGAGCGGCTATCGACGCGCGCCCTGAAGCTCGGCGATGGCCGACTTGTCGAGGCCAGGCTGCACCGGCATGGGCACACCCACTATCACACCCATGCTCACCTGCATGCGCTTGGGACGGCCAAGGACCACTCCCACCCACCGTCCGAGCTGCCGCACGAAGACCAGGAGCTCGACTAGCCTGCGGCGCAGGCCGGCCGGGCCATCAGCGAACCGTGTCGAATCTGAAGGGTGCCGCCAGAAGTCCGCGTGGCGTCTGCAGCAAGACGCGCGCCTCCCAGGTCATGCGGTCTCGGACACAGACCGGAATCATGCCTGAGCCCTGGTAGTGGCCAGGCCGCTCCTCTACGAGAGCGACCCGATTGAAGCCCATGTACATATCGACGCCGGCGAAGTCGACCTCGACGGACTCGGCTTCGATGCCCCGCACCAAAACATGGAGCTGCAGGGGGGTCGCCGGCGGAATCCCCGCTGGACGGATGTCCAGCAGCACGCGACCGCCGTCGCGAAAGCCGACCTCGCAGGGGGAGAGGCGCAAGTCGCAGCCTGTGTCCAATGCGGCGACTTCCGTCACCTCCGGGTACAGCAAGGGCCACAGCTTGTAGGCCAGCGTCGCAAGCACTCCGCAAGCCAGGATGGCCAGGATCATCCAGAGAAGCGGCGAAGGATTCGGCGATGATGCCGTCTTGTCTTCCATAGCCTAAGCAAGGTCCGCGCGTTAGCGATGCCAACGCCCCGAGAGGTGGCTCAAGCATAGGGGCGGGCATGCAGGCTGGCCAGCACGGCGCGGAGCGCGCCAGCAGACTCCCCCGCCCCCGAGGGCTGGAATCCCAGGGCTTGGCCGCTTCCACCGCTCGCTATCTCAGCGCACCCGGGGCTCAGCGCACCTGGCTCCACCACCGATTGATGATGTCGGCCACATCGAGATCGTCCGGACCCTCGCGCCAGCTCTTCGAGAGAGGTGCGTCATTGCTGGCCGGCGCCGGCTCGGGCGGATGGACCAAGATGCGCGCCGGGAGCAGCGAGGCATCGCCGACCGCAAGCACCTCGCCCCGTCGCAAGGACGCCAGCATGTCGGCGAGGTTCTTGGCCCCCTCCGGCAGCAGCCGCCGCACATATTCTTGGTCGTCGGCATTGGAGATGCGCAAGCAGAGATAGTTGCCGCACTGCGAAAGCACGGTCTGCGACAGCTCGGTCGGACGCTGGCTCACGATACAAAGGGTGACGCCGTACTTACGTCCCTCCTTGGCGATGCGCTCCATGGCGCGTCGCGTCCCGACGAAACGGGTATCCGCATCGCTCGGGATGTACTGATGCGCCTCCTCGCAGACCAGCAGCAATGGAAACTCGTGCCGGCGCGGATTCCAGTAGTTGAACTCATAGGCCAGCCGCCCGATCTGGGCCGACACCACGGGGCGCAAATCGACTGGCACCGGGCTGAGGTCGACCACCGTCACCTGGCTCTTCTGCTCGCCCAGGCCGACGAAATTGCGCAACAGATGCTCGAGGGTCGCCGAGCTGTTGTGCTTGCGCGGCCGCATGAAGAAATCGTACCTGCCGTCGTTGTAGAGCGACTGGAAGCGCACCAGGAAGTCGTCGAAGGCACCGTGCAGCGGACCCTTGACCTTGCCGAACTCGAGCTTTTCTTCGTTGGCCTTCTTGAACTTGTTGTAGAGCTCGTCGATCGGAAAGTAGACAGGCGAATCCACCGAGAGCCGGTTCATCCCCATGTGCTGATTGGACTGCTTACGCAGGCTGTAGAGTGATTCGCGCAGGAAGGCGATCTGGACGGTCGCATTGGCATCCGTGCGGTCGACGAAGAGATCGACCAGCTCCGAATAGGTCAGCAGCCAATAGGGGATCTCGAGCTCGCGAGCGTCGATGTATCTCGCTGTGCCAGGGGGGAAAATGCCCTCCATGGTGCCGTCTTTCTTCTTCCAGCCGTACTCGCCGTGGAGATCGAGCATGATGATGTGCGAGCGGGGCATGCCCTTGACCACGCTCTGCATGAGACTGGAGAGCGTCCAGGACTTACCCGCGCCGGTCTGCCCCAAGATGGCCAGATGCCGCCCGAACAAGGCAGAGGGGTCCAGCGAGGCCTTCAGCGACGGCCGCACGGAGAGACGCCCGAGCTCGAGTGCGCCCTCTGTCTTGCGGGAAATGAGCGCGGCGAGCCGATTGCTCGCGATGAGGTGAACCGCCGCGCCGATCACCGGGTAACGGGCGACGCCAGGCTCCAGACGCCCATCCGAATTGATCTCGCCCAGGGGCGTCAGCTCCAGCCGCCGCTCACGCGTGGTCAGGGCGCGCGGCCCGCCCGAGCCGGTGTCCTTGGTCGTGCGCGTGACCCGGGCGTCCTCGACGATGCGAGAGACCTCGGCCAGCACATGCCCCGCGCGATCCCTGATCTCGACCAGGCTGCCGAGCTGCCCGATCGGCAGACTCTCGTCCCCGAGCGCTCGCGAAGGGGCGTAGCCCTCCTCGCCCGGAAACAAGGTGGCAACGAGGCAGCCGCCAGTGATGTCGACAATACGGCCAACCAGGGTGGACTCGGGCGCTGTTGTCATGACGATCTGGGCTCCATGTGATTGATGGCTCATCCGGTCTGATTGTCACTCAAAGTAGACCATGGAGGCAGGACAGGGATCACAGACGGGAGGCCTTTGATCGATGCGAAGCCGACTGAGTCATGCCAAACTGAGCCCGATATCAAGGTTTCGGACGGATTTCGGCAAAGCGCCACGCACGCTGACGAGACTTGCGAGCGAGCCGCCCCATCGCCAAGATCGCAGCCTCTCGGCCACAGTCCCCAAAAGGCGACAGCGATCACAAATCAGGGGTTGATAAATTAGAATATGCTTATATAATAACGAACCATAGAGTCAACACACCTGATTGGAGAAGTAACATGGGTGCACTTGGAATCCTCGCAGCAGTCGCCGTTCTGGTCGGTGGCGTTCAAACGACCATGGTGATGTCGGAAGAAGACCGACTCGCCGCTGAAGCAGCCAAGGAGCCGATCGTCGAAGTCCAGGCGGTCCAGCAGGACGAGCACACCAAGATCAATGCCTGGTCGCATTGATCGGCGTCCCCAGCTGTTCTGAAATGCCTCGTCGCTGTTGCGTCGAGGCATTTTTTGTACAAGCATCTGAGCCCCCAGGCTTCTAACTCCCGCCCACATGCCGAGCTCCGACGAAACCATCAGGTTCAGTGTCTCCCTACCCAAGCCGCTCTTGGATGAGCTCGACGCGCGCGTCGTCAACAAGGGCTATGCGTCACGCTCGGAGCTGGTTCGCGATCTGATCCGCGAGCGCCTCGTCGAAGACCTATGGGAGCGCGGGGAGACGGAGGTCGCCGGCGTCCTGACGATCGTCTACGACCACCATCAGCGCGAGCTGACACAACAGATCCTGGAGATCCAGCACAGGCAATATGTCCGTGTCGTCGCAACGACGCACGTGCATATGGATCACCACAATTGCCTGGAGACCATCATCATTCGCGGGATGCCGGCCGAGATCGAGCGGCTCAGTCTCGAGATCGGCGGTCTCAGAGGCGTGCGCTTCGCGAAGCTGACGCGTGCGTCTAAGGTAGAGAATTAGCCGCCGCCGGCCCTTGGACGCTTGCGCGCCTGCACGTTTCCAAGAAATCTCGCCGACTGGCTACCGGCCCCGCGCAGATGAGACGTCAGCCAGGCTCAGCGCGGGCGCTTGTGCTGGATCGGATCGCCCTTTGGCAATCGCCGCCCTAGGACAGGCTCAAGCGGGAGACGCTGAGCCTGTCATCGACCTCAGGCGCGATCCCGTCGCCACGGCAGCTCTGCTTGATCGCCGCAGTATCTTGGGCGTCCCGGCCAACGGCCACACGCACATAGGTCGCGTCGGCGAGCAGACCCAAGGCCGGATCGAAGCCGGTCCAGCCGGAGCCCGGAATCAGCACCTCGGCCCAATGGTGCTGGCGCTGGGGAAGCGCATCCAGATCCGCGCTGCTATCCGGGTCGAAATAGGCGGCATCCAGATAGCCGGAAACGAAACGGGCCGGGACCTGCCATTGGCGCGCGACGGCGATGAGCAGATGCGCCAGATCGCCTGCGCTCCCAGCCCCGCCCTCCAGCGCCGAGACTAGGGCGAGGGCCGGCTCCGCCTCGGCTGGCCGGTAGGCGATGAGGCCGCGCATCCAGCGCATCAGATCCTGCACCTGATCGATCAGCTGCCGACCTTCCCGTAAGACGGGGACCGTCTGACCCGCGATCTCCTGGGGCAGCTCGGGCGTCATAGCGCTGCGATGCAGCACCAGGTCCCAGAGCCTAGGGGATTGACGCAGACGCTCGGCGATCCAATCCAGCTCATGCGCGCTCGGGACCAGGTCGAAATCGAAAGGATTGGCGTGACGCGTCTCGACCTCTGCCTCGATCTCGAAGCTGAGCTCCTCGTGAGCAGCGAGGATGGCGAAGTGATGCGCGAGGTTTCCGAAACCGTCGTAGGCCCTGGCGGCATGCGTCTTGGGAGCCACATCGAGCAGGACCCGAATCACCGATTGGTCCTGGTCATGCGAGGGGGCCAGACGGATCTGGACGTGGTGCTCGCGCGCCGGAACGCTGAATCTCATGCGGCAAGCGCGCTGGATGTGGTACCTCAAGACGCGTCCCCCGGGTAGGCTTCGAAATAGTCGGTGCTCAGGGCGTCTCCGAGCCCGGCCAAGCACATGAGCAGCCCCTCGAGATATTGATGCAGCCCGGACTCGATGATGCGGCCGGGCTCCATCTCGAGGATCTGATCACGCAGTGCCGCTATCGCAGCCGCTGCCACGCCATCGGGCGAGTAGCCGATCCGCGTCAGGGCGTGCTCGAGCGCATTGACACAGTAGGTGATGGAACGAGGGAAATCCGGGTTGAGTATCACAAACTCAACCACGTCGATGGGGCGGATACCATTCTGATGGCAGCGGCGGTAAGACTCGAAGCCAGAAAGCGATTTGAGTAGGGCGCCCCATTGGTAGTAATCGAGTGGCGAGCCGACGAGGCTCAGATCCGGGAGCAGCAGATGGTAGCGCACGTCCAAGATCCGCGCGGTCATGTCGGCCCGCTCTTGCAGGCTCCCCAAGCGCACGAAGCTATGCGCCTCGCCGCGCATCATTGTCGTCTGGGTCAGACCGAGGAAGGTCGCGACCTCGCGATGGATGAAGCTGTAGAGCTCGGCGGCGCGCCATGGCGGCAGCTTGGCCTGAAGATGATCGTCCGCGGCCAGCCAAAACCCGTTGAGGCTCTCCCACATGGCGGTGGAGATGCGATCACGCGCAGCGCGGGCGTTCTCGCGTGCCAGCCTCAGGGAGTTATGGATGCAGCCGGGGTTGGCCGGGTCCTGCGTCAGGAAATGAATCACGCGCTGGACGGTCGCGCGACGGTCGGGATAGCGTGCCTCGAAACCCGCATCGGCCCCGAAGATGGTGAGCAGAGGCCGCCACTGCGCGTCTTCGGTCAGCCCCTCATCCGACTCGAGCATGTGGACGACATTGATATCCAGGGCACGCGCGGTATTGTCGGCGCGCTCCAGATGACGCGCCATCCAGTAGAGCGACTCGGCGATACGGCTCAACATTCGGCGTTACGCATCGACATCAGTCCGCCAGCACCCAGGTGTCCTTGCTGCCGCCCCCCTGAGAGGAATTGACCACCAGCGAGCCGCGCCTCATGGCGACGCGCGTAAGCCCCCCGGGGACCACCTCGATGTCGCGGCCGTAGATACAGAAGGGACGTAGGTCGAGATGGCGCGATTCCAGCTCGGCATCCAGATAGCAGAGGTGCCGTGAGATCTGTACGACCGGCTGCGCGATGTAGTGGCGCGGCGCCGCGACGATCTTCTTCGCGAACTGATCGCGCTGCGCCGCCGTGGAGTCCGGCCCCATGAGCATGCCGTAGCCACCGGACTCGGCAACCGCCTTGATGACCATCTTCTCCATGTTGTCGAGGACATAGGTGCGGTCCTGATGATCCGTCATCTGATAGGTCGGCACGCTCGGCAGAATGGGGGTCTCGCCGAGATAATAGCGGATGATGTCCGGCACGTAGGCGTAGACGGCCTTGTCGTCCGCGATCCCCGTCCCGGGCGCATTGACCAGCGCGACATTGCCCGCCCGCCAGGCGTTGATGAGGCCCGCGGCCCCGAGCACCGAATCCGCCCTGAACACCAGGGGATCCAGGTACTCGTCGTCGATGCGCCTGTAGATCACGTCGACCTGCCGCAGCCCGAGCGTCGTCTTGAGATAGACCTTGTCGTTCTTGCACACCAGGTCCCGTCCCTCGGCCAGCTCGACCCCCATCTCCCTGGCGAGAAAACTGTGCTCGAAGTAGGCGGCATTGAATAGGCCGGGCGTCAGCACGACCACCACCGCCGCGTCGGGACCGCGCGGCGACAGATACCGAAGCGCCTGCAGCAAATGCTCCGGATAGTGCTCGACGCGCCGGACACGATAATTGGAGAAGAGCTCGGGCAGAAGGCGGCGCTGGATGACGCGATTCTCGATCATATAGGAGACACCCGATGGCGTGCGCAGGTTGTCTTCCAGAACGAGATAGCGGCCGTCCTCGTCACGAATGAGATCGACGCCACTGATGTGGAGATAGATGTCTCCCGGCGGATCGACATCCATGATCTCTCTGCACAGATCCTTGCCGCGATAGATGAGCTCGGGCGGAACCACACCATCCTTCAGGATCTGCTGCCCGTGATAGAGATCCTTGAGGAAGAGATTCAGGGCACAAACCCGCTGCTTGAGCCCGGCCTCGATCGGCTGCCACTCCCGGGCCGGGATGATGCGGGGGAGAATATCGAGGGGCCAGACCCGCTCGATCCCTTTGTCCTTGCCCGAATAGAGCGTGAAGGTCACACCCTCGTTGTGCAGCGCCAGCTGCGCGTCCCTGGCCTTGCGGGCCAAGCCCTGCTGACCGATCCCCTGGATATGCTCCCACATGGCGAGGTAGTGGTCGCGGGGGCGGAAGTCGTCTCGATAGAACTCATGAAAGGCCATGGCGGGACCCTCGGAATGGTCCAACAACTGTCCGCCGCCATTGGCTTGAAACTGTCTGAACATGGCAAAACGGCTCCTGCAGCACGGCCCATCTTAAGCCCTTTCAAGCAAGATCCACACCGCCAGCCAGCTCGGCACGGCCCTGATAGGCGACTGTTTTGCGAACTTTTCTTGCAGGGCTCCTCAGGCTCCCCTCCAGGACCCGCACAATAGAAGTGCACCGCCGCCGGCGATGCCCCATCTTGGGCCAGGCGAAGGAGACACCCGAGCCGGGAACGCCCGACCCGAGCACGACGGACGCGACGACCTGGACACCCGCGCCTAGGGTGCACAGCCCCGGCAAAGCGACAAACCCGCTACCAGCCCCAGGGGCCGTTACGCAGACCTCCTAAGGATAGCGTCCGCGCAAGGGTACCGCCCCCACGGAGCCCTCATGGAGCCCTCATGGACGCATCGCACCGACGCAGGATTGACAGCCGGCAGACATGCGAGATAGATTTAATGCGAATCATTATTATTCGCTTAAAAACCGACAGCTGTCAGCGCCAAACACGGAGAAAGCCGATGATTTCGACCCAGCGCCCTCTACATGGCCGCCAGCAAGGCGCACGCAAGGATCGCCCCGAGACCGCTGCGCCCAAGCGGATCGACAGCAAAGCGCTCATGGCTGGGCACAACCTGCTGATGATCGAGCACATGGGCAGCCACTACTACCTGCGCATGACCCGCAACAACAAACTGATCCTGACCAAATAGGCGAGGCCGACCTCGAGCCTGAGCGAGCCGGGCGCTGGATCACCAAGCATCAGCGCCCGGACACCGCGCGCTGTCGGCACAGCCCCACACTTGGGTCCCTCATGCCCTCCCGCTCAGGCGCCAACACGCTAACATAAGGAGCCTCAAGACCGCGGCGCCCCGACCACGCCGCAAGCCCGACCACGGTAGCTCCTATGACCCGCATCGTCCTTCACATCGGTCTCGAGAAGACCGGCACGACCAGCATCCAAAGGTTCTGCAGCACCAACCGTCAGCGTCTCTGGCAGCAGCACGGCATCCTGTACCCCGCGCACCCCGCGCTCCGCCAAGATGAGGCGCACGCAGCTCTGACGGCCGCGCTACTGCCGCCGAACGGCTGCGACTTCGTCGACCCAGAGGCCAGGCCCGAGGTCGTCGAGGTCATGGCTGCCCTGGAAGACGCCCTCGCCGCCAAACCGGAAATACTCGTGCTCAGCTCGGAGCACCTGTCATCGCGCTTGTCGTCGGCCGGAATCTCCCAGCTCGCACAGCTCTTGTGTCTGCATCCGGTGGAGGTGCTGGTCTACCTGAGGCGACAGGAAGACATGGGCGTCGCCGCCTTCTCGACACATCTCAAGTGCGGACGCCGCGCCTGGTTTCGCCCGCGGGAGATCTCGCCGCGAAACAGCTACTACGACTTCCTCGGGAAGCTGGCGCCTTGGGCCGAGATCTTCGGCCGCGAAACCATTCGCGTGCGCCTCTACGATCCCACGTACCTGACCCACGGCGATGTCTTGGAGGACTTCTTGGACGCTCTAGGCATCCGGGATGCCTCCGGATACAGGAGGGAAAAGCCGCTCAACACATCGCTCAACGTCGCCGAGGCAGCGCTGCTGCATTGGCTCAACCAGGCACTGCCCACCTGGGACGAAGCCGTGCGGCGCGGACGCCCCGAGGACTATCACCGCGCGCATCAGATCCGGCTGAGGATCCTGAAGGATGCGAGCGGAATTCCGGAGATGCGTCAGGCGCCACCACTCTCCACCGTGCTGACGCGGCTCGACCGGGCGCGAATCCGCCAGCGCTTCGAGCGCGCCAATGCAAGAATCGCCCGGGACTATCTCGGCCGCGCCCAGCTCTTCGCCGAAGACAAGGCTATGCCGCGCCGGGGCGCGCGGACGCTGCTGCGCCCCAGGCCCCACCTCGACGAAAGAGCGCTTGCAGAGGTCCTGCTCTCGGTCGCCGGGCGCCTGCAGGATTCCTTCGAGCTCCCGAAGCGCCCGCCCTCGCCTCGAGGGCTGAGGCACTCCCTCGGACAAAGGCTCCTGCGGCCCTTCGCGTCTCGACCCCAGACGAGCCCGAGCCCCTAGGGATCAGCCGCCGCCCTCGCCATAGTAGTTGCCGATGTAATTCTCGAACTTGGTGTACTTGCCGAGGAAGGTCAGCCTGACGGTGCCGATGGGGCCGTTGCGCTGCTTGCCGATGATGATCTCGGCAAGGCCTTTGTCGTTGCTGTCCTCGTTGTAGACCTCGTCCCGATAGATGAAGACGATGAGGTCGGCGTCCTGCTCGATTGCGCCCGACTCACGCAGGTCCGACATCACCGGGCGTTTGTTCGGACGCTGCTCCAGACTTCGGTTCAGCTGCGACAGGGCGATCACGGGCACGTTCAGCTCTTTCGCCAGCCCCTTGAGCGATCTGGAGATGGCGGAGATCTCTGTTGCGCGATTCTCGCCCGCGCCCGGCGCCTGCATCAGCTGCAGATAGTCGAGGACGACGAGACCGAGATCGCCCTGCTCGCGCTTGAGGCGCCGCGCGCGCGCGCGCACCTCAGTCGGCGAAAGCGCGGGCGTGTCGTCGATGAACATCGCGGCACCGGCAAGGATGTTGACCGCCGAGGTCAAGCGTGGCCACTCATCGTCCTCGAGCTTGCCGGTTCTCACGCGATGCTGATCGATACGGCCCAGCGACGACATCATGCGCATCGCGAGCGAGTCGCCCGGCATCTCCATACTGAAGACCGCGACCGGACGCTTGGACTGGATGGCCACGTTCTCGGCGATGTTCATGGCGAAGGTGGTCTTACCCATGGACGGCCGGCCGGCGACGATGATGAGGTCTGACGGCTGCAGCCCGGAGGTCATCATGTCGAAATCCGAGAAGCCGCTCCCCAGCCCGGTGATAGGCTCGTCGCGCTGATAGAGCATGTCGATCCGCTCGACCGCCATCCCCAGCAGCGTCTTGATGGGCTGGAAGCCACCGCCGCCGCGCGCCTCCTGCTCCGCGATCGCAAAGACGCGTCGCTCGGCCTCGTCGAGAAGCTCTGCCGCGTCCCTGCCTTGCGGGTTGTAGCCACTGTCCGCGATGGCGGTGCCGGCGGAGATCATCTGGCGCAGCACCGAGTTGTGGCGCACGATGCGCGCATAGGCCTTGATGTTCGCCGCGCTCGGCGTCTCGTTCGCCAGCATACCCAAGTACGACAGGCCGCCAGCGTCCTCCAGACGCTCGGTGCGCTCGAGCATCTCTGCCAGGGTGACGACGTCGAAGGGCTGATCCTCCTCGGCCAGCCTGGCGATGGCGCCGAAGATCAGCCGATGCTCGCGGCGATAGAGATCGCCCTCACTCACCTTGTCGGCGATGCGATCCCAAGCACTGTTGTCGAGCATGAGACCGCCGAGCAGCGACTGCTCGGCATTGATGTTGTGCGGCGGCACGCGCAGCTCGTCTACCGCACCCTCGGGGCCGAGCGGCATCATCTCATTGGGGGCTGAATCGAACATGAGTCCTCGGGCAGTGCGATGGCGGGCGTATCCGCCGGACATCGAAGGCGGCGGCGACTGCAGGCTCGTCGAGCAGCGAGACAGGCTCGAGCCCTCGACGCGGGAAGCATTCAAGAAGATCGCGAACGGAGATTCTGCGACCAGGGCGAGGGACGCGCAAGAAGATCTGGATGCGAGGTGCCGACAACGCGCGCGACACGTCGACAGTGCGTGCCGCGGAGGGCAAGAACGGACATCGCGAGCACGGAAGGTCCGGGCGGACCAGGAGCCCCGGCGAGCACCGGGGCTCGGAGGGATCTCAGTCGCCGGGGACCACGTCCACCTTGATCTGGACATCCACCTCTGGGTGCAGATGAAGGGTCACTTCATACTCGCCGACGGCCCGGAACGGCCCCTGCGGCAGACGCACCTCGGACTTGTCCAGCTCATAGCCGGCATCGACCGCGACCTCAGCGATGTCGCCAGTGCCGACCGAGCCGAACAGCCGTCCCTCGTCACCCGCCTTGCGCGCGATCGTCAGGCTGACGCCCTCGAGCTTGGCGCGACGATCCTCGGCCGCCGCGAGCAGCTCGGCCGCGGCCTTCTCAAGCTCCGCGCGACGCTCTTCGAAGGCCTTGACGTTCTCCGCCGTCGCGGCGACCGCGTAACCGCCAGGCAGCAGATAGTTGCGGCCGTAGCCGGCGCGGACCTTGACCTTATCCCCGAGCACTCCCAGGTTGGTCACGTTTTTCAGCAGGATTACTTCCACTTTCGCATTCCTCTCAAGAGTTTATCTGGTTGCCGCCACAAGCGCTCAGCGCCCGCTCCGATCGCGCTGAGCGACGCGGCCGCGGATGTCCACCCAGACATCGACCAAGCCAACACTGGCCAGCAGCAAGCTCACCTGGGGCATGAAGAAGACCAAGAGCACATAGAGTCCGACGAGCCAGCCCTGCTGCAAGCCGCGGTGATTGGCGAGCCAATGGGCAAAGGCAAGCCCCTGCAGCAGGAGCAGCACGCCAAGCACCGGAATGAAGTCGGCCGCCACCCCCGCGCCCTGCGCGAGGACAGCCCAGACCAGCAGCACCAGGAAGAGCACGGCCGCCGCTCGGCCAACGGACAGGCCGCGGAATTCTTGGCCGAAGCCGCCTGGGTTGTAGAGCTGCGCCTGCCACCAACGGGCGATGAACAGACTCAATAGGTACTGCAGCACCAGCGCCGCAGCAAAGGCCCCGGTCATCCACTTCGCGAACCCGGCGAACACGGCGAGGCTTGCGTCGGACTCGATCAGGCCGTCCTTGACGAGGGACTCGCGCAAGGGCTCCATGAGCTGCTGCCAGTAGACCTCGGGGTCCCCAGCCAGCAGGTTCACGACCACCACGATCACCAAGCCGCCTAGACCAGCGAGCCTTACCGTGAGCCCCAGGGCCCGCGTGGCGCGCAGGATGGCCGCCAGCCCCCAGATCGGAATCCACAGGACCGCCAGGACGCCGACGGCAGCCAAGGGCGAGCCGAGAGCGAGCGTCGAGATGATGGCCGTCGCCACCGTGGCGAGCGCGACCAGCACGGCCCCTTCGCGGGGGCCATTGCGCAAGGTCACCAGCCCGACCGCCCCCGAGCTGATGAGCCCGAGGAGCGGAAGCAGGAGCGACAGCATGGCACTCGCAGTCACGACCAGTGTCGCCTGCGAGTAGCCCCGCATGATGAAGCTGGCAATCGACCTCATGTCGGCGGCGCGCGGCCGAGAGCTGAATCCGCTCGACGCATTCGAGCCCGGACCAGCGCGGCGGCAGCCGTACCTCAGTGACCGTCGGTGTAGGGCAGGAGCGCCAGATAGCGGGCGCGCTTGACGGCCTGCGCGAGCTGGCGCTGATACTTCGCCGAGGTCCCAGTGATGCGGCTTGGCACGATCTTGCCCGAGTCGCTGATGTAGGCCTTCAGCAGGTTGAGATCCTTGTAATCGATCTCGGTGATGCCTTCTGCGGTGAAGCGGCAGTAACGCTTGCGGCGAAAAAAGCGGGACATGGTTCTCTCCGTGGCTAGAGCTTCAGGTTATGGCCCGATGGGCGCTGCGTCAGTCGTCGTTCTTGGCGTTGGAATCGCCACCGTCGCCCGAGTCGCCATCCCCACCTTCGGAGCGCTCGCGCTCATCGCCGCTCTTCGCCAATGGCGAAGCCTCGGTGACCGCATCCTTACGATGGATGATGAGGTTGCGCATGACGGCGTCATTGAAGCGAAAGGCGCTCTCGAGCTCGTCGATCGCCTCGCGATCGCACTCGACGTTCATGAGCACATAGTGCGCCTTGTGCACCTTATTGATGGGATAGGCCAACGGACGACGGCCCCAGTCCTCGATACGATGGATGACGCCGCCGCGCTTCTCGAGATTGCCCTGATAGCGCTCGACCATCCCGGGAACCTGCTCACTCTGGCTCGGATGCACCAGAAAAACTACTTCGTAGTGTCGCATTGCTGCTCCTTTCGGATTGACAGCCTCCCGCAGGTAACGGTGAGGCAAGGAGTACCCCAAGCAACCGGGGCAATCGGCCATTATGACGAAGAGGCTGCCGCAATGCAAAACCCTAAATCGAGCCGAGGACGCCAGCCGCGCTTGCCCTGGGAACGCCTCTGGATCAAACTCAATAGGCACATCACCAAGTTCGAATATTAGGAGGAACTTTGCATGGGCCTCGAGCAAGACTTCGACTCGCTGCGCCGCTCTAGCCTGACTTCCAGCCTGAGCGACGAGGAGGTGCGGGCACTGGCGGGCATCGCCTGCTGCCAACGCCTCGCGGACCAGGAGGCGCTCATCCACGAAGGCAACGTCGACAACAGTCTTCACGTCATCACCGAAGGCGCCATCGCCGTCACTCGCGATCTCGGCAAGGGCGACTACACCACCATTCACGTGCTGAGGACGGGAGATCTCGCCGGCGAGATGGGCTTCATCAGCGGCCAGCCGCATACCGCGACCCTGAGGTCGCTCGGACGTACCCAGGTCTGTAGCTTCCAGCGCGACGCATTCGAGCAGCTACTGCCCGATCACCCCTGGCTGGTCTATCGCGTCATGCAGAACATCGTGGAGGTGGGACAAGACATCCTGAGGCGGATGAACGCACAGCACGTCGAGCTGACCAAGTACGTCAGCCGGTCCCACGCGCTCTATTGAAGGGCCGCCCCGGCGCCTAGTCCCGCCCGCCGAGCAGCAGGCGCGCGCCATGCCGCCTCTGCTGCTTCACAGGGGCGAGCGCGCGCCCTTGCCTCAACGCCCTTCCCCGCCCCCGAACGAGCCCTCGATCGCGCGCGCCGCGTCATCGATTCCCTTCTGCGCCTTCTCGAGCAGCTCACGCCCCTGCTTGGTCATCGCCTGCTTGATCGCTCGGGCGAGACGCGGGTTGCCGATCGACTCGCCATTCAGGGTCATGCGGTATGGCGAGGTGGAATAGGCTGCCGCGGGATTGGCGAGGGTGAGCGCCGTATCGTCGACGGCGTCATGCCGATAGTGACAGGTCGCCCGCATCGGCTCGGCCTTCCCTCCAGCGCCCCGCGCATCGAAGCTCAGAAGCACGACCAGCTCTTCCGAGCGCCGCATTTCGACATCCGCCTCGGCCCACGCGGGCCTGGCAGCTCCTGGTAGCTGGGCTATCACCAGATCCTTGCACAGCCTGATGCGGACATCCTCGGCGGTGCCAGAGCAGCCTGCCAGGATCCAAGCCATGCCGCAGGCCGTCGCCAGCGCGGACGTCGTCTTCGGCCAAACCTTGCTCGAAATCATCTCTGCTCCCATTGAGTCTGCGCCGACCGCAAGCGCGGCGCGGGCGGCCGACAACATATCGCAATCACCGTGACGGCTGGCGCCAGTTATAATGCGCGGGCGATTGACGGCAGGGGTCTCTACGAGACCTCGCCGCCGGCCTCCGAGGCGCGCGACGAGCCTCCCGCGCCCGGAATTCTCAGTTTCTCAACCACAGGAGCGAAAGCCATGGCCCTGGCAAAGAATGTCGGCCCGATGGACAAGAACATCCGCTTGGCCGCCGCAGGCGTGCTCATCCTCGCCGGCCTCATGGTGTCATCCGTCACCATGAAAGTCGTGCTGACAGTCGTCGGCCTCATCGTCCTCGCAACGGCCGTACTGGGCGTCTGCCCCGCGTACTTCCCACTCAAGATCAACACCAACAAAGACGCCGACAGCTGATTCACCCCACAGGGGCGCAGTGCGCCCCTGTGGCCCAGAGCAGGGTGCGCGCACCAGCGATCTGCCGGCCTCGGCCTCAGCTCGCGTCTTTCCCGATCAGCTCCTCGTAGCGGGCCTTGAAGGCCTGCTGGCGCAAGCGCGACGCCTCTTGCTCGCTCGCGAGCGTCGGCGAATCCTGCCAAGCACCCGTGGCCGGATCCAAGACCGAGAAGCGGTATCCGCGTCCGACCCGGAAGACCTGGCTCACGTCCTGCCCGGCCTGCTCCATGGCCTCGAGCTTACCCATGCCCCTGGCGCCATCTCCAGCCGCCGGCGCAGGACTCGGGCGAGACTCGGCGATGGTGAAGCCGTTGTTCTGAATTTCGCCCTGGGTATCCAGCTCGACCGATTCGACACCAGGCAGGCGCGCCAGGATGTACCCGGCCATGAGCAGCCCGAGCTTTTCGTTCTCGGTCTCGAGCGCGGTCAGCAGCTTGTCCGCGACGATCTGGCAGCGCTGCATGCGATCCGGCGCATCGACCCACTCGCGACTCATCTGCCAGCCGGCATCCATGTCCCGGTCGAGCTGATCGAAGTACTCGCCCGCCCGGGCGACCAGCGCGTCCGGCACATTGAGCTCGTAGACTTGTTCGTCGATGATCGCGTTGAGGATCATGTGGTGCCTCCAAATCCTGTGCTGTCTTGACATCTATCAGTAGATTCCGATTCTCCTATGGTACGGCAAGACACTCCAGGCTGGATCCAGCTCGCGGACCGCGTCTCTGCAGCGACTCCTGGATAAAGCGGAGAGCGACCGCCGCGCCCGATGTCATCCCCGCCCAAGGCGATTTCTGTCAGTTCTCATACCATCTGGCTTGTCTTGACGCCCGCCTTCTGTGTCGCCCCACCAGCCAGATAGCCCAGCGATGCTCCTGCCGACGCTCCTTGAAGGCGAGCCCCGATCCGGCACCAGCTGGTAGACGAAATTCCGGCAATCGCCTAACGCGAGAGACACACGCCATGCTGCTCACCATTCCAGACCTCCTGAATGCCGCCCAGCTCGAGAAGATTCGCCAAACCCTCGCCGAGGCGCCTTTCGTCGACGGCAAGGCCACGGCCGGCTTCGCGGCCGCCCGCGTCAAGCACAACGAAGAGCTCCGACCGGACGCCGAGCGCATGCAGCGGCTGATCCGCATCCTCATGGCAAGCCTCGGGCACAACGACACCTTCCGACTCGGCGTGCTCCCGCACCGGGTGTCCGACCCCATCTTCGCCCGCTATACGCCCGGCATGGCCTATGGCGATCATGTCGACGACCCCATCATGGGCGCGGGCGGCCCGCGCTTCCGCACGGATGTCTCCATGACGGTCTTCCTCAACGCCCCGGATACCTACGACGGCGGCGATCTGGTCATTCGCACGAGCTTTGGGGACAGAAGCGTCAAGCTGCCCGCCGGACACGCGGTCGTCTACCCGTCGTCCAGCCTGCATCAGGTCGCCGAGGTTCGTTCGGGCGAGCGCCTGGTCGCGCTTGCCTGGATCCAGAGCTACGTCCGCGACGCCGCGCGCCGCGAGCTGCTCTACGAGCTCGGGCTGGCACGCGAGCAGCTGCTGAGGGAGTCTCCAGGCGCCGAGACCACGGGCCAGGTCGACCGCTCCTACGCCAACCTGCTGAGGATGTGGGGCGAGCTGTGAGCCCTGGCGCTTTGCGCCCGCGCTGCGCGACGCCACGGCTCCCCGTCGCGCGCGTCCCTGGATAGAATTCGCGCATCACCGACTGGAGGTCCGCAAGATGCCTGTCTACGAGTTCTACTGCCCCGACTGCCACACCATCTACAACTTCTTCTCGCGCCGCGTCGACACCCAAACCCGCCCCATGTGCCCAAGCTGCGGCAGACCCGAGCTGGATCGCCAGGCGAGCCTCTTCGCGATCAGCTCCGGCCGGGCGGACGGCGACGACGCAGCGGGCGACGACGACCTGCCACCCGGCATGGACGAGGAAAAGCTGATGAGCGCCATGGCCTCCATGGCGGGCGAGCTCGAGCACCTCGACGACGAAGACCCCAAGCAGGCCGCATTGGCCATGCGCAAGCTCTTCCAAGCCAGCGGCCTCAAGATGGGGGACGCCATGTCGGAGGCCATTCGCCGCATGGAGGCGGGCGAGGACCCCGACCAGATCGATGCCGAGCTCGGCGACGCGCTCGAGCAGGAAGATCCCTTCTCGGCCGGCGGGGGCAAGCAGACCATCGAGGCGCTGAAGCAGATGCGCCGCGACCTGCTGCCGCCGAAACGCGATGAAACCTGGTATCCACTGCAGGCGCCGGAGCCCGCTCAGGGGACTCGCCAAGACTGAAGCGCCCCGCCACCTAGGCCGGCACCGGCCCAATATGGCCGCGGGTATCTCCGTGCTACACTCGGTGGCCAACAGACTCAGACCCTTATACCTCCGACCATCGGCAAGGACATGACCAGGCAGAAGACCTATCTCGTGATCTCCGCGCTGGGTGAAGATCATCCGGGCATCGTCAATCAGCTCTCCAAGGCCGTGCTGGAGCACGATTGCAACATCGAGGACAGTCGCATGACCGTCCTGGGAGGAGAGTTCGCCGCGATGCTGCTCGTCGAGGGCAAGTGGAACACCCTGGCCAAGATCGAGAACGTGCTCCCCGAGCTCGAGCGCCAGCTCGGCATGACCATCATCTCCAAGCGCACCGGCCAACGGACCTCTCAGGGCAACCTCCTGCCCTACGCCATCGACGTGGTCTCGATGGACCACCCTGGCATCGTCAACAACCTCGCCGGGTTCTTCGCCGAGCGCAACATCAACATCGAGGACATGGCCACCAGCACCTATGCCGCGGCCCATACCGGCACCCCGATGTTCTCGGTGCACATGACGATCGGCATCCCGGCCGACCTGCATATCGCGGCCTTGCGCGAAGAGTTCATGGACTACTGCGACGGCCTGAACCTGGATGCCGTCCTGGAGCCCCTGAAGAGCTGAGCGATCCGCGGAGCCGGGCAGGCATGCCGGTCTTTTTTGTACAAGCCCTGGTCATCCCCACATTGGACAGCGATTCGGCGAGCCCTGAATCGCCGCCCCACCGTCGACGCGATCGGAGACCATGACCATGACACTGAAGACCGGCGAGACCCTTCCAGACATCGAGCTCCCCGCCACCGGCGACAAGACCGTCAAGCTCTCGGACTATCGCGGCAAGGCCCTCGTGCTCTACTTCTACCCCAAGGCCAGCACCCCGGGCTGCACCCAGGAGGGTCAGGACTTCCGCGATGCCATGGATGCCTTCACCGCGGCAGGCACCGTCATCCTCGGCGCCTCGCGCGACGGCATCAAGGCACAGGAGAACTTCAAGGCCAAGCAGTCCTTCCCCTTCGATCTGCTCTCGGACAAGGAAGAGGTGCTCTGCAAGGCCTTCGACGTCATCAAGCTCAAGAAGATGTATGGCAAGGAGAGCCTAGGCGTGGAGCGCAGCACCTTCCTCATCGACGCGGACGGCGTTTTGCGCAAGGAGTGGCGCGGCGTCAAGGTCAAGGGCCACGTCGAGGAAGTCTTGGCAGCCGCTCAAGCGCTCGGCGCCAGCTAGCTCCTGTCCACCGCCAGATGCGGCCGGCCTGGAGCCAGCCGCCCGGCCCTGGTCCATTCACCCCGCCCGCCAAGGTGTCCGCTCAAAAGCCCAATGATCAAGCGCGAAAACGACAAGCCCTGCCTCTTCGTCCTGGATACCAACGTGCTCATGCACGACCCCAGCGCCCTCTTCCGCTTCCAGGAGCACGACGTCTTCCTGCCCATGGTGGTCCTCGAGGAGCTCGACCGCGCGAAGAAGGGCATGTCCGAAGTGGCCCGCAATGTCCGCCAGGTCAGCCGCTTCCTCGACCAGCTCATGAGCAACGCGGACAAGGACGAGATCGATGCCGGGCTGCCGATCGGACCGGCTTCGACCAATGGCGGCGGCATCATCGCGCCGGCGACCGGGCGCCTCTTCTTCCAAACCGAGCTGCTGACACTCAAGCTGCCGGAATCCCTCCCAGGCACCATCGCCGACAACAACATCCTGGGCACCGCACAGGCGCTGCGCGAGACGCACAAGGACCGCCAGGTCATCATCGTCTCCAAGGACATCAATCTGCGCATCAAGGCGGCCGTGCTGGGGATTCCCGCCGAGGACTACTCCAACGACCAAGTCCTGGATGATGCGGCGCTGCTCTACACCGGACTCGAGGAGCTGCCCGAGGACTTCTGGGAGCACCATGAGAAGACCGTCGATGCCTGGAAGGAAGAGGGCCGAACCTTCTACCGCGTCGCCGGACCGGACATCGCTGACTGGTATCCGGCTCAGTGCATCGCCCTGGGCGACGATGGCGCCTTCGAGGCCATGGTACGCGACAAGCGCTCTGAGGCCGAGGCGGTCATCGAGCTGATCGACGACTATCGCCACACGCGCCGCAATGTCTGGGGCATCAACGCGCGCAACCGCGAGCAGAACTTCGCGCTCAACATGCTGATGAATCCCGAGCTGGACTTCGTCACGCTGCTCGGCTCCGCGGGCACCGGAAAGACCCTGCTCGCCCTTGCGGCCGGCTTGGCGCAGGTTCTAGACCGCAATCTCTACCGCGAGATCATCATGACCAGGGTCACTGTGCCCGTGGGCGAGGACATCGGCTTCCTGCCCGGAACGGAAGAAGAGAAGATGACCCCATGGATGGGCGCGCTCATGGACAACCTGGAGGTCCTGACCCAGCCGGAAGGCGGCGACTGGGGCCGGGCTGCCACCAACGATCTGGTGCGCAGCCGTATCCGCATCTCCTCGCTGAACTTCATGCGCGGGCGGACCTTCCTCAACAAGTACATCATCCTGGACGAGGCGCAGAACCTCACCGCCAAGCAGATGAAAACGCTCATCACCCGCTCTGGGCCAGGGACCAAGTTCGTCTGTCTCGGCAACATCAGCCAGATCGACACACCCTATCTGACCGAGACGACCTCAGGTCTGACCTATGTCGTGGATCGCTTCAAGAACTGGCCGCACAGCGGACACATCACGCTGATGCGCGGCGAGCGCTCGCGCCTGGCCGATTTCGCCTCCCAGGAGCTCTAGGCTCGGATGGGCATCCAGCCGGCCACTCCCGAGCTCGAGCGGTTCGTTCGCGACAGCCTGGGATGCACCTGCCCAGCCGAGGTCTTCGAGCGAGTCGACGACTCACCCTCGGAGCTGTCCCAGGCGGCGGGGATCGAGCGGCGCATCGCCATTGGCGGACGCTTGCTGATCTACATGGCTTCGGTCGACAGCTGCAGCCTGGCGGTCGCCAAGCTGAGCGATTGGATCCAGGTGGGCATTTCCGAGCGCGACGCAGGTGGAATGAACCGGCTTCGTCTCGTCCTCCTCATGGATGGACGCGCGGCAGACGAGATGCAGAGGATCGAAGCGGCCTTCGAGCGCGCCCTGCCAGACGGGGACGAACGGGTCCATCTCCACCTTCTCGACCCCGTATCCGCCTTCCCATTGCAGGAAGCGCATCCGCCAAAGATCGCCTAGCCGCCAGCGAGTCGCCAAGAGCTGGGACGACCGAGCGGCATCACCCCAGCGTCGTATCCAGCACCATCATCAAGGCGAAGCCGGCCATCAACCCCAGCGTCGCCGGCGTCTGGTGGCCGTTGCGATGCGTCTCCGGGATGACCTCGTGGGAGACGACGAAGATCATGGCCCCGGCGGCTAGCCCCAGACCAGCGGGATAAGCGAGTGCCAGCCCGGCGCTCAGCCCGACGCCGAGCAGGGCCCCGAGCGGCTCCATCAGCCCCGTCGCTGCGGCCAGGGCGACCGCGCCAAGGGGTCTGATACCAATAGCACGCAGCGCCATAGCAACGGCGAGGCCTTCGGGCATGTCTTGGAGGGCAATCGCCGTGGTCAAGGGCACGCCGACGCTCATATCGGCCTGCGAAAAGGCGACGCCGATCGCCATCCCCTCGGGCAGATTGTGCAGCGCGATCGCGAAGACGAAGAGCCAAAGTCGACTGATGCGCTCATTGCCGGCGCCACAAGGGCCGGTCTGCATGTGGGCATGCGGCGTGAACTGATCCAGCCCCAGCATCAAGAGGACGCCCAACGCCATGCCGGCCACCACGACCAAGGCCGCGAGTGCGGTCGTTCCGGTCAGCGCCTCACCCGCCTCGAGCCCCGGGATGATCAGCGAGAAGGAGCTCGCCGCCAACATCATGCCGGCCGCCAAGCCGAGCATGCTGTCCTCCAGACGCTGATTGATCCCGTTGAGCGCGAACGCCGGCAGGGCACCGAGCGCCGTTGCAAGCGCCGCCACCAGGCCGCCCCCCATCGCCAGCCGCAGCGCGACAGAGGCTTCGCCAGCGACCACCTGCCACACACTGGATGCGAGCATGACCAGCATGGCAACCAGGGCAACGAAGAGCCCAGCGGTCGTCAACGGGTGCTTGCGGGCGTGGTCCTGCCATGCGGCACGTTGGGCAGGAGCGATGAGGCGGTCGACGAATTCCATGGGCACGAAGCTCAACTGCTGTCAGGACAATGTCTCAACGATAACGCAACCCCTAGGCGCTCCGGAGCACGCCGGCCCGGAGGGCGAAGCCTGCTGCCAGCTTGCGCACCCTCGAGCCGCTTGGATCAAACGTAGCGCGCTTCGCGCCTCACCGGCATTTGCGCCTGCTCCCAGCCGGCGAAGCCCCCGGCCAGGCTGTAGACCTTTTCGAAGCCCATCATTTGCAGGACGGCCGCCGCCATGGCCGAGCGACCACCTGAGGCACAGTAGGCGACGATGGAGCGCGAATGACTGGAAGCCAGCTCAGGCACGCACTTGGGATAGGTCGGATCGGCCGCGGCCTCGAGGATGCCGCGGGGGATCAGAAAGGCATTCTCGATATGCCCCTGCTCATGCTCCGAGGACTCGCGCACGTCCAGGATCATCAGATCCGAATCGGCGGAGCGCATCTCCTGCAGCTCATCTGGCGTTACCTCTCGGATACGGGATTTTGCCGCTGCCACGAAATCCATCAAACCGACTGGACTGGCGGGATTGAAGACGTTGTACATCGTGCTTTCCTGTCCTTAACAGTAGATGCGCGGATACTCGTCCGTGCTCAATTCATGCAATCCATCCACATTGCGCAAGAGACCGCGCCGCGCGCCGCGATCGGCCGGCGATTCACAGAGGAGGCAGCTGGCTTGCACAGGATCGAATGGGGCGCGAGAGCTTGCCCGCGCCTTGCGGTGCCGGACAATGAGAAACGTCAAGGATCAAAGGAGACGGAGTCTGAGCCGAGCGCTAGGCAGGCGACGCGAGGATCGGCCCAGCCCCACTCCAAGGCTCAGCCAGTGGAGAGTGCTACCACCTTAGCAGGCGCGTCCCAAGGAGCCCGCCAACGCCCGCCGGAATCAGCATCCCAATCAGATACCAGATCCCGAGGAAGGGTGCGCCCAGCTCCGAGCAGTGCAGGCAGTAGACCAGCGCGCCAACCGCACCGGCCAGGAGCCCGGAGGCGGCCCCGGCAAGCGGGAGATGGGTCGGCGCCAGGCCGCGCATGGCCCAGAGGGCGGCGATGAAGACGGGAATGGACAGTGTGGCGATGAGCCCAGGGCAGGACTTCCAGCTTGTACCGAAGACGAGCGCCGCACGCTCGACCGAGCTCGCTTCCGCCAGCTCGACACCCCCCAGCCCCCACATCGCCAGCACCGGCAGAGCCAAGGCGGTCGGCGCCCAGTGCAGCCGCACGCCCGGCCGGCCCAGACGCAGCGTGACCGCCAGGCTGGCTCCGGCGAGGCTGGCGACGAAGGCGAGCTTCACCCAGAACATCGGCAGTCGCGCAGCCTCTGCGAGATCCGGGCGCACGCCGAGCAGGCCGACCAGGAGCGCGGCAGCAGCAGCGGCGCCTAGCCCGATGGCTATGACATAGCGACGCCCGACGGCATGGCGCTCGACCGGCTCCACATCGTTCGCCAAGAGGATGACTAGATCGTCGGTCTTCATGTCTCACCTCGTATCAGTGCCGCCAGGGCCTTGAGTCCACGGTGCACGCCCACCTTGACGGCCGACTCCGACATCCCCGTCGCTCTCGCCGCCTCCGCCACCGACAGCCCCTCGAGCTTGGTGTGGACGATCGGCAGGCGCTGGCGGTCCGGCAGCTGGGCCAACAGCTTGTGCAGATCGCGCCGGGCCTCGGCGGCGTCGGAGTCGGCAGTGGAGAACAGCTCGGCCGCGCCTTCCGCGAGCAGGTCGATGGAGTCCGTCCGCTGCTCCCTGACGGCGCGCCGGCGAAAGAGGTCGATCAGCTTGTACTTGCCGATCGCATAGACCCAGGCCGTGAAGGGCTGGCTGGCCTGGTAGGTATGGCGCTTGTTGTGGATGGCGAGCAGGGTCTCCTGCACCAGATCCTCCACCTCGTCAGGCATGGCTGTCAGACGCCGCTTGAAGTAGGCGCGCAGATGCGCGGTCAGCACCTCCAAGAGCCCTTGATAGGCCGCGCTGTCGCCATCACGCCCCCGCAGGAAGGATTCCCGCAGCTCGATCTCGACGTGGTCTGCTCGGCCTTCGTGTGTCATTTCGCTCCAGCGCCGCCTTTGGTTACAGGAGTCCTTCAGGACCCGGCTGAACCGGGATTTTGCCTGCTCGTGTAACCGATCACCACCTCGCCTCGAACTGCTCTGCGAGGACGGCACGACGGATCCGCGTCCGATCCGAGCCGCCGAGGCCCGAACGGCACATACGATGCCCCAACGATACATCGAGGTGAAGCCGATGCACCCTGCCCTCGCCCTGCTCACGGCCCTACTCGTGAGCCTGCCGCTCGCGGGCAAGGCGGCCTGCGAGGTCGAGAGCGGGCCAGGCACCACGGCCCTGATCGAGCTCTACACCTCAGAAGGCTGCTCGAGCTGCCCGCCGGCGGACGCGCGTCTCAGCAGACTGCGCCCGGACCAGAGCCTGGTGCCTTTGGCCTTGCACGTCGGCTACTGGGACGACCTGGGCTGGCGAGATCCCTTTGCGCAGGAAGGCTTCGCGAAGCGTCAATCCTGGCTGGTCGGACTGGGCGGCGCTCGAACGGTCTATACGCCGCAGTTCTTCATCAACGGGGCCGCGACCCGGCCCGGATCGCTCGCGAGCCAGGTCGAGCGGATCAACGCCCAACCGGCCCGCGCCAGTCTTCGGCTGCGGGCGGCCCTGTCGGAGGACGGACGGCTCGCCCTCGACGCCCGCGCGGCCAGCCCCCTCGAGGATGTCCTGCTCGTTATCGCGGTTGCGGAAAGCGGTCTCAGCTCAGATATCTCGGCAGGCGAGAACCGCGGCCGCCGCCTGCGTCACCATCATGTGGTGCGCGCTTGGCTGGGTCCCTTCCCGCTCAAGACCGGTCAGCTGACCCTGAAGCGCACCCTGGCGCTAGCGCCGAGCTGGCGCCCCGATGCCTTGGCGGTCGGCGCCTTTGTCCAAGATCCGCGCAGTGGCCAGGTGCTACAGGCCGTCGGCGCGGATCGCTGTCTCACCCATCAGGAGGTCGGCTCGTGACCACAGCTGTCCCGTCGGAACGCCCACTGATCCACCCGCTCTGGCTGCGGATCACCCATTGGGTCAATGCCCTGGCCGTGGTCATCATGGTCATGAGCGGCTGGCGCATCTACAACGCCTCGCCGCTCTTCGACTTCCGCTTCGCCAACGACATCACCCTCGGCGGCTGGCTGGCCGGGGCCCTGCAATGGCACTTCGCGGCCATGTGGCTGCTGGTCGCCAACGGCATCCTCTACCTGGCGCTGAACGTCGCGAGCAAGCGGCTGTGGCGGCGCTTCCTGCCGCTCTCGCCACGCACCGTCCTGGCCGACCTCAAGGCGGCGCTGCGCGGACGCCTGTCGCACGCCGACCCGCAGCACTACAACGCCGTGCAGCGCGCGGCCTATCTCTTCGTAATGCTGGACATCCTGCTGCTGGTCCTGTCCGGCCTGGTGCTCTGGAAGTCCGTCCAGTTCCCCCTGCTGCGCGAGCTGCTCGGCGGCTACGAGACGGCCCGCTACATCCACTTCTTCGCCATGGCCGGCCTAGTCGGCTTCGTCGCCATCCATCTGGTCATGGTCGCCATGGTGCCGCGCACCCTGATTGCCATCATCCGCGGCCGCTGAGGAGCCTCCCATGCGTAAGCCCACCCACCAGACCGCCGATCGGGACATCATCCTCAGGGAGGCGCTCGCCCGGATCGACTCCCCGGCGCGACGCCGCTTCCTCAAGGGCTCCCTCACACTCGGCGGTCTGTCGCTACTGACCGGCTGCGACCTCGGCGACTCGGCGGGCGTCGAGGGCGCGCTGCGCCGCATCGACCGCTTCAACGACAAGGTCCAGGCCTGGCTGTTCGACCCCAAGCGCCTCGCGCCGACCTATGACGAATCCGAGATGACCCGGCCCTTCCCCTTCAACGCCTTCTACGGTCTAGATCGCGTCCCCCAGGTCGACGCGGACGGCTTCCGCCTGGAAGTCACCGGCCTGGTGGCGGACCGCCACCCCTGGAGCCTGACCGAGCTAGGCGCCCTGCCCCAGGCCGACCAGGTGACGCGCCACATCTGCGTGGAGGGCTGGAGCGCCATCGGCAAGTGGGGCGGCGTGCCCTTCCATGTCTTTCTGAAGCGCATCGGTGCGGACCTCGACGCCAAGTACGTCGGCTTCAAGTGCGCCGACGACTACTACACCAGCATCGACATGCCCACGGCCCTGCACCCGCAGACCCAGCTCACCCTGACCTACGACGGCGAGACCCTGCCGGCGCGCTACGGCTTCCCCATGAAGGTCCGCATTCCAACCAAGCTCGGCTACAAGAACCCCAAGCACGTCCAGGCCATCTTCGTCACCAACACCTACCCCGGCGGCTACTGGGAAGACCAGGGGTACAACTGGTTCGGCGGCAGCTGAGCCCAGCTCGGCGCCCCGACGCACAGGCCCTCGGGCCACGCAGCTCAGGCAATAAACCCACAACGCGCACGCAAACTTCTGGAGATCACCATGATCAAAACCACCAGCACCGCACTGCTCTCGCTCGTCCTGGCCTTCGGCGGCGCAGCCGTCTCGGCCGACAGCCACATGGGCAAGGACGCCATGTCCACAGACGCCATGGCCAAGGACAGCATGGCGAAGGGGGAGATGGCGAAAGACGCCATGAGCACGGACGCCATGACCAAGGACGCCATGCAGGAGGGCGAGATGGCGAAGGACGCGATGAAGCAGGACGCCATGGAGAAGGGCGGCAGCATGGCCAAAGACGGCATGATGAAGTAGCGAGCCGCCGGCGACGGCCCGCCCGAGCGGGCCGCGCCGACATCCGAACACCCGCAATGAAAGCCATCGAGGAGTGAAGCCATGAGACGCCGTCTGCTGGGCCTGAGCCTCAAGACAATCGCCGCAACCGCCTTTCTGACGACGACCTGGAGCGCCCACGCGGAAGGGCTACCCGACCCCAAGGTCGACGAGCCCCCCAAGCCAGGCACCCAGACCGCCGTCCTGGGCGGCGGCTGCTTCTGGGGCGTCGAGGCCGTCTTCGAGCACGTGCGCGGCGTCGAAGACGTGGTCTCCGGCTATGCCGGCGGCGATGCGGACAGCGCGACCTATAGGCGCGTCAGCTCCGGGCGCACCGACCACGCCGAGTCCGTGCGCATCACCTACGACCCGTCCCAGGTCACCTATGGCCAGCTGCTCAAGGTCTTTTTCGAGGTCGCCCATGACCCGACCCAGCTCAACCGCCAGGGCCCGGACGTCGGCACCCAGTACCGCTCCGCCATCTTCTACGACAGCGAGGAGCAGAAGCGCATCGCCGAGGCCTATATCGCCCAGCTCGACGCCAGCGGCATCTACTCCGGCCCCATCGTCACGCAAGTGACCCCGCTCGAGGGCTTCTACGACGCCGAGGCCTACCACCAGGACTACCTGCCGCGCCACCCGACACAGCCCTACATCGTCATCCACGACCAGCCCAAGCTGACCGAGCTGGAGCGGCGGCTGCCGGAGCTGTATCGGGCGAAGTAAGCCCAGCCGCCCCGCCTGCGCCTGGCGCGTCTACACGACCGCCGGGGCTTGATGCAGAAAGCCGTCATCAGCGAGCTGTCGCAGCACGAAGTCGGCGACATCCGCGCGCGAGACACGCCCCGGCTTGATGGCGCTGTCCACGCCGAACCCGTAGCCACCCGTCTTGGGACCATCGGTCAGGCCGCCGGGACGCACAATGGTCCAGTCCAAGCCGCTCGCTTTCACCAAGGCCTCCTGGGCTTCCTTCGCCCGCATGATCGCCCCGAGCGTGAGATCCATCATCAGACGGACGGGCCAGGAGAGCTGCGGACGGCTGTCACCCACGCCGAGTGAGGTCACGACGATGAGGCGTCGGACGCCCGAGGCGCGCATAGCCTCCAGGATCCGCTCCGTCCCGCCTGCCTCGACGGGCGCTTGGCGACCGTGGGAGCCGAGAACGCAGATCACGGCGTCCGCGCCCGCAACGCATTGGGCCACAGGCTCCGGGTCGAGGACGTCGCCCTGAACCTTGGTCAGTCCGGCTCGGTCGGGCAGTTTGGCCGGATCCCGGACGAGCGCGGAGATGCTGTGGCCTTGGGCGATGCCTTGGGCCAGGACTTGGCGCCCGGTCCCGCCCGTCGCGCCGAAGAGTGCGATATGCATGCCGATCGATTCCTCATTCCTAGATTTGGCAATTAGAACCGCAAAAGCGCGAAGGACACTTAGAAAAACAGAGGCTTGCATTGCCGCGTCGCTTCACCCTCTGGGTGAGCATGGCTTCGCAGACAGGATGTTGAAATCCTTTGCGCGCTTTGTGCCCTTTGCGGTTCAACTGCTCTTTTTGGGTCATTGGGTCTCAGGGCCGCCTCGACATGGAGAGCGCCAGCACTGGCGAAGCTGCCATCGCATCAGAAGGTTGAGTGGGGCCGAGCGGAGCTCAACCATGGACGCGGTCGGCGGGTGGCCAGGCCGCTTGGCACTCGGCTATAGTCCCGACCTCTCGCGGCCGCTGGGGATGCGCTCGCGTCACCACCCAGCAACAGGAAGCACGCCATGATCTTGTCCTGCGCCGACCTCTGCCGCCAACTCGACCTCCCGCCCCCGACGCCGCCCTTGCCCGACCTTACCGGCGTCGCGACCTTGGCCGCGGCGGCACCGGGAGATCTCTGCTTCGTCGAAGCCCTTGATCAGCACGGCGCCATCGCCGCGTCCGCCGCAGCGGTCGTGCTCGCCCCACTGGATTTTCCCGAGCCGATACCTCGGAACGTCATCCGCGTGCCCAAGCCGCGCGAGGCGTTTTTCACCATCGCGGAGCGCTTCCTCCCGCCACCCGACTACAGCGGCATCCACCCAGATGCGAGCATCGACCCGACTGCGGCGCTGGGCAGCCAGGTCACGATCGCGCCAGGGGCCGTGCTGGCCGCAGGTGTAAGCCTGGGCGATGGCAGCGTCATCGGGCCGGGCGTCTATCTGGGGCCGTGCGTCGAGGTCGGTCGGCACTGCGTGATCCACGCCAATGTGACCGTGCAGCGCGACACCCGGATTGGCGACCGCTGCATCATCCACTCCGGCGCCCGCATCGGCGGCGACGGCTTCGGCTATCAATGGGATGGCAGCGGGCATCGCAAGGTGCCGCAGCTGGGCAGGGTCGTGATCGAGGACGATTGCGAGCTTGGCAGCAATGTCTGCGTGGACCGCGCGACGCTCGGAGCCACGACGGTGGGCCGCGGGTCGAAGATCGACAATCTGGTGCAGATCGCCCACAACGTCCGCCTCGGCGAGCACGTCATCATGGTCGCCCAAAGCGGCATCGCCGGGAGCACGCGGATCGGCACCGGCTGCATCATCGCCGGACAAGCCGCGATCTCGGATCACCTCAGGATTGGCGACGGCGCGCGCGTCGGCGGCCAAGCCGGTGTCACGAACGATGTCGCGCCCGGCGCTGCCGTCAACGGGACGCCTGCGCGCGCGGTCGGCCGCAATCTGCGCGAGCAGGCCGCGCTCGGCCGGCTGCCGACACTCCTCAAGCAGGTGAAGCGCCAGCAGCAGCTCATCGCGACCTTGGAGTCCAGGCTGGCTCAGCTCGAAGGAAGCGGCGACCCCGAGAAGGGCGGCTGAGCCGCACGCGGGGCCAGGATTGCAGGCAACGTCGGCGCATCGCGCGGAAGACGGGAAGGAGCCAGGGACTCGGCCCCTGGCTCCACCCGCCCTGCGGTCTGCGCTGGGGTCGCCCCGCGGCAGCGCGTCCAAGCCAGCGCGATCCTCCGAACGCTAGGGATTTCGGCGAATGCCTCGAATCCTCCTACCAGTCGCTTGCGGGCGATCCTGGGGCGTAGGCGGGAAAAATGACCGGCGGAGCGCATCCTGCCCTCATCCCGTCACGCATTTTCTGAGTGTGAAAGGCTGGTCGGAAGATTGCGAGAAATCGGGCGTCGATCATCGTTTCGGCCAGTTGTCTCCCGCAGGGTGGACAAGCGCAGCGCAGTCCACCAATCCCTGCGCGGGATTCGGTGGACTTCGCTCTCGAGACTGTGAGCGTCATCCAAGCGCACCGCGAAGATCGCAGATTGGTGTAGGTTGGGCCGACGCAGGGGGGCCAACAATGAAAGCGTTAGGCTAGCCGCCATGTTGGGCTTCGTACCTCAGCCCAACCTACGCAGAATGTCTTCACAGTCTCTCTCGCTCGTCCACCCTACCGGCCCGACTGGTGACCAAGGCCAGAAATCGCCTTAGCCGTCTTTCAACAGAATCTTCAGGTCCAGCACGGACGCGTTCACCCGTGAGACGTAGGAAGCGATGGTGAGCGAATGGTTGGCGAGCACCCCGTAGCCGTCGCCATTGAGAATGATCGGGCTCGACATGGCGCGGGTGGCGCCCTGGAGGTCTCGAATGATCTGGCTCAGGAGGGCTTCGGCGTTCTTGGCCTCGATCGTATCCCTGAAGTCGAGCTGAATCGCCTGCATGATGTGCAGCAAGGCCCAGCTGTAGCCGCGCGTACAGTAGAAGACGTCATCGACCTCGTCCCAGGGCGTCTTTGGCGCTTCCGTCCCAACCTCCCCCTCGGCCTGCTTGGGCGCGAGCGCCTGGGTGAGCACGGGATCCGCGACACTGGAGCTCAGCCGACTCCCCTGATGGCCGAGCCGCTTCTCGATGACGTTGAGGTAGTCCGCCAGGTTGTCGGCGCGCGCGTGGAAGAGGTTGCCGCTCTGAGGGCTCGCCATGAGCTTCTCGCGATAGCGCTTGAGGGCATCGATACCCTGCCTGTACTCGTCCTCGGCCGCGGGGAAGAGCCAGGATTTCGGATCGATCGCGAACTGAAGGTCGGCACGCTTGACGTCGTCGTCCTCGAACGACTGGCTCTGCGAGCGGCTGAAATCGTTGCGCAGCGAGCGCACGGAATCCTTGACGGCCATCAGGGCGCCGCACTCCCAGCTCGGGCAGTTGTCCAGAAAGGCGCCGGGCGGCACGACGTCGTTGTGCAGGAAGCCGCCTGGCTTATCGAGCAGGGTCTCGCCGATCCCGACCACCGCCGTGACCAGCGCGCTGCCGGGCGCCGGGGCGCCATCCGCCTGCACGGCCCCCTCAGGCAAGACCTCGGCGATCTCGAAGGTGGCCGGCTGGTGGCACCAATAGTAGGCAAGCGCAAGCACCACCAGCAGGTAGAGTCCGGCTATCGAGGCAATGGCGACCAGGGCGCGTTTCAGCCAGGTGGCGGCCGAGCTGGGCGCCTCAGGTGGCGGAAAAGAGGGTGGATTCGGGGCGGCTCGGCGCTCAGTCATCTGATGTACAGCTCCTCTCGGGCGCACGGGTCCTCGATCGGGACCCGGCACGACGCTTAACGGAAATTTAACGGTTCACTACATTATTAACTTCTAATCCAATAAGAATTGAGATCCAGCAATTACCACGTGGAGCGCATGGCTTACGGCGTTCTCCGACGGCCTTGCGAGCGATCTCCCGGCAGCGCCCGCTCCTGAGCCTAGATCCGGCAATTGACCGCTTCTCGCTTCGTGCAACGCCTTGGTCGCTTTCAAGATCGGGGGTGCCTGCTGGCTCACCCGCCGGGTGAAGCCCGCGACGGCATCCAGTGCCCGCGACGCGCGCCTGCTGGCCAGCCGCTTGTATGACCCTGAAGAGATGGGAACGACTCAGTGCGCGCGGGAGAAGCCCGGCCGCGGGCGGATCCGGAATCGTCTGGGAGGGACGCAAATATACACTTATCGTGTTCTTTCGCTATCAGGCGCCCAGACCACTCGGCCCTTCTTTAGTCCGAGCAATGACCCGCAGAAGCGTGATATTGCTCACACTTTCTTGCCAGTCGCCAAAATCCGAACGATACTTTCTATCTGAGTATTTCCACTGAATTTGAAGTCAGGATCTCGCTGCGCGTAGCCACTCCGTGAAGGTGCGCGGCGCTTCTCTCTGAAGGGGAAGAGCAGACCAGGCTCGTTGAATCGGAGCCGGAGCTCCCTTTCAAGAAGGCATGGATAGCGGCAGTCGACGAAGAGTTGAAGAGCTGCAGTCTGGGATATGCTTCGAAATCGTCCAGCAGGAGGCCTTCCATGGACCCGAGTCAGATTGATCAGATCACCGTCATCCGCAACCGTTTGCGTGAGCACAATCGTATCGCCGCAGCACGCCGCACCGTCGCCCGCAAGGTCGCTTCCGCGCTCGGCTACATCTCGCTCGGTGCCGTCGTCACCCTGAGCGCCGTCGCAATGACCTTGTAGACGCCCCGCACCCGCGTCTTTTCTTGCGGGAGCGCGGTTCGCAGTCCGTTCGGCCAGCAAATACCCCCACCATTGCGCCGCAAGCCAGAGACCGCCTCTTGGCGGTCGACGGCAGCGGGCTGCGCTTGCAAGCTCCGAGAGCGCTCGACGTGCACCGCGAGCATGTCGCTCTACCGCCTGGTGGCCGCCCGGCCGAATCGACCGAGTGCAGGCTCACCCCCCAGTGGAATTCATGTACCGGAAGACCACAGGCTCCGCGCCCAGATCGAATTCATGCCCCCGAGGCTTGAGGGCCATGGCGGCGAGAATCGCCTGCCGAGCCCGCTCGTCATCCGTCGGATGAGCGCGCAGGACGCGACGCAGGTCTGCTGAATGCTCTTGCCCAAGACAGAGCAGGAGTCGCCCTTGGGCCGTGACACGCACCCGATTGCAGTCGCCGCAGAAGTTGTGGCCATGGGGCGAGATGAAGCCAACCCGGGTCTCTTCTCCGGCGATGTTGTAGTAATGCGAGGGACCGCCGGTGCGATCGATGCTCGGCACCAGATCGAAATGCTCGGCGAGGTCGCGACGAATGGCGTCGCTCGAGTAGTAGGCCTCCGCCCGATCGTGCTCGCCAATCACCCCTAGCGGCATCTCCTCGATGAAGCTGATGTCGACCCCGCGCGCGATCGCGAAACGGACCAGCTCCACGACCTCGTCGTGGTTCCGATTCTTCAGCACCACGGCATTCAGCTTGATGCGACGGAAGCCAACGCGCAGCGCCGCGTCGATCCCCGCGAGCGTCCGCTCGATGCGCCCGACGCGGGTGATGCGGCGGAAGCGGTCGGGGCTGAGGGTGTCGAGGCTGATGTTGACGCGCGTGACACCAGCGTCCTTGAGTGACTTCGCATAGCGTCCAAGCAGCGTCCCGTTGGTGGTGAGCGTCAGATCGCGAATCCCCGCAAGCTCGCCGAGCCGCTCGAACAGCCAAAGGACGTTTGGACGCACAAGGGGCTCGCCTCCGGTCACACGCAGCTTGCTGACCCCAAGCTCGCTGAAACAGCGCCCGAGCCGCGCCATCTCTTCCAGCGTCAGGAGCTGACTGCGCGGCAGGAAGGTCATTTGCTCGGACATACAGTAGACGCAGCGCAGGTCGCAGCGATCCGTGACGGACAGACGCGCATAGGTGATGCGCCGACCGAAACGATCCACGAGCCCCCGACCCGCCTCTGTCGAATCCGCTGGCATTGTGCGCAAGGGCGCCGACTGGCTCATTCTGGCTCCTCAACAAGAAACAGGCCCGGACGGCAATCGTCCGCGCCAGGGTGAAACGAGGGACGAGAAAACGGCGGGCAGCGCTCATGACGCGGGAATCGCGCGGCGGATCGGAGACGGCACCCCATCTGCAACAGGCGAGAATCCAAGCATCCCGGTCAGACTCTAGCTCGATTCATCCGCTGTTACAAAGCGTCCCGTCCAAGCGTCGCGGACGAGGACTTCACCCGAAGCGCTCCGCGTCCCCGCCCGAGCCCACGTCTTCGCGCGAGCGACGAGGCCCGAGCCCGGTACCCGCACCTTCACCGATCAGCGCGCGCAGCTCTCCCAAGGCCTTATCGAGCACAGCCGAATCGATCTCGGTCGAGTAGACGACATAGGCTGGCAGCCGCAACGTCTGAACGCCGCGGACGCGGAACAGACAGCCGCCCCGCAGATAGGAGGCAGCCACCCGCTCGGGGACGAAACAGCTGCCGCCGTTCGCGAGAATCAGCTGCAGCCCAAGCCAGCCGATATTGGCCGTCTGGGCAGGCCGCTCGAGGCCCGGGAAGACCTTGCGATGCTGTGTGTAGAAGGTGGGGCCCCAGTCGACATAGACATAGCCCTCGTCAGGCAGCTCCCGATCCGGCTCGCTGCCGACCAGCACAAGGGTCTCGTCGAACAGATACTCGACTTCGAGACCCGCCCCTTGCTGAGGGCTGTACATCAGCGCCAGGTCGATCGTTCCCGCAATCACACGCCGCATCAGATCGTCTTCGAAACCGATCTCGGTATTGAGCGAGATATCCGGTGCCACCTTGCGCATGCGCCCAGCCCAGCGCGGCAGCAGGTCATCCCACAGGGCAATCCGCGCACCAATCGTCAAGCTGCCGCGGTAGCGGCTGGGCAAGCCCACATCGTGACGCGCCTGCTCGAAGGTCAGCACCAGGGTCTTGGCATGGCGCAAGAAACGCTCGCCGGCGGGCGTCAGCCTTGCCCCCGAGCGATTGCGCGAGAAGAGACGCGCGCCGAGCGCTTGCTCCAGGTTTCGAATGCGGGCGCTCACCGTCGACTGGGTGACGTGCACGCGGCTGGCCGCCTCGAGAAAGCTGCCGTTAGCGGCAACGGCCAGAAAAGTCTTGACCTGCTCGATGTCCACACTCGTCAGCCCAGGCTCACCGCCAAACTATCGGAATTACCGATATCAATAGCGGATAAGTTTCGTTTTTCCAGGGTTGCGGCCGACGTTATGCTTGACAGCGAACCTGAGGTTTTACCACTGATCGGTCGCCGATTCGGCCGCCCGACAGCGGCCCGGTATCCGTCGACCCCAGCGGAGGCAAAGAGATGATCGCAGTAAGAGTATCCATGAAGGTGACGCGCGAGCCGCTCAAGCGCACCCCCGTCGCCCTTCGCTTCGACACGGACGGCATCGAGACGAGCCCCGTGCGCACGGATCGCACAGGTCTCGCAAGTTTCGACCTGCCGCCGAGCAGCGGCAAGATCCTGGTCTCTGGCGTGGAGCGCTATGAGGGTCGCTTGGCCGGCGAGATCGCGGTCGAGCTGTGGTCGATCACGCAATCTGGGCAGGATTCGCTGGGTCAGCCGGGGGCCTTCCCGAGCGGGAGCAATGCCTACCCGAGCATGACGACACGCGCCGTTCAGGTCGGCGGGCGATCCATCTCGACCGACAGCGAGGGCTATCTGGTCGACCCCTCCGACTGGTCCGAGGACTTCGCACGCGCCCTCGCCAGGGCGGAAGGCCTGGACCTGACGGCCGAGCACTGGGAAGTCATCCGCTTCCTGCGCGAGCGCTTCGCACGGGCCGGCATGCAGGCGACAGTGCGCGACATGATCGCCCACTTCCGGAAGGTCTGGGGGCGCGAGCGCGGCAGCAACCGCTACCTCCACCAGATCTTCCCACGGGGTGGGCCGCAGAAGCAGGGCAACCGGCTTGCGGGGCTGCTGCGCACCAAGGGAGAGCATTGATTCCGAAGAGAGCCGTCGGCTCCCGGTCTCCAGCGGCCGACTCATTGTAATCAATGGATTGGCCTGAGCTGGGCGCCCCCTGGCTGGGTCACTCCACCTGCAGACAAATCCTCGACGACCGGGTAATCTCTAGTGCGCGGGTCAGGTATTCAGCCTCTCAGTCGACCTGCGCCAATCACGAAGAGCATAAGATCGAAGAGGAGGATGACATGAGTGAGACCCTCAAAGCGGTGCGAGCCGCGAATGAGCGCTACGCGGCGGACTTCGGGGACAAGGGCCAGCTACCGATGCCCCCGGCCCGACACTTCGCCATATTGACCTGCATGGACGCACGCCTGGATCCAGCGAAATACGCCGGGCTGGCGGAGGGCGACGCACACGTCATCCGCAACGCCGGTGGACGCGCGAGCGACGACGCCATTCGGTCGCTCGTCATCTCACACAAGCTCCTCGGCACCCGCGAGTGGTTCGTCGTGCATCACACGGACTGCGGAATGGAGACCTTCACCAACGACATCATGGCCGGCCTGCTCAAGGACAGCCTCGCAACAGCCACCATCGACGGCAGCGGCTGGCACAACACGGACGAGGGACCAGGCTCACCTGAGGGACGCTACATCAACTGGCTGACCATCAGCGACAACGCAGCCAGCGTGGTGGAGGACGTCAAGCGCATCAAGGCCCACCCGCTCGTTCCAGGCGACATTCCCGTCTATGGCTACATCTACGACTGCAAAACGGGACGATTGATCGAGGTTCCGGAGGCGACCACAGCCGGACGGCCAGGCTGACCGATACCCTAGCGCTCGGGGAGGCAGTGGACTCGCGGCCTGCGATCAGAGATGACCAATGCAAGAGCGGCCATCGCTTCCCCGGCAACCATCGCCGACGTTTCAGCCACCTCCCCCGCATCTTCCCGTCGTCGGATGCCCCCGAGCGGATCTCGGGCTAGCGGCAGCTGCAAGATGCGCCTGCACCGCCGAAGTTCTTCTTGGCGAAGCTCTGCGCGTCGGAGAGATAGCCGAAGCTCCCCAGCAAGCAGAGACCGCTCCCCCGAGCCACCTTCATTTGCTCGAACGACCGTGAATCGATCTCGATCCGATCGTTAGCGCAGAAGACGCTGTATTGAGTGCTTGCGCTCGCGGTCGCGAGTACGGCACAGGAGATTCCGAGCAACGTCAGAGCCCGAGAAAACGGCAGTCGCATCGAGAGACCTCCCCCCTTGTGGAGCGAAAGAGACGCGGCGCGGCCCTGACATCATGGGATCGACGCCACCGCACAGAGAGCAGAGTCATCAGTCTTCGAATTCCCAGAGCAGCTTGGCGATCACCTGGTAATCATCGGCCTCTTCGGTCAGCCCGAGCGCGACTCCGAGACCAAGCTCGAGACCGCCGCCAGGTTGATAACTGATACCTGGAGTGACGAAGCGCTCCTCTTCCTCCTCCGAGAGGTTGAGCTCCAGAGACAGGATGGCCTCTCCCAACGGCGTGTATCCGCCAAGGTTCAGGAACCAGACATTCGGATCCAGGGCACCGTCGTCATCGTCCTCGGACCCCATGATCTCGGGGTCGTCATGGAGCGCGCCAACCAGCGTTGCCGCCTCGCGACGGTCCGGCTGCAGCTCGACACCGACCTGGACGAAGACGAGGCTTGTCGACGCCTCGGCCAAATCCTTGGCGAATATCAGGTAAAGCTCCTGGGAGTCTGCGCGGTTCCCATTCTCCAGGAACACCTGGTCGCCACTGGCGATCTCGTACTCAGCGCCGGCCGCGACATGAAAGCCACTGCCCGCGATGTCGATCATGGCGTACATGAGTCCGAGCTGGAAGTTGCCTTGGCCGGAGCCGGATTCCTCGGCGGAATCGCCGTCAGCGTCGACATAGGCGTCCCACTCGACCTCGAGCTGAAAGGCATCGGTGATCCCGTATTCGATACCGATGGGGACCGACACCACGCTTCCCTCGGGACCTTCGCGATAGCTTGGGAAGCTGGCGATCTGGAGCTCGCCCCGCTCTTGGGGAAACACCAGCTCGGACTTGAAGAGGTCTTCGATCGGCGGGTCCCCGGGATCCGCATCCTCGGTCTCGGCGTCGGCATGCAAGGGCGCCATGAGAAGCCCGGTGGCCAAAGCCGCCGCCGGGAAGATCCTGAACGGTCGTTGATTGATCATCGAGAGAGCAGGCTCCTGGCAGGGGCTCATCAGTGAAGCCGCAATTTATCGCTACCCCCAGCACGGTGAACGCTCATGGCGCTGAGGATTTTGCGGCCATCATATAGGCACCAACAGCCTCTGTGTCGAGCACTCCAGGCTTCTGAGCTTGGCCCAAAAGGACCCTGACTTGTGGGAGCCGATCGATGAGCTAAAGCAGTCAGGGCCCCGCGGAGACGGCGATGAGAGCGGGCGCCGATCATCGATTGGCCCGGCCTCCCGCTGTAGGCTGGACGAGCGCAGCACAGTCCACCAACGCCGGAGCGGGATTCGGTGGACTTCGCTCTTGAGACTGTGAGAGTAATCCAAGCGCACCGCGAAGATCGCAGATTGCTGTAGGTTGGGCCGACGCAGGAGGCCCAACAATCAAAGCGTTAGGCTAGCCGCCTCACAGAGGTCGGGACGGATGTCCGCAAACACGTCGGGGCGTAACACGCGCCTTCACGCCGAGGTCGCCCCCGAAACCGATGGCCTCGGCGATGAGGCGCACAACCGCCTCGGAGCAATGGATGTTGAGGTTGTCCATGACCAGATGCCACGGGGTCGAGTTTAAGGACATCCGGCAGCCATCACTGCCGACCTTCAAATCATCCGGCGTGATCCACGTCAAACCGCGGCGCCTTGGGCCCGAGGACGCCGCAAGCGCATCCAAAGCAAGCTCTATAATTATTTCGGCAATCACTGATAGCCGATAACCTGCCGAAACCGTTGGTCTTACAGCGTATTGATACAGACAGATGTCAGTCTCAGGCCTGTTTGTGAGATCGCTATCGGCCAGACGATCACACGAGAAGCGGAGACATCCTTATGCTGAGCCGATATCGCATGCTATTGACATCCTGTCTGCTGGGATCGCTGAGCGCCGCCGCTTGGAGCGCCGACCCGGGGTTCCTGACCACCCACTTTTCGGGCTCGGCGAACTGCGCCTTCTGCCACAACGGCTTGACCGACAGTCAAGGCAAGGATGTCTCGATCGAGCGGGACTGGAGCGGGACACTCATGGCCAACGCCTCCCGCGACCCGTTCTGGAAAGCAAAGGTTGCGACCGAGCTGGCTCGCAATCCACATCTGGCCGATGTGATCAACAAGAAATGCACCCTGTGCCACGGTCCGATGGGCAACTACGAGGCCGAGTACGACAGGGCCGCCATCCTCGCGCTCGAGCCCGGCGGATTGTTGGACCCGACGAATCCCTATCACGATCCCACGATGGACGGGGTCAGCTGCACCCTGTGTCACCAGATCCAAGATGACCCGACGCTCGGGACACTGGATGGGTTCTCCGGCCACTACTCCATCAACCCGTTCAAGGACGCCTACGGGCAGTACCAAAGCCCCCGCATCAATCCGATGCTGCGCAACAGTGGCTACACGCCGGTAGCCAGCACGCATATTTCCGACTCCGCGGTCTGCTCGACCTGTCACAATCTGTACACGCCCTTCGTGGACGCGCAAGGCGTTGTTCAGCCGACCGAGTTCCCGGAGCAGATGGTCTATACGGAGTGGGAGAATAGCGACTACGCCGCGGGGGCGACCGCCCAGAGCTGTCAGGACTGCCACATGCCCAAGACAAACGGCGTGAAGATCGCGAACCGCCCGCGCAACCTGCCCCGCCGCAACAACTTCTCGCAGCATCACCTGGTCGGTGCCAATGCGGTCATCCTGAACCTGATTGACGAAAACGCAGCCGAGCTGGGCGTGCTGTCGACGACCATCCCCACCAGTGTCGCGCGGTCGCGCGCCATGCTCGAAAGCGCTGCCGCGATCGACGTGGTCTCGACGAGCCTGCTGAACGAGACCCTCAGCATCGATCTAAGGCTGCGCAACCTCTCGGGCCACAAGGTACCCACGAGCTATCCGTCACGGCGGGCCATCCTGCATGTCACGGTGCGCGATGCCCAGGGCCAGATCGTCTTCGAGTCGGGTCGCGTCAACGCCGATGGCTCGGTGGTCGGTGTCGATGCGGACACGAACATCGCAACCTTCGAGCCCCATTACGACCTGATCACATCCGAAGATCAGGTGCAGGTCTACGAGTCGATCATGGGCAACACCGATGACGAGGTGACCTATACACTGCTGCGCGGCTCCCAATACCTGAAAGACAATCGCCTGACGCCGGCCGGATTCGATAAGGCAGTCGTCGCGTCCGACATCGGCGTGTTCGGCAATGCCGCCAGCGATGGCAACTTCAATCGCGGGGAGGACCTGATCACCTATCAGGTGTCGGGAGTCGAGCCAGGCAGCTACCAAGTCAGCGTCGAGCTGGTCTACCAGCCGATCCAGTTCGCCTTCCTCCTCGACCTGCTTCAGGACGTCGGTCTGCCCGAGGTCGCGGATTTCCAACGCATGTACGACGCGACGGCGTCGCGCTCGGATGTCATGGCCACCGCGGCGACCACCGTCACCGTTGGAGGGTAAGGGGCATCGCTAACGACCCCCGACGGGGACTTCGGATCCCGCCTGTCTCCGTCGATCGACGCTCACAGCGTCCGATCCGATCTCCATAGGGAGGTCGGACCGGCCTCCCGCTGTAGGCAGGACGAGCGCAGCGCAGTCCACCAACGCCGGAGCGGGATTCGGTGGACTTCGCTCTTGCTCGTCCACCCTACAGGTCCAACTGACGGTCAAGGCCTGACAGCGCACTGGCCTGGCCCAGGGATGCCTCGCTGTCGACGCTCATCCCGTCTCATTGGTCCGGCTGGTGAGCGATCGTCAGCACGGATCCCGGAGGCGCAGCTGCGGGAAAACGCGCATAGAAACGAGCAGATTGTGACTGTCGGCTCGGTCGCATCAAACTGGCGTCAGTCTCATTGAGCACGCGGCCGGTTGGATCTCGCAGCGTAATGCGCACATGCCCAGGAATCGCGCCTCGCATGGGGATCCGCCGAGAGACGCTTCCGCGCACGCGCAGCTCGCCATCGCGGACCTCGGTGTGAACGAAGCGAACCTTGGCGCGCTTGGAGGAGACCCGCTCCACCTCGACCCCCTCAGCTCCGGCAAGAGCCTGGCCGTGATGAAGCGGCAAGAGTAGGGTCATTGCGGCAAGCAGGATTCTCACTGTGCCTTGCATGATGTTTACCTCCGAGTGGTTGTTTGCGTTTCGTGCTTTCGCTCGCGCGATTCGGAACCGATATCGGCCAGAGGCACTCTTCTGTGGTCCCGCGCTGACGTGGTTTCGTGAGCAGTTTCCGGGGTCTCGACTCACCGAGCCTATCTCCTGGGCCTCTTCACTCGAGCCGGCCATGCTCCAGCACAGGCACGACCCAGTAGTGAATGCCGCTTCCGGGAAAGTCCGCGCGCAGGTCCGCGAGCACCGAGGCCGCAACCGGCGTGGGCAGATGGATGACGAACATCACCCGCCGCGAGCGTCCCGCGACCTGCTCGGCGAGCGTCATGGAGCGCTCCGAGGAGCCGTGTCCGGAGACCGGCGCGCTGGTAAAACCGGGCACGTCGTCCCGCTCGAGCAGCCACTCGGCGACGACGTCCTCGGCGGCCGGAGGGACGATGAGCTGGAGGAGTTGGTTGGGCATGGTCAGTCTTCGGGTGTCAGGTGTCAGGTGTCAGGTGTCAGGTGTCAGGTGTCAGGTGTCAGGTGTCAGGTGTCAGGTGTCAGGTGTCAGTCGTAGGGTGGACCAGCGCAGCGCAGTCCACCAATGCCGCTGCGGGATTCGGCGGACTTCGCTCTCGCTCGTCCAGCCTCCGGGGTGACGACTGCCTCAGCCCTCGCCGAACCGCCGATAGAGGATCGGCAGCAGGATCAGGGTCAGGGCCGTCGCGGACATGAGGCCGCCGATCACGACGATGGCCAGGGGGCGCTGGATCTCGGAGCCTGGGCCTGTGGCGAACAGCAGGGGCACCAGGCCGAAGGCGGCGATGTTGGCGGTCATGAGGACCGGACGCAGGCGGCGCCTGGCGCCCTCGACCACGACCTCCTGGATCGGCCGCCCGAGCACGCGCAGCTGATTGAAGTAGGTCACCATGACCACGCCGTTGAGCACCGCGATGCCGAGCAGGGCGATGAAGCCCACGGATGCGGGTACCGAGAGATACTCGCCGGTCAGGGCCAGACCGAAGACGCCGCCGACGAGCGCGAAGGGGACGTTGGAGAGCACCAAGACCGCCTGGCGCACCGAGCCGAAGGTCGAGAAGAGCACCAGGAAGATGAGCCCCAGCGCGATCGGCACCACCAGGGCGAGCCGTGCGGCGGCGCGCTGCTGGTTCTCGAACTGTCCGCCCCACTCCAGCCAGTAGCCGGTCGGCAGATCCAGCTGCTCCCGCACCGCCTGCCGGGCCTCCTCGACGAAGCCGACCAGGTCGCGTCCGTCGACGTTGGCGATGACCACCGCCATCTGGTTGCCCAGCTCGCGGTTGAGCGCCACCGGGCCCTCGATCCGCTCCATGCGCACCAGGTTGGCGAGCGGCGCGGCGCGCCCGTCGGGCAGGGCGACCTGCAGGCCGGCGAAGCGCGACGGCGAGCGGCGCTGCTCCTCGGGTCCGCGGATGATGAGCGGGCGCCGCTTGCTGTCCAGATAGATGGTGCCGACGCGCAGCCCCTCGACCTGGGCGCGCAGTGCCGCCGCGAGGGCGTCGGCGTCGATGCCGAGCCGGCCGGCCTCGAGCCGGTCGACGACCAGATTGGTGTACTGGGCGCCCTCGTTGCGCGGCGTGTAGACGTCCTGAGAGCCGGCGATGCCCTCCAGCACGCCGACCAGCGACTCGGCGACGCGGTTGAGCCGGTCCTGATCGCCGCCGAAGATCTTGACCGCCAGGTCGCCGCGCACGCCGGTCAGCATCTCCGAGACGCGCATCTCGATCGGCTGGGTGAAGGCGTAGTCGACCCCGGGGAAGCGCTCGAGCACCTGGCGGATGGCATCGATCAGCGCATCCTTGGTCTCGAAGCGCCAGTCCTCGCGCGGCTTGAGCACCAGGAAGCTGTCGGTCTGGTTGAGCCCCATGGGGTCCAGTCCCAGCTCGTCGGAGCCGGTGCGGGCGATGACGCCGGTCACCTCCGGCACGTCCGCCATGATGGCGCGCTGGATGCGCTGGTCGATGGCGATCGACTCGGCCAGGTTGATCGAGGGCAGCTTCTCGAGCTGGACGATGAGATCGCCCTCGTCCATGGTCGGCATGAAGGTCTTGCCGATCTGGGTGTAGAGCACGCCGGCCAGCACCAGCAGGCCGGCCGCCGCGGCGATCACCCAGGCCTGACGGCGCAGCGCCCAGTCGAGCACCGGCATGTAGAGCCGGGTCAGCAGGCGCGGCAGCCAGGGGTCGCTGTGCTTGACCGCGCCGAGCAGAAAGGACGCGAGCACCGGGATCACGGTCAGCGACAGCAGCAGCGAGGCGGCTAGGGCGAAGACGATGGTCAGCGCCACCGGCACGAACAGCTTGCCCTCGAGCCCCTGCAGCGTCAGCAGCGGCAGGAAGACGATGATGATGATCAGAATGCCCGAGGACACCGGGACGGCGACCTCGCGCGCGGCCCGGTAGATGAGGTGCAGGCGCGGCAGCCTTCCGCCCCCGCCGCCGCGCGCGAGCTGGGTGACCACGTTCTCGACCACCACCACGGCGGCGTCGACCAGCATGCCGATGGCGATCGCCAGACCGCCGAGCGACATCAGATTGGCCGAGAGCCCGAACTGACGCATCAGAATGAAGGTCGCCAGCGCCGCCAGCGGGAGGATCAGGGCCACGGTCAGGGCCGCGCGGAGATCGCCGAGAAAGAGCACCAGCAGCACGAGCACCAGCACGGTGGCCTCGATCAGCGCCTTGGAGACGGTGTGCACGGCCTTGTCGACCAGCACGCCGCGGTCGTAGAAGACGTTGATGCGCACAGCCTCCGGCAGGCTCGGGGCCAGCTCGTCGAGCTTGGCCTGCACGCCCTCGACCAGGGTGCGCGCGTTGGCGCCGCGCAGACCCAGCACCAGCCCTTGGACCGCCTCGCCTTTGCCATCCTGGGTCACGGCGCCATAGCGGGTGAGCGCGGAGCGGCGCACCTCGGCGACGTCGGCGACGCGCACCGGCTGGCGGCCGTCGCCGCCGATGACGATGGCGGCCAGGTCGTCGAGCGTCTGGACCGCGCCCTCGCTGCGCACCAGCAGCGACTCCTCGCCGTCGTCCAGCCGGCCCGCGCCGTCGTTGCGGTTGTTCGCCGCGATCGCCGCGCGCAGGTCGTCGAGCTGGATGCCGTGCGCGGCCATGCGGGCGTTGTCCGGCACCACCTCGAAGGTGGTCACATAGCCGCCGAGGGCGTTGACCTCGGCCACGCCGGGCACCGCGCGCAACGCCGGACGGATGATCCAGTCGAGCAGGTCGCGCCGCTCGGCCAGGCTCAGGCCGCCGCCCTCGATGGTGAACATGAACATCTCGCCGAGCGGCGTGGTCAAGGGTGCGACGCCGCCCTCGACCCCCTCGGGCAAGTCGCCCCAGATGGCGCTCAGGCGCTCCGCGACCTGCTGGCGCGCCCAATAGATGTCGGTGCCCTCGGCGAAGTCCACCGTGATATCGGTCAGCGCATACTTGGCGACGGAGCGCAGCATGGTCTGATCCGGGATGCCGAGCATCTCGACCTCGATCAGGCTGGTGATGCGCGAGGCCACCTCCTCCGGCGTCATGCCGGGCGCCTTGACGATGACCTTGACCTGGGTGGTCGAAACGTCGGGGAAGGCGTCGATCGGGGTCTGCTGGAAGGCCTTCCAGCCGCCGCCGATCAGCAGCCCGACCGTCAGCAGCATCAGCAGCCGCTGGGTGAGCGCGAATTGGATCAGGCGTCCCAGCATCATTCGCCTCCCAGCCAGGCCGCCTTGAGCGCGACCACGCCGCTGATGGCGACCTGGTCGTCGGCCGCGAGCGGGCCACGCACCACGACGCTCTGCTCCTCCTCGCCGAGCAGCGTCACCGGCGCGACCGCGAAGCCGCCTTCGCGGGCGATGAAGACATAGGTGGCATCGCCGTCGCGCACCAGCGCGCTCGACGGCAGACGCCAGCCTTGGACGGCCTCGCCGTCGGAGCTGCGCGTGCCGAGCGCGGCCATCAGCTGGACCTCGACGAATTGGCCCGGACGCAGCTGCTCGCTGCCCTCGCGGATCTCGGCGCGTACCAGCACGCCCTGATCTCGGCCGTGGACCATGCGCCCGATGGTGATGATCTTGCCGGCCGTGCCCTGGCGGGTCAGGAAGACGTGATTGCCGATCGAAAGGCCATCGAGCTGACCGACCGGGACATGGATCTCCAGCCACAGCGGATCCAGCTCGGCGATCCGGTAGAGGGGGTCGGCGGCGGCCATCGATTGCCCGGTGCTGACCATCTGCTCGAGCACCACCCCGGCGATGGGCGCATGGATCGGCAGGGTGCTCGACAGCCGACGGGTGCGCGTCAGGTTGGCGATGTCCGCCTCGGCCAGTCCCGCCAGCTCCAGCAGTTGGCGGCGCTGCTCGACCAGGGTCGCCAGCTCGCGCTGCTTGGCCTGGCTCTCGAGCAGCCGGCGCTCGGCGATGACCCCCTCGCGCTGGAGCTTGCGGTCGCGCGCCAGCTGGCTCTCGGCCAGCTCCAGCCGGATCAGTCCCTCGACGTACTGGCTCTGGATGTCGACCAGGTCGGGGCTGCGCAGCTCGGCGATGATTTGCCCTGCCGTGACCTGCTCGCCTTCGGCGACCTTAAGGGTTTCCAAGACCCCGCCCTGGGGTGCGGCGACGACCCTCAGCTGGCGATTGGGGACGGCGACCTCGGCCGGATAGCGGCGTGAGAGCCTGGCGTCGGCAGCGAGTGGCCCGATGAGGTCGATGTCGAAGGCCCGCTGCTGCTCGGCGTCGAGCGCGACCAGATCGGCGGCCGGAGCGGTCAGCGGCAGCAGCAAGACAAAGGCGCCGAGCGTGCGGCGGATGACTCCGAGCTCGGGAATTGGAACCGCAAAGGCGCAAAGGCCGCGAAGAAAGGCAAATGCTTGATTTGCGAGCCCCCAGCAGAGCTGCGATGGAGCACCCCTTCGCGGACAATCGCTTGAAATCCTTTGCGCTCTTTGTGCTCTTTGCGGTTCAACGACGCTTACTCGATTCATTCGGGGACGACTCCTAAGGCTTGATTGAGCTCGGCCAGCGCCCGGCCCTGCTCGAGACGGCGCAGCTCCAGGTCCATGCTCGCCTGGCGCGCGCGCTCCTCGGCCCGCAGCAGAGCGGTCAGGTCGGCCTCGCCGAGATCGAAGGCACGGCGGACCAGGTCCAGGGCCTCGTGCGCGAGGCGGTGGCGGCGCTCGGCGACGGTCAGCGCCTCGGCGGCACCCGTGCGCGTCACCTGCGCCTCGGCGAGCCGCTGCTCGGCCTGGCGTCGCGCGCGCTGGAAGTCGGTCATGCGCTCGGTGTAGGCCCGCTCGGCGGCCGCGATCTCGGGGGCGGATTGGCTAGCGAGCCCGAAGGGCAAGCTGATCTCCATCTGCACGGCATGCTGGGCGTCTAGACCGCGCGCGTCGCGCGTGCGGATGCCGCCGAGGCTGACCACCGGGCTGGCGCGCCGCTCGCTCTGGGCGCGCTTGCGCTCGGCCCTGGCGAGGGCCAGCGCGCTGTCGGCGTCCGCCAACAGCGGGTGGTCGGGCGGTAGCCCGGTCGCTGCGTCCGGCTCGGGCGCGGCTTCGAAGCGCTGATCCGGCAGCGCCGCCTGGCCGGTGATCTGACGGTAGATGGCGAGCGTGCGCGCATGCTCGGCCCTGGCCGCTTGCAGCTCGGCCTCGCGGTCGAGCGCGTCCTGACGCGCCACCAGCAGATCGACCCGCGCCAGCTCGCCGGCCTTGACGCGTTTGGTCACGGTCGCCTCCAGCGCGCGGGCGCTGGCGAGCGCCTGCGCGGCCTGGGTCAGACGGCCTTGGGCGAGCGCGGTGTCCCAGAGGGCCGCGCGCACGCGCCCGGCCATCTCCCAGCGCAGCAGACGCGCCAAGGCGTCGGCCTGGCCACCGAGCGCGGTAGCGACACCCTGACGGGAATCGCGCTGACCCGGCATCCAGAGCGGAAGATCGACCATGGCCTCCCATTCGTAGGCGCCCTGGTCGCGATCGACGCGGTCGCTGAGGTAATTGACGCGCAGCGCCGGGTCCTCGGCGACCAGGCTCCCTGCCTGCCGGCGGACCGCGTCACGCTCGGAGCGGATGGCGTCGACACGCGGCTGTTGGGCGGCCTGCTCGAGCGCCGAGGAGATGGCGCTGCCAAGACTGCCGGCTTGTGCACCGCCAGTGGCGAGCACCAGGAGCGCCAGGGGCAGTGCGGGTTTGAGCCAGCGCCGCGAAGGCGTTGGATGAGGAGGGCTTTTGCTGTCCATGGGGCCATGCTAAAGCCCCAAACTGAAACGAAACTGAATCCGACCGAATCAGTCGGGCTCGTCGCTCGCGCAGCGCCTGCTCAGGGCTCAGACGCCTTCCTCGAGCGGCAGCGCGATCTCGGCCCTGAGCCCACCGAGTCTGGCCGAGCGCGCGAAGCCGATCCGGCCCTGGTAGCCGTCGACAATCTCCTTGACGATGGAGAGCCCCAGCCCATGGCCGCTCACCTCCTCGTCGAGCCGCATGCCGCGTCCCGTGATGTCGGCGATCGCCTCCTCGGAGCAGCCTGGGCCGTCGTCCTCGATACGCAGGATCAGACGTCCCCTGTCGACGCAGAGTCCGCAATAGACCATGGCCACGGCCCACTTGCAGGCGTTGTCGAGCAGATTTCCGAGCAGCTCCAGCATGTCCTCCCGATCCAGGTCGAGTGGCCCCTGGGTGCGGTCGTCCAGCTGGATGTCGATCGACTTAGAGGCGTGGATCTGGGTCAAGAGACGAGCCAAGGTCGGCAGCTCCTCGGCGGCATCGAAACTGACGCCGGCACCGCCCGCGCCGGCGAGCCGGGCACGCTTGAGCTGACGCTCGGCCAGTCGGCGCAGACGCTCGATCTGCTCGAGCAGCGTCTCGCGATGACCAGGGGAGATGTCGAGCGCCGGATCTCGTAGCTGCTGTCGCAGCAGGCTGAGCGGCCCCTTGATCGCATGGGCGAGATTGCCCGTGGCCGTGCGCGAGCGCTCCAGACGCTGATCGAAACGCAGCAGCAGCCGGTTGAGCTTGCGGACCAGGGGCAGGATCTCGGTCGGACCCTCTTCACTGAGAAAGACGGTCTTGCCATGCTCGAGCCGCTCGATGTCGCGGTAGACGGGCTCTAGGCACATGAAGGTGCGGTGAACGACCAGACGCTGGACCAAGAGAATGAGCGCGAGCCCGGCCACGGCCATGATGGCGAACAGGCGCTCGAAGCCCCGAAGCTCGCCGCTCAGCGGGGAGACGTCCTCGGCGACGGCGACCACCAGGTCACGGTCGTCGATGCGGTAGCCTCCCGCCCAGGCAAGCAGCCGTTGACCCGCAGGCCCGGGCACGCGCCAGGTGGTCGTCTCGCCAGCCGCGAGCCGTGGTGGCGCGAGATCTTCGTCCCACAGCGAGCGCGAGCGGATGCGCCCGCCTGCGGCGACCGAAATCACGAAGTAATGACCGGAGTAGGGCTGATCGTAGACGGGCGTCATCCGCCCCGCACCCATCGCCGGGCTGCCGTCCGGTGCGACCGAGAGCGCGCCGACGAGTCCCTCGGCGTCATGCTCCAGCCGCGAGATCACGAAGGCATCCGCCGTGTGGTGCAGGGCCTGATGCCCCAGCCACCAGGCGGCGCCGATGAGCAGCACCAGGCTGATCCCGAGCCCCAGATGCAGCCGTCCCTCGAGCGACTTCATTTGGGGAAGAGATAGCCCTGGCCGCGCTGCGTGAGGATGCGCTCACGGCCGATCTTCTCGCGCAGACGCCGGATATAGACCTCGATGAGATTACTGCCGCGCTCCGCGTCCAGGTCGTAGACGTGCTCCATGAGCTGCGTCTTGGAGAGCAGACGCCCGGGATTGCGCATCAGATGGCGCAGCAGCCGGAACTCGGTGCCGGTGAGCTCGCGCGCGCTGCCGTCGGACAGAATGACCTGCTGCAGCCCTTCGTCGAGACGCAGCCCCCCTGCCTCGATCACCGGGCTCGGGTTACCTGCGGCGCGGCGCGCCAGCGCCTGGATGCGCGCCATCAGCTCCTCGACATAGAAGGGCTTGCCGAGGTAGTCGTCGGCGCCCGCCTTGAGCCCGTCGACCCGCTCGTGCCAGGCATCGCGCGCGGTGAGCACCAGCACAGGCGTGGTGACGCCGCGCGTGCGCCAGTTGCGCAGCACCTCGAGCCCGGACCGGCCGGGAAGGCCGAGATCCAGCACGATGACGTCATAGGGCTCGGTTGTGCCGAGCGACTCGGCGACGCACCCGTCTTGCGCCTGATCGACCGCCAAGCCGGCGGACTTGAGGGCAGGCAGCAGCGCGGCAATCTGTTCGGTGTCGTCTTCAACGAGGAGCAGGCGCATCGGCGTGTCTCACCTTTCCTCTTTATCGATCAAAATACCGGTCGAGGCATCGATCTCGAGCTCATGGAGGTGTCCGGCCGCATCCAAGATCTTGATCTCATAGCGGTAGCCATGATGATTAGGCTCGAGCTCGGCCTCGACGAGGTGCCCCGGCTGAATGCGGGTGGCCACCTCCAGCACTTGGGTCATGGGCAAGATCTTGCCCGACTCACGCAGGCGCTTGACGTCGTCGTGATCGACGCGCACATCGGCATCCAGCCGCGCCGTCGTGAATAGCGCCAGGATTCCGAGCGTCGCGATGAGCAGGGCTTGCGGCATGATCTCACTTGTTCGCTGTCGCCGAGGATCAGGGACGTGCGGGAAACGCTGGTCGAGCGCCTCTCCGACATGCCAAAGGGGCTCGAGGCGGGCAGGGCTCGACCATCTCGCACAAGACGATGGTCGCGAAGAGGATAGCGCCATCTCGGGCAGAGGGCTCATGCGCGACGAAACGCGTGGCCAAGGTCTGCTTCCGATGCAGGAGCACGGGGATTGCCAAGCCTGCTCTCGATCCGACCGGTGCGCTGAGCGCGTCACCAGTCGTCGATGTAACCTAGATGACGAAGCTGAATTCAAGATGAACAGAAAAACGCTGCTAGTCGGCCTCTCGATCGCATCGCTTTACTCCGCCAGCCTCCAGGGCGCCACCGACGATGCGCTTGCAACCATCGGCAAACGACTCTTTTTCGACGGCACGCTCTCCGAGCCGGCCGGTCAATCCTGCGCCAGCTGCCATGCCCCGGCGGCCGGGTGGAGCGGGCCGGATAGCGCGCTGAATGCATCCGGCGCCGTGCACCAAGGCGCCGTCGAAGGACGCTTCGGCAACCGCAGGCCACCGATGGCGGCCTATGCGAGCTTCAGCCCGCCCCTGTATTTCGACGAGCAGGAGGAGCACTTCGTTGGCGGCGCCTTCTGGGACGGCCGGGCGACCGGCTGGATGCTCGGTGATGTCGTCGCGGAACAGGCGCAGGGTCCCCTCCTGAATCCGGTCGAGCACAATCTTCCGGATGCGGCCGAGGTGGCCCGCCGGGTCTGCGAGGGCGAGGTGGGGCCGCAGCTCCGTGCCTATTTCGGCGAGCTGGTTTGCGCGGATCCGGTCGCTGGCTTCAACGCGATCGCTCGGGCGATCGCCGCCTTCGAGCGCTCCGCCGAGATGAATGCCTTTAGCGCCAAGTACGACTACTACCTGAAGGACCCCGAGCGCTATCCCCTCTCGGAGCAAGAAGCACTTGGGCTCGAGCTGTTCGCGCGCGAGGACAAGGGCAACTGCGCCGCTTGTCACCCGCACACCCCTGGAGCGCAGGGTGAGCCGCCAGTGTTCACGGATTTCACCTACGACAACCTCGGCGTCGGACGCAATCCGGCCAATCCCTGGTACGGGCAGGCCAGCCGCAACCCCCAGGGAGACGCTTGGCGAGATCCTGGACTGGGCGGCTTCCTCGATCAGGTGCCGCGCTTCGCCCACCTGGCAGCCGAGAATTTGGGGAAGCACAAGGTGCCGAGTCTACGCAATGTCGACCTCCGCCCCTCGCCGGACTTCGTCAAGTCCTACATGCACAACGGCGCCCACAAGAGCCTCGAGGAAGTCGTCCATTTCTATAACACACGTGATGTGAAGCCCCAGTGCGAGACCCTGACCGACCCTGAGCCGGGGAGCAACTGTTGGCCTGCGCCTGAGGTCGAAGCCAATGTCAATACCGAAGAGCTGGGCGATCTGGGGCTGACGCAAGAAGAAGAGGCGGCGATCCTTGCCTTCATGCGTACGCTCAGTGACGGCTGGGTCCCGCCCGAGACTGTGATCCGCAGCGCAGCGCCTTGATTGCGGTAGACGTGCTCACCCCTGGCAGTCGGCGAGGGCCGACGATCACGCGCCTACTCCGATCCGCCTGACGGCAAGCGATGCCCATCAGACGCATGGCCACGCCTTTGCCGTTGGATCCCCTCGCTGCCTAGGCACTGGGGAAAGGGGAAGGAGTCCCCGCATCGGGAGCTCAGCCCTCGAAGCCACGGAGAGGCTTCCGCGGAAGGTCTTTGGATTGACACGCCTGACCCGCAAGTCACCGAGCATGGCGGAGGCGAGCCTGCTCTGAGCAGAGCGAGCGAACAGATCGACACCGCCATGCGGCCTCGGCTTTCGCCGTCCAATGCCAATGCAATGAAAACGCAATCTTGAGGAGATCCCGACGATGTATGGCTTTTCCATTCAGATCGAGGGCAGTTTCGACCAGGCGGTAGAGCGCGTCACCGAGGCGCTCAAAGGCGAGGGTTTTGGCGTGCTGTCAGACATCGACGTTCAGGCGACGCTCAAGGCTAAGCTGGGCGTGGAGCGCAAGCCTTACCGGATTCTCGGGGCATGCAACCCGCCGCTCGCGAGCCAGGCCTTGGAGACGGATCCGGACATCGGTCTACTGCTACCCTGCAACGTCGTCGTCCGCGAAGACGCGGGCGGCAAGATGACCGTTGCCTTCATGGACCCGCAGGCCGTGCTGCAACTGGTCGAAAAGCCTGGAATCGAGCAGCTCGCCAGCGAAGTGCGCCAGCGCCTGGAGCGGGTCCGGGACGCGCTAGCCAAGGACTGAGGCGCCTGGCTTGGGGGATGCCGACCGTTGCTCGGCCGGCTCTGCCTGGCAACCCCCTCAGTCGCCGCCATGCATAGAGACTCCGTCGCGGCCTTCGTCGGGCATCTCTTGTCGCGGGGCCAAGCGCGCAAGCATGGGATATCGATCGACATCGCCGCCGACGTCCAATAGGGCCAGACGGGCGAAGAGTGATTCGGACAGCCAACCATCATGCACCGCGGCTTTGGCGGTTCGATGGTGCGGCGAGTCGCCGTAAGCGAAGCTCCGCATCGCATTGAGGTCTTCCCACACACTAAAGGTCGCCAAGGACAGCAACGGGTGCTCGCCAAAGCCCTGTGCGTAGGCACAGCCCGGATGCGCCCTCAGAAAGCGCCGCACTCGCGGCACGGCGCGCCAGAAGTCCTTGGCCCGCGCCGGATCGACGCGTGCGCGCGTCAGGACGGCGAAGGGGCGATGCGGATCCTGACGCGCGCCGCTGTAGTCGAGCACTTGCCTGCCGTTCCAGGCCCCGTGCCCGCTCAGGGGCGAAAGCCTGAAGTGGAGCCTCTCGACCGCAGGCTTACTGACCACCCGATAAAGGGTTGTGGCCCGAACGGCCTCGATTTCGGCCGGCTCGCTCAGGAGAGACACCAGGACATAGGTCTTGAGATCCGGCAAGATCGAGAAGCCATCCCTGCCGCCGCAGCCCATCAGCTGCACCGTCCTCGTCCTCAGGCTGCGGCCCTTGAGCAGTCTTTGGAATCCCATGACCACAAAGGCCGCCGGCGCGTAGCTGGCGCGGTAACGAAAGAAGCTGAAGGAAAGCTGCTTCACCTTGCTTCACTCTGAATCCTTCCCCGCGGCATCGCGATTCTCAGGCTGCACAGCATGCGCAGGTCCGGTGGCAGCGAGGAAAAACGGCCGGGCGGCGGGAGCACGACGCCGAAGTACGGCAAGCCGGTTGGACGCAGTTGCGTCGCTCACCGCACCTAGAGCAGCCGGTCCGTCTTGGCCGCCATGATGAAGTCGTTGCGGTGCAGCCCGCGAATCTTGTGCGACCACCAGGTGACGATGACGCTACCCCATTCAGTGACCAGCTTGGGGTGATGCCCCTCGGCCTCGGCGATCTCGCCGACCTGATTGGTGAAGGCCAGCGCCTGGACGAAGTCCGGAAACTCGAAGCGCTTCTCCAGCTGCATGACACCGTCTCGCACCTCGATCGCCCAGTCCGGGATATCCCGGATCAGGGTCTTCAGCTCATCGTCCGTCACCTTGGGGGCATCCGCACGGCAGGCCTCGCACTTCTCCTGGTTTAGCTGGCTCATTACGACATCTCCTTAGAAGACATTGAATACTGGCGAGAGCAGAAGGCTCTCACCGAGGCCGGCAATCCGAGCTCTGCCCTGGGGACAACCGACCCTCCATGTCGACTGCATTGGGTCCAGCCTGCCGCTATTCCAGACCTGCGAAGCCCGTTCGGACAACATCCCCCCCGAAATCCCCATGGCAGCGGCCGATCGGACATGGTGTGCATGGCGTCGATGGTGTCCCAGGCTGTCTCTGATGACATGGACACCGCCTCGGACGCGCGGGAGATCGAGCCATAACGCCCGATGCGCTCTAGGAGACGGATCGAGTTCGCGCCGAGGAAGGCACCCATTGGGGTGTCGATGGAGAGCCGACTGAGCAACTCGGTCGGCTCGGGGTGGAGAGGAAGCATCCTTCTTTGCCGCGCTACATCTGAAAAAAACAGCGGCAAGCATGGCCACAGCGGGCGACATGCAGCCACTGGAGCAACCGCTATGGTTGCGCAGGAAAAGCGGTCGCCAGCAACTTCATTGGTGCCAGACTGACTGGATAGCCAGCTCGAAATCTTCCTACCAGCCTTTCGCGCTCAGGAAATGCGTGACGGCATGAGGGCAGGATGCTCTCCGCCGGTCATTTTTTCCGCCTACGCCCCAGGATCGCCCGCAAGCAGGCTCCTACGGCGCCGTCTTCGTAGGAGCCCGCTTGCGGGCGACGCGCTTGCAGGCGACTGGGACGAGGATCCTAGGAATTCGCCCAAGGTCCGCATCAGGGTGGCGCGCGGCGCGCCACCCTGATGCATGGCATCATGCCCCGAGGCACGCCTCAGCTCAGGGTCACGCAACAATGGATGCACTCCACTTCAGCCTCGCCGATCTCAAGCCGTCCATGGGCCATGCGCTCTCGGTCTTCATGGGCTTCTTCGCCATCATGAACCCGATCGCCAACACCGCCGTCTTTCTGGGACTGACCGCCAGCGACTCGAACGCCGTGCGCAGACGCGTCGCCTTCAAGGCCATCCTCGCCGCCTTCATCCTCGTCGTCGCCTTCGTGCTGCTTGGGAAGCTGATCTTCGGTCTCTTCGGCATCACGCTGCCGGCGTTTCGCGTCACGGGCGGCGTGCTGGTCGCCCTCATCGGCTACCAAATGCTTCACGGCAGCCCGTCGAGCGTGCACCACCCCACTGATTCAGATCGCGCCGACAGCTTGGAGGCGCAGCTCAGCATCGCCATCTCGCCGCTGGCCATTCCTATTTTGGCCGGCCCGGGCACCATCGCGACGGCGATGAATTTCGCATCTGCCGGCACCCTGGGGGAGCTGATCGTCACCATCATCGCCTTCGGTCTGCTCTGCGCGATCACCCTGCTCTTCTTCCTCTTCGGTGAGCGCCTGGTCGGTTTTCTCGGTCAGAGCGGCCTCAATGTCGTCACACGGATCATGGGCCTGATTCTCGCCGTCATCGGCGTACAGATGCTCTTGGACGGACTGGCCGGGGCGGCCAAGGCGCTGCTGCCCTGACCCTGGCGAGATCGCCTGGCCAGACCGCATCGCTAGCCCTGCCGCACGCCCATCTGGCCGGCGCCGATCAGCTCGATGGGATAGCCGTCGGGATCTTCGACGAAGGCGATGATGGTCGAGCCGGCATTCATGGGTCCGGCGTCACGCAAGATCTTGCCGCCCTGAGCCCGAATGCGGTCGGTCGCCTGATAGACGTCGTCGACCTCGATGGCGATATGCCCGTAGCCGCTGCCGAGGTCGTAGCGGTCGACGCCCCAGTTGTAGGTCAGCTCGATCACCGTATGCTCGGACTCGTCGCCATAGCCCAAAAACGCCAGGGTGAACTCGCCCTCGGGGTAGTCCTTCTGGCGAAGCAGCGTCATCCCCAGAACCTGGGTGTAGAAGTCGATGGAGCGCTGCAGATTGCCCGTGCGCAGCATGGTGTGGAGGATTCTCATCAGCTCGTCCTCATCGTGGAAGTGATGTCGAGGCTTGGCGTCAACAGGTTGGGACGCTTTGTCGGCTTTACCGCGCGACGACCCCCAAGAGATTGCGGACGCGCTTCCAAGGGCTCAACACGACAGACGCCCCTTCGCTCCCGCCCGCAAAGAAAAACCCAGTCGAGGATCCGCCATCGAGATTGATGGCGCGATTGACGCGCCAGCCCGTCAGGGCACCCTCGGAGGCCAGTACATCGGCAAGCTCGGCCAAGGTCACTGAGCTGGTCGTCGCGCCCAGCGCCCAGTGTCCGCGCCAGTCCGTTGCGATGAAGGTTCTGCGACTCGGCCTCGCGGTCGAAAGGCCGCGCACGCTGCGCCCGGTCTCGACCAGATAGGGTCCGGTCTGCAGCAGGGCGTTGATGCCGGCGTGGTCCCGAAACTGTCCTCGCCGCATCAAATGAGTGCCGCTGCCATCGCTATAGACCACACCACTGAGCAGCTTTGCCCGCGCGAATCCGTTGGTGCGCTCCGCGTCCGACACCACCAGCCCCAGCGGCTGCCAATCCGGATGGAAGAAGCCGCCGTTGGCACCGGCAACACAGCCTTCGGCGCGAAAGGCCTCATCGAGCGAGGCGTACTTGGGGCTCTCGCCACCGCCGAGATCGATCACCTTGAGGCGGTAGGCTGGCGAGGCGAAAACGGCGAGATGGGCGGTCAACGACTTGCCGTCCGACTGCCTGACGGCGGTGCGCTTGGCATAGAAGAGCTCGCGTCCATCCCCGTCCGGAGTCGACTGCCGTACAGGTTGCCAGACGTCGGCCAGAGCACCGGAGGCCCAGAGCAGCAGGGCGGGCAGTAACAGACTTCGGGAAAGCGCCATATCAAGGGACGGACATGGATTTAGGCGGGGGAATAGCGAGTCCTCAGCGGATCCGGCAGGGGGACTCGGCCGGGCCTCAACGGCAAAAGGCCGGGCTTGCGCCCGGCCGACTCTGCTTCAAGCGCCCTCAGGCTGAAGACGCATCAACTTCGCGACGCGCTCGGCCTTAGGCGGCTTCCTTCGCCTGCTCGGCCTTCGCGGTCTCGTGCTCGATCGCCTGGCCCTGGCCAGCACCGCGGATCTCGATGCGGCGCGGCTTCATGGCTTCAGGCACTTCGCGCACCAGGTCGACGTGAAGCAGCCCATTCTCCAGCTTGGCCTCGACCACCTTCACATAGTCTGCCAGCTGGAACTTACGCTCGAAGCTGCGATTGGCGATACCGCGATACAGGAAGTTACCCTCTGCCTCGGCGCTGCGGCGCTGTCCGGAGACGGTCAGCAGGCTCTCCTTCGCCTCGATATCCAGCTCGTCTTCGGTGAAGCCCGCGACGGCGATGGTGATGCGGTAGCGATTCTCGTCCTGCAGCTCGACATTGTAGGGCGGATAGCCGCCCGGCTCGCTCCGATAAGCGTTCTCCAGTGAATTGGCCAACCGATCGAAGCCGATCATGGAGCGGAACAGCGGTGAGAAGTCGAGAGTTGTCATGACATATCCTCCAAATGAGCAATATGAACAAAGGATTGGCGTTCATTCGAACCGCCAGCGTTACGGCCCCCAGGCGGGCGACCGCTTGCGTTATGTAAAGTAGCGGCCGATTAGCACTCTGTCAAGGGGAGTGCTAACGGAATTTTTCAGAAGGGCCACAGAAAGCGAGTCAAGCCTGCGAGGCGACGGGTCAGAAGGCACTTTGCCCACACCCAGTCAGGCGGCTCAGCGCTCCTCCATCGCGATCGGCGACCGCTGCCAAAGATCGGCGTTATCCCGAAACACTGTGATCATGGACCAGACACCTGCCACCAAGGCCAGCCCCAGGGCCAGCCAAGTCGCGGGCTTGAGAAGCGGCTCGGCCGCCGGCCAGGCCAGTCCGCCGATGGCCGTTCCGGCGGCGATGAGCTGAAAGACCAGCTTGAGCTTGTTGAGCTGCCCGGTGCTGATCACCACCCCGACGCAGGGCGCCAGGCTGCGAAAGCCCTGCACCGCAAACTCGCGCGCCAGCAGCACCAGAACGATCCAGAGCGGCACCCAGTCGGGACGCTCGCAGGCCAGATAGACCAGCAGGACATTGGCGAAGACCTTGTCCGCCAGGGGATCGAGGAAGACGCCCAGAGTGGTGGCACAGTCGAGCCGGCGGGCCAGCCAGCCATCGAAGAAATCCGTCACTGAGGCCGCCAAGAACAAGCCAAGGGCCCACCAGGCCGAGGTGGTGCCGCCCAGGGCGAGCAGCGCCATGATGGGCAGAATAAGGAAGAGTCGCGAGGCGGTCAGGAGATTGGGCAGCGCGGTCATCGCGGGAGCCTCCATCAAGAAGGAAGTACCCCAGCACCTGGGGCGGCGCAAAACCAGGCTCGCCATGATACCGACACATTGACACCCCGGGTCGGGCAAGCGGCAGCGGCCAAGCCCAGCTAGAGTTGCGGTAGGGGTCCGCCCCTGCTCCATCGAGGGCGGAATGGACAGACGCCAACCGGCAGCGAGAGCGACACTCACCCATGACAGACCATCGCGGCACCCCACCGAAGCCCGCGCATCCAACGCAGCGCCAGCAGCCGCTGCCGTGGGAGCATCCCAAGCCGACCGAGGAAGAGGTCGATGCCGCCGCCCGCATTGCGGCCATCACGGGGCACCCGGCCTATCGGGAGCCGGATCACGACGTCGACTTCCTCCACAGGGAAGCAACGCGCGGCGTGCGCCTCCAGCTCGATTACCTCAAGGCAGAGCAAGGCTTGGTGGAGCACCAGGCTCGCCACAGCATCGTCGTCTTCGGCAGCACGCGGCTGCGCGAGCCCGAGACCGCGCGGCGCGAGCTGGCCAACGCGAGACATGCCGCCGCGCAGGCGCCCGACGACCCCGCACTGGCCCGTCAGCTCAGACTGGCCGAGCGGCGCATGGAGCTGGCCAGGTATTACGACGTCGGCCGCGAGCTCGGCCGGCTGGTCGGCATGGCCGGCGGCGGACCGAAAGATTCCAGCCTCATCGTGATGACCGGCGGCGGCCCAGGCGGTATGGAGGCCGCCAATCGCGGGGCCTACGAGGTCGGCGCCCAGACGGCCGGCCTCAATATCACCCTGCCCCGCGAGCAGTATCCCAACCCCTATGTCACGCCCGGCCTCTGTTTCCAGTTCCACTACTTCGCGCTGCGCAAGCTGCACTTCATGAAGCGCGCCGCCGCCATCGTCGCCCTGCCCGGCGGCTTCGGCACGCTCGACGAGCTGTTCGGGGCGCTGACGCTGATGCAGACCCGCAAGGTCCCGCCCATGCCCGTGGTGCTGATCGGCGAGGCCTACTGGCGCAATGTCTTCGACGCCGACTATCTGATGGAAGTCGGCAGCATCGACCCCGAGGATGCCCAACTGTTCTGGTATGCGGAGACCGCCGCCGAGGCCTGGTCCGACATCAAGACCTGGCACCACAGCAACGGCGGCAAGCTCTTCGAGAGTGAGGAGACACCTTGGACCCAGGGGGAAGCCCGATGAAGATCTCTTTTCATGGCGCAGACCGCAACGTGACCGGATCCTGCCATCTCGTGGAGGCCGGCGGCTTGCGCATCTTGGTCGACTGCGGCCTCTTCCAGGGTGGCCGCGAGATCGACGAGGACAACGCGGCGGACTTCGGCTTCGATCCACGCCAGATCGACATCCTCCTCCTGACCCACGCGCACCTCGACCATTGCGGACGCATCCCACTCCTAGCCCAGCGCGGATTCAGCGGCGAGATCATCGCGACCGCCGCAACGCATGAGCTCGCCCGGGTCGTCCTGCTCGACTCCGCCCATCTGCAGGAAGAAGAGGCCAAACGCCACGCGCGCAGGGCCTACCGCCGCGGACGGCCCGCGCCAGAGCCGCTCTACAACACGCTCGACGCCCTCAACGCCATGGATCTCTTCGGGCGCAAGGCGCACTACGGCGAGCCCATCCAGCTCGCCGACGGCGTCAGCGCAACCTTCTACGACGCCGGCCATATCCTGGGCTCTGCCAGCATCCGGCTGGAATACCGGGATAGCGGCAAGTCCAAGGCGATCGTCTTCTCCGGCGACCTCGGCAACAAGGACCGCCCCATCCTGCGCGACCCGCACACACCGCCGCATGCCGAGACCCTGGTGATGGAGACAACCTATGGAGACAGGCTCCACAAGGCCCTCGAGCCCTCGATTCAGGAGCTCTACGACGCCATCAACGCGGCCCTGGCGCGCGGCGGCAACGCCATCATCCCCACCTTCGCCCTGGAGCGCGCGCAGGAGGTGCTCTACTACCTGCGCGAAGGCACCGAGCAAGGCCTATTGCCGAAGCGCCTGCCGGTCTTTCTCGACTCGCCCATGGCCATCTCGGCGACCGAGATCTTCCGCCGCCACCCCGAGTGCTATGACGCCGAGGCCCGCGCCCTCTTCGACCAGGGCACAGATCCCTTCGCGCTGCCCAGCCTGCGCTTCACGCGCGAGAGCAGCGAGTCCATGGCACTCAATCAGCTCGCCGGCGGCGCCGTCATCATGGCCGGCTCCGGCATGTGCACGGGCGGGCGCGTCCGCCACCACCTGCGCCACAACCTCTGGCGGCGCGACTCGGCCATCATCTTCGTCGGCTTCGCGGCACCCGGCACCCTGGCGCGCATCCTCATCGACGGCGCCGAGCGCGTGCGCCTCTTCGGCGACGACATCCCCGTTCAGGCCCATCTGCAGACGATCAACGGGTTCTCGGCCCATGCCGACCGTGACGAGCTCTTGGCATGGCAGCAGGCGATCAAGCCCGAGCGGACCATCCTGGTGCACGGCGAGGAGAAGGCCATGCGCGCCTTCGCCGAGCGATTGGAAGGGACGGAGGTGGTGATGCCGAGGCAGGGTCAGCGCCTGGCGCTATGAGCCACGGCTCCGAGTCGAGGAGGCTCGCTTGCTAGGCCCTGGCGGGTCTCTCGAAAGAGCGCGGCGGTAGATCGACGCCTGCACAGAGGAGAGCGTATGACCTAAAAAGAGCTGCCAGCGTCCTGCCTCCAGCGACCAGCTTTTGCCGATCAATCATTTGGCCGACACTGCGTGCCCGCCCGAGCTCACCCGATGGGTGAGCCTAGATTCGGCAATTGGAACCGCAAAGGCCCGAAGGACACGAATAAAGACAGAGGCTTGCATTGCTGCATCGCTTCACCCTCTGGGTGAGCATGGCTTCGCAGACAAGGTGTTGAGATCCTTTGCGCGCTTTGTGTCCTTTGCGGCTCAACTGCTCCCCTTAGGTTTCAGCGTCAATGTGGCTTTGCGCCACTGACGCGCGCGAGATCGTCGCGATAATCGACGAAGTCCAGCATGTGCGCGCCAAGCCGGGCTGCCAGCTCCTCCGGGTCGAGCGGGGCGTCGGCGTCCTCGTCCCTGTTGTAGGCGAGATCCGGCTCGACCATCTCGACGGTGACATAGCCCAGGATGCCCTCGGCAATCAGGGTCGCGGCCTCGCACTCCCATGTCGGGCGCTCACGGTCCAGTACCGACCGCTGCTCCGGATCGAGCGTACCGGCACGCAGCGCCACCCAGCTATTCACCAGCAGGCGGATGAGGTCGTCTTTGTTGGGATCTTCTGTGCTCATGCGGGGAGACAGCTCTGCGAGGTCGATCTGGACGCGAACAGGGTCCAGGGTGACGCGGTGGATGAGATTCTGAAGGCCGAGTGCGTCCACTCAGACAGGCCTCTGCCTCTTGGGCTGGCGCCCAGCCTAGCAAGAGCCGCCCGATGCGGTTGGCCGCACCCCAGCCTGAGGCGACGAGCCGTCTCAATGCTCCGAGGTCTCCAAAGCCCCCGACCCGGCCCCATGGCGCGCGCGCCGGCGACGCTGCCCAAGCTCGAGCACGGGCGCACCGAAGAAGGCCAGCACCGTCAGGTCTTCTTCGATGTCGAAGAAGGCATGGTCGCATGCGGCATGGACGTACATCAGCGTGCCCTGGGCGACGGGATGCTCCGTCTCACCGATGCGCAAGCGCCCGCGGCCCTCCACCACCAGATAGAGCTCGTCCTCTTCATGGGCGCCCGCCATGTCCTTGGAGCCGACGGGGAGATGATAGATGGAGCAAGAGAGCGATGGCGTGTGCAGGAGCTCCTTGAAGGAGACGCCATCGCGCTCGACCTTGGCGAGCAGCTCGTCGAGCTGAAAGACCTTCCAATCCGCTTCTTGCATGTACAAACCCCAGAAAAACAGTCAGTTGAAGACCATCAGGCTTGCTTCGACAATACCAAGCACCCGCACCGCATGCAACTGAGAAACATTTTCACAAAGAACCTCGACGCGCACCCGCCACCTCGCCGGTCAGCTTGGGGAGCGACGCGGCAGCCCGCGCTGAATCCTGCCCGCGCCAAACTTGTCGCGAATGGCATCCAGCGTCGTGTCCAGGCGCTCGCGCTCCCGCGGCGGCTCAGGCGCAGCGGTCTCGAAGAGGTCCAGCTGTCGCCCGGCATCGGCCCCGTCCCAGCCGCTGATCCCCAGGCCGATGAGACGTACTGGCCTGCCAGCCCAGGGCTCGAAGCGGAAGAGCGTCCAAGCGGCGTCGAAGATCTCGACGTCGCTTGCCGTCGGCGCCTTCAGCGTCTGTGACCTGGTGTGCGTCTCGAAGGGACGAAATCGGATCTTCAGGGTCACGACCCGCCCCTTTCGCCCCTCGTGCCGCGCCCAATAGCCAACCTCCTGAGCCGCCCAGCGCAGGCTGTCCTCGAGCACCCAGCCATGGGTGACGTCTGCGGCAAAGGTCGTCTCCTTGGAGATCGACTTGCGCGTCCGCCTGGGGTCGACATGGTCATCGGCGATCCCGCGCGCCTGCAGATGGACCTGGGTGCCCGCGCGAGCCCCCAGGTGACGCCGAAGCTCCTCCAGCGGCAACCGACGCACGTCTCCGACGGTCTGCAGCCCCAGCCGCGCCAGCTTGGGCGCAGTCTTCGCCCCGACCCCGCGCAGCACGCCGAGCGGCATGGGGTCTAGGAACGACCCGACCTGATCGGCGGCAACCACGGTGAGTCCATCCGGCTTTTGGGCATCCGAGGCCAGCTTCGCGATCAGCCGATTGGGGCCGATCCCCACCGAAGCCCTGAGACCGACGGCCTCCCGAATACGCGCCTTCACCGTCCGTCCGATGACCTCCGGCGGCCCCATGAGCCGCTCCAGCCCGGAGATGTCGACGAAGGCCTCGTCGATGGACACCTTCTCGACCACGGGCGAGATGCCATCGAGCACCGTCAGGATCTGCCGGGAGACGCGCATATAGTGCTCCATGGCCGGGCGGACGTAGACCGTCTCGGGCGGCAGCCGACGGACCGCCTCGGCCATGGGCATGGCCGAATGCACGCCGAAGGCGCGTGCCTCGTAGGAGCAGGTGGCCACCACCCCGCGCTTGCCCGGCTCGGCGCCGACGACGAGCGGCAGACCGCGCCACTCCGGACGGTCGCGCTGCTCGACGGCCGCGTAGAAGGCGTCGAGGTCCACATGCATGACGAGACGCGCGGACATGACCCGAGACCGGTCAGGGTGCGTAGGAAAGCGGGCCGCCCGGCCCGAGCGGCCAGCCGGCCATCACCCAGACGCCGAGCAGCAGGGCCCACACCGGGGCGAAGACGAGCGTATAGGGCAGCATGAGCGCGACCAGCGTCCCAATGCCAGCGTCCGGCCGATAACGCTGGATGAAGGCCAAGATGATGACCAGGTAGGGATTGAAGGGGGTAATGCCGTTGGTGACGGAGTCGCCGACCCGATAGGCGGCCTGGGTCAGCTCCGGGCTGATGCCCGCCTGCATGAACATGGGCACGAAGACGGGCGCGAAGAAGGCGTACTTGGCCGAGGCCGAGCCCATGATGAGGTTGGCGACCATCACCAGCGCGATGAAGGCCAGCACCAGGCCTGTCGCCGGCAGCGCCAGGGACGCCAGCCAGCCGCCCCCCGCGATCGCGAGCATCTCCCCGAGGCGGGAATGGCTGAAGCAGGCGATGAACTGGGCCGCAAAGAAGGCCAGCACGATGTAGGGTCCCATGGTGCGCATCGTCTCGCCCATCATGGCGACCGAGTCGCGGTCGTTGCGGATGGTGCCGGCACCCATCCCGTAGGCGAGGCCAAGGCTCAGGAACACCACCAGCAGCAGCGGAACCAGCGCCTCCATCCAGCGCGGGAAGTGCTCGCCCAGCCCGGCCAGCGGCGCACCCGGCACCAGGACCGCCAGCAGCACGACCATACCCAGGGCCAGCAGGGTCAGCCCGGCGAAGCGCAGCCCCCGGTCTTCGGCGCCATGCTCCGCCGCGGCCGGCAAGGACTCGAAGCCAGGCCGCGGCCGCGCCAGCCGGGGCTCGACCAGCCAGAGGGTCACCGCCGTGCCCACGGCGGTCAGCACCAGCGTGGAGACCGCCATGAAGAGCCAGTTGGCGCTGATGGCAACGCGATAGCCGGGATCCATGAGCGCCGCACCCGCCGTGGAAAGGCCTGCGAGCAATGGGTCCAGACCTGTGATAAAGAGATTGGCCGAAAAGCCGCAGGTTACGCCGGCCGTCACCGCCGCAATCCCCGCAAGCGGCGAGCGGCCGGCCGCCAGGAAGAGTGCCGCGGCGAGCGGCGGCAGCACCACATAGCCGGCATCCAGCGCCAGCGAGGAGAGCACGCCGACGAGCACGGTCGCGGGGACCAGGAGCTTGGCCGGCGAGGCCTCCAGCAAGCGCCGCAAGACGACCGGCAGCAGGCCCGAGCGCTCGGCCACGCCGATGCCGAGCAGACCGACCAGCACCAGGCCCAGCGGCGGGAAGCCGACGAAGTTGTCGACCAGGGTCGACAGCAGCCACCAGATCCCGTCACTGTCGAGCAGGCTCACCGGCGTGATGGTCTCGACGACCGGCTGCCCGTCGCGCTGCACCAGGCGCTCGACCTGCCAGCCCAGCCAGACGGCGAGCTGGGAGATCAGCATCAGCGCGCCCGTGCCGGCAAGAAAGAGCGTCGCAGGATCCGGGAAACGGTTGCCCGCCGCTTCCAGTCGGTCGAGCCAGCCCGAGCGCTCAGTCATGAGGCCGCCCCAAGGACCTTCGGCAAAGGCCCGTCAGCATTGCGATATCCATCTAGCCCCTCTCGTCAACGGCTCTTCAAGCGGCTGGCCTGAGTCTTCCCAAGGCTGGCTAGATCGTCGATGCGAGCTGCGCGAGCACAGACCCGTCGGAGCTGTCTCCCGCGGCCTCACGCTCATCCCAATCCGCCTTGACGATCAGGATCTGCGGCAGGATCTCGCAGAAGCACTCGAGCAGGCGCGGCTCGAAATGGCTGCCGCTGCTCTCGCGCATGGTCGCGAGCGCGCGCTCCACCGACCAAGCCTCCTTGTAGGGACGCTTCATGGTGAGGGCATCGAAGACGTCGGCGATGGCGACGATACGCGCGCATTCCGGGATCGCCGTGCCCAGGAGACCATCCGGATAGCCGCTGCCATCCCATTTCTCGTGATGGTGCAGGGCGATCTCGGCGGCCAGTTTGAACACTGGGGCATCGCTCTTGGAAAGGATCCCGTGCCCGATCCGGGCATGCTCCTTCATGACCGTCCACTCTCGGGCGTCGAGCTTGCCCGGCTTGCGCAGGATCTCTCCGGGGATCCCGATCTTTCCCATGTCGTGCATCGGCGCGGCGTAATAGAGCTCGTCGCAAGCCGCGGGATTCCACCCGATCGAGCGGGCCACCTCGCGCGCGTAGGCGCCCATTCTCCAGATGTGCATGCCGGTATCCGTGTCGTTGAAGTGGCCGGCCGTGCCGAGCATGGCGAGCGCATCGCGGTAGCTCTGCTCAAGCCGGGAGGTTTGGACGAGCGACAGATGTGTCTCGACCCGCGCCTGCACGATCGGCGCCGACAGCGGCTTGACGATGTAGTCGACGGCCCCGGCCGCGAAGCCCGCGGCCTCGTCACCGACCTCGGAGAGCGCGGTGACGAAGATCACCGGGATCGCCGCCGTTTGCGGGTCGGCCTTCAAGGCGCGGCAAACCGCATAGCCATCCATGTCCGGCATCTGAATATCCAGCAGGATGAGCGCGGGCCAGCACTTGGTGGCTGCGGCGAGCGCCTCCGTGCCGCTGCGGGCGAAGACGAGACGGTGATGCGCGGCGAGGATCTGGCGCATCAGCGCCAGGTTCTGCGGGTCGTCGTCAACGATGAGCAAGGGATCTGAGGACATGGCGGCCCCTTCAGCGTCAATCCTGTAGCTCGACTTGGAGCTCGGCCGCTAGCGCATGCACGGCCGCGGCTCCGGCGGATGAATCGAAATCCTCGGCCGCTTGAAGCGCCGATGCAACCTCCTCTGCCGAAAGGTAGCTGGTCAGGTCCTCCAAAGGCGCGATGGCCGCAACGGGATCGAACGCCTCGAAGGCGAGGAGCGCCCGCCGCAGCAGGGGTGCAGCCTGCTCGGCCGTCTGGGCAGTCGAGACAGGTCTTGGCGCGGCTTGTGCGGACGCGGACAGCGACGTATCGACTGCCGGCGCGAAACGGGCAACGGAGTCGAAGGCGGTCGCGAGCGCGGCCTGAAGTGCGGCCACCAGCCGCTCGACCTCCGAATGCTCGCGAGCGCCCGAGCGAAGGGCTCGGTCCAAGTCGGCGGCGCGGCTGGAAACTTCATCGAGCCCGAGATTGCCCGCAGTGCCCTTGAGCTTGTGCGCCAGCTGTTGCGCGGCCGCGGGCTCGGCCGCGGCGATCGCGCGCCCGACATCGCCATTGAGCTCGACGAAACGGCGTAGCGAGCGCCGATAGGCGTCGAAATCTCGCCAGATCGCCAATCCCTGCTCGATCGCCAGCCCCGGCAGCTTGCCCTCGGCCGGGCGACCCACCGCGGAACTGCTCGCCGCAGCGCCCGCCGTCGTCTCGAACGCCGATGCCCTTGCCAGCGCCGCCTCCGACACCGCCTCGGGGCGAGGCCCCTCGTTTGCGGTCTCCGTTTCGGTCTCTTTGCCAGCATCCTCGGGGCCATCGCCGCGAGCACCGCCTTGTGGCGCAGCGAGCCCTTGGATCGAGGCGACCGCCTCAGGCACATCGAAGGGCTTGGCGAGGAAGGCGTCCATCCCCGAGGCCAAGGCGATCTCCTCTTGCTCGCCCACGGCGTCCGCGGTCAAGGCCACGATGGGAATCCGGGCGATCCCGGGAAGCTCCCGGATCAGGCGGGCTGCCGCATGGCCGTCCATGACCGGCATATGCACGTCCATGAGGACGACGTCCGCGCCATGCGGATGGCTGACGAGCCAATCGACCGCCTCGCGTCCGTCCTTCGCCAGATGGACCTCGGCGCCCTCCCCGGCAAAGATGAGCTCGGCCACTTCGCGATTGATCTCGCTGTCATCGACGACCAAGAGTCGGATGCCGCTGAGATGGCGCGCGTCGGCGGCGGATCGATCCGCCGCCGGCTCCTCCAGCCGACCTCTGCATGCGGCCACCACGGCATCATAGAGCGGCGAAGGTGCCAGCGGCTTGGCCAATATCCCATCGAGCGCCGCGACGCTGCCCAGTTTTTCGACCTCTTCGAGCGGATGCGCGGTGAAGAGAAAGATCAGAGGCACCGAGGATACAGGTAGGGCGTCTCGAATCAGCCTTGCGGTCTCGAGCCCGTCCAGCTCGGCCATCTGCCAATCGAGCAGCACAACGGCGTTGCCCCCTTGCAAGGCATCTTCCCGCAGCACGGTGTGCAAGGCCTCGTCACCAGACGCGACCGGCCAGGCCGACCAGCCCAGGGCCTCTACCGTGGCGACCGCGGCCTCCCGAGCCACGAGATTGTCGTCCGCGATCAAGACGCTCATCTTGGGTGCTTGGAGCAGCTCGGCGGTCATGGGCTTCGCGAGGTCGAAGGTCAGCTCGACCCAGAAGGTGCTGCCCTTGCCGGGGCTGCTCTCCAGCCCCAAGCGTCCTCCCATCAGCTCCGCCAGCCGCCGGGAGATGACCAGACCCAGGCCCGACCCGCCGTAGCGGCGTGTCGTGGAGGCGTCCGCTTGGGTGAATGGCTCGAACAAGCGGGCCTGGGTCCGCGGATCGATACCGACCCCAGTGTCGCGGACCGTGAAACGCAGCTGCACCTGGGAGGACGTCTGGCGCGTCTGGTCGACCCGCACCTCGACCATGCCCGCGGGCGTGAACTTGATGGCGTTGCTCGTGAGGTTGATGAGGATCTGACTGAGTCTGAGGGGATCTCCCAGCAAGACCGCCTCCAGACCCTCGGGCGGTCGAATCGCCAGGTCGAGCGACTTGCCCGCCGCGCTGGTGCGCATGATGGTGGCTAGATTGTCGAGCACCTCACCGAGCCGAAAAGGGACGCGCTCGATGTCCAGGCGCCCGGACTCGATCTTGGAGAAATCCAGGACGTCATTGATGATGCCGAGCAAGCTGCGACTGGACCGCGTGATCTTGCGCGCCAGATCCTGCGCCTGCGCCGGAAGCGGCTGGCGCTCCAGGAGATAGGCCAGGCCCAGCACGGCGTTCATCGGGGTACGGATCTCATGGCTCGTATTGGCCAGGAACTCGCCCTTCGCCTGCGCCAGACGCTCGGCCTCGGCACGGGCCTTCCTGAGCGCCGCGGTGCGCTCAGCGACCACTTCTTCGAGGTGATGACGGTAGCGCTCCAGCTCCGTCTCGGCCTGTCTGGCCCGCGTCATGTCGCGCCCGATGCCGAGCACGCCGATGACCGTCCCGGCTGCGTCGTACACAGGCGTCTTGATGATCTCCACCAGCTCCTTGTGGCCATCGCGCTTGAAGGTGATCTCCCGCTCGTCGACGTGAGGGCCGCCCGCCGCGATGGCCGCCAAGTCATTGGCCCGGAAGAGATCGGCTTGATCGCGGTCGACGAAGTCATCATCCGTCTTACCGACGATCTCCGACTCAGTCGCGCCGAAGAAGGCCTCGAAGCGTGCATTGCAAGTCAGGTAAGCGCCCTGAAGATCCTTCATCCACACCAGATCGGGAATGCTGCTCACGAGCGTGCGAAGCTGCTCTCGGCTTTCCTGCAGGGCGATCTCCGCCAAACGCTTCTCCGTCACGTCTCGGTCCAGGCCCCGATAGCCCAATAACTGGCCATCGAAGCCAAACATGGGCATGCCCGTGGTATGGATGTGGATGAGACGACCGTCCTTGTGCCGATTGATGTTCTCGAGGTCCCTGAAGGGCTTGCGCAGGGCGATGATGGTGCCAAAGCGAGCCGCCACCCGCTCGGCCTCTTTCGGAGGCATCAGATCGAAGGGCGTGCGACCTAGCACTTCCTCTGGGGTGTAGCCGAGGACGTCATGCACCCCCTCGGACACATAGGTGTAGCGGCCATGGGCATCGACTTCCCAAACCCAGTCCGCGGAGGCGTCCACGATGTCCTGGAACCGCCGCTGGCTCTCGCGCAGCGCGATCTCGGCCTCTTTGCGGGCGGTGATCTCCTCGGCGAAGGTGACGATACCCCCGACCTCTCCGTCCGCCGCATACCATGGGCGGACCTCCCAGCGCTGCCATTGCATGCGGCCGTCGACCCGCTCGAACCAGTCCTCCTCTGCACGCAGGGTCTCGCCCGCCAAGCCGCGCCGATGTGCCTCCCGCCACCGCTTGGGGATCTCAGGGAAGATCTCGTAGTGAGAACGGCCGATGAGATCCTGGTCGCCGAGACCGAAGTCCTCGCGCCAGCGATGGCTGACGGCCACGTAGCGCATCTCGCGGTCGAACATGGCAAGCGCGGCGGGGGCGTGGTCGATGAAGAGCCTCAGACGCTCCTCGCTCTCACGCAGCGCCGCCTCGGCGTGACGTCGCTCCGTGGTGTCCGTGGCCTGGATCACGTACCAGCGCACGGCACCTTTCGCGTCGCGGATTGCCGTGGTCGTCGCGTCCGCCATGCGCACCTGGCCATCGCGCATCTGGTAGACGTCTTGGGTTCGCAGGGTGCCTTCGGTCTCGGCCGCCTCGGCGAGGCGCTGCGGCCAGATCCGCCGCCACTCAGGTAAGTCTCGCCAGGCTGGCGAGTCCCAAAAGTAGCGACCGACATAGTCCTCGCGCGCGCACCCCTGAACCCGCAGCACCAGGTCGTTGATATCGATGACGCGCCCCTCGGGCGTGAGGATGGCCATGAATTGGAACTGCTGATCGAAGGCCGAGCGGAAGCGCTCCTCGCTCTCAGCATTGGTGCGAATCGCAGATTCCACCAGGGCGCCGTACATGAGCCAAAAGGCGAGAACCTTGAGTAGAAGGCCGATAACCTCGGAGTGGTCGTAGACGCTCAGGGAGGAGGTGAAGGCCAGCTCCGACATCATGGTCAGGGCGATGGCGACTTGAATCGGCCCGGCCACGTCCGGCCTCAGCTCCGCGCGGCGCACATGGAGATGCAGCAGGGCGAGGCCGAGCAGCGCCACGATGACGTACTCGCTATAGATCTTGAAGGGCGTCAGACCCTGCCCTTCGACGAAGGCGTCGGGAAAGCGACCGCTCAGGATCCACAGAAACACCAATAGGCCGCAGGTGCTCATTGCCAGCAGCAGCGGCAATCGCCTGATGGGGAGGCCCAGCGTCAGCGGGGCGACGAGAAAAAGCAGGGCTTGGAGATAGCGGGCGCCGAGCCGAAACTGCGTGGGCAGATTTGCACCGCCCGCCCCCGGGTAGAGATACATCCCCTTGTAGACCAGCGCGTGAACCAGCTCGAGCAGCCCCAGACAAAAGAGGCCGGTGGCGAGAAACAGCAGGAAGTTGTCCCGCGAGAACGGATGCGTATTCCAGGCGATGGTGAAGGCGCTGGTCGCGATAACGATCGGAATCAGCTCCGCTAGCAGATGGAAGAGCGGGAGACTGAAGAAGCTCAGCGGCACGAGCAGCAGCACAGCCAGCAATGGGACGAGCAGGCGCCCGCCGCGAAGCGGCATCAAGGCCGCCGCCAGCTGTTCATTGGGCTTCATATCTGCGAAAAGATCCTCCGCGAAGAACGAGCGTCAGCGCGCTACTGAATAGCTCCGATCGCTATGGCTCCAGTCGCTATGGCTCCAGTCGCTATGGCTCCGGAGGCGCCCGATTCGGCCTTGATCGTCAGCTGGACCGGCAGGGTGGACGAGCAAGAGAGACTGTGAGAGTAATCCAAGCGCACCGCGAAGATCGCAGATTGGTGTAGGTTGGGCCGACGCAGGAGGCCCAACAATCGAAGCGTTAGGCTAGCCGCCATGTTGGGCTTCGTACCTCAGCCCAACCTACGCAGAATTTCTTCACAGTCTCGAGAGCGAAGTCCACCGAATCCCGCGCCGGCGTTGGTGGACTGCGCTGCCCTTGCCCGTCTCACAAGGGGAGTCCGGGCCAATCGATGAGCGAGGCCCCAGCTTCCAAGGGTCAGTCCGCCAGAGCGGCGCTCAGGGTCGCGCCAAGCGGAATCCATCCCTCGCTCCCTGTGAAGCCGGATTCCCTCGAAGCAGTGTAGACGACGACCCGGACGGACTCGGCGCCGACAGTCCTTGCAGTCATCCACTCCCAGTCACCACCGCCAACAAACACCGACAATAGACCCTAGCTCGGCTCCTGGCTCCGGCGCCAATTTTACCGATAAGCGGCGATGAGGCGGCTCGCCACGCAAACGACTCAGCGCAAGTGCATGTCCGGCAAGACCAATGCCGCATGAACGGCTACCCAAACCCTGAGTCGCGCACCTCCAGAGGATCACAGCAGCTCCCCTACCACGAACCTATAATTTCAATGGAGACAAGACGTTCGTCAGAAACGGCAATTCGCCGACGTCGAAGAAAGGCCTTGATCGTCAGTGGGGCCTGTAGGGTGGACCGCGAGAGCGCAGTCCACCGAATCCCGCGCCGGCGCTGGTGGACTGAGCTGCGCTTGTCCACCCACAGCCGAAGGTCGGGCCAGTCGATGATCGACGCCCGAAGATATGTCAGACGCAAGCCGTCCCATAAAGCGATTCACTGAAATCGCAGGTGGTGCCTTATGAAGACGAGGATCTTGGTGGCCAATGCGGCACGTGCCCGCGTGCTCGAGATGTCCCGCAAGCATGGCCCCGTGAAGGAGATCCGCGACCTGGTCAACCCGGATGAGCGACTCCACGGCAGAGACCTCATCAGCGACAAGCCAGGACGCGCATTCGACAAGATTGGCTCGAACCGCCATCCGATGCGCACGGCGACGGGTCCGAAGGAGCAGCTGGCGGTGCGCTTCGCCAAGCGCGTCATGGGTACGCTGGAGACCGATCTGCAGAAACAGCGCTTCGACCGGCTGTGTCTCGTGGCCCCGCCACACTTTCTCGGCCTGCTCCGCAAACAGATGAGCGGCGCGCTCGGCCGGAGCGTCGAGGCCGCGCTGACCAAGGACCTTACGCGCGAAGACGCGCTAAGGGTACGCGCGCAAGTGGCGCCTCTGCTCTAGGCAGCAGGATCCGATAGCCGCTTCCGAGGAAGGCATCACCATGACCAGCCTGAGCGAAGAAGAGCTGCGGCGGCTGGCCATGGATGCTCTGACCGGCTTCGGGCCCGAGATCGATCCTGAGAGCCTCGACCGAGAGGGCAACTTGCGTCACCAGCTCGAGCTGGACTCGGCGGGCCACACGGACTTTGCGCTCAGCCTGAAGCGCGCAGCTCAGATCTGCGGCCCCGAGCAGGGCGATCCGCGCCTGTCCTGGCTGAGCGACTGCTTGCCCTCTCTCGCCGGGCGACGCGACCGTCCGACGCATTGACCTGCCTCCCCCTGCCTTGTCTCTCTTCGTCGATTCCGGATGAGATTGGCAGCCCATTGTTATGGAGCAGTCGGGGCGCGCCTGACTCCATAGACACCCCGGGCCGCGTGACCTAGCCTAAATTCTAGAGGACAAGCACATCGATGGCCCGATGGCGGGGGGCAAGAATGACCTGGCAGACGGTCCACAAGACGGCACGGCCAGACTGGCCGGCACCGAATCTCGACGACTACGAAACGGCCGACGCGGGCTTCTCCTGGCAGCGTGCACGCGCCGCCTTGACGGGGCTGCCGGGCGGCGGGCTGAACATCGCCTTCGAGGCGGTCGACCGCCACCTGGACGACGGCCTCGCCGATAAGGTCGCCATCCGCTGGCTCGGCAAGGACCTGACCCAGCGGGACATCCGCTATCGCGAGCTGGCCGCCCTGACCAGCAACTTCGCCCATCTGCTGGAGCGCCTCGGCGTCGCCCCTGGCGAGCGGGTCTTCAGCCTGCTCGGGCGCGTCCCCGAGCTCTATGTCGCCGCGCTGGGAACGCTCAAGGCGGGGCGGGTCTTCTCGCCGCTATTCTCGGCCTTCGGACCCGAGCCGATCAAGGCGCGCATGACGATCGGCGACGCCCGGGTGCTGGTGACGACGGTGTCCTACTACCGCCGCAAAGTCGCGCCTTGGCGCGATCGGCTGCCGGGGCTCACGCATGTCCTGCTGACCGACGCCAACGCCAGCGATCTCCCCGAAGGCACCCTCTCCTTCGCCGAGGCATTGGCCGATTGTCGCGACAGCGGCGGCCTGGTCGAGACCCAGCCCGAGGAGATGGCGCTGCTGCACTTCACCAGCGGCACCACAGGTCTGCCCAAGGGCGCCATCCATGTCCACGAGGCCGTCGTCGTCCACCGGCTGACCGGCCACTACGCGCTCGACCTGCATCCGGACGACATCTACTGGTGCACCGCCGACCCCGGCTGGGTGACCGGCACCAGCTACGGGATGATCGCGCCCCTCGTGATCGGCGCGACCATGATCGTCGACGAGGCCGAGCTGGATCCAGAGCGTTGGCTCGGCATCCTGCAGGATCAGCAGGTCAATGTCTGGTACACAGCCCCGACCGCCATCCGCATGCTGATGAAGCTCGCAAGCGCCGAGGAACGCGGCATCTTCGCGGACTACGACCTCTCGCACCTGAGATTCTTGGCGAGCGTCGGCGAGCCGCTCAATCCCGAGGGCGTGGTCTGGGGACAGGACGTCATCGGCCTGCCCTTCCACGACAACTGGTGGCAGACGGAGACGGGCGGCATCATGATCGCCAACTACCGCAGTCAGCCCATCAAGCCGGGCTCCATGGGCCGCCCCCTGCCCGGCATCGAAGCGGCCGTTGTCCAGGTCGACCCAAAGACCGAAACGGTCAGCCCCATCGAGTCCCCCAACATCCCCGGCCAGCTCGCCCTGCGTCCGGGCTGGCCCTCGATGTTCCGCGGCTATCTGAACGAGCCCGAGCGCTACCGGAAGTGCTTCGTCGACGGCTGGTACCTGAGCGGCGACCTGGCCGAGCGCGACGCCGACGGTTATTTCTGGTTCCTGGGCCGCGCCGACGACATGATCAAGTCCGCCGGCCACCTGATCGGCCCCTTCGAGGTCGAGAGCGCCTTGATGGAGCACGAGGCGGTCGCCGAGGCCGCCGCCATCGGCATCCCCGAGCCCACCGCCGGCGAGATCGTCAAGGCGCTGGTCGCCCTGAAGCCCGGCTTCACCCCGGACGAGGCCCTGCGCAGATCGCTGCTCGGCCATGCCCGCAAGCGTCTGGGTCCAGCCGTGGCGCCGCGCGAGATCGACTTCCGCGCCAACCTGCCGAAGACGCGCAGCGGCAAGATCATGCGCCGCCTGCTAAGGGCGCGCGAGCTGGGGCTGCCCGAGGGCGACATCTCGACCCTGGAGAGTGACGAGCGATGAGCGATACCCACACCTCTGCCGGCGGCAAGCTCCACCTGAACCGGGACCATGCCCTTCACCTGCTGCGCGAGATGCTGCGCATCCGCCGCTTCGAGGAGCGCTGCGCCGAGCTCTACACCCAGGAGAAAATCCGCGGCTTCCTGCACCTCTATGTCGGCGAGGAGGCCATCGCCGTGGGCGTCATGCAGTGTCTCGCGCCTGAGGATGCGGTGGTCGCGACCTACCGCGAGCATGGGCACGCGCTGGCCCGCGGCATCGACATGAAGACCCTCATGGCCGAGATGTACGGCAAGCAGGAGGGCGTCAGCCGTGGGCGCGGCGGCTCCATGCACGTCTTCGATGCCGCGACACGCCTCTACGGCGGCAATGCCATCGTCGGCGGCGGTCTGCCGTTGGCGGTAGGGCTGGCGCTCGCCGACAAGATGCAAGGCCGCGCGCGCGTGACCAGCTGCTTCTTCGGCGAGGGCGCGGTCGCCGAGGGCGCCTTCCACGAGAGCCTGAACCTGGCCGCGCTCTGGCGCCTGCCGGTGCTCTTCATCTGCGAGAACAACCTCTACGCCATGGGCACGGCCTTGGAGCGCTCCGAGTCCGAGACCGAGATCTTCCACAAGGCCGCCTCCTACAAGGTGCCAGCCGTCTCGCTCGACGGCATGGACGTCATCGCCATCGAGGCCACGACGCGGCAGGCGGTCGCTGCCATCCGCGCCGGCGAGGGGCCTCAGTTCCTGGAGTGCCGCACCTACCGCTTCCGCGCCCATTCCATGTTCGACGCCCAGCTCTACCGCGACAAGGCGGAGGTGGAGGCCTGGAAGCGGAAGGGGCCGCTGCTGCGCTTCCGCCACTGGCTGGAAGAGACGCACATGCTGGACGCGGCCGAGGCCGAGCGCATCGAATCCGAGGTCGAGGACGAGCTGGCGGCGGCCGTCGCCTTCGCCGAATCGGGCACCTGGGAGCCGGTCGAGGACCTGCTCCGCGACGTCCATACGGAGCAGCCGGCATGAGCGCCGAGATGATCCAGACCAGCTACCGCGAGGCCCTCCGCGAGGGCATCCGCGATGCCCTCAAGCGCGACGCGCGCGTCTTCCTCATGGGCGAGGACGTCGGCCGCTACGGCGGCTGCTACGCCGTGAGCAAGGGGCTCTATGACGAATTCGGCCCGGAGCGCATCCGCGACACCCCGCTGTCCGAGTGCGGCTTCACCGGGGCCGGCATCGGCGCCGCCATGGGCGGGATGCGGCCCATCGTGGAGATCATGACGGTCAACTTCAGCCTCCTGGCGCTGGACCAGATCGTCAACAACGCCGCGACCCTGCGGCATATGTCGGGTGGCCAGTTCAATATCCCGCTGGTGATCCGCATGGCCTGCGGCGCGGGCAAGCAGCTCGCCGCCCAGCACTCGCACAGCCTGGAGGGCTGGTACGCGCACATCCCCGGCATCAAGGTCCTGGCCCCGGCGACCCTGGAGGACGCGCGTGGCATGCTCTGGACCGCGCTGGAGGATCCGGACCCGGTCGTCATCTTCGAGCACGTCATGCTCTATAACCGCACGGGCCAGCTCGCCGCCGATGCCGGACCTGTGCCCATTGAGGGCGCCGCGGTGCGCCTTGAGGGGACAGACCTCAGCCTGGTCACCTATGGCGGCTGTCTGTTCAAGACGCTGGAGGCCGCCGGGCAGTTGGCGGCGGAGGACATCTCGGCCGAGGTGATCGATCTGCGCTGCCTGCGCCCGCTCGACGATGCGACCCTCATGACCTCGGTCGCCAAGACCCATCGCGCTGTCATCATTTCCGAGGAATGGCGCTCGGGCAGCCTCGCCGCCGAGGTCAGCGCCCGCATCATGGAGCAGGCGTTCTGGGATCTGGATGCCCCGGTCGGCCGCCTCTGCACCGCCGAGGTACCCATCCCCTATCCCAAGCACCTCGAGGACGCCGCACTGCCGCAGGTGTCAGCCATCGTCGACGCGGCCAAGGCGGTGCTCAACCGATGAGCGACCTCTACCGCATGCCCTCGCTGGGCTCCGACATGGAGTCCGCCACCCTGATCGAATGGTGCAAGCAGCCCGGGGAGCGGCTGGCGAAGGACGATGTCATCGCCGTGGTCGAGACCCAAAAGGGCGCCATCGAGATCGAGGTCTTCCACGACGCCGTGATGGGCAAGCCGCTGATCGAGGTCGGCGAGACGGTGCCGGTCGGCGCGGCCATGGCCGAGCTGGAAGGCATCGGCGACGGGATCGAGCAGGCGCCGTCCCCGCCGGTCGAGCCCCCTGCACCCTCGGGACGACGACGCGCCTCACCGGCGGCCCGGCGTCTGGCTGAAGCGCGGGGGATCGGCCTAGAGAGGCTGCGGGGCAGCGGACCCGAGGGCGCGATCAGGTTGGAGGACGTGCAGCGGGCTGTCCAAGCTCAGGCCCCGAAGGCGCCCCTGCCGCCAGACTCCAAGGGAACAGGTCTCGGCATGGCCGCCATGCGCCAGGCCATCGCGGCCGCGATGAGCCGTTCCAAGCGCGAGATCCCGCACTACTACCTCAGCCATGACATCGATCTGACCAGGGCGACCCAGTGGCTCGGCGCGCACAACGCCGAGCTGCCGCCGGATCGGCGCATCCTCATGGCTGCGCTCTTCATCAAGGCGGTCGCCCTGACACTGCGCAAATTCCCCGAGCTGAACGGCTTCGACCGCGACGGCCAATTCGAGCCATCCAAGGCGATCCACGTCGGCAGCGCCACGGCCATCCGCGGCGGCGGACTGGTGGCGCCCGCCATCCACGATGCGGACCAGTTGGAGCTCGGGCCGCTGATGGACAAGCTGCGCGACCTGGTCGCACGGGTGCGCCGCGGCGGGCTGCGCGCCTCCGAGCTGTCCGACCCGACGGTGACCGTCTCCAGCCTCGGCGAGCGCGGCGTCGACCGACTCTATGGCGTCATCTACCCGCCGCAGGTCGCCATCGTCGGCTTCGGCACGCCTGAGCTCCGGCCCCGGGTCGTCGAGGGCGAGATCACGCCCCGCACCCTGGTCACCGCAACCCTCGCCGCCGATCACAGACACAGTGACGGCCACCGCGGCGGCCTCTTTCTCGCCAAGCTGGCCGCGCGCCTGCAGGAGCCAGAGACACTATGAGCATTCAAGAGATGACTCGGGAAGCGGTTGCAGCCGCTGTGCTGGAGGAGCTGACGAATGTCGCCCCGGACCTGGCGGGAGAAGACATCCCCGAAGACGCCGACCTGCGCGACGAATTCGACCTCGACTCGATGGACTTCCTGAACTGGATCACCGCGCTCCACAACCGCTTCGGCATCGACATCCCAGAGCTGGACTACCCGAAGCTGAGCACCATCGGGAAGGCCGCGGACTATTTGGGGCGTGGATGAGCGATTCAGGTTCGTCGGCGAGGCGCCATTCCCCTCGCCGAGCATATCCGAGCATGCCACCACCTCGGCAGGGTTGGAGAGATTCAGGAGCAGTGCGGGATCGCCAAGGAGGAGGCGGAGAAGCGAGTGGACCAGTGGACCAGCGCTCACAGCTGATCACCGCGGCATCGGATCGCGACGATTCACGAGGGGCGGCGGCGCCCCTTCTCGACGACGCTTGATACAACACTGAGGACTTCACCATGGATCTCACCAGTCTCGCCATCTTTCTCTTCATCGGGGCCGTCGCCGGCTGGCTCGCCGGACTCCTGATGCGCGGCGGCGGCTTCGGCCTGCTCGGCAATATCGTCGTCGGCATCATCGGCGCCGTCATTGGTGGCTTCGCCTTCGGATTTCTGGGCATTGCCGCCTCCGGGCTGATCGGCTCCATCATCACCGCCACCGTGGGTGCTGCGTTGCTGCTGCTCGTGATCGGTCTCGTCAAAAAAGCCGCTTGACGGCATCCAGGTCCGACTCGGCGGCGCGCGGAGCAGAAGTACGCCGCGCGCCTGCCTCCCAGCTCATTCCCACGCTCCGCGTGGGCATGCAGTCAGCGACGCTCGGCGTCGTCGCGCCATCCCCCAAAGGCACCAGCCTCGTAATCCGGGACGCAGAGCGTCCAGAGCACACTTCCACGCGGAGCATGGAAGCGAGACAGACATCGGGAACCATTTCGGCCCGCATGACGCGCGGATCAGCCGTATCCTTCGCACAGTCGCAGAGGCGAAACGCAAGACCTGACACCGGCCCCCCACCGGCCCCCACGTGACACCGGCCCCCAGCGCCGATTGCCCTCCATGGGTCAACCACCTAGACTTAGTCCATCGACTTAACCAGGTTGGAGTGGTGATGATGAGCCTGACCGTGAATGTCCATGAGGCCAAGACGCATTTCTCCCGCCTGCTGGAGCAGGCCCATGCCGGTCAAGAGATCATCCTGGCCAAGGCCGGCAAGCCCTATGCGCGGCTGATGCCGCTGGCGCCGACCTCCGGTCAGCGCCGCCCTGGCCGTTTACCGGGTCGCTTGAGCGACGCCTTCTTCGAGCCGCTTCCCGACGAGGAGCTGGCGGCCTGGGAAGAGGGCGCATGAGGGTTCTGCTCGACACGCACGCCTTTCTCTGGTGGGTCACCGATGACCCACGCCTATCCGCCGCCGCGCGGGCGGCGATCGGCGACGAGGCCAACGGCGTGCTGGTCAGCGCGGCCAGCGCCTGGGAGATCGCCACCAAGCATCGTCTGGGCAAGCTCGGCGAGGCGGGCGGAGCTGTCGCGCGCTTCGCCGAATTGGTCACCGCAGACGGCTTCGAGCATCTGGCCGTCAGCTATCTGCACGCACTCAAGGCGGGGAGCTATCAGAGCGCACATCGCGATCCCTTCGACCGAATGCTCGCGGCGCAAAGCGCCCTAGAAGGGCTCCCACTGGTGACGCGTGATCCCGCATTCGCGGACTTCGGCACCAAGACGCTGTGGTGATCCGCATCATCCGTCAGATGTCCATCCGTGGGGGTAGAGTAGAGAGCAGGCATCCCGTACCCGTAGACCCGGCCTCTCTGTTTCCGTCCCTTTCGTTTGGCGGTGCCTCAACAGCCGAATCATAGGCACGGGATACCAGCCCTGCCTCATCGGTAGGGTCGAGGACTGACGCGCCGACGGTAGGGTCCGGTGGTACCTCCAGCACTTTCGCACTGGCCCTCAGTCCGGCTCCCGCGCAAACGCCCAAACGCCAGGTGTCAAGTCTTGCCTTTTGCCTGTTCCGAGCCAAGCTTTGCCAATAGCTCGCCCTCTCAGGCTTGAAATTCCCGGGGCTCTGTACGACACCATCTCGCGCGGTCAAGCGCGCGAGGAAATCTATCGGGGTGACGGGGACCGCCGAATGTTCCTCGCACAGCGATCATCGTCCAGAAAGAGACCTACCTGAAGGCGTTGGCACGTTACATCGTCCTCGACACTGTACGGGTACGGATGCTCGACCGACCCCTGGTTTGGCCATGGAGCAGCTACTCGGTGACGACGGGGTGATGCAGCCTGTCCGAATTGGCTGCATCGGGATTGGTTGTTATCGGCCTTCGGCTCGACTGAAGCGGCTGCCCTGGACCGCTATCGGCGCTTCGTCGCCAAGGGCATCGGCCAGCCCGGCCCCTGGGGGCAGTTGAAGCAGCAGGTCTTTCTTGGATCCGACGCCTTTGTTGGCGAGCTCAGCCAGCGAGTCCCGAAGGACCGGGATTTAAGCGAAGCCCCCCTCGCGCCGCGTCACCCACCCGCCAAGCCGCTGGTCGAGTACGTCAGCCTCTACCCCGATCGAGACCAAGCCATTGCAGCCTACGCCAGCGGCGGGTGCACCCTGAAAGACATCGGGGATCATTTTGGTCTGCATTACGCGCGGATCAGCCGGATCGTTCGCGCAGCCGAAGAGGCAAAGACCTGACACTGTCGCCGGAAGAGGCAAAAGGCAAGACCTGACACTGTCGCCCTGTCGCCTGGTACAGCCTGCCATAGCCAGAAGGCACCCTGCCTCACAAGACAATGGTGTGCCCCGCATAGAGCGCGTCGATCTCGGTCTTGTACCGCCGCAGCACCTCCTCCCGCTTCACCTTCATGGTCGGCGTCAGCAGGCCATCGTCGATGGTCCAGGGCGTCGACAGCAACTGGACCCGGCGGATCTGGGCATGGGCCGGGAAGTCGCGCAGCAGCTCCGCAAGTCGCCTGATGACAGCCCGCTTCGCGACCTGCGTCTGGAGCGATCGCGGCTGCCGGGGGTCGAGTGACAGCAGCTGCGCAAAGGCCTTCCACGCCTCAGGCTCCAGCACCAGGAGCGCGGTCACGAAGGGCTTGCCCTCGCCCACCACCAAGGCCTGCTCGAAGAGCGGATCGGCTGAGATGGTCTGCTCCAGGTCGCCGGCGGCGATCTTCTCCCCGGACGACATCACCAGAATGTCCTTGATGCGCCCGCGGATGTAGATCCGTCCTTGCCTGATCTCGGCGACATCTCCGGTATGCAGCCAGCCGTCCGCGTCGATGGCCCGCGCGGTATCCTCCGGCCGCCCCCAGTATCCCAGCATCACGCCAGGGGTGCGCGCCAGCAGCTCGCCGCTGGCCCCGAGGCGCACCTCGGCGCCTGGGATGGGGAGACCCGCCGAGCCCGGCACATTGTCCTCGATACGGTTGCCGGCGATGGTCGGGGCAGCCTCGGTCAGACCATAGCCCTCCAATAGGGTGAGCCCGAGCCCAACGAAGCAGCGTGCGACTGGCTCGGAGAGCGGCGCGGCACCGCTGATCGCGATCCGCAGGCGTCCGCCCACCCGGGCGAGGACCTTGTCGGCGACCAGAGGCCTCAAGAGTCGCCACAGCATCCGGTCCGAGAATCCGATGGGATCGCCCCGCCCCTGCTGGGCGAGAAAACGGCGCCAACCGATGTCGACGGCCGTGCGGAAGAGCGCCCTTGCGATCGGCCCCTCTTGGGCGAGCTTGGCCTGGATGCGCGCATAGGCCTTCTCGTAGACGCGCGGCACCGAGATCAGGGCCGTCGGCCGGATGGTCATGAGGTCGTCGGCCAGGGTCTGCAGCGAGCGCGCATAGGCGACGCTGCTGCCGGCCATCATCGGAAAGTAGTAGCCGACGGTGCGCTCGAAGGCATGGGACAGCGGCAGGAAGGAGAGCAGGGTGTCATCGTGGTAGGTCCGCACCGTCTCGAGCTGCGACGCGGCATTCCAGAGGATATTGCGGTGGGACAGCATCACGCCCTTGGGGCGGCCGGTCGTACCCGAGGTGTAGACCAGGGTCGCGAGGTCATTCGGATCCGCGTCATGGCCGGCAGGCACAGGACCCTCTCGGTCCAGCCAATCCGCGGCACAGACGAAGGCTGGCGGGGCTTCGAAGCCTGCGTCTTTGCCGCTGGCGTCTTCGAGGCAAACGACTTGCCGCAGCTCGGGGAAGGTCGATCGCCAGGACGACAGGGCCCGCCACTGATTCAGGGTCCCGACCAAGAGCACCAGGCTGCCGGAATCGCCCAGGATGTAGGCGGCATTTCCAGGGCTGTCGTTCGGATAGAGCGGAACCACGACCAGCCCAAGCGCTAAGGCCGCCTGCTCGTAGCATACCCAGTCGATACAGTTGCGCAGCTGAGCCGCGACGCGCGCGCCGGGCGCCAAGCCCAGGCCAGCGAGCGCCCGCTGCCAACGGCCGACACGCTCCGCCATCTGGCGCCAGGTGAGGCTTCGCCACTGGCCGCTTGGCTCGTCGAGCTGTCGGTAGGCGGTGAGTTCCGGGGTGCGGGCGACCCGCTCGCGAAAGAGCCCAGGCAGGGTTCCGGCCGTCGCGACCTGGATCAGGTCAGGCTTGCGCTCTGGCTGCGTCTTCATCTTGGCCCCTCCCAAGAGGTCAGGGCGCTGAGTCATCTCGCGGGCGGAGAGGCCGCAAGACGACCTGCGTCTCTATCTGATTTGCGTCTCTATCTAGAGTATCGGTCAGGCTGGATGCGGCGGCCAGCTCCGGTCTTCTTTGAGTGAGCTCGAGCTGAGTGCCGGGTCGCCCGCGAGCGGGCTCCTACTCGCTCGCGCCTTCGTAGGAGCCCGCTTGCGGGCGATGTCCTCCACCATGTGCGCCCGATGGGATCGGCGTCGGGGCCCGATTCGACGGAAGATGGCGTCCAGACCGGCTCTGCTCATGCTGAAAGATTCGCTCTGTTCGGGGAGGCATCGAGGAGACTAGGCGATTACCCGGAGGCTTCGCACCAAAGGGGCTTGGATGCGCCTCATCAGGCGGGCCTTGCGCCCTTGGGAGCGCGCCTGCATTGGCCGGCGCTTTTGCGATCGTGAGATACTAATGGGCTTCGGCCAAATCGCAGCAAAAGAGCACCATGAGCCAGTCTCGCAACATCCTCGTCACCAGCGCCCTCCCCTACGCCAACGGCCCCATCCACATCGGCCACCTCGTCGAGTACATCCAGACGGACATCTGGGCGCGGTTTCAGAAGATGCGGGGACACAACTGCTGGTACGTGTGCGCGGACGATGCGCACGGCACGCCGATCATGCTGCGCGCCAGGCAGGAGGGGATCTCGCCGGAAGAGCTGATCGCGCGCGTGGCGGAGGAGCATCAGGCGGACTTCGCGGCCTTCCGCGTCGGCTTCGACAATTACCATTCCACGCATTCGGACGAGAACCGCCACTTCTCGGAGCTGATCTACACACGCAATCGTGACAAGGGTCATATCACGAAGCGGACGATCACCCAGGCCTATGATCCGGTCGAGCAGATGTTCCTGCCAGACCGCTTCATCAAGGGCGAATGCCCCAAATGCGGCGCCGCGGATCAGTACGGGGACAACTGCGAGGCCTGCGGGGCCAGCTACTCGCCGGCCGACCTGAAGAATCCCCGCTCGGCGGTCTCGGGCGCCGTCCCGGAGCAGCGCGATTCGGACCACTACTTCTTCCGCCTCGGCGACTTCGAGCAGATGCTCAAGGCGTGGACGCGCGGCGGCGGGCTCCAGAAGGAGGTCGCCAACAAGCTCGACGAGTGGTTCGACGCCGGCCTGCAGGAGTGGGACATCTCACGCGACGCGCCCTACTTCGGCTTCGAGATCCCGGACCATCCCGGCAAGTTCTTCTACGTCTGGCTCGATGCGCCCATCGGCTACATGGCGAGCTTCAAGAACCTCTGCGACCGGACCGAGGGGCTGGCGTTCGACGACTTCTGGGGCCAGGACTCCACGGCGGAGCTCTACCACTTCATCGGCAAGGACATCATCTACTTCCACGCCCTCTTCTTCCCGGCGATGCTGCACGGGGCGGACTTCCGCACGCCCAGCGCCATCTTCGCCCACGGCTTCCTCACCGTGGACGGGCAGAAGATGTCGAAATCGCGCTGCACCTTCATCAAGGCGCGCACCTATCTGGATCACCTCAACCCGGAGTATCTGCGCTACTACTTCGCGGCCAAGCTCGGGCCGGGCGTGGACGACATCGACCTCAGCCTGGAGGACTTCACGGCGCGCGTGAACGCGGACCTGGTCGGCAAGGTCGTGAACATCGCCAGCCGCTGCGCCGGCTTCATCAACAAACGCTTCGGCGGGCGGCTGTCGGCCTCGGTCGCGGAGCCCGCGCTCTTGGACAGCTTCGCCCAGGCCGGCGACGCCATCGCGGAGGCCTACGAGCGGCGCGAATTCGGCCGGGCCGTGCGGGAGATCATGGCCCTCGCCGATCGCGCCAATCAGTACATCGACGAGAAGGCGCCCTGGGTCATCGCCAAGCAAGCCGGACAGGATGCGGAGCTGCAGGACGTCTGCTCCATGGGCATCAACCTCTTCCGTGTCCTCATCGGCTACCTCAGGCCGATCCTGCCAGGCACGGCAGCGGACGCCGAGACCTTCCTGCGCGTCGAGCCCCTGAGCTGGGAGGCGCTGGCCACCCCATTGGTCGACCATGAAATCGCGCCCTTCAAGCCGCTGATGACGCGGATCGACCCCAAGCAGATCCAGGCGATGCTGGAGGCATCCAAGGAAGACCTCAGCGCCGCTGCAGCAACAGCGTCGAGCGCGCCGGCGCCCGGCCCGCACCTGCAGCGCGACCCGATCGCCGAGACCGTCGACTTCGACACCTTCGCCAAGACCGATCTGCGCGTCGCCCTCATCCGGGACGCCAAGTACGTCGAGGGTGCGGATAAGCTGCTGCAGCTGACGCTGGATCTGGGCGGCGAGACGCGCAACGTCTTCGCCGGCATTCGCTCGGCCTACGAGCCCGATGCCCTGGTCGGGCGAATGACGGTCATGGTCGCCAATCTCGCGCCGAGGAAGATGCGCTTCGGCGTGTCCGAGGGCATGGTGCTGGCCGCCGGGCCTGGCGGTAAAGACCTCTTCATCCTCAGCCCGGACTCGGGAGCAGAGCCAGGCATGAAGGTGAAATAGGGCGCAGCCCAGCCGCTGGCTGGTCGACCCGACGACGCCTATTGCGGCAACGCAACCGAAATACCTAGAATAACCCTACGGTATTTCGGTTGTAGACCTCAACCGCGCATCGTATGCTTCCGCGCCTTGTGCTCACGCGGCCTTTGACGCGGGCACTTTGGTCCCTGCTCTCTGATTCCTCGATCGCATGACTGAATACGCCCTCATCCTGGTCGGCACGGTGCTGGTCAACAACTTCGTGCTCGTCAAGTTTCTCGGACTCTGTCCCTTCATGGGCGTGTCCAAGAAGCTCGAGACCGCCACCGGCATGGGGCTGGCAACCACCTTTGTGATGACCCTGTCGTCTGTGATCTCCTGGGTGGTCAATCAGTACGTGCTCGAGCCCTTGGATATCGGCTACCTGCGGACGATCTCCTTCATCCTGGTCATCGCCGCCGTAGTGCAGTTCACCGAAACGGTCATGCACAAGACCAGCCCGATGCTCTACCAACTGCTCGGCATCTTCCTGCCCCTGATCACGACCAACTGCGCCGTGCTCGGCGTCGCCCTGCTCAATCAGCAGGCACACCACACCTTGCTGGAGTCTGCGCTCTACGGCTTCGGGGCCGCGATCGGCTTCTCCCTGGTGCTCGCCCTCTTTGCGGCGATTCGCGAGCGCGTCGCCGTGGCGGACGTGCCCGAGCCCTTTCAAGGCAGTGCGATCGCGCTCATCACCGCCGGACTCATGTCGCTGGCCTTCATGGGCTTCGCCGGCCTGGTCCCGAGCTGAGGTCGCCACGCCATGCTCGCTGCCATCCTCACCATTGCCGGTCTCGCCGCCTTCTTCGGCATCCTGCTGGGCTACTCGGCCATCCGCTTCAGGGTCGAGGGCGACCCCATCGCCGACCAGATCGATCAGCTCCTGCCGCAAACCCAGTGCGGGCAATGCGGCCACCCCGGCTGCCGCCCCTACGCCGAGGCCGTCGCCCGCGGCGAGGACGACATCAATAAATGCACCCCGGGGGGCGAGGCGACGATGCTGGCCCTCGCCGACCTGCTCGGGCATGAGCCAGTCGGCCTCGACGCCGAAGAGAAGGAGCCGGCAGTGGCGCGGATCGACCCCACGGCCTGCATCGGCTGCACGCTCTGCCTGCAAAGCTGTCCGGTAGACGCCATCATCGGCGCGGCCAAGCAGCTTCACGGCATCCTCGAGGCGGAGTGCACGGGCTGCGAGCTTTGCCTGCCGCCCTGCCCGGTCCAGTGCATCAGCATGGTCCCCATCGCGGAGGACATCGGACGTTGGCGCTGGCCCTACCCGAGCAGGCTGCCCAAGGGCAATGACGCCATGGCCGAAGCGGCGTAACAGGGCCTGGAACATGCCGATCGCACACTTGCTCTCCAACAAGCGACGTCTGTGGAAATTCCACGGCGGCATTCATGTGCCCGATGAGAAGGCGCTCTCCAACGCCTGCGCCATCGAGTCCATACCCCTGCCCGAGCGCCTGGTCATTCCGCTGCAGCAGCATATCGGCGCGCCCGCCCGCCCCTTGATCAAGGCCGGCGACCGGGTCTTGAAGGGGCAGATGATCGCCGCGCCCAGCGGCTTCATCAGCGCGCCCGTGCATGCCTCCAGCTCGGGGACCGTCGTCGCGATCGAGCCTCGCCCGATCGCCCACCCCTCGGGCCTGTCCGGCGTCTGCGCCATCATCGAGCCCGACGGCGCGGACACCTGGGCCGAGCTGCCGCCCCCCCTCCCCGACTACCCGCAGCTGGATCCCGAGCAGGTCCGCGAGCGCATTCGCTGGGCCGGCGTGGTCGGCATGGGCGGGGCCGCCTTCCCCTCAGCCGTCAAGCTCTCGCCCGCCATCGAGCGCAACATTCAAACGCTCGTGATCAACGGGGCCGAATGCGAGCCCTACATCACCTGCGACGATCGCCTCATGCGCGAGCGCGCCCCGCACATCTTGGAGGGCGTGCGCATCATGCACCACCTCTTAGGCGTGGCCGAGGTGCTGATCGGGATCGAGGACAACAAGCCCCAGGCCATCGCGGCGATGCAGCAGGCGCTCGCGGACACCGACATGCAGGCCTATACCCATGTCGTGTCGATCCCCACGCTCTATCCGAGCGGCGGCGAGAAGCAGCTGATTCACATTCTGACCGGCAAGGAGGTGCCCACCAACGGCATCCCGGCCCAGATCGGCATCGTCTGTCAGAATGTCGGCACCGCCGCGGCCGTGGCGGACGCCGTCCTGGTCGGTCGGCCCCTGATCTCGCGCGTCATCACGGTGACTGGACGCGCAATCGAGCAGCCACGCAACCTCGAGGTCCCGGTCGGCACGACCACCGAGGATCTGATCGCCTACTGCGGCGGCTACCAAGAGCCCCCACGCAAGCTGGTTTGCGGCGGCCCCATGATGGGCTTCGAGCTCAAGCAGCCCAGCGTACCCGTCACCAAATCGACCAACTGCCTGCTGGCCCTGACGGCCGCGGAGAGCCCAGACCCAGGGCCGTCTCTGGCCTGCATCCGCTGCGGCCGCTGCGCCGAGGCCTGCCCGGCGAAGCTGCTGCCGCAGCAAATGTATTGGTATGCCCGCTCCAAGGACTTGGACCGCATCCAGGACTACAACCTCTTCGACTGCATCGAATGCGGCTGCTGCGCCCAGGTCTGCCCCAGCCACATCCCCCTGGTGCAGTACTACCGCTACGCCAAGACGGAGATCTGGGCACGCGAGCAGGAGCGCAAGAAATCGGAGCTGGCCCGCGCACGCCACGCGGCCAAGCAGGCACGCCTCGAGCGCCAGGAGAAGGAGCGCCAGGCGCGGCTGCGTCAGCAAAAGGCGGCTCTGGAGGCCAAGAAGCCGGGCGACGGGGAAGGCGCGGATCCGAAGAAGGCCGCCATCGAGGCGGCCCGGCAGCGCGCCGCCGCCAAGAAGGCGGCCGCGCAGACCGAAGGCCCCTAAGCGGACCGGGCGCGTACCGAAATCACATCCGCAGGACGACTTGACCAGGCAGCCGCCCGAAGGACTGCGTACCAAGAAATACAGAGCAACCGCAAAGAGCACCCAGAGCGCAGAGGATCGCGATGCTGCGTCTGTTCGGTTGACGCAATCCGCCTAGTGAGGCGCCCGCGCCGAGCACACCCTGCCCCTTCTTCGCGCCCTTCGCGCCTTGCGGTTCCAAATCCCGAATTCAGGCCCATTCGCCCCTTCACAGTATTCGCCCATGAAGAGCACCATCGTCTCCTCGCCCCATGTCCCCCGTGCCAATCGGGTCGACCAGATCATGCTGCAGGTCCTGCTGGCCTTGGTGCCGGGCGTCGCCGCCATGATCTGGTTCTTCGGCTGGGGCGTGCTCATCAATGTGGTCCTCGCCGTGACCTTTGCCGTGCTCGCCGAGGCGACCGTGGTCCTGCTGCGCGGCCGCCGCCCCTGGCCAGCGGTCGGCGACCTGAGCGCGGTCGTCACGGCCGTGCTCTTCGCCATCTCGGTGCCGCCGACCCTGCCCTGGTGGCTGACGCTGCTGGGGATCCTGTTCGCGATCGTCCTCGTCAAGCAGCTCTACGGCGGCATGGGCTACAACCCCTTCAATCCGGCGATGGCGGCCTATGTCTTCCTGCTGATCTCCTATCCGGTCGCCATGACCACCTGGCTGGCGCCCAGCATGCTGGCCGAGCACGGCTTCACCTTCATGGAATCGCTGCGCGCCATCCTCACCGGCGCCCTCCCGCCCGGACTCGACTGGGACGCGGTCTCCTCGGCCACGCCGCTGGATGAGATGCGCGGCAAGCTGGATCTCGACATGACCATCGAGGAGATCCGCCAGAGCCCGCTCTGGGGCAGCTTCGGCGGCCGCGGTTGGGAATGGGTCGGGAACTGGTTCCTGCTCGGCGGCGTCTATCTGCTGTGGCGCCGCGTCATCACCTGGCACATCCCCGTCTCCATGCTGACGGGCCTGCTGGTCAGCGCCGGGGTCTTCTGGCTGATCGATCCGCAGACGCACCCCTTCCCGGCCTTCCACCTCTTTAGCGGGGCGGCCATCCTAGGGGCCTTTTTCATTGCCACAGACCCGGTCACCGCCTGCACGACCAAGCGCGGCCAGGTCATCTTCGGTGCCCTGATTGGCGTGACCGTCTATGTGATCCGCAGCTGGGGCGGCTACCCGGACGCCATTGCCTTCGCCGTGCTGCTGATGAACATCGCCGCACCGACGATCGACTACTACACCCAGCCACGCGTATTTGGACATGGTGGAGAACGCGGATGAAGACCAAATCCATCTTGCTCGCCGGATTCGTTCTCGGTGCCTTCGCCGTGAGCGGCGTCTCCTTGGTGGCGGTCACGCACGAGGCCGTCGACGGGCGCATCGCCGACAACCAGTACCAGGCGATGAAGCGCAAGCTCGATACCATCCTCCCGAGCGAGCGCATCGACAATGACCCGCTCCAGGACGGCATTGAGGTGAAGGCGAGAGAGTACCTGGGCGCTGAGGTCACCGAGGTCTATCGCGCGCGCAACGGAGAGGATCCGGTCGCCGTGGTGCTCGAGCCGATTGTGCCCGACGGCTACGCCGGCCCCATCAAGCTCCTGGTCTCCGTGCTGCACGACGGCACCATCGGCGGCGTGCGCGTCATCTCGCACCACGAAACGCCTGGACTGGGCGACAAGATCGAGGAGACCAAGTCCGACTGGGTCCTGGAGTTCAACGGGAAGTCCCTGCGCAACCCGCCGCCCGAGAAATGGGCCGTCAAGCGTGACGGCGGGGAGTTCGACCAGTTCACCGGCGCGACCATCACGCCGAGGTCCATCGTCAACGCGGTAAAGAGCACCCTGATCTATGTCGATCAGCAGGGCGAGGCGCTCTTCAAGGCCAAGCCGGCCGCGCCGGCCGACGAGAAGGAGCGCACCTGATGTCCGCACCGCAAAGCTATGCCAGCATCGTCGGCGAGGGCATCTGGAGCAACAATCAGATGCTGGTCGCCCTGCTCGGCCTCTGCCCCTTGCTGGCGACCACCACCTCGGCGACCAACGGGCTCGGGATGGGACTGGCCACCACGGCCGTGATCGCCTGCTCCAACGGCACGGTCTCGCTCGTGCGCCATCTGGTCCGGCCCGAGATCCGCATTCCGGTCTTCGTCCTGGTCATCGCCTCCTTCGTGACCCTGGTCGAGCTCATCATGCAGGCCTACTTCTATGAGATGTATCTCGTCCTCGGCCTCTTCATCTCGCTGATCGTGGTCAACTGCATGATTATCGGCCGCGCCGAGGCCTTCGCTTCCAAGAACCGCGTCGACCGCGCCCTGGTGGACGGTCTCGCCGTCGGGCTTGGCGCCACGCTGGTGCTGACCACCTTGGGCGCGCTGCGCGAATTCGTCGCCCAGGGGACCATCTTCTACCAAGCGGACCTACTGCTCGGCGAGGCCGCCAAGGGGCTCACGGTGAGTCTTGGAGACGACTATCAGGGCGCGCTCATCGCTATCCTGCCGCCCGGTGCCTTCATCGGACTCGGCCTGATGATCGCGCTCAAGAACGTCATCGATAAGCTCGTCAGGCGGCTCAAGACGGCCGCGAAGCCAGCGCACAGCGATCCAGCGGCCCACGCCGAGGCTGCGGCGACTTGAGTCACTCGACCCGCGCATAGGTCTGGAGCACCCTGTGCAGCTCGGCCGGCCGCACGGGCTTGCTCAAGAAATCGTCCATGCCGGCCGCCAGGCAGCGCTGACGCTCATCCTCCGAGGCGTTCGCGGTCAGTGCGACGATTGGCAGCCGCCGGGCGCCCTGAGCGCCGCGCATGCGCTGGGCGAATCCCACCCCATCGAGCTGCGGCATGTGAATATCCACCAGCGCAAGCTGGTAGTCGCCTTCCAGGGCCGCGCCCAAGGCCGCCTCGCCATCCCGAAATCGAGTGTGCTCGACGCCAAGCCTGGTCAGGAAGCTGGTCAGCACCTTGGCAGCGATCTCGTTGTCCTCGGCCACCAGCACCCGCAGCGCGGCCAGATCCGAATCGACCGCCTCCCCGGACCGAGGCCGCGTCGCCACATGATCCGGGCCGGCAAGGCTCCGCGCATTCCTCCCCAAGAGGCGCAGGACACTGAGCACCAGGCTGTCCGGCAGGAAGGGCCTGCTCAGCACAGCGACATGCGGGCCGCCCGCACCCACCGGCCTGCTCCCGACATCGAAGAGCGCGAGGCAGGGAATGGGTGCCCCGAAGCGCGCCCGAGCCAAGGTCACTTGCGCGGGCAGATCCGACGCGACGGAGCACCCTCCCAGAAGGATGATCTCGGGCCGGGCGCACCCGGCGCCGAGCGCATCGATCGCCGCCACCAGCTCGCACGCCGCACCCTCGCCCCCCAGGATTTCTTCCAGGAAACCGCGCTGCGTCGCATTGGGCTCGACAATGAGGACGGAGATCCCATCCAGTCGTCGGTCCGATGCCTTCGCCGGCGCGTCGGCGGATTGCGCCAGCAAGGGCAAACGCACCCGAAAGCGACTCCCGAGACCTGGCTCGCTCGCCACCTCGACGACACCGCCCATCAGCAGCGTCAGGCTCCCGACGATGGCGAGTCCAAGCCCAGTTCCCCCGAAGCGGCGCGTGGTGGATGCATCGACCTGCGTAAAGCCCTCGAAGAGTCGATCGAGCTTGTCCGCCGGAATCCCGATCCCGGTGTCCCGCACCTCCAGCAGCAAATGCGGACGATCTAAGCTCGCCACGGGCGCGGACGGGGCGAGCCGCACCTCGACCTCGCCCGCGTCGGTGAACTTGATCGCATTCCCCAGCAGGTTGAAGAGGATCTGCCGAGCACGCAATGGATCGCCGTGAGCGCGGCGGGGAAGGGTCGCGTCCACCCGGCAGATCAGGTCGAGCCCCTTCTCCCGCGCCCTCGCCATGAGGATCTCGCAGACCTCGCGCGTCAGCTCCTGCGGATCGAAGGGAATCTTCTCCAAGACCAGCTTGCCGGCCTCGATCTTGGAAAAGTCCAGAACGTCGCCGATCAAGGCGTCCAGCGTCGCGCCTGAGCTGCGGATGGCGGCGACATAGTCGCGCTGCTCGGCGTCGAGCGCCGTCTCTTCGAGCAGGCTCGCCATGCCGACGACCCCGCTGAGCGGCGTGCGCAGCTCGTGCGTCATGAAGGACAGAAAATCGCTCTTCGCCCGATTGGCGCGCTCGGCGTCCGCGCGGGCCTGCTGCAGCTGACGCAGCAGCGAGGCCTGATACCAGGGCAGCAGAATGAGGAGCAAGAGAAAGAACCCGGCCTCGAAGGGGTGGCGTTGCCACTCGCCGAGCTGGATCAGAACCAGGTTGTAGGCGACGACCGCAACCACAGCGGCGAAGGCCAAATGGCCGCGGCCGAAGCGTGTCCCCGCCGAGATGAAGATCAAGATGTAGAGCAGGTAGAAGGGGCTGATGGCGTCTTGGGTGATGGAGATCGCCAAGCTGGCGACGATCACATCCAGACAGAGGGCGAAGTAGCGGCGCCCCGACCAGTCGGCCCGCCGCATCACGCTGACGAGCAGCGCCACACTGAGAACGAAGTGGACCGCAAAGATCGTCAGGAAATAGGCAGGGTCGACCCTGTAGTAGCCGAACCAGGCGCCGAGAGCGATGTAGAGCGCCCCGAGCACATTGGTCAGCATGCGCACGGCGGCCGATTGCAGCTCCGTGCTCATGCGCAGCCGACGCAGCGCGGACGACAGGCGAGACCTGACTGCTCCAGAACCTTCCACCGACGCCCTCCCTGGCCGAGATGCCGAGGACCCGAAGTACAGCAACTTGCGGGCTATCGACCTGAATCTTCGTGATATATTAGGGGATCATTTCTCACTAATGGTATCCGGGTCAAGAATCCGGCGTCCTTAAGATAACGATAGAGAACGGGGAGAAGCTCATGTCAAAGAAACACCCAGTCGTCGCCGTCACCGGCTCCTCCGGGGCGGGAACCACGACCGTCAAGCGCGCCTTCGAGCACATCTTTCTCCGCGACGACATCAGTGCCGCCGTCATCGAGGGCGACAGCTTTCACCGCTATGACCGCGTCGCCATGAAGGAAGAGATGGCCAAGGCCGCTGAGCGCGGTGAAAGCCTCAGCCACTTCGGCCCAGACGCCAACCGCTTCGATCTGCTCGAAGAGCTCTTCCATGATTATGGCGAGAGCGGCGGGGGCAAGAAGCGCTACTACATCCACAGCAATGAAGAGGCCGCCGAGCACAACGCGCGCCTGGGCACCAACCTGAATCCGGGGCAATTCACGCCTTGGGAGGATCTGCCGGAGAAGACCGACCTGATCTTCTATGAAGGGCTGCACGGCTTGGTCGTCACGGAAGAGAACAACGTCGCCCAGCATGTCGATCTCGGCGTCGGCGTGGTGCCCATCGTCAACCTGGAGTGGATCCAGAAGATCCACCGCGACAACCTCGAGCGCGGCTACTCGGCCGAGGCCATCGTCGACACCATCATGCGCCGCATGCCGGACTATATCCGCTACATCACGCCGCAGTTCTCGATGACGGACATCAACTTCCAGCGCGTGCCCACGGTCGACACCTCGAACCCCTTCATCGCGCGTGACATCCCGACGCCCGACGAGAGCTTCGTCATCATCCGCTTCCGGGATCCGGAGAAGCTGCAGGTCGATTTCCCCTACCTGCTCTCCATGATCCACGACTCCTTCATGTCGCGCCGCAACAGCATGGTCGTGCCCGGCGGCAAGATGGGAATGGCGATGGAGATCATCCTTCAGCCCATCATCGAGCGCATGATGGAGGCCCGGAAGGTCTAAGGCCCAAGGGATCCTTGAACCTAGATTCGGCAATCGGAACCGCAAAGGCACGAAGGACACGAAAAAAAACAGAGACTTGAGTCGCCGCGTCGCTTCACCCTCTGAGTGAGCATCGCTTCGCAGACAAGGTGTTGAAGTGGCGTCGATCATTAGATTGGCCCGGTATCCCGCAAGGGTGGACAAGCGCAGCGCAGTCCACCAAAGCTGGCACGGGATTCGGTGGACTTCGCTCTGGCTCGTCCACCCTACAGATCCAACTGACGATCACGGCCGTTGAAATCCTTTGTGCTTCTTTGTGCTCTTTGTGCCCTTTGTGCCCTTTGTGCTCTTTGCGCTTCAACTGCTCTTCTTAGGTTGAAGGCTGGGCCTGCCAAGGCGCGGCCCAGTCCTTTCGATGCGACTGCCCTCTGAGGCTGGGCTCCACCAGCCTCCTTTCCGACCCTCTTCAACCGTGGAGAAAGCTGTCAGCTTGCAGCGGCCAGCGTTCTGAGATCGGTCGACTCGCCGGCGCGCGATGCCCGCCTGGGCTCCGCCCTTGGGCGCAAGCCACGCATGGACCAGGCCGCTACCCTTTGCGCCTCTGCGGCTCCAATGCCGATCTTGACACTCAAGATCCCGCTCGCGCCTTCCCAGACACCAGATCCACCTCTGCGTCGCGCGCCAACATCGCCTCGATCTCAGCGGCGGGAGCCGGCCGCCCGAGCAGATAGCCCTGCACGCGATCACAGCCCGAGCGCCTCAGCCAATCGAGCTGCTCCGGCGTCTCCACCCCCTCGGCAACCACCTCCAGGCGCAGATAGCTCGCAAGCGCGATGATGGCGGTACAGATGGCCGCGTCGCCGCTGTCCTCCAGGATGTCGCGCACGAAGGAGCGGTCGATCTTGAGCTGCCCCACAGGAAAGCGCTTGAGGTAGACCAGCGACGAATAGCCGGTCCCGAAGTCGTCGATCGACAGCTGGATACCCATCTCCTTCAGCATGGTCAGGGTTTCGACCGTGCGGCTGGCATTGTCCATCAGCAGGCTCTCGGTCACCTCCAGCTCCAGCGCCTGCGGCTCCAGCCCAGCGTCATCCAGGGCCGAGCGCACCATCTCGGCAAGCCCGGGCTGCTGGAATTGAACGGCCGAGAGATTGACCGCCATGCGCAGACCGGGATCGAGCACCTGACGCCATCGCGCAAGCTGGCGGCAGGCCTGACGCAGCACCCACTCGCCGATGGGGAAGATCAGCCGCGTCTCCTCGGCGAGCCCGATGAGCTCGCCCGGCAGCACCAGCCCCCGCTCCGGATGCCGCCAGCGCACCAAGGCCTCGACACCGACGATCCGGTCCGTTTCCAGGCTCACCTGGGGCTGATAGAAGAGCTTCAGCTCCTCACGGTCGACGGCATGTCTGAGATGCTTCTCCAGCTGGAGCAGATTGGCGATACGCACGCGCATCTCGGGCCTGAAGAAGGCGAAGTCGTTGCGCCCCTGCTGCTTGACCTGATACATGGCCAGGTCGGCGTGCTTGAGCAGGCTGTCACTGTCTTCGCCGTCCTCCGGCCCGACCGCGATACCGATGGAGGGCGTGACGGACAGCTCCAGCCCATCGATCAAGCAGGGCTCGCTCAGCGCGGGGAGCAGCTTGCCGCAGACGCGCGCGGCCTCGGCCGGGCCGTCGATCTGCGACAGGAGCACGATGAGCTCGTCGCCGCCCTGGCGCGCAACCGTATCCGAGGCGCGCAGCAGGCTGCGCAGACGCTCCCCGATCACACAGAGGAGGCGGTCGCCGACACTGTGTCCCAAGGAGTCATTGACCGTCTTGAAGCGATCCAGGTCGATGAAGAGCACGGCGAGCTTTCCGCCGCCGCGCCTGGAGGCCGCGACGAGCTGCGTCAAACGGTCCGCGAGCAGAAAGCGGTTCGGCAGCCCGGTGAGGAAGTCATGGTGGGCCATGTAGTGGATGCGCGCCTCGTTGGCCTTGCTCTCGGTGATGTCCGAGAACATGGCGACGAGATTCTGCACCCGCCCCAGGTCGTCCCGGATCACGCTCAGCGACAGCCAGAGCGGATAGACGTCGCGATTCTTGCGCTGGCTCCAGACCTCACCCTGCCAGAAGCTGTCCCTGCGTAGCGCCTTCATGACCGTCCGGCGGAAGCCCGGCTCGTGCTTGGCGCTGCCGAAGGCGCTCAGGCGCTTGCCCATGGCCTCAGCGCGCGGGTAGCCGGTAATGGTCTCGAAGGCCTGATTGACCTCGATGAGGCGGCTGCGCCCGTCGGCCACCATGATGCCTTCGCCACTGTCGGCAAAGACGCGCGCCGCCAGGCGCAGTCTCGCCTCGGCCGCAACCCGCTTGGTCGCGTCCCGACCCAGCAGAATGCCGTAGGCCACGCCGTCGAGATTCGCGACGCGGTAGACGAGATCCATGTGCAGCGGCCCTTGAGGCCTCTGCAGCGTCACCTCCTGCTCGAGCGAGGGCGAGCTGCCGAGTCCGTCGCCCTGGACCAGCTCGGCCAGGATGCTCTCGGCATGACTCAAGCCCAAGGCATCGAGCCGACGCCCGATGACGGCGTCCAGGGGCAGGTCCAGCAGACCGGCGGAGGCGCTATTGGCATCGATCACCTCGCCGCTCGGCAAGGCGATCAGCAGGATCATCTCGCCCGCGCAATCCAGGAGGGCGCGAAACCGCTCCAGGCGCGAGAGACTGCGGCGCAGCTCGGGATAATAGCTCTTGCGAGAGGAGCGCTCGCCGAGACCGATGATGCGGTCGCGCTGCTCTTGCCAGAGCCGGTCCTCGTCTATCTCAGAGCGCCTCGGCATAAAGGGTCTTGATGTCGTCGAGGTTGGCCCGGCGCGGATTGGTGAAGATGCAGGCGTCACGGATCACCGGCGGCGCCAGGTCCGCAATCGCACCTGAAGTCACGCCGCGCGACGCCAGACCGGCCTGGATACCACAGGCCCCGCGCAGCTCCTGAAGCGCGCCCAGGATGCGCTCTTGCCGGATCGCCGTCGGCGCCCGGTCCGCCGGCACGCCCAGGGCGCGCGCCACCTGCTCGTAGCGGGCTTCGGCGACGCTGAAGTCGAAGCGGATGACATGATCGAGCAGGAGCGCGTTGCTCTCGCCATGGGCAAGATCCAGATAGCCGCCCAGGCTATGCGCCATGGCATGCACGGCGCCGAGGCTGGCGTTCGAGAAGGCCAAGCCCGCCTGCAGGCTGGCCAGCATCTGTTCTCGCGCGCGGCCAGATCGGCCGGCTCGGCCACCGCCGTCTTGATGTTGTCGCGGACCAGCTCGATCGCGGCCAGCGCATGGATGTCGACCACCGGGGAGCTGGCGGTGGACACATAGGCCTCGATGGCGTGGGTGAGCGCGTCCAGCCCAGCGCAGGCGGTGAGATAGGGATCCATGGTCAGGGTGACCTCGGGATCGACCAGGGCGATATCCGGGACCACGGTCTTGCTGACGATAGCCGTCTTGCAGCGGCGGCCGACGTCGTTGACGATGGCGAACTGCGAGATGTCGGCGGCGGTTCCCGCCGTGGTGGGGATGCAGATGAGCGGTGGACCGGGCAGCGAGATCCGATCCACGCCGGCATAGTCGAGCACCTGACCGCCATTGCCGACGACGACGCCGATGCCCTTGGCGCAGTCGATCACGCTACCGCCGCCGATGGCGAGGATGACGTCGCATCCCTCGTGACGATACAGCGCGACACCCGCCATGATCTCGTGATCGCGCGGGTTCGGGGTCACGCCGCTGAAGACCCGCGTCTCGAGCCCTGCTTCCTCGAGTGTCGGCATCAGGTCGTCCAGCCAGCCGGCTTGAATGACCCCAGGATCCGAGACGATCAGCAGTCGCCTGGCCTGCAAGTTCAGTGCGTAGTAGCCGGCACGGTGACGCGACCCCGCCCCGAAGATGAGCTCCGGCGCGACGAATTTGCGCATTTCGTAGAGCGGCATAGCCTTGTGCCTCGCTGCGCAGTGCCTTGATGGAGGCCCAGGATCTTGGGCAGGCGTGGGCGCCTTCGACTGAAAATCGACGGCTCGAGTCGACCAGCTTTCGCGCCAAAAGACGGATGCGGCCGCCGAGCGGAGGGCAGACTCGGCCGAGACTGCAAACTCAGTCACGCGGGGCTCCAGGACGGCGGCGCGTCTCCCCTTTCACGCCGAGCTGAGATCCCCGTTTCGATTTAGGCGCCGTCAGTGCTGGGAGTGTCGGCCTCCAGACCGACACCTGTTGACCTGCCGGCCAACAGTCCCAGCGTCACCCGTCCCCGCAAGAGACGCTGGAATAGAGTCCGAGTCGCGCCAGCACCCTGGAAAAGACAGCCGGCTCAGGCGGACTTGCCCATGCCAGCACGGACGCAGCGCAAGAGGCCGTAGTCGTAGCGGCCTTCGAAGGCGTCGTAGACGGGCTTGAGCACGATGCCCGTGGTATCCGTGAGCTGCTCGAACGCCTGCTCGATGCGCTGGCGCGTCTCCGGGTCCAGCCTCACGACATCCGTGACGGCGAGCTCGCCCTCCTCGATGCAGCGCGACAGATGGGTGAAGACGGTCGTCCGCTTGAGGGCGCGTCGGGCCGCGATGGCATCGGGGTCCAGCCCCTCCCGGAAGAGGTCCAGGGTCGCGAGCACCGTTTCGGAGAGACCGACCTCCTTAGCCTGCGGCGCCTGCGGGCGCTGAAGGGGCTCCGGCGGCAGGGCTGGCAGGTCGCCCGGGCGCCCGTGCTCCGCCGCGTGCTCCTCGAGCACGGCGAGAAAACCCGCCCCGAACCGCTCCAGCTTGGCCTGTCCGACACCACTGATGCGGCTCAGCTCGTCCAGGTCGCGCGGGCGGTAGGCCACCAGCTCCTGCAGGGTCGCATCCGTGAAGATGACATAGGCGGGCACGTTCTGCTCCTGCGCCAGCTCGCGCCTGTAGGTGCGCAGGGCCTCCCAGAGTGCCGCGGCCTCCGGGTCGGAGGGGGCCACGACGGGGCGAGCGCGGCTCGCGGCGGCCGTCTGCTTGCGGTCCGGATCGCGCCTGAGCTGGATGCTCTGCTCGCCGCGCAGGATGGGGCGGCTGCGCTCGGTCAGCCGCAGCGCGCCATGGCCCTCCATGTCCACCGCGACCAGTCCGGCGGCCACCAGCTGCCGATAGACCGATTTCCATTGATCCGCGGACAGCTCCTTGCCGATGCCATAGGTGCTGAGCTTGTCGTGGCCGAAGCGGCGAATCCGCTCCAGGTCCTTGCCCAGCAGCACGTCGGTCAGATAGGCGCTGCCGAAGCGCTGGCCAGTGCGGTAGATGCAGGAGAGCGCCTTCTGCGCCGCGACCGTCCCGTCCCAGGTCTCCACGGGCTCCAGGCAGATGTCGCAGTTGCCGCAGGGCTCGGCCAGGGTCTCGCCGAAGTAATTGAGCATGACCTGACGGCGGCACTGGGTGGTCTCGCAGTAGCCCAGCATGCCGTCGAGCTTCTGCATCTCGAGCCGCTTGAAGTGCGCGTTGGCCTCGGAGCCGTCGATGATGCGCCTGAGCATGACGACGTCGCCCAGGCCATAGGTCATCCAGGCATCCGCGGGCAGACCGTCGCGGCCGGCGCGGCCGGTCTCCTGATAGTAGGACTCCAGGCTCTTGGGCAGATCCAAGTGGACCACGAAGCGCACGTCCGGCTTGTCGATCCCCATGCCGAAGGCAATGGTCGCGACCATAACCAGGCCCTCCTCGCGGAGGAAGCGGGCCTGGTGCTCGCGCCGCATGTCGGCGGACAAGCCGGCGTGATAAGGCAAGGCCGAGAAGCCCTGGGATTGGAGATAGGATGCCGTCTCCTCGACCCGGCGGCGCGACAGACAGTAGACGATGCCTGCATCCTTCGGGTGCTCGCGGCGCAGGAAGCTCAGGAGCTGCTGACGGGGATTGGCCTTCTCGACGATGCGATAGCGGATGTTCGGCCGATCGAAGCTGGAGACGAACTGCTTGGCCTCTTCGAGCCGTAGCCGTTTGACGATCTCGTTGCGGGTGGGCGCGTCGGCCGTCGCCGTCAAGGCGATGCGCGGGACCTGCGGCCAGCGCTCGTGCAAGCGGCTGAGCTCGATGTACTCGGGCCGGAAATCATGCCCCCACTGAGAGACGCAGTGCGCCTCGTCGATGGCGAAGAGGGCGACCTGAATCCGGTCCAGCAGGGACAGAAAGCGGTCCGTCAGCAGCCGTTCGGGCGCGACATAGACCAGGTCCAGCTGCCCCTCCAGCATCCCCTGCTCCACCCCCCGGGCCTCGTCCGGCGTCAGCGAGGAGTTCAGGAAGGCCGCGCGCGCGCCGAGCTGCCGGAGCGCGTCCACCTGATCCTGCATGAGCGCGATCAGCGGCGAGACGATCACCGCCGTGCCCGGCCGCACCATGGCCGGGATCTGATAGCACAGCGACTTGCCGCCACCGGTCGGCATCAGGACCAGGGCATCTCCGCCGCCGACCACCTGATCGATGATCTCGGCCTGAGCACCCCGGAAGGCGTCGTAGCCGAAGACGCGGGTCAAAATCTGCAGTGGGGTTTCGTCCATTACTCGACTTCCAGGCGATTTGCGGCTCGCGACAGCCATTGGCGCGGGCTTGCCCTGAAAGGATACCCATCCGCGAGCCTCGGGCGAACCTCTGGCTCCCCAAAGGCGCAGGGGACACAAGAAAACGAGAGGCCACTGCTTAAGGCGATTTCCGAGAATCCTCATACCAATCGCCCGCAAGCGGGCTCCTACGAAGACGGCGCCGTACGAGCCCGCTTGCGGGCGATCCTGGGGCGTAGGCGGGAAAAATGACCGGCGGAGCGCATCCTGCCCTCATCCCTTCACTCATTTCCTGAGCGTGAAAGGCTGGTCGGAAGAGTTCGAGAAATCGCCTTAGCAAGCCCCGCAACGCAACGCAACGCATTGAAATCCTTTGCGCGCTTCCTGCGCTTTGCGGTTCAACAGCTCTCTTGCGGATCAATCACCGAGCGCGCCGACGAAGGTACTGGCGCAGCAGCTCCGGATGAATCTCGTCGAGCTGACGGCGCAGCGCGATGTCGTCGTCGCCGCTGACCATGAGGTGCAGAAGGCGGTAGGGGTCGCCGCGCTCGTCGGCCGGGGCGCGCTCAGGTGGAGGCGGTGGCGCGCCAACGGACTCCTGAAGGAGCAGCCAGGCGGGAAAATCCTCCGTCTCGAGCAGCGCTTCCAGGTCCTCGAAGTCGCGCCACAGCCGAGCGAGCCAGGGGTCGGGAAAATTGGCGCCGCGCAGGAGGCGCTCGGCCTCGGGCGGGTACTCCCAGCAGAGCCGCAGCCAGTCCTGACGCGCAGCGGCGATGTCACGGCGGCGCCATGCGGCCTCGGCGTGGCGCTCCAGCAGAAGGGCCCAGTCGGCCCAATGCTCGACGCACTCGATGGAGGCCCGAACGGCCTCCCAGCGGCCGGCGCGCGCCCAGGCATGACTTGGGTGCAGACGAGGGTCAGCCGGGTCGAAATCCCGGTCGTCCAGACGCTCGGCAAGCGCCGCCCAGAGGACGGCGAGGAGGTCTCTGGCGCGATGGCCCAGGAGCTGCCGCGCCAGGGGCTCGATCCCCTCCAGCTCGGCGATCCGGTCGGCGGCGCGCATACCCGGACTCGCGACCGCGCTGTCGTCGAGACACTGGATCAGCCGCAGGTAGCCTCGCAAGTCCGGATGGCGTGGGTGCTCGCGCGCCAGCTGGCTGACCTGCGCACGCGCCGCGTCCAGCCTGCGCTCGGCCAGCGCGAGGCGGATGGCCTCCTCGAGCAGGCGCTCGCTCGAGTCGTGGAAGAGATCCAGCTGCATCCGCTCCGCGGCCGGCGCCCAGGATTCCGCGCAGGCCTTCTCCAGTTTGCGGCTGGGGCCGACCGATAGCCGCGTGCTGGCCCCGCCCCAGGCGCCATGCGCGAGCGGCGTCGGCTCCAGTTTCTGCCGCCGCGCATAGTCCGCCGCCTGCTCGAGCAGCTCGGCGATCTCCGCGGGGCTGCCATGCAGGACGGACTCGAGATCCGGGCGCGCGCCCGTGCGCCAGGCTTCGTAGTCCTCATAGGCCAGCAGATCGGCGGCGAGCAGCAGCTCGAAGGGGTCGAGCCGGCCCTGCTCCAGCAGCAGCCGGTCGACCAGGGCCTGAATCTCCTTGTGCGATGGAATGGTGGTCATGGCTGGCAGGTCCTGGAAAGCCGCTAGTCGACGATGGGGGCGAACAGGAGATCGAGATCGTCCGCGCTCAGGCTGCCCGCAGCCGCGCCTCCGCCGGCGAGCATGGCGTCGGCCAGGGCCTGCTTGCGCGCCTGGAGCTCGGCGACGCGCTGCTCGACCGTCCCCTCGGTGAGCAGCTTGTAGACGAACACCGGCTTGTCCTGGCCGATCCGATGGGCACGGTCCGTGGCCTGACGCTCAGCCGCCGGATTCCACCAGGGGTCATAGTGGATGACGGTGTCCGCCGCGGTGAGGTTGAGCCCGCTGCCCCCGGCCTTGAGGCTGATGAGGAAGAGCGGGACCTCGCCGGCCTGGAAACGATCGACCGGCAGCGCGCGGTTGCGGGTGCGGCCGGTGAGCTTGACGAAGTCGCGGTTCTCACGCATCCCCAACTCCATCAAGGCGCCCTGGATGAGATCCAGCATACTGGTGAACTGCGAGAAGAGCAGGATGCGCCGCCCCTCGTCCAGCAGCTCAGGCAGCAAGGCCAGCAGCAGCTCGAGCTTGGCCGAGCCCTTCACCGCGCGCGCGCTCTCCAGGCTGACCAGACGCGGGTCGCAACAGACCTGACGCAGTTTGAGCAGGGCATCCAGGATGATGATGCCGCTTTGCGACAGCCCCTTGCGCTTCACCTCCGCACGCACCTTCTCGTGCAGCGCCAGACGCAGCGTCTCGTAGAGATCGCGCTGATCCTGCGCCAAGGGCACCTCGCGCAGGATCTCGGTCTTGGGCGGCAGGTCGGAGGCCACGGCGTCCTTGGTCCGGCGCAGCAGGAAGGGCGCGATGCGGCGGCGCAGCTGCTCGCTGCGCTCGACGTCCCCGTGACGCTCGATGGGGGTCCGAAAGAGCCGGCGGAAGCGGCGCTCGTCGCCGAGGACGTCCGGCATCAGAAAGTCGAGCAATGACCAGAGCTCGCCCAGGTGGTTCTCGAGCGGCGTGCCCGTGAGGCAGAGCCGATGCCGCGCCTGGAGCTGGCGCGCCGCCTGGGCGGCCTTGCTGCGCGGGTTCTTGATCGCCTGCGCCTCGTCCAGGATCAGGAGGTGCCACTCCTGCCTGGCCAGGGCGTCGACATCGCGCGGGAGCAGCGGATAGGTGGTGAGCACCAGGTCTTGCTCGGCCGCGGCCTCGAACCGCTTGCGCCTGTCGGCGCCATGCAGCAGCAGGACCTTGAGGGAGGGCGCGAAGCGCTGGGCCTCGCGGCGCCAATTGAACATGAGACTGGTGGGCGCGACCACGAGACTGGGGCGGTCCGCGCGCCCGCCGGCCTTTTCGGCCAGCAGGTGGGCGAGCGTCTGCACCGTCTTGCCCAGCCCCATGTCATCGGCCAGCACGCCGCCGAGACCGTATTCGCGCAGAAATTGCAGCCAGTCCAGGCCCTCGCGCTGATAGGGGCGCAGCTCGGCCTCCAGCGCCTCGGGCGGCGCGACCTCGGGCGGCGCGACCTCGGCCAGCCCTTGGAAGGACTTGAGCCGCCGTCCCCAGTCACGCGCCGACTCACCGCCGCGCCAGCGCAGCTCTGGGTCCGCGTCCTCCAGCTCGGCGAGCTGGGCGCTCTGTAGATGAGACAGCCGCACACGGCCGTTCGCGGACAGCGGCCGCTCGGGATCATAGAGCTCGACCAGGGTCGCCAGGATGGGCCGCAGCCGCTGCGCGGGCATCATGAGCAGGCGTCCGTCGTCCAAGCGCAGAGGGAGCTCCGCCTCCTCGTCCATCGCCGCGAGATTCTGCGCCGAAAAGCGGCCCGCTTGGGCCTGGATCATCCTCACCAAGACGGGCAGCAGGTCGATGCGGGTGCCGTCGACCTCGATGCCGAGCCCGACGTCCAGCCAGCGCCCGCCCTCGGACGGGTCGATGTCCAGCTCCCAGTCTCCGGTCTCGGCCAGACGGAAGCGGAAGCTCTCGTCGATCTGGATCCGCCAGCCCTCGGCCCCCAGGAGCGGAAGCTCGCGCACCACCAGATGCATCCAGGCCGCGTCGTCGGGCAGCTCGAGGCAGAGCCCGGGCTGCTCGCTCGGCTCGAGCGGCTTGGTGAAGCCGAGGTGCTCGAGGCGCTGAATCGCCGCGCGCTCGGCGGCCCGGTCCCGCTCCGCGACCAGCAGCCTGCCGCCTTCAACACGTTGAATACGCGCCTGACCGTCGCGCGGATCCGCCATCAGCCCGCCGTAGTCGAAGGTCAGAAAAGCGGCATGGACCCACTGCGGGTCGCGAGTCAGACCCCAGTGACGGGCGGCCTCGGACTGAGCCAGGTCCTCGCTGCGCAGATTGAGACAGGGCGTCGGCGGCTCGCTCGGCACCGTCTCGCGCGCCGGCGGCCCGGGGATGGGCAGACGCAGATCCGGGATGCGCAGCTCCGCGGCCTGCCCGAAAGCCTCGGCCATCTCGGCGGGCACGGCCGGGGCCGCCGCCAGCAGGGCGGCCTCGCGGTCGTCCAGGCCGGTCTCCAGAGGTCCGCAGTCGCCGCTCGACGGGTCCAGATACCAAGGCGGCCTGAGTGCCAGCAGCGCGAGGCCGGGGCGCTCCGCCTCCAGGGTCACGCGCAGCTTCGCATCCTCCTGCAGACGCCAGATCAGCTTGCCCGGCAAGGGACCCGCGAAGCGCAATGCAGGCCCATCCGGGGCCAGGCCATCCTGGTCGACGTAGTACCCGCGGCCGCTGCGCACGATGGCCTCCATCACATCCCCGCCCATGTCGCCCTCGAGATGACCCTGCCTGGGCTCGTAGCGGCTCTCCTCGCTGGCTTGCAGCAGCGCCATGATGCGGTGGTCTTCCCGGGTGATGAAGTCGGCCCGCGAGCCGCCGAGGATGTTGAAGGCGTACGGCTTACCCCAGCCGCCCTCCTTCAGGGCCCGCGCCTTGATGCCCTGGACGCTGGTCGTGCGCAGCCCGTACTTCTCACTGGGTCGGATGAGATAGAGGAGTCGGTAGTGGCTGTCTTCGCGAGCGACCTCGCCCGTGAGGCGCTGAGCCCGGTTGAGCCAGCCCTCGAGCGGCCTCGGCAGGGGCTGTGCCCCCTGGTCGGGCGGGACGGGTCGAGGATCCCGCTCGGCGAGCACCAGCAGCAAGGCCGCCACATGCTTGCAGTTGTAGCCCACGGGACAGGAGCAGTGCCCAACCAGATCGGGCGCGCCAGCCTCCGTGGGTACGCCCTGCACGACGCATTGGTAGACGCGCCCGGCCGAGCCGAGCACCCGACCGGCTGCAGTCTGGCCGGCCTGGTCGAGATCGACGGACAGCACGTGACCGTTGCGGGCATAGCGCCGGCCGCGCTCCAGGGAGCGTGGATCGACCGCTCGTTCGATGGTTTCCAGGTCCGTGAGCTGGGGGAGCGAGATGGGGGGGAGAGGGGGCATGGGCAAAATCTTGAAGGATAAAGGGATGGGGCGACGGGGGAAGCGGATGTCAGTGGGTCATCTTTGCGATGCCGCGGATGAAGTGCTGCTCGAAGCCGAAGTGGCGCTCGATACGGTTGTTGATGCGCTCGAGCGCACCGCGGCGGTTGTAGCCGCGCTGCCAGCTCGGAGAGCCGTGCGGGGTGGGCACGAAGATGCGCCGATCCTGCTCGTCGAGCTTGATGCGCACGATGCGCCCGTACTCACCGGGATTCACGTACATTACGTGCTGCAGCACATAAGATGCGGAAAACTGTACGCACGGTTTGATGAGAAAGGGCTGGCTACCGTGACCATGGTTCGGCTAGTGAGGTACCGCCAAACGAAAGAGGCGGCAACAGATAGGCCGGTCCTACCGCTACGGGACGCCTGCTCTCTACTCTACCCGTTCTCGCGGAGAGTAAGCCGGGTCCTTGCCGCCGTTTAGGCCGAAGTTGGTGTTCTCTGTTTGCCGCCTGGTTTCCCGGCGGT
>NZ_JAAIJQ010000059.1 GCF_010820565.1 Thiorhodococcus minor | reverse complement strand
GAGACCAGGCCATTGCAGCGGCTTACGCGAGCGGCGGGTACACCCTGAAGCAAATCGGCGACCATTTTGGTCTGCATGACGCGCGGATCAGCCGGATCGTTCGCGCAGCCGAAAAGTCAAAAGGCAAGACCTGACACTGTTCTTTAGACCGCCCAGGCCAGCCTGAGCCGAACCGGCCCAGACCGGCCCTCTTGGCAGGGCATCCTACTGCCATCCAGATGCAAAAGACTGAATAGAAGGGCTTTTCAAGCCTCCGTATATTGGCATACGCAATGCGTGGTTATCGACGAAGAGTGGGCTTTCCGTCGGCTCCGAGAGCAGCCCGGCACAGCCGTGCCATGCAGGTAGCCGACTCCGCTTCTGAAACCCTGTTTCAAGCACATTCCGGAGGTGGGCGATGCATCAGGAGCTACACGTCAACGTCATCGACACGAGAACGCCCGCAAGCGCTATCCGCGCCGCCGAGCGCGAGGCCAGGAACGGCCCGACCGAGAACCTCTCGGTGACCCAGCAGTGGTCCATGGACCGCATCTGCCGGCGCATCCTCGAGCGGGCCAATCAACAGGGTGGAGGCCTGGGTGTCGTGCGACTCATCTCTCACGGAAACTCGGGGTTCGTCCAACTGGGCAGCGGACTGACATCGCAGAGTGTTCGTGACTTCCAGCTCCTGCGAGGGCGCTTCGTCGGTCGCTACCCCAAAATCGAAGTGCACGCCTGCGGCGTTCTGAGCGGGCAGCCAGTCACCCTCGCCCGCCCCACGGGCACCATCGATCTGAGCTCGGCCGGACAGGCCTTGATGCAATCGTTGGCGAATGCGGCCCAAGTCCTCGTGATCGCCGCCTACGACGTGCAGGACGCCGACGGCAGAATGCGCTTCGAAGGACCGATCCGGCACTTCCGGCCGAGAGGAGGATGACGGCTTCGGGCGGCCGCACGAGCGCCGGGGCACCAAACCGAGGCCTGTGAATTGTGAATTCCGGGGCCAGTGCGGCCTGGCAACGCAGCAGGGGTCAAACGCAGCAGGGGGCACCATTTAGCTGCCCCCACAGCTCAGGGTCGCCGACGCATGTCACGCCATCCCGTGCCGCGCCAACCGCTCCAGCGCGATGCCTAGCGCCCGGTCATCGAACAGCCGGTCCTGCCGCTCGGCCGCCACGGGACCGCCAAGCCAGCCCCGCAAGCCTTCGCGTGGGATGAATGCCGCAGGCTTGCCCACGCCTGCGCCACTTTTCGCGCGGGGTCGTCGCAGAGCCTCGTCGCTTGGCGTTTTTGTTACTACAATAATGCGCGTGGACATTACCTTCGATCCTGCCAAGGATGCCAGGAATCGTGCCAAGCATGGGGTCTCGCTCGCCTTGGCGGCGGACATCGAATGGGATACCGCACTCAGCTGGACCGACACCCGCCAGGACTACGGAGAAGACCGGCAATGCGGGATCGGCTATATCGGCCTGAGACTGTTCTATGTCGTGTATGTGGACCAAGCCGAGGGGCTACGCATCATCAGTCTACGCAAGGCCACCAAGTCGGAGATCGATCGCTATGCCACGTCTTAAGCCGGGAACCATCGTCAACACGCCCGAGGAGGATGCTGCAATCGCGGCCGCAGCCGAAACCGATCCTGACGCGCGGCCACTGACAGCGGAGGAGTGGGAGCAGGTTAAGCCGACAGCGCGCATCGGCCGTCCGCCTTCGGAGCAGCGCAAGGTCTCGACCACCATCCGCTTCGATGCCGACGTGCTGGCCGCGATGAAGGCAACGGGGCCAGGGTGGCAGACGCGCATCAACGAGATCGTGCGCGAGTACGTCAAGACGCATCAGTGATGCGCGCCACGGTCACGTAGCAGGGGCAGGTCTTGCTTCTTGCCTTGGCAAAACCTGACCCTTGCGATCTTGGGGTGATCCTTGGGAACCTGGGGCGCGCCCGCCTATCTCACCTCCCTCGTCTAGGAGTCCGCTCATGCCTCGCCCAGAAACACCCCTCCTTGCCGCCGATACCATCATCGAGCTGGCCGACCGGCCTGGCCGGCCGATCGTGCTGATCGAGCGCCGTTATCCGCCGCCTGGGTGGGCGATTCCCGGTGGCTTCGTCGACATTGGTGAGCGGTTGGAGGTGGCGGCGGTGCGGGAGGCGCTGGAGGAGACCTCGTTGCAGGTGCGCCTGCGTGCCCTGCTCGGCCTCTATTCGGATCCGCGCCGCGATCCGCGCGGGCACACGGTCACGGCGGTCTACGTGGCCGAGGCGACCGGAGAGCCGCGTGCCCAGGATGACGCGCGCAACCTCGACGTTTTTTCCGTCGATGCCTTGCCGGAGGTGCTGGCCTTCGATCACGCGCTGGTGCTGAGCGACTATCTGCGTTTCCGTGAGACCGGGCAGTCGGCGCCGCTTCGCGCTGATGCCTCGGATTAGGGGCTTTGCGAATCTTGCGATCGGCCGTGGTGTGGCGGCGAAAGCATTCGTCCCTCTCGTCAGCGCTGGCGGGGGCTTCGGTGGACTTAGCTCGCGCTCGTCCACCCTTGGGCTATCGGCGTTTCCGTGAGACCGGGCGGTCGGCGCGGCTTCGCATCGGTCGGTCCCTTGCGGGGCCGTAGGGTCTCACGCCGCCGGCTGGTCGGCGAGCTTGGGGCGCGCCAAGAGGTAGAGCAGCACGCCGAACAGAGGGAGCACCAAGGCGAGGACCCGCCACGCTGGGCTGCGGATCTGGCGCCGTTGCATGTCGTCGATGGCCAGGAAAGGCAGCACCAGGAGGAGCAGCACCAGGTCGATGGTCATGACATGGACGAGCGGCTTGGTCCGCCAGAGCTCCACATAATCCTGCACGGATCCGGTGGTGCCGAGCAGCACCAGTGCGATCGCGACCACGAGGAGGACCGCCGGGATCTTCCAGGTGTCGAGCTGCTGCTGGAGCCCTGTCTTGGACCCCTGGACCGCCGTTCCCCAGCGCCTCAGCGCGACATAGAAGAGGATGCCGAAGGCGCCGGCGAAGAAGGAGAGGATGACGAAGGGCCAGGCGGGGAGGGGCTGCTCCTTGCCGTCGAAGAGCACCAGCAGGGCGTAGGTCATGGGGATGACGCCCAGAAGGTTGAAGACCGCAATCACCAGTGGCTCGACGGCCGAGAAGTCCGCGGTGAAGGCCGCGACGACGACCTGTTTGGTGTAGCCGTCTTCAGGGGGCAGCAGGTAATGGGTCGCGATGAAGCCGTAGAGGGGAAAGGCGATCCACAGCAGCCAGATGAGGGCTTGGGGGAATCGCAGCGATTGTTTGAACGCCTCTGAAAACTTGCGCATGGTCGGTTCCTCCTTCAACCCAGGTGAGTGGAGTCGCCGGCGACCGACTTCCAGCCCGGCGCGCTTCGAGCGCCGGTGCGCTCGCCCAGCCCTCCGCGCGGCTGGACCCAGAGCGCGGTCCTGTCCCGTCAGGTCTTGGCGCGCGCCTGACCGTCGATCGAGAGCTTGCGCCCGGCGAGCCAGACCAGGCCGATGACCGGGATGCCGATGACGCAGGTGAAGACGAAGAAGCCCGGATAGCCGATGCCGTCCACGATGGAGCCCGAGTAGCCGCCGAGGAGCTTCGGCAGCAGGGTCATGAGCGAGCTGAAGATGGCGTATTGCACGGCCGTGAAGGAGACGCTGGTCAGGCTGGAGAGGAAGGCGACGAAGGCCGCGCTGGCGAGTCCGGCCACCAGATTGTCCGCGCCCACGGCGATGTAGAGCATCAGCAGGTTGGGTCCTACGAGCGCGAGGGCGACGAAGGTCAGCTGAGCGGCCGACGACAGGGCCGCGCCCAGCAGCAGGATGCGCATGACGCCATAGCGGCTGGCGAGCAGCCCGCCGAGCAGCCCGCCGGCGATGCTGACGAAGACGCCGAAGGTCTTCACGGCTGTGGCGATCTGCGGCTTGGTGAACCCGATGTCTTGGTAGAAGACATTGGAGATGACGCCGAGGACGATGTCCGAGATCCGATAGAGCCCGACCAGGGCCAGAATCAGCAGCGCCGTCTTGAGGCCGTAGCGGCTGAAGAAATCGAGCACGGGCTCGATCCAGGTCTCTCGCGCGGTGCTGCGGTTGATGGCGCCGGCCTGGACCATGGACCAGCCGGCGAGCACGGCGGCGCCGACCGCGGATGCGAGGTGCAGGAGCTCGAGGAGGAAGTTGGTCAGGTTGCCGTCACCGGCCAGTGCCTTGAGCTGCGTGAAGAGGCCGTCACTCAAGAAGAATGCGGCGACGAAGGCGCAGGCCACGACGATGAAGGTCCCGGTCAGGCGCAGGTATTCGGACGTCGGGTAGGCGTGGGCGCGTGCCGCGCTGGTCTCGGGCTCGTGCACGAAGAGCGTGGTGAAGACGCCGATCAGCATGACCGACGCCATGATGTGATAGGTCGACTGCCAGGCGGCATAGCTGTAGCTGCCGGCCTCCGAGCCGAATGAAGAGGCCAGTATGAGTGCGCCCGCGCCCGATGCCACCATCCCCACCCGGTAGCCGGCGATGTAGGTCGAGGACATCAACGCCTGGAGCCGCGGCGGCGCCGACTCGATGCGAAAGGCGTCGATGACGATGTCCTGGGTTGCCGCGGAGAAACCGAGCAGGACTGCCGCCAGGGCCATGCGGACCAGGCTATCCGCGTCACCCGCCGGGTCCACGGCGGACATGAGCAGGATCGCGCCGATGATGCCGAGCTGCGCGGTCAGCATCCAGCCACGACGCCTCCCGAGCCAGCGCGTCAAGAAGGGCAGCGGCAGCTTGTCGATCAAAGGTGCCCAGACGAATTTGAAGGAATAGGCCAGGGCCGCCCAGCTGAAGAAGGTGACCTCGTTGCGCTCGACCCCGGCCTCGCGCAGCCACAGCGACAGCGACGAAAAGATCAGCAGCAGTGGGATGCCGGCGGAGAAGCCGAGGAAGAGCATGCTGATCACGCGGCGGTCGAGCAGGTTCCGTGAGGTGCTCCGCCAGCCCTCGACGGCCTTGGTTTCTTGAGTCATGGCGCGCTTTGCTGCCGTTGCATCGCCTCGCCCCGCGAGAGGGCTCGGCAGCGCGATGTCATGGACGCCGGGTCAACCTGAAATCGGCGATTCGAGCCGCAAGGCCGCAAAGGCCGCGACGAAGAATGGAGGCTTGGCCGATGCAGACCTTTCAACCGGGGGATGAGCAAAATTGACTCCGCAACGCATTGAAATTCTTTGCGCGATCCGCTCAGCGGCTCAGCGACTCTGTTGGATCAGGATCGAGCGAGTATGGGGCACGGCCTGCGCCGGAGACCGCCCGGAGGGCCTGAGTCATCGGACTGGCCAAGGGTGAACGAGCGAGGGCGAAGTCTACCGAATTCTGCGTTGGCGGACTGTGCTGCGAGCCTGATGAAGAACTTCCGCGCCTGTTGGGCTGAGGCATGAATCCCAACATGGCTGCCAGTCTAACGCGTTGATTGTTGGCCCTCCCGCGTCGGCCCAACCTAGGGCAGGGCGCGATCTCCGCGGTGTGCCCAGGATACTTCCATAGTCTCTGCGCTTGTCCAGCCTAGGGGAGACTTGTGGCCGAAACCATGATCGACGCCGCCCGGAGCATACAGGGCAGGGTGGGGCAGCTCAAGCGGGCAGGCAGCAGCCCCCAGCGACCAGCTTCGAGCCTTGTATTGGAATTGCCTTCCCGTGCTCTACGACGCGCCCGACGGGTGAGCTATTGGTCGGCGAGGGGCTCTGCAAGTACCTGAGGCGATTGCGCAAAATTGCCTTGCAACAACCCAAGGCACTCGGGAAGCCCATGATGCTCCGCAAGCGTCTGGGGGGATGAGGGCCTGGCGCCCCTAATGGCTCATCGATCTCGCCTCTTCCGAAGGCATCGCTCGCAAGCGGGCTCCTACCGATAAGAGCGCGTCGGAGCCCGCTAGCGGGCGATTGGTCTGAGGATTCTCGGAAATCGCCTGATTCCTCACAGCTGAGCCTGCTGACTGGAAGCTGGCCGCTCCATTTTGGGCTAGCCCTCCTTCGCGTCAGCTGCGCCGGCCGTGCGACCGAAAAACCAAGTGAAATGCTTGGTAATGTCCATGGATTGAACGGGGTATTCATTGAATATTTCTTGGCTGCTATCAACTCGGCTCATGTGAGCGGGCGATGTCGCCGCCAGGGCTCTAGCCCAGACGATGATGGCGACGGCGGCATCCGGAAATTGTTGAGCAACCAGCGACTGTGAGGTGACTGAGATGTCTGAAGAAAAGCTGCGTGAGAACGATCGTCGGGCGCTCTGGTACGGCATCGCGATCTGCCTGGTCCCCCTTGTCCCCTATGCGCTCAGAGGCGGTGCCTGAGGGCATCGAGAGCCGCTCTCTCACTTGGCGTAGCGGGCTCGACACACTGACCCGCCTCGCCGAATAGACCATTCTTGTCGATGAGCTGAGGTGACGACCATGTCTGAAGAGAAGCTGCGTGAGAACGATCGTCGGGCGCTCTGGTACGGCATTGCGATCTGCCTGGTCCCCCTTGTCCCCTATGCGCTCAGAGGCGGTGCCTAAGGACGTCGAGAGCCGCTCTCTCTCTTGGCGTGGCGGGATCGTCTAGCTGACCCGCCTCGCCAAATTGACCATTCTTGTCGATGAGCTGAGGTGACGACCATGTCTGAAGAGAAGCTGCGTGAGAACGATCGTCGGGCGCTCTGGTACGGCATTGCGATCTGCCTGGTCCCCCTTGTCCCCTATGCGCTCAGAGGCGGCGCCTGAGGGTATCGAGCGCCCACCGCTCGGGCGCAGCCGCGGGCTCGACATACTGACCCGGCTCGCCCGCTGAACAGCTAATGTCTATGAGTTGAGGTGATTACCATGTCGGAAGAAAAGCTGCGTGAGAACGACCGTCGGGCACTCTGGTACGGGATCGCGATTTGCCTCGTACCCCTCGTCCCCTATGCGCTCAGGGGTGGTGCTTGATGACAAGCTCGGCTTCGGACAGCCAATGCTGACCGAAGGCTGAGCCCAGTGCTGCGAGGCGCGGGCCTCGAAGTCTGACAGCTCGGCCAAAGACCGATCACGGGGCCGCGAGCCCCGTTTTGCGTGCGTGCTGCACGCCCTTCTTCAGGTCAACCTCTGGCATCGCTCTCCGATCGGCTCTGTCCAGAACGACATCTCTTCCGGCCCGCAGACGGCTGAGTCGCCCGCAAGCGGGCGCCGACGGCGGCGACGCTCGCGTAGGAGTCCGCTTGCGGGCGACGTGCTCGGGACCGGGCGCCCCTGTTCCCAGACACCTCAGCGACGCTACCTTGCGCGATCCCTTAAGCGTCCATTCCCGGACAAGGGGTGACGGGCCAGCAGGCTGGTCAAGAGGATCAGGCACCCGGCGGCGAAGGTCGTGAGGCAGAGGAGGTCGATGTCCCGTGGGCCGCGCTGCAGCAGTGCACCGACGCCTCCGCTGCCGACCGCCGTCGCGCCGAGCGTCAGGGTCCCGTAGAGGGCGGACGAGGTGCCGACGCGATCCGGGAAGGCGGACAGCCCTGCCTTCATGCCGATCGGCACCAGGGCGCCGAAGCCGACGCAGAAGACCGCCGAGGCACCGAGCACGCTGACCGGGGAGATCCACTGCGAGAGCACGACACCCAACGAGCAGAGTCCGCCGACGAATGCCAGCGCCGCGCCGACCACGAAGGCCGGGAAGTCTCCCCAGCGCTTGAGCGCGGCCATGCAGATCAGCCGCCCAACCAGGAGTCCGCCGACCAAGGCCAGGCTGGTGAAGCCGAAGGCGACCGGGGACATCTCGAAGACGTGGATGAAGATAAAGGGGGCCGCGACCAGATAGGCGCCCTGAACGGCGAAGCAGAGCATGAGGGGGATGGTCGGCAGCATGAAGCCTGAAGCCGCGAGCATCCCGCCGTAGGCCTTGAGCGTGCCCGCCAGCTTGAAAGGGGTGCGATTCTCGTGCGCCAGGGTCTCGGGTGCGATCCCGCGTGTGAGCAGGACGACGGCGAGCGCGCCGCCGGCGAGCAGATAGAAGTTCGAGTGCCATCCCAGGCCCTGGGTCAGCAGGCCGCCGAGCACGGGCGCGAGCACTGGGACCAGTCCGGTGATGACGCCGATCCACCCCAGCACGCTGATCATCTGCGCGTCGCTGAAGGCCTCGCGACTCATGGCGCGCGTGCCCACCTGGACGGCGGCGCCGCCGACCGATTGCAGGATGCGCCCGGTGATCAGCAGGCCATAGCTGGGCGCCAGGGCGCACAGCAGGGAGCCGACTCCGAAGGCCGCGACCCCGCCCTGGACCAGAAGGCGCCGTCCCCATTGATCGGAGAGCGGACCCAGGAGCACGGATGCCAGGGCGAAGCCGACCAGGTAGACCGTCATGGTCGAGGCCATGTGCTGGGCGGAGAGTCCCAGATCGTCGGCCATCAGCGGCAGGGCCGGCAGATAGAGACTGGTGCCGAGCCGCACCAGCGCCGTGATCAAGATGAGATAGGCGCTCAGCAGCAGCACCGAGCGCGCGCTGTCTTGCGGCTTCAAGCTGGCGGAATCCATGCTCGGCTCAGAGGTCGAGGCTGCGCAGGGTCATCTCGGCCTGCGGCACGGCGTCGCAGACCAGCGGGAGCTTGACCTGACTGGTGGTGACGCCGGGCCGCACATGCTGCGCATAGAGCCGATCGAGCCAGCCGGAAGCCATCACATGCAGGCGTGGCGCCCGGATGAGACCCTGGGCGCGCAGAAGCTGATAGCCGGACGCCTCGCGGATCAGCGCCGCGTCGATGGTGTGCAGCCAGGCGGCGTCTGGTGCGTCGTCGCCTTCGGGCTCGATGCAGAATTCGTAGCGGTGCGCCTCACTGTCCGTGACCACGCAGAAGTGGCGCCAATGGCGCTCTTCGGCGGCCAGGGCCTGGCGGATGACGTCCGAGATGAAGGCGCCGTTGAGCTTTTCGCCCGCGAGGTTGGCGACGTCCCGGGTCTTGCTGACGAACTGGATGTTGGGCGTCTCCCCGGTGAAGCCCTTGACCCGCACGATGTCGTGCAGGTTGTAGCGGTAGAGACCTGAGTAGGTGGTGATGATGAGCCCGTACTCCTCGCCGTCGCGAAGCTGGTGCGCCAGCAGGGGCTCGCCGCCGGACAGGGGCTGAAACTCGAAGAAGTAGCCGAAGATGGCCAGCGGTGCCTCGGCGCCGCCGGGCTGCATGGGGATGTTGAGCTTGCCCTCGCTGGCGCCATAGCCGCAGTCGCTGAAGACGACGCCCTCCGGGAGCCAGGGCATGAGGCTGTCCAGGTAGCGTCCGATGGTGCCGCCCAGCCAGCATGAGACCATGCGCAGGCCCGGCCAGTAGTCGCGCGGCTCGAGCCGGCCGCGCGCGCCGGCCATCTGCCGCAGTGCGGAGGCGCGCTCCGGGTCCGGTGCCAGATCGGCCTCCAGCTGCTGGCGCAGGTCGGGCGGCAGGTCGAGATCCGGTGACAAGGTGCCCCGTTCGATGTCGCCGATGAGGCTGTCGCGCCGCCGGTCCGCCGTCTCCAGCAGGGAGGTCATGCGGCCCGGGTTGTTGCCCACCAGCAGGCGCACCCTGGGCTTGGCGACTGCATAGCGCATGATGAGATAGTCCAGGGTCTCGGCATCCGACGCCTCCAGCACCTCGGGCGGGAAGGCCAGGCGCTTGCGGATCTCGGGTGGTGCGCCGGCCAGGGTGAGTCCGGAGGCGAATCCGAAGGGGATGCCGCAGGCGGTCTTGCCCATAACGGCGCCGTTCGAGAGCGGGATGAAGAAGCCGTCCAGCAGCTCCGGCGCCATCTTCATCAGCAGGGCGATGCGGGTGCGGCTCACGATGGACTTCGCCAGCTCGCCGGCCGCGCTCTCCGGGATCTTCTTGAAGGCGCCAGTGGTTCCGCTGGTGCTGATGAAGTGCGTCGGCTGACCTGGGAAGAGCAGGTCCTTCTCGCAGTCCTCCATGCGGCTGGCGTAGGGCGCGTAGTCGGACCACTCGGTGACGGGCACCTGGCGCCGAAAGTCCTCGATCGTGCGGATGCCCGCGAATCCCCGCGCCTTGCCGAATTCGGTCTCGGCGCTGCGCTGCAGGATGTCTATCAGGACGCGCTGCTGCGTCTGCTCCAGCGCGGCGCAGGCGCCGACGAAGGTCTGGACCAGCTCGGCCTCTTTCTTGGGGCGCAGGTCGTCGAGCGAGCGGACCTGGTCGGCCAGCGCCCGGTAGCGTGCCGCGCTGCGCTGCTGGAGCCGGCGCCCGATGCTCATCAGGATCTCGGCGGGGACATTGACGGCGCTGCTGGACTCGATGCCCTGGAAGCCCGGGATGGAGTTGGCCTCGCCGACGACGAATCCGTCTCCTTTGAACAGCAGGTCGATGCCGCCGATGTCCAGCCCGATCACCGCGATCACCTGCTCCGCGAGCGCGCGGATGGTGTCCGTCAGGGGATAGGCCTCGGCGCTGCCGCCGACGGAAACATTGGATTTGAAGCCTTCGGCCGAACGGTTGCGCCGCTGCATGCAGACCCGCGGCTGGCCGTCGACGACCAGGACGCGCAGGTCCCGTCCCCGGCTGTCTGCGACGAACTCCTGGGCGAGCAGCGCCGTGGGGCAGTGGGCCGCGTCCATCATCTCCAGGAGGGTCTCCAGCTCCTTCTGGCTCTGCACCAGGGCGACGCCATGACCCTTGGAGCCGTCCAACACCTTGACGACGACGGGCAGGCCCAGCTGTTCGGCGATAAAGGCCGGGGAGGTGTCAGGCCGCACCAGGACCGTCTTGGGCACCGGGATGCCGCGCCCGGCGAGCAGCTGCAGGGTGAGCAGCTTGTCCCCGGTCCGCTTCAGGGTCTCGGCGCGATTGACGCAGAGCACCCCCTGGGTCTCGAGCTGCTGGAGGAGCGCGAGATTGTAGGCGTCCGCCTCCTCGACGAAGGCGGCGATGACGAACATGGGGATCCGCACCAGCTCGCCCCTGAGAAAGAGCTTGGCAGGCTCCTCCGGATCCAAGATGAGTGCGACCTCCTTGGGTGCGACGACCTCCAGCTTGACGCCCGCCGCCAAGGCCTCGTCACAGGCGCGGGTGAGCTCGGGGACGACCTTGCCGGTGTAGAGAATCCATCCGTGCATCATGGCTGATTCATTCATGCGAACACCGCCTCCTGGAAGCATTGGGCGACATAGGTTTGCAGCTCGATCGCGACCGGGTCGGCGAGCTGGATGCGATCGAAGTCGAAGCGCTGGGAATAGAGGCGGGTGTACTGCAGCCACCATTGCTCCGGACCCTGGGCCACCCAGCCCGAGAAGAAGAGGCGCAGCGCGCGGGCCTCGTCCTCCAGATCGGCCGGCTGCGGCATCCAGCCGGGCACCCGCACCAGGACGGTCTTCATGCCGTCGGCCTCCAGCTCGAAGAGCTGTTTACGCAGCACCCGCGCGAAGTTTCGGCCGGGTATCATCAAGGAGAGGATGGCGAAGCCGTCCTCCGCGTGCCGGTCGACCTTGAGCGCGCTGGCCTCCGGCGCCCCGTCGGATTCGGACTGGATCTCGGCGGGCAGCTCGGCGTTGCCGAAGAGCCGGCGCGTGATCTCGCGGTGTGGGGTCGGGCAGTAGAGTGCAAAGGGCTCGACCGGGCGGTTGGCGGTGATGGCGTGCAGCAGGGTCTCGCGCTGGTCGTCGGCTTGCTCGGCGAGCTTGAGGAAGCGTGCGCGATCATGCACCGACAGCTTCAGGCCCATGGGGGCGAAGTTAAAGAGGCTGCTGACCTTTTGCGACTGGGTATGGGTGGTGACCAGGTTCGCCTCGCCGATGGCGGGGGCCGTGACGGGGTCTTTGGTCGTTCGCGCCACCGCCTTGACGAGGTGGAGCAGGCCCATGCTGCGGCGATATTCGGGCTGCACCATGAGGGCGCCGTACTCGGCGACGTCAGGCGTCTCCGGCGAGCGCAGGATGGCCATCTGGCCGGCGACGCGGTTCTGGGCATTGAGCGCGATGTATGAGGTCACCCGCCCGTCGGTCATGGCCGCTTGGAGCTGGTTGGCGTAATAGAAGAGCTCCTTGCTGTAGGAGTAGCCATAGTTGCGGTACGCCAGCTCGACGATGCCGGGGACGTGCTCGAGGCCGGCGATCTGGACCTGGAGCTTCTCGCGCGTGGCCGGCGTGCCCGCGTCGGCGGTCTGCGCGTCTTGCACGAGCTGCTTGGGCCGTGCGAGCCGTTTGAAGAGGACGGTGCGCCAGCCCTCGCGCCCGCGGTTCACGAAGTCGAATTCGTCCACCAGCTTCTCGATGAGAAAGAGCCCGAGCCCGTCGATGGTCTCCTCCGGCTGGCTGACCTCGTACTTCGGCAGCCCCTCCGGGTTGACCGGAAGACCCATGTTGCTGAAGGCCACGCGCAGCCCGTCGGGCTCGACTTGGCAGCTCACCTCGAACTGCTCGGCCAGGCCGTCGCTCGGATAGCGCGCGATGATGTAGGCGCCGGCTTCTTCGGAGGCCATGGACAGCTCGGAGACCTCTTTGGGCGAGGCGCCCAGACAGCGTGCGATCTCGGCGACGAAGGCGATGACCGGGGGCAGGAATTCCACCCGGTAGTAGGTCGTGATGGCGAATTGCATCTTGCTCGTGCGTCCCCTTTGATTGGCCGCCGACGCTGCAGGCGGGTGCGGTCTCTCGATGGTGGCGTCCGCGTCTGAAAGCGCTTCGGCCTGGGGCGAAGCGGTGCGGTCCGGCGTCGGCCGACCTATACCGGCCGGATCTTAGGGGAGGCGCGGGTCGGCGCAGTGTGAGCTGATGCTCCTTCTTGGCCAGCAAAGGCGGCAAAGTGGCGGCTTTCGAGGTGGTGGCTCGACTGTCGCTCGCGGATGCCTGGAATGCTGGCTTTCGCCGCAAGCCTGATGGAGATATCGAGATGAGTGCGGTTCTATGGGCGAATCTGCTGGTGGATGGCAAGGTCAGGTCCGATCAGTCGGACCATCTCGCGCTCTACAAGCACAGCAAGAAGCTCGACGGCATTTGCAGGAAGCTCGGTCTCGCGTCCTTCGCTGCGGTCTGCGATACGACGGACGCGCGCGTGAGTCTCGGGGAGCTGGCGATGCCGGACGGCATGGCATCGACGGATGAGCTGATGGCGGCCCAGGGTCAGTGGATGCCGGTTGAGGACGCCTCCGCGATGCTCGAGGGACTGAGGACCTATGTGCGGGAGAATGCGGTGAGGTTCGGCGTGCTCGGCGACCAGCGCGACCAGGTGCTCGCCGAGCTGGCCCAGGTGATCGCCTTCGTCGAGACCGAGGGTGAGGCCGCGACGGGATTCAATTTCGCCGTGGTGATCTAGCTCGGGGCCTTGATCCCAATTGGAGCAGTCAGCTATCAGCCGCCAGCTACCAGCCGCCAGCAGAGGAAAGTCATACAGTTGCCGGATCTTCTGGCCGGCCAGCCGCTGGGTGACTCGGAGAAGACCTGAAAGCAGCTCCGAAACAAGGCGCCAAGCTGGCTGCTGGTGGCTGGCAGCTCTTTCTCGGTTGATCCTTGGCCGGACGCTTGTCTTGTGTCGTGGAGAGGCGCGGTGCAGCCTGGCGGCGCTGGCGCGGGGCTCGGCGGACTTCGCTGGCGCTCGTCCACCCTAGGGGTTGGTTCGATGACCTGGGCCATTCCACGCACTGCCCGTTCCGGCCATGGGTGCGGTTGGCCGCCAGCCTCTGGTCGCAGGCCGGCGGCCGGTCGGTCTAGCGATACCGTCTCGGTGCGTCGCGCGCCTCGTTTCGCGCAACGGCGTCCCGATGTCCGCGCCAGCGCCGATCATGCCTGCCGCTCCAGCGGACTGCGTCGTTGGAGGTCAGGCGTCGGATGCGCCGGTCCGTGCGGTCGAGCTTCTTGTGCAGGAGCCGTTTCGTCTCTCGTCTTTGGTGACGGTTATCCCTTGAATGCCCGCGCTCCCGCAGACTGCGGGCGAGATCGCGGAGCTCCCGGTGCTCGGTCCGCAGGATTCTCGCCTCGCGTCGCGTCAGCTCGCCTGAGTCGATACCGCGGTCGATCCTCGTCTGCTGTCGGTCCAGGCGGTCATAGATGCCGTCGCTGTGCCTTCCCGCTTGCGCGGGCAGGGTGATCATCAGGGCGAGGGTCGAGGCCAAGAGTGCCGTGGTGGAAGCCTTCATGTCGCGTTCTCCAGCTCGTTTTCGTTGAAAGCGAGTGTGAAGATACGCGGCCAATGCTGAACGCCGTCTGAACGCGCCGGGCGGCCCCGGCCCTGGGAGCGTCGGCCTCTAGGCCGACACCTGCTGCCCCCCGGAGGGCAAGGCTCCCAGGGCGGCTCAGTCTTCCAAGATGAGACGGCGCGGCCTGCTAGACGTCGTCGCCCGATGACGGCGTGTCGGGGCGCGAGGTGTGGCTGATGATCGCCGGCGCCGGCTGAGGCATCCACCAGGCGGCGAGCAGGATGAGCACCACGCCGAGGATGGAGACCCAGTACCAGCCGGCGAGCTGGGTGGGGCCGTACTCGTAGACGGACCCGGCGCTGAGCATCAGGTGACCGTCGTTGGAGAGGATCCAGCTGATACCGACCGGCGGCTGGTATTCGGCGCTGTCTGCCATGGTTGGCTCACCCGCGGGCGCCAGGGTGCCGGACTGCTCGGCGATGTCGATCCATTCGAGCCCATGGTCGCCGCCGATCCAGAGGCGATCCGTACCGCCCGTGCCATCCCCCGCAGCCAGGTACATCGACAGGATGCGCTTGCCGTCGAGCCCCGGGTGCAGAGGCTGCCAGGGATCGCCTGCCTTGGGCTGCCAGTAGAGGCCCTGGTCCGTTCCCGCGAGCAGGAGACTGCTCGGGGTCGTCGCCAAGCTGAAGACGTTGGCGCCCTCCGGCAGCCCCTGGCTGTTTGGCTGCCACGGCTGGTCGGGGCTCTCGGCCGGGCTAGAGAGGACGCCGTCACCCACGGTCCCGGCGTGGATCCATTCACCCGAGCCGCCCCTCTGCTTTAGCAGGCTGTAGATGTTGGCGGCGGGGCCAGGTGCTTGCCAACGGCCGTTCGCCAGCAGACGCAGGCCATCGGGCGTTCCGGCGAGCAGCCCCTCGCGCGTTTGCAGCAGGCTGGAGACCCGTCCCTTGAGCTCGGGCGCGCCGACCGGGGCGTTGTAGAGGCCGCTGGCCGTCCCGATGGGCGTGCGCCCGGGCTCGCCGAGGATCGCCATCACGGGACTCTCACCGAGATAGATGCGCTCTTGCGTCCAGATCCCGCCGCCCAGGCGCCAGATCTCGCCGGCTTGGGTGCCTGCCAGCACGCCCCCGTCGACGGCCTTGAGCAGGGTCACATGCCCCGAGCCGGGCGGATCCTTGGGCTTGAGGTGGATGCCTCCCGGTAGGAAGGGGCCGGCGATCGCGAGGACGATGCCGACGAGGGTCAGTGAGATTGCAACGGTCTTGCTCTTCTTCATGGTGTCCTTGTGGTCTTCGAAACGTCCGGCCCTTTCGTGGCGCGTCAGTTCTCGGCCTGGGTCAATTTCTGCAGTGCGTCAGTCGCCTTCATCTTAAGGCGATTTCTGCCGATTCTCATACCATCTGGCTTGTCTTGACGCCCGCCTTGTGTGTCGCGCCGACAGTCACACAGCCCAGCTGTGCGCCTGCCGCCGCTCCTTGACGGCGGACCTCAATCCGGCGCCACTCGGTATACGAATTTCCGGCGATCGCCCAACCCGGCAAGGTCCGCCAGGAGATGTGGCGCGCACGGCAGCGGGCGCTGCCTTCGCGCTCCCTCAGCACTCCGCGTGCAAAGGATTCGACCAAGACTATCTCGAGGAGATCCCGTCGATGCTCGAGTCCTTCGTTCGAGTCCTTGCGGCGATCCGGTGTCCTCGTGCGGCTCGACGTCGATGGCGATCTCTAGATTCGCGTCAGCGCAAGACGCCGATAGGAGCCGAGGCTCGAAGAGCCGGCGGAGGGGTCGCTGCAAGCGCTCGCGGTCTCCGCCTCTCTTTGGCCTCGGCTACTGGAAGTGATGCACGTACCTGAGGTTGACTCTGGATCCTTCGGTCCGGTTCTCCGCCCAGGTCTCCCAGTAGACATTGGCGAAGAGGTGGTCGTGCTTCGAGAAGTGGTAGACCAGGCCTGGGCCGATGCCGAGCACTTGCTCCTTGGAATCGGACAGGTCGCGACCGTCGACCTTGGTCTCGGTGATCTGCTTGAGGTAGTAGCCGTTGATGCCGATGCGCAGCCGGTTCGGCAATACCTCGTAGGCGCTCGCGAAGTTCAGGTGGATGGCTTGGCCGGCTTGCGAGTCGTCTGCCCCCAGCGGGGCGTAGGGATCGGAGTTTTCGGCGTTCCAGAGATAGTGCAGGCGCCAGGAGAGCGTCAATTTGGGCGCGAGGAAGGCCGTTGCCGCCCAGTAGGGATTGAAGGAGAAGACGTTGCTGCCGGGATTGATCGCGTGGTCGGCGTCATAGGCCCCGGTCGGCAGCAGCATCTGGAATTCGACCCGCTGGACCAGCTTGGGTCCGTTCGCCCCCATGATGGGATCCCATTGCAGATAGGGGCCAACCAGCAGGTCGCCGAGATTGCCGCTGTTGGTGGAGAGCGCCAGGTTGTCTTCGGGGGCCAGATCGAAGCCGGCGACCGGCAGCATGAGGTTCATGCCCCACTTGCCGCCGAAGACCAGCTCTTGGTCAGACTGATAGACCAGCTGGGTGAGGCTGATGTTGGCGTCCAGCTCCGCCTTCTCCATGCCACCTGGTGTGGGTAGGCGCAGATCGTCGTTGTCGGCGTCCTTCAGCCGGCCTTTGCGGTAGAGCTGGACGTACTGCTGCACATACCAGCCTGGGCCGGCCGGCGGCGCGCCATCCAGGAAGCTGGTGAAGCCGAGGTTGACGGCTGGAAGATCATAGGCGGATGCCGCAGGCGCGGCGGCGAGACCTGCGGCCGCGGCGAGCGCTTTGAGTGGGAGACGTCTCATGATGGCGTTCTTCGTTGGTTGCGGACTAGGACGACTGGCTTGAAATGGAGCCGCGCGCAAACGTAGCACAACCGTCTCGTTCCGGCGGTGAGCTGGGGCCGTAAAGTCTTGATCGGGATCAGTGATCCGGCGTCGCGCCGGTTGGGTCAGTGTCAGGGCCTCGGGAGGAGGGCGGGGGCGAGAGGGCCGGAATCATGGGGTCATCAACGTGTGACCCTGATGACAATCGCTGTCGGACTCAAGCCCGATTGACATGCATCAGAGCAAAGTCCCCGGCAAAGGTCTTAAATGCAGTCAGCTCGCGAGCGCGGGCTGGGCTCGGGCAAGTCGCCGCGTCGGCAGACGCGGCTTGCCGGGGTGCGATGGCCGGCAGCGAAACCGAAGTTGAGCGCGATCTGCTAGGCCGTCACTGCAGTCCGATGCGCATGCCGCGCGTTCGGGGCTTGCCGCCGTTTAAACAAGCCTGAGGAGCGCTCCATGCTCACTGCACTGATTTTGCTGCTCATGCCTCCCATCGTCATGATTCTGTGGCGTTTTCTCAAAGGTCCGGATGCCCCCAACCGCATCCTGGCGCTGGATACCCTGAGCGTCCTCTTCATCTCCTTGCTGGCACTCCTGGCCATCTACGAGGGGCGCAGCATCTACCTCGACGTCGCCTTCGTCTTCGCCCTGGTCGGCTTCGCAGGGGTCGTACTCTTTGGTCGCTTTCTGGAGAAGGGGGTCTGAGTGGATCTCTTGGGCTATGCATTGATGTTGGCGGGCGCCTTCTTCTTCTGGGTCAGCGGTCTCGGACTGATTCGCATGCCGGACGTCTTCACCCGGATGCACGCGGGCGCCAAGGCGACGACCATGGGCTCTCTGCTCACGCTGGCCGGTGCGGCCTGCGTGGCGCCTGAGTGGGCGCCGCGGCTGCTCCTGCTCGCACTCTTCATCCTGCTCACCAATCCCCTCAGCTCCTCGGTCCTGGCCCGCGCGGCCCATCGCAGCGGGACCCAGGGCGCGCGGCTGGCTCAGAATGCCTATGCGGACCGCAAGTCCGCTCCCGCCGTTGCGCAGGAAGGGGACGACGCGCCGGAGGCTCAGTCATGATCGGCCTGCTGGCCTTGCTGCTGTTCGCCTGGATGATCGCCGGCGCCTGGGTCGCGATCAGCCAAGACGACCTGCTCCAATCCGTTGTCGGACTCTCTCTGGTCAGCCTGGGCGCGGTCGGGCAGTTCTTTCTGCTCCAAGCGCCCGACGTGGCCCTGACCGAGGCGGCGATCGGCGTGGCCGCCGGCAGCTTCGTGCTGCTCATGGGTGTCCGCCAGCTCGGCCGTCACGAAGACAAGGAGCTGAAATGACCGCAGTGCCCTTGCGCAAGCGGGTCAGGGTCAAGACCCTGCTGCTGGTCTTGTTGTGCGGCTGGCTCTTCGCCGTGCACCTGGGGCTGCTCCTGCAGTATGGGCTGGATGGACAGTCCGCCAGCATGGGCGATGCCTTGCTGGCGCGGAATGCAGAGACGGCCTCGGCCAACGCCGTGACCTCCGTGGTGGTGAGCTATCGCGGCTTCGACACCCTGGGCGAGGTCACCGTGCTCTTTCTGGCCGCGACCGGCATCGGACTCTTTTTCGGCCGTCGGGATCGGCGCGACTCGGAAGTGCCCGAGACGGCCGGCAGCCCGCCGAACGAGATGATGGTGACGGGTGTGCGCCTTCTGTTCCCCGTGCTGATCCTGCTCGGTGTCTATGTGGTGGTCCACGGCCACCTGTCGCCCGGTGGTGGCTTTCAGGGCGGCGTGATCATCGCCACGGCCTTTTTCCTGCGCCTGTTGGCGGACCCCGACTTCCGTCTTAGCCACACCCGCGTCGGCCTGCTGGAGTCGCTCTCGGGCAGCGGCTTCGTGATCATGGGGCTCTTGGGGCTCAGCCTGGCCGGGACGGCGACCTTCCTCGGCAACTTCCTGCCGCATCCGGTCGCGGACATGGGGCGGCTGCTGAGCGCGGGCGTGATCCCGATCATCTACTGCCTGGTCGGCGTCAAGGTCGGGGCCGAGGTCGCGGCCATCTTTGGGGACATGCTGGAGCGCGGCGGCGAGCATGAAGCCGCCCAGGTGAAGGACAAGCCCGAAGCCGAGTAATTCGCGGTCCGCAGCCGCTGGAAGTCGGCGGCTGGTAGTTGGCCGCTTTCGTTGTGAGGAGTTGTAGGCGATGTTGGCCTTCCTGGATGACCCCAAGATTCTCCATGGCATCTACGTCCTGGGGACCCTGACCCTGTTCTTCATCGGCCTCTACGGCCTGCTGGCCAAGCGTCATCTGCTGAAGGTGCTGATCAGCATCGCGGTGATGGAGCTGTCGGTTTATCTCCTGTTCGTCGGGCTTGCGACCTCGCCGGGCGAGACCGCGCCCATCCTCTCCGACGGCCTGACCGAATTCGCCGGCATGGCCGATCCCGTGCCCCAGGCACTGACGCTGACGGCCATCGTCATCGGCCTGGCGGTGCTGGCGCTGGGCGTGAGCCTGGCCGTCCAATACCACCGCCTGACCGGCAAGGCGGACATCGCCCGCATGACCGAGCTGAAGGAGCTCTGATGACCCTGCCGCTCACGCCTGTCTGGTTCGTCGCGCTGCCGCTGCTGCTGGCCTTCGCGTCGCCGCTGTGGGTCCGTTACCGGCTGCTGATGCCCCTGCTGGTCGGGACGCCGGCCCTGCTGCTGCTCTTGGCCTTCGTGCTCTTGCCGGAGGTGCGGACGGGGCCGCTGCTGGAGACCATCGTCATCGCGCCGCCGCTGGGGATCCATCTGCAGCTGGATAGCGCATCCTGGATCCTGGTTGCGCTCATCAGCCTCGCGGGACTCTTGGCGACTGCCTTCATTTGGCTGAGCGACGCCGAGCCCTATCTGCGCGATCGTCGTGCCTTCGTCTTCCTGCTGCTCCTGATCGCCGGATGCAACGGCATGGTGCTGACGGGCGATCTCTTCAATCTCTACGTCTTCCTCGAGATCGCCGGGGTCAGTGCCTATGCGCTGAGCGCCCTGCGGCGGGATGCCTCCGCGCTCGAGGCCGGGCTCAAGTACCTCATCATCGGCTCGGTGGCCGCCGTCTTCTTCCTCTTTTCGGTCGTCCTGATCTATCTGCAGACGGGTCAGCTCAATATGGCCGCGGTGGCGGCTCGCTTCGGCGGGATTCCCGCGCCCATGCAGCTCCTCATCGGGCTGCTGATGCTGGTCGGGCTGGGGATCAAGGCCGAGCTCTTCCCCTTCAACTTCTGGGTGCCGGACGTCTACCAGGGCAGTCATCCGGTCCTGGCGGGCCTCTTCTCGGGGCTGCTGGTCAAGGCCTTCCTCTTCGTGCTCTTCCACCTGGTGTTTCTGCTGCTGGCGGACCCACAAGTCGCGGGCCTTTGGCTCATGGGGCTGGGGGCGACTACCATGCTGATTGCCGAGGTGGTCGCACTGCGCCAGGAGGACATGCGCCGCATGCTGGCCTACTCGTCGCTCGGGCAGATCGGTCTCATTACGCTGGCGCTGGGCTTCGGGATGCAGGCGACCACGGCCGGCGGTCTCTTCCACATGGTCAATCACACCCTGGTCAAGCTGCTGCTCTTCCTGACGGCCGCGGTCTTGCTGCGCAGCTTCGTCTCGGCGCGGCTCGCGGACCTGGCCGGTGCCGGGCGGGCCAGGCCCTTGGCTGCAGCCTTGTTCGTGCTGGGTGCGCTCGCCGTCATGGGGCTGCCGCCGCTCAGCGGCTTCGCGAGCAAGCTCTGGATCCTCAAAGGCTTTGCCGAGGCAGGCGTCTTCTGGCCGGTCGCCCTCATCCTGCTCGCAGCCCTCATCGAGGCAGGGTATTACTTCCGCTGGATCAAGGTGCTCTATGACCCCAATGGCGACCTCAAGGCAGCCGCGCCGGTGGAGCGCATGGCCTACGTGCCCATGGGCGTGGCCGCTGGGCTCATCATCTTGCTCGGCGTCGCACCCTTCCTGGTCGACGACCTCTTCATCGAAGGCGCCCAGACCCTGTTGGATCGGGGTGCGGCTTTGAGTGCAGTGCTGGGGGCTGGGTCATGAGCGCGATGCTTCGTCTGCTGTTTTTCGTCGTTTCGCTGAGTCCGACGCTATTGCTGGTGACCTGGGACGGAAGTCTGTCCTGGGCTCTGATCGATGGTATCCGGCTCCATTTGACGCTGACCCCCTTGGCCGGTTTCTTTCTCACGCTCCTGGCCCTGGCGGCGCCCCTGGTCGCCCTGCCGATGCTGAGAAGGCCCTGCGATTGGCCGTCCCTGGTGCTCTATGTGCTCTTGCTGCTGGGGATGCAGCTCCTGCTGCTCGCGGGTGATTTCGTCAGCTTCTTCGTCGGTTGGGAGGTCATGACCTGGAGCAGCTACCTGCTCCTGCTGCGCTCGTCGCGCGCGGATATGGAGACCTCCCAGTCCTTCATCCTCTTCAATCTGGCCTCGGCCTTCCTGCTGCTGGCCGGGATCCTGGTCTTCTTCAGCCTGACCGGGGACTTCGCGATCCGCTCGCTCGCCGAGCCGAGCCTGCCGCAGGCGCTCACGCTGCTGGCCCTCTTCGGGCTCGCCTTCCTCATCAAGGTCGGCACCCTGCCGCTGCACATCTGGATCCCGAGCAGCTACGACCAGGCGCCTGACGCCTTCAGCGCCTTCCTCTCGGGGTCGGTCTCCAAGATGGGCGTCTATGGTCTGATCTTGCTGCCGACCCTCTTCCCGGATGCCTTGGCGAGTTTCGCCGGCCGCTTCCTGAACGGGCCGGCCTTCGGCTATCTGCTGGCCTGGGTCGGCGTCATCACCTCCGTCGTCGCCACCTTCAAGGCGATCTCGCAGGAGGACATGAAGCGCCTGCTGGCCTATTCCTCCATCGCGCAGGTCGGCTACATCACCACGGCGGTCGGCGTCGGCAGCTCGCTGGCCATCGCCGGGGCGCTCTATCTCGCGCTGGTGCACACCCTGGTCAAGGTGTTGCTCTTCATCAGTGTCGCCGGGATCGTGCTGCAGACCGGGCAGCGCCAGTTCAAGGATCTCGGGCGGCTGATCGAGCGCATGCCCATCTCCTTCTTCGGGGTGCTCATCGGCATCATCGGGCTGGCCGGGATGCCGCCGCTGCCGGGCTTCGCCGCCAAGTACCTGGTCTTCGTCTCGCTGGTCGATGCCCGCTGGCTACTGCTGCTCGCGGCCATGATCCTGGCCAGCACGGCGGCCTTCATCTACTGCTACAAGCTGATCTATGCGCCCTTCCTGGGTCACGCCAATTCGCCCGGGGCGAAGGAGGCGCGCGAGGCGCCCTGGCCATACCTGGTGCCTCAGGTGATCCTCATGGGTCTGCTGGTGCTCTTCGGGCTCTTTCCGGGGCTCGCCATCGACGTCCTGATCGATCCGGTGCTGGTCGGTCTGCAGATGGCGCCGATCGGGGCCGAGTCCTGGGCGAAGCTAACGACGGTCTATGGCGGCTACGACGGGGTCGTGCTCATGCTGGTCTTCGGCATCGCCTTCGTGCTCGTCACCGGGCTTTTTCTGCTGCTGCGCGGGCGCATGCGCCGTGCCGGCAGCCCCTACGATCTGAGTTTTGCGGGTGAGGTCCCAACCGCCGACACGCCCTTGCACTATGGTGCCGGCATGGGTCGGGAGCTGCGCCGCATCCCCTTGGTCGGCTGGATCCTGCGGCAGGGGACACGCGGCTTCTATCTGGGGCTGGCGGGTCAGATGCGTGCCGCCGCGGCGCTGCTGGGCAACCTCTATGTCGGCCGGCCCCAGGCCTGGATCCTGATCGCCGTGGTGGTTCTTGCCGCGAGTCTCGCCGCTCGGGCAATGATGGGAGGGCTGTGATGATGCACGCCGTTGTCGATTCGCTGGCCATGATCGGCGTCAGCTATGTCATGGGCTTTCTCTTCTACGGCTTCTACCGCCAGCTCAATGCGCGCATCCAGCGCCGCTGGGGACCGAGCATCTGGCAGAACTTCTTCGACAACATGAAGTTCTTCTTCAAGTCGGAGACCCTGAGCCACGGTCCCATGTTCTTCTTTGGCCCCATGATCATCATGGCAGGGGCCTTCACCACGGTGCTCTTCGTCCCCTTCCTCAAAGACTCGACTTGGCTCCAGGGCTTTTCCCAATACGGCAACCTCATCCTCATCATCTACCTGCTGGTGGTCGGCCCGCTGGGCAACGCACTGGCGGTGGGCTCGAGCGGCAACCCCTTCGGCGTCATGGGCGTGACCCGCGGCCTGACCCGGCTCATGGGGCTGGAGGTGCCTTTCTTCTTGGGGCTGGCGCTGGTGATGCTGCAGCACGAGACGAGCTCGGTGCACGCCATCATGGCGGCGCAGGACGGTCTGGCGAATTGGGGCATCGTGACCAACCCGGTCGCCTTCGTCGTCATCCTGCTGCCCTTCATCGCCGCGCAGAACGCCTCGCCCTTCGACGTGGTGGGCGCGCCGGTCGAGGTCTACGCCGGGCCGCGCGTCGAGTTCGGCGGCCGGCTGCTCGGCGTGCTCATGACCCAGAACATGATGATGTCCATCGCCAAGCTGGTGCTGGTGGTCGATCTCTTCCTGGGCGGGGCCAGCAATGTCCTGGTCCTCATCGCCAAGGCCTTCTCCCTCTTCCTGCTGACCACGGCGATCAGCATGGTCTTTCCCCGGCTCAAGACCGAGCAGGCGGTGGACTTCTTCTGGAAGGTCCCGCTGGGGATCGGCGTCCTGGCCGTCATCCTGACCGTCTGGCTTCCCTCCTGGAGTGCGTGATGTACCACAAGACCCAATGTGAAGGCTTCCAATGCGAGCAGGCCATGCTGGAGGTGCCTGGTGATGCCGAGACCGTCCGGGAGGGGGTGCTCGACAAGCTGATCGCCTGGATGCGCCAGAGGAGCCTCTTCGTCCTGGCCTATGGCACGGGCTGCGGCGCCATCGAGATGCGCCCGCTCATGACCAGCCGCTTCGACGCCGAGCGCTTCGGCATCATCGGCGCGGCCACGCCACGCCAGGCGGACGTGCTCGTCATCAGCGGTTATCTCGCGCTCAAGACGCTGCGCCGGGTCATCCGCAGCTACGAGCAGATGCAGGAGCCGAAGTACGTCATCGGGCTGGGCAGCTGCACCATCAACGGCGGCATGTACTGGGACTCCTACAACACGGTCAAGCAGGTCGACCGCTACATCCCCATAGACATCTACGTCAACGGCTGCATGCCGCGGCCCGAGGCCCTGATCGAGGGCTTCGTCGCCCTGCAGCAGCGTATCAAGCAGGGCGGGAAGGCCGGCTATCACCAGTACCGCGAGAACATCGACTGGTACAAGGCCAACCAGCGCAAGGCGTTGGGCGAGGAGATGCCACCGGCCTACACCTACGACTGGTACCACGCCGGGGGCGTCGCCTGATGCTGGACGTCCTCCTGCCCAAGCTGTCGGGCTTCGAGGTCCTGGAGCAGACCCAGAGGCGGCCGGATCAGGCCTTCGTCCGCGTGCCCAAGGCCCAGCTCTTTTCCCTGCTCGGTCAGCTGCAGCGCCAGCACGGCTTCGTCACCCTGGAGACCATCGCCTGCACGGATTGGATGGAAGACGGCGTCTTCTGCCTGACCTACATGCTGGAGACGGCCGAGCGCGAGCGCTCGCTGGGTGTCCAGATCCACATCGGCCGCGAGGGCGAGGGCATCGCCACCGCCATCCCGCTCTGGCCCCAGGCCGAGATCTTCGAGCGCGAGCTGCACGAGATGTTCGGCATCCCGATCGAGGGCCACCCCAGCCTGGTCGACTTCATGCTCGAGGGCTGGACCGACATCCCGCCGATGCGGCGCGAGTTCGACACCCTCAAGTTCGTCGAAGCCACCTACGAGATGCGCCCCGGCCGCGAGGACAACCAGGACGTGCGCGAAGCCATCCGCAAGCGGAAGGAGGCGAAGAAGGCCGCCAAGGCGGCGCAGGCGGAGCAGGCCCAGAAGGCGGGGGCCGCACCCAAGCCTGCGCCGGCGGAAAAGGTCGCCAAGCCGGAGCCCGGGCCGAAGGCCGCCAAGCCGGAGTCCGGGGAGGGCAGCGCATGAGCGGCGACACCATCAAGATCTTCCACGGTCCGCAGCACCCCGGCGTCACCGGCAACATGAGCATGGAGCTGGACCTGGACGGCGAGACCATCGTCAAGGCCGTGACCCATGTCGGCTACCTGCACCGCGGCTTCGAGAAGCTGATCGAGCGGCGCACCGTCATCCAGGCCTTCACCATCGTCTGCCGCATCTGCGTGCCCGAGCCCGACCCCAACGAAGAGAACTTCGCGCGCGGCGTCGAGGAGCTGATGGGACTCGAGGTCAGCGAGCGCGCCCAGTTCATTCGCGTCATGATCCTGGAGCTGGCGCGCCTGCAGGCCCATCTGCTCTGGCTGGCCGGGCAGGGCGGCTCCATCGGCCACGAGATCGTCCCCCAGTGGGCGGTGGGCGAGCGCGACTACATCCTCGACCTCTTCGAGGCCATCACCGGCGGGCGCGTCTACCACATGTACATCTATCCGGGCGGCGTGAAGCGCGACCTCCCGGAGGACCTGCCCGAGCATCTGACCCGGCTGCTGGATACGCTCGAGGGCCGTCTGCCCGAGTACGACCGCATCTTCTTCGACAACGCGGCCGTCAAGAAGCGGCTGCAGGGCGTGGGCGTGGTAGATGCCGACGACTGCATCCGCAATGGCTATGCCGGCCCTGTCGTTCGCGCCTGCGGCATCCCGCGCGACGTCCGCAAGGACGCGCCCTACCTGGTCTACGACCGGCTCGACTTCGACATCCCGACCCAGACCGCCGGCGATGCCTATGCCCGCGCCCTGGTGCGACGCGCCGAGATGGACCAGAGCATCCGCATCCTGCGCCAGGTCCTCGAGCAGCTTCCCGAGGGTCCCTTCCAGTGCAAGCTGCCCAAGCACCGCAATTTCAAGGTGCCCAAGGGCGAGACCTATGTGCAGTCCGAATCGGCCAGAGGGGCCTTCGGCTATTTCATGGCGGGCGACGGTACGGCTCACCTGCGGCGCCTACAGGTGCGCGGGCCATCCATCGTCCATGCCTACACCCTGCTGGAGCCTCTCTTGGAAGGCGCCCAGCTCGCCGATGTCGCGCTCATCATGAACTCGCTGGGTATCTGCCCGCCGGAGATCGAGCGATGAGCAGCGCTTCCATCAGTCAAGGCTCTGCCGCCATCGGTCGGTGTCAGCCCGACGTCGGGTGGACGAGCGAGAGCTAAGTCCACCTGGCCCCGCGCCGCCGCTGGTGGACTGCGCTGCGCTTGTCCACCCCACGATCCGCATCCTGGGTGGGAGCGGCGCCCCGCCGCGACGAGGCCCCCTCCGACATTGGAGCAAGTCGCGCCGGGGCGGCGCTCCCACGCCATTGGCTTATGCGTTTCCGTCTCACTGTCCCTCGTGCTTCAGCCCCGCTCCGGCTCCGGCGCTGGTGGAATGCGCTGCGCTTGTCCACCCTAGGATTTTCCCTCACCCCCAATCGCCCCTCGGAGGCGTAGTCATGTCCTGGAATCTCGATGTCAAGGGCGTCATCCATCCCTTCACTGCCCTGAAGCAGGGCTTCAAGCAGCCGCATACGCTGAGCTATCCGGTCGATCGCCGCCCGGACGTCACCGGCTATCGCGGCTTTCACGTCAACACGCTCAGCACCTGCGTTGGCTGTGGGAACTGCCAGGATATCTGCATGAACGAGGCGATCGACATGGTCGAGCCGCTGTCGGAGGAGGGCATGAATCCAAAGAACGCCAGCGGCCTGATCCCGCGCATCGACTACGGACGTTGCTGCTGGTGCGGGCTCTGTGCCGACGTCTGCGGTCCAAACTCGTTGAGATTGGAAGCCGACTACGTCTACGTCAGCGCCGATGCCAACAGCTTCCTCTATGTGCCGAAGGATGAGTGAGGGCGCTTTCAGCCGCCAGCTTCCAGCGGCCAGCCTCCAGCGGGTGGTAGACTTCGCTCTCGCTCGTCCACCCTACGGGTGTATCGGCTAGCTCGCCCGGTTATTCAAACGCCTAAGAGAGACATCCATGCAGCGGTTTCAATGGGGCTTGATTCTCTTTATCGTCTGGCTCGGACTCACCAACAGCCTGGACCCGCAAGAGCTGGTCGCCGGTCTCCTGATCTCGGCGGCCGTCGTCTGGCTGGCCATCCCGGCCCAGCGGGCGGGCGCGTCGGAGCGGTCATGGCGGCTGCTGCCGCTGTTGGCCTATCTGCCGGTCTTCCTCAAGAACCTGGTCCTGGCGAATATCGACGTCGCTAGGCGTGTGCTCAGCCCGAGCTTGCCGATCAATCCGGGGATCGTGCGGGTCAAGACCGGGCTGACAGCGCCCTACCAGCGCCTCATCCTGGCCAACAGCATCACCCTGACGCCAGGCACGGTGACGCTGGAGATGGAAGGCGAGGACATGTATGTCCACTGGATCGACGTCCAGCAGACGGATCCGGAGGGCGCTGGCGCCGCGATCAAGGAGGAGATGGAGCGGGCGATCGCCCGAATCTGAGCCTCGTCGCCGGTCCCTTGGCGCTGCGCGATCCGGCGTCAGGCCGGCGGCGCTGTCGCCGTCATCGATGGGCGCTGGCTGTATTCCGCAAACCAGGATGCCAGCGCGGGACGGCTCCCCCGCCAGTCGCCGACGAGGTTGCGGGAGTCGAGATAGCCGAGTGCCACGGCGACCGAGATGGTGCCGAGATCGACGCGGTCGGTCAGGGCTTCGGTATTTTGCTCCAGCCTGTCGAGCGATCGCTCGATGGCGCGCTGCTTGAGCGCCACCCATTCATCCCACCTCAGTGCCTCCGGGCGCTTCTCCCGCTCCATGGCGATCAGCTCGGCGCAGCCCATGATGCCGTCCGCCAAGGCCTGATCGAGCAGCACCTGGCAGTGCAGCTCCCCGGTCTTGGGGATCATGGCGCGCCCGGCGTGCTGGCGATCCAGGTACTCGCAGATCACCGCGCTGTCGAAGAGCGCCCGGCCGTCGTGCAGCGTCAGGGTTGGAACCGTGGAGAGCGGGTTTTCTCGGACCAGCGCATCGGGCTCGTCCCAACCGTCGGCATCTTCCAGACGAACGTCGTCGATTAGGCCCGTCTCGTGAAGCAAGACCGTGATCTTGCGCGAGTAGGGCGAGGCGTGTGAGTGTCGAAGTAGCATTGAGTCCCCCCGTTTACTGCTGTGGACGACCGGCACCAAGTCGGCTCAGGTTTCACCAGGCCCGACTCGTAGGATTTAAGTAATTTAGAGGATGCTAATTTTTCAGTCTAGGGAAATCCTCGGTTCATGACAATTTCCGTGAATCCGCTCTCAGCCGGATGGGGTCGAGCCCTATGAGTTGGCCAATCCGATGATCGACGCAAACTGCCGGACGGAGAGGATGCGCGTCTCGACAGCAGAATCTGCTCGGGTAGGCGGTCCCGGATGACCGCAGAAACCAGCAGGTTGGTGTCGATGACGACTTTCAACGGCCACTCCGATGGCGATCGACCTCGGCCGCAATGTCCTCGTCGGTGATGCTCTGACTCTGTGGTAGCGCTTGAGTATGGCGCATCAAGGCACGCCAGCTCTCGACGCGCTCCTCCGGTCGACGCGTCTGATCAATGACCAGCACCTCGACGAGTGCCCCTTGCCGGAAGGGCAGTCCCTCAAGCACCAGGCGGCCGCTTGCATCCAACTGGGCATAGGTCTTGTAGGCGTTCATGTGCAGCTCCCGCTCATCGTGTCGAGCCCTTGGCTCTCTGCTCTAGGCGCACCTCAGTGCTTGGGGTATTTCATGCTTGGCTCTCGGTTGAGTGTCCAAGGCGGCTGGACAGTATTCTTCCCGCAGCAACCAAGTCCTCCACCCACTCCAATCGCCGTCGGTTGATCGGCGCCGACACCGAGAGCCCGGCGCTGACGTTGCCGGTGCTTTCATAGATTAGGACCCCGATACAGCCGACGTCCATCTCCGCCTCCTCGTCGTCCAGTGCATAGCCGCGCCCCAAAGAGGCGCTGCACTCGGCGATGAGGCGGGGCAGGGTGGTAATGCTGTTGCGTGTATAGGCCGGGAGGTTGGTGCGGCTTGCATAGGCGCGCATGGCGTCCTCGCCGGCGGCGCCGAGCATGAGCTTGCCGACGGCGGTGACGTGCAGCGGCGCGCGCGAGCCGACGAGCTGCTGGACGTGGATCATGCGGTTGGGCGTGACCTTCTCGATGTAGACGACGGCGTCGCCCTCGCGGATGGTCAGGTTGATGGTCTCCCCGAGCTGGTCCCTGAGCGCCTCCATGACGGGGCGGGCAATGGCGCGCACGTCGACATTGCCGTGCAGGCGCACGCCGAGCTGCAGCAAGCGCAGGCCGAGCCGGTAGTGGCCCGCGGCATCGCGCTCGACGAACTGGTTCTGAATGAGCGAGGCGAGGATGCGGTGGGCGGTGGAGGCGTGGAGCCCGGTCTCGGCGGACAGGACCTTGAGGCTGACGGGGTCTGGGTAGCGGGCGATGGCATCGAGCAGCGTGGCGGCTCGGTCGATGACCTGGATTCGTGCGCCCTGAGTAGTGTTTTCTTGCATGGTGAGAGATCCTTGTGAGGATATTTCACGATATGGAAGCACAAACGCCGCCGGCTGTCTCGCCCTGTGGCCAATGAAATCAATGCTCTCGCAGCCATGCGTCGAGGAATCGAGCGTATTTCATAATGTGAAAACTGTTGCTTATTGCGGAATTCTGGGTGCTCCCCTAGATTCGTGCCCAACGCCGGAGACATACCGGCCCTGGCACTGACACCAACTGAGACGGGAGACCAGACATGACCACCGCATCCGCGACCCCCAGCAGCCAATCCACCCCGGCCTTCTGCGAAGGCATCCTGCACTTCGGGGCGGCCGACCAGGACTTCGGCCGATTCGGCGGGCAGCCGGCGATTCGCGACGGCGAAACCGGCATCCGGGAGATCGACGATGCGGCCGTCTACCAGACCCAGCTGACCGCCGACGCGCTGCGCTACCTCACCCTGCAGCTCTGCGCCTCCAAGGAGTCCGGCCACCCAGGCGGCTTCGCCAGCTCGGCGGATGCCTATGCGGCGCTCGCGATGCTGGGGCATACCAATATCGTGACCGAGGTGGGCCACCATGCGCCCGGCTTCTACAGCGCCATGTTCCTCGACGGCTCTTTGGAGGACATGGGCATCCGCACCATGACCGACCTCCAGGCGCGCTTCCGCGAGCGCGATGGGCTGCTCGGTCACCTCTCGGGCGCCATCCCCGGCTTGCTGGCGCCAGCTGGCCCGCTCGGCCAGGGTCAGCACTTCGCCATGGCCGGCGCCTATCTCAATCGCGACAAGCTCTTTCCTTGCACCATCGGCGACGGCGGTCTGGGAGAGCCCTACATCCTCTCGGCCATCAAGCACTTCCATACCTCCTATCCCGAGGTGACCAACTTCCTGCCGGTGCTGGTCTGGAACGGCTTCAGCCAGGAGCACCACTCCATGGTGTCCCTGATGGACAACGCCCAGATGGAGGCCTACTGGCGGGCGCACGACTTCGAGCGCGTCATCCTGATCGACGCCAAAGACTTCGACGACCAGGGCCAGGACGGTGCCTATGTGGACAGCACCTGCTTCGGTCCGGAGGCGCGCCGCGCCTTCTCGCGGGCCGTGCTGGAGGGGATGCGGGAGGCGGCCGAGTCGGCGATGGGCGGCACCCTCACGGTCTTCATCATCAAGCAGCTCAAGGGCGCGGGTGTGCATGCCAGCGGTGCCAAGTCGCACAACCTCTATCCCGGCGACACGGCCGAGAAGCCGAGCATCGCCGCCGCGCTCGAGCGCGGTGCCCTCTCGCCCGAGGCCTGGACCCTGGCGCGATCCAACATGGAGCGCGCCGGCGGCGGACCCGCCGGGCGGACGGTGGTGACCGAATTCGAGCGCCCGCTGACGGACATCGGCGAGCTGCCGACGCAGGCATTCGCGGTCGGCGACAAGGCCGTGCCCTCCAGCACCCTGGCGCAGATGGTGGCGGCGCTCGGTCAGCGCGACGCCGACTTCGTGGTCACCAACGCCGACGGCAATGAGGCCTCGGCCATGAAGGCGATCAACGAGGCCCTGAAGATCCGTCACCCGACCGAGGACGCGCTCTACAACCAGTCGCCGAGCGGCCAGGTGTACGAGCCGCTGAACGAGGACGCCTGCGCCGGCTTCGCGGCTGGCCTGGCGCTCTTCGGCGGGCGCTCGCTCTGGCTGTCCTACGAGAGCTTCGCCATCAACGGCTGGCCCATCGTCCAGACCGTGGGTCAGGCCATGGCCGAGCTGCGGCGCAAGACCCCGGCGATGGTCTCCATGTTCACCGCCGGCGCGCTGGAGCAGGGCCGCAACGGCTGGACCCACCAGAGGCCCGAGATCGAGAACTACATCGGCGGCCAGATGCGCAACGGCAACGTCTATCTGCTCTATCCGTCGGACGCCAACCTGATCCAGGCCGCTTACGGCTGGGCAGTGGGGCAGTCCAACAAGTGCATCAGCATCATCGCCTCCAAGTCCGCGCTGCCGGTCTACACCAGCATGGAGCAGGCGCGCCAGGCGATCGACGCGGGCGCCATCAGTCTCTACGAATCGGCGCAGGGGTCCTTGGGCACCATCGTCTTCGCCGTGACGGGCGACATGGTGCTCCAGCCGGTCTTCGCGGCGAAGGAGCGCTTGGAGTCGGCCGGCTACCGGGTGCGCATCGTCGCCATCGCCAACCCGCGCAGGCTCTATCGCCCGGACGACGTGGCCTGGTCGCACAGCTCGGAGGCGGATGGCGGCTTCATGGGGGACGACGACTTCGAGGCCCTGTTCGAGGGCGATGCCCTCATCGGCGTGAGCGGCGGCGGGACCGTGGCGCTGGAGCCCGTGATGCTGCGCAGCCGCGCGGCGGCGCGGGACCTGGTCGGCTGGCAGCGCGGCGAGACCACCGCGAGCCCGGCCGAGATCATGGCGTTCAACGGCATCTCGCCCGAGAGCCTGGAGCGGCGTGCCAAGGCCCTGATGGGGCAGGCGCGGCCGGAGCTGGAGAGCGCGGCGTAGGATGGGTAGAGCGGCCATGGCACGCCTCCGATGTCGAGCGTCGATGCCAATGGCCGCGAAACCCATCGATCCAGGGTGGGAGCGGCGCCCCGCCGCGACGAGGTTTGCACCGACGCCGGAGCAAGTCGCGCCGGGGCGGCGCTCCCACGGCGTTTCCATTCAGACGGTCGCCAGAGCGAACAGACCATGACCCAGACACCCACGACCAAGATCATCGCCATCGACGATGACCCGACCGGCTCCCAGACCGTCCACTCCTGTCTGCTGCTGACGCGCTGGGATCCGGAGACCCTGATCGAGGCGCTGACCGACGCGGCGCCGCTCTTCTTCGTGCTGAGCAACACGCGCGGCATGAGCGCCGAGGACGCGGCGCGCGTCACCCGCGAGATCTGCGTCAACCTGCGCCAGGCGCTTGCCTCTCTTGAGGAGGCCGGGCGGCCGATCCAGCCGCTCGTCGTCAGCCGCTCGGACTCGACCCTGCGCGGGCACTATCCGGTGGAGACGGACATCATCGCCGAGGAGCTTGGCCCCTTCGATGCGCACTTCCTGGTGCCGGCCTTTTTCGAAGGGGGCCGTATCACGCGGGACGCCGTGCACTCTCTGCTGGTCGATGGCGAGCCCGTCCCCGTCAATCAGACCGAGTTTGCGCGCGACTCCGTCTTCGGCTTCCAGCACGCCTTCTTGCCCGACTATGTGGAGGAAAAGACCGCTGGCCGTATCCGCGCAGGAGAAGTCGAACGCTTCTCGCTCGCCGACGTGCGCGGCGACATCGGGGCGCGGCTGCTCGGGCTGGCGGACAACGGCTGCTGCGCGGTCGATGGGGAGCAGCAATCCGATCTGGACAGCTTCGCGCGTCAGGTGCTCGCCGCGGTCGGGCAGGGGAAGCGCTTCCTCTTCCGCAGCGCCGCCAGCCTGCTGACCTCCTTCGCGGCCCTGCCCCCGCAGCCCGTGGCGGCCGAGGCCATGTCGGCCTATGTGCGGGGCGGCCGGCCGGGCGTCGTGCTGGTCGGCTCGCATGTGGCCAAGTCGACGCGGCAGTTGGAGACCCTGATCGAGCAGACCCATGCCGTCCCCATCGAGATCGACCTGGAGCGTCTGACCCAGGACGAGGAGCCACTCTTCCACGAGCTGATCGACCGTCTGGAGACCGCCCAGCACGAGCGGCGTGGCGTGGTGCTCTACACCAGCCGGGGCGAGCGCCAGTTTCCCACCAAGGCGGAGCGGCTGGCCTTCGGCGAGCGCGTCTCCGGATTCTTGGTGAGGCTGGTGCGGAGCCTCCCGCGCGAGATCGGCTTCCTCATCAGCAAGGGCGGCATCACCTCCAACGACACCCTGAGCCAGGGGCTGGCGCTGCGCACCGCCCGCGTGCTGGGCCAGATCCACCCCGGCTGCTCCGTGGTGCGCTGCCCGGCCGACCATCCGCGTTTCCCCGATCTGCCCGTCGTCATCTTCCCCGGCAACGTCGGCGGCGACGACGCCCTGGCGAGCGTCTATCGCATCATCGATCCTCAAGAAACGCGTTGAGCCTGAGAAGAGCGACCAGCTTCCAGCCTCCAGCCTCCAGCCTCCAGCGGCCAGCTTTTTGCTGTCAGTCGCGATTGGTCGTCTTAGGGTGTCCGCCCGAGCTCATCCAGTGGATGAAGTCTCCGATAGGCGAGAGCCCCGGCAAACCAACAGCTGGAGGCCGATCGCTGGTGGCTGACCGCTCCTTCGCATTGATCCTTTCGATTGACGAAACAGCAATTTCAATTCCCGCATCGGGTTTGTACAATTCGCACCTAAGTCGATGCTGCTTAGCAGCATCAGCGGCGAGACGCTCTCGTACCGCCCACTGGCCGCCTCGGCGGTCGTCCCAGAGGCAAACCCATGCTTCGTAAGATCCTCATCGCCAACCGCGGCGAGATCGCGGTGCGCGTCATCCGCGCCTGCGCCGAGATGGGCATCCGCTCCGCGGCCATCTACGCCGAGGCCGACCGGCACTCGCTCCACGTCAAGAAGGCCGACGAGGCCTACAGCCTGGGCACGGACCCGCTCGCCGGCTATCTCAACGTCCACAACATCGTCAACCTGGCCGTCGCGACCGGCTGCGACGCTGTGCACCCAGGCTACGGCTTTCTGTCCGAGAACCCCGAGCTGGCGCTGGCCTGCGCGCGGCGCGGCATCACCTTCATCGGCCCGAACGCCGAGGTGATCGCCCGCATGGGCGACAAGACGGCGGCGCGCCAGGCGATGCAGAAGGCCGGCGTGCCCGTGACGCCCGGCAGCCCAGGCAATCTGGAGAGCCTCGATGAGGCGCTGGCCTTCGCGGAGGACATCGGCTACCCGGTGATGCTCAAGGCGACCTCGGGCGGGGGCGGGCGCGGTATCCGCCGCTGCGACGACCCGGCGGCGCTGCGCAACAACTACGAGCGCGTTATCTCAGAGGCGACCAAGGCCTTCGGCCGCGCCGAGGTCTTTCTCGAGAAGTGCGTGGTCAACCCGCGCCACATCGAGGTCCAGGTGCTGGCCGACCACCACGGCAACTGCGTCCACCTCTACGAGCGCGATTGCTCCATCCAGCGCCGCAACCAGAAGCTGATCGAGATCGCCCCCTCGCCCCAGCTCGACGACGCCCAGCGCCAGTACGTCGGCGGGCTGGCCGTGCTGGCGGCGCGCGCGGTCAGCTACACCAACGCAGGCACGGTCGAATTCCTGCTCGACTCCGACGGGCGCTTCTACTTCATGGAGATGAACACCCGCATCCAGGTCGAGCACACCATCACCGAGACCATCACGGGTGTCGACCTGGTCGAGGAGCAGATCCGCGTCGCCGCCGGGCTGCAGCTGCGCTATCGGCAAGATCAGATCAAGCGGCGCGGCTTCGCCATCCAGTTCCGCGTCAACGCCGAGGACCCGCAGAACAACTTCCTGCCCAGCTTCGGCCGCATCTCGCGCTACTACGCCCCCGGCGGCCCAGGCGTCCGCACCGACGGCGCCATCTACACCGGCTACCACATCCCGCCCTACTATGACTCCATGCTGGCCAAGGTCATCGTCTGGGCCCTCAACTGGGAAGACGCCGTCAACCGCGGCCATCGCGCGCTCCGCGACACCGGGCTCTTCGGCGTCAAGACGACCATCCCCTTCTATCAAGAGATCCTCCGCCACCCGGACTTCCGCGCCGGCAGCTTCGACACCGGCTTCCTCGACGCCCATCCCGAGCTGCTGAATTACTCGACGAAGCGCAGGCGGGAGGATATTGCGGCGGCGTTGGCGGCGGCGTTGGCGGCGCATGCGGGACTCTAGTCGGAGTGGTCAGTGAACAGTGGGCAGTGGACAGTTGGAGCGAGGGATAGGCTTGGAGCAGTGCCGTGGCGTCTGTGCGTTTTGAAGATCTTGAGGTTTGGAAGCGGTCCGCACGTCTCAGCGCGGAGATCTACAAAGGGCTTGCGGGGGTTCGCGACTATGGTTTTCGGGACCAGATAACGCGCTCGAGCCTCTCTGTCCCCAGCAATATCGCCGAAGGCGTAGAGCGTCGTTCTGGAAAAGACCGGCAACGCTACATGGATATCGCGCTTGGCTCTTGCGGCGAGCTTCGCACTCAGATCTACATCGGCATCGAAATCGGCTATATCGAGAAGGAAAAGGGGACATCCTGGATAGCCGAAACGCGAGAAATTTCCGCCATGCTCGTTGGCCTCCGCAACAATCTTGCTGACCACTGACCACTGACCACTGACCACTGACCACTGACCACTGACCACCGACCACCGACCAACTGTCACTTATACACATCACCGAG
>NZ_JAAIJQ010000058.1 GCF_010820565.1 Thiorhodococcus minor | reverse complement strand
GGCATCACCCTGAGCGGACTCTGGGACGATTTCGTCGCCTTTCGCATCCGCGAAGATCTGCGCCTGCGCTATGGCCACGCGACCGCCAATGCCGACTCATACCATGCGCTCGCGGCTTGATGCGCCCGCGCTCGGCAGGTTGCACCCGATCAAGAGATCAAGACGCGTTCGCCGCTGCTTAACTGTTCAAGGTTTCATGGTCTCGAAGCGATGCGAGGAGGGAATCATGGCGAATGAGCTTCTCGACACCATGCTTGGTCAATTTCAGGAACGCCTTTCTCTTCGTGCGCTGACTGCCGAGGCGCGTTTCCTGGGGGGCGAGGCTTTCGTGACCATCCGGGGCGTCGAGCCAAGTTCCGCGATGAATGAGTTGGCGCGGGCCATCGAGCAAGAATTTGACGAGTTGGACTTGAGTTTGAGGATTACGTTGAGGCTTTCCTGAAGCTGGGGCCGTCAGTGGACGAGGTGGTGTAGGGGACTTGGTCTGGCCTTGCGCTCGATCCTCTGAAAGGTGAGAAGGAGATGGATTCGATTATGAAGACATTGACGGTCTTTGGCACGCGCCCGGAAGCCATCAAGATGGCCCCCGTCGTCCAGGCGCTGGCGGCTGCCCCAGAGGTCGAGAGCCAAGTCTGTGTGACGGCGCAGCATCGTCAGATGCTGGATCAGGTGTTGAATCTGTTTGGCATCACGCCGGAATTCGACCTCGATCTGATGCAGCCTGGACAGGACTTGACGGACATCACGTCGCGCGTCCTTGCCGGCATGCGCGACATTCTGCGCGAGACGCGCCCTGAGTTAGTCCTGGTTCACGGCGACACGACGACGACCTTCGCGGCATCTCTTGCGGCCTTTTATGAACGGATTCCGGTCGGGCATGTCGAGGCCGGTCTGCGCACAGGCAACATCTATGCGCCATGGCCGGAGGAGATGAATCGGCGCTTAACTGGCAGCATCGCGGAGTGGCATTTCGCGCCGACGGAAGGCGCGCGCGAAAACTTGATGCATGAGGGTGTCCGGTCGGAGCAGATCACGGTGACGGGCAATACCGTGATCGACGCCTTGCTCAATGTGGTGGGCCGGTTGCGCGAGGACGCTCGACTGAGGGATGAGATCGAGCGTGATTTCGATTTTCTGGATCCCAGTCGGCGGATGATTCTGGTAACGGGGCATCGGCGCGAGAACTTTGGTGAGGGATTCGAGCGTATCTGCCGCGCGTTGGCCGAGCTGGCACAGCGGAAGGATGTACAGATCGTCTATCCCGTTCACCTGAATCCGAATGTGCAGGATCCGGTGCTCCGCTTGCTTGGGGGCAAGGACAATGTGCATCTGATCGGGCCGCTTGACTATCTGCCCTTCGTGGCCTTGATCGATCGAGCGACCTTCTTGATTACGGATTCCGGCGGTGTTCAGGAAGAGGCGCCCTCATTGGGTAAACCTGTCTTGGTCATGCGGGAGACCACCGAGCGTCCGGAGGCGGTCGAGGCGGGAACGGTTCGACTCGTTGGCACGGATGACGCGAAAATCGTGCGCGAAGCATCGCGCTTGCTTGATGATCCCGATGCTTACGAGACGATGTCGCGCGCTCATAATCCTTACGGCGACGGGCAAGCAGCACGAAGAATTGTGGGCGCGCTCACCTCAGCGACCTTGTAGGAGCATTCTGACGTGAATCAAAGACTTTGCATCATGGGGTTGGGCTACATCGGCCTGCCGACCGCCAGTCTGCTCGCAAGCAAAGGTTTTCAGGTGCATGGGGTCGATGTCAGCCCGCAGGTGGTGGAGACGATCAACGCAGGGCACATCCATATTCGCGAGCCGGCACTGGATATCCTGGTCAAGTCCGCCGTTCAAAGCGGTCGTCTGACAGCCCATACCGAGCCAGCGGCGGCCGATATCTTTATCCTGGCGGTCCCGACTCCCTTCAAAGACGATTTCGAGCCGGATCTGCGCTATGTGGAGGACGCGACCCGTGCCATTGCGCCCTATCTGGCAGCCGGCAATCTAGTGATATTGGAGTCCACCAGTCCGGTAGGCACGACGGAGAAGGTTGCGGCCTGGATCGCGGATGCTCGGCCTGATCTCGTCGTACCGAGACGAGGAATCCAGGAGATCGACGTCCCTGAGTCGGTTCATGTGGCGCATTGCCCTGAGCGGGTGCTGCCTGGACAGATCATTCGCGAGCTGGTGGACAATGATCGGATCGTCGGCGGAATCGATGAGGCATCGACGGCCGCTGCAGCGGATTTCTACCGCCATTTCGTAGCCGGAGAGGTCTTGGAGACCGACAGCCGGACGGCGGAGCTCGCCAAGCTGACGGAGAACACCTTCCGGGATGTGAACATCGCCTTGGCCAACGAGCTGTCGCAGGTTTGCGATCACCTCGGCGTCGACGTCTGGGATCTGATTCAACTCTCCAATCGGCATCCGCGGGTCAATGTGCTACGCCCTGGCCCGGGTGTCGGTGGGCACTGTATCGCTGTCGATCCCTGGTTCATCGTGCATTCAGCGCCCGAGCAGGCACGGCTGATTCGCATGGCACGCGAGGTCAATGCGGGCAAGCCTGAGCAAGTGGTGGCAAAGGTGCGCGCGAAGGCAGCGCGGTTTCAGAGCCCGACGATCGCCTGCCTAGGGCTTACCTATAAGCCGGATATCGATGACTTGCGGGAGAGCCCGGCGCTGTACATTACCGCGCAGCTTGGGCGGGCACAGGTCGGGCGCGTGCTGGCGGTAGAGCCGCACGTCGATTCCCTGCCGACGGCCCTGCAAGATACGAATGTCAGGCTTTGTGGACTGGATATTGCCTTAAATGAAGCCGACATCGTCCTCGGCTTGGTGGCGCATCGCGGGTTTCGAAAAGTTTCCCGTCAGACGTTGCAGGAGAAGATCGTGATCGATACCTGTGGGATTTGGCGGTAGGGGAAGAAGCAGCCATCGGAGCCAGTTTATCGGCGCGAGCGGGTGTTGCTTCGCCGGGAGCTTGGCGCTCGCCTCAGATCAGCCGCTCCACCTCGAACGCAACCAAGCTCCGCCGCTCGCGGCTGAATTCCGCGCCGATCAGATAGACCGGCTGGTCGCTGTTGCGATACTTGTCTGCGTAGCCGCGCTCCTTGATCTGCTCTAGCGCCCGCCCTTCCGGGGTAAGTTCGACCACCTTGAATTCGATGAGATAGATCTGGCCATTGAAGCGCATGGCGAGATCCAGTCGGCCGGCGTTGCTCGTCTCCTCCGGCGTGAGGTCGAGGCCAAGTGCGGCGAAGCAGGCGTAGAAGACGCTGGCGTAGTAGCCCTCGTACTGAGCAATGGGATTATTGCGATACCAGTCGACAGGGATGCTCGCGAACAGGCCTTGGAGCAGCGCCTCCAGCCCAGAAAAGTCATTGGACTGCAGGCACTGATAGAGCGTGCGGCGCTGCATGGCCGTACCCGTCTGAGGAGGTGTCCAGGCGTCGAGGAGGGCCGTATTGAGCGCCTGATAGACCTCTTGGTTGGGATAGCGCAAGCGATAGAAATAGGTCCCGCCGACCAGCTCCTCACGGTCGATGGTCAGATAGCCGGTCTGAAACAGCAGGGCCTCGGTGGCTATCTGCCCAACGTCGAAGCGCGATAGCAAGGCCGCATCCGTCTCCCATTGCCCCAGTGCCGGCAGCCAGGCCTGGCGCTCTGTCAACACATCGATGAGAAAGCTCGGTGTCGCGGTCTCGAACCACCAGGGGCGGAACTGGCGTTTATCGAACAGCAGCAGGACGTCGAAGGGGTTGTAGACCGACTCGCCGGTCCAGTTGTAGCCGTTGTACCAGTGGCGGATCTGGCGCCGGTCCAGCCCCTCGAGCTCAGGCGCAAAGACGCTGGCGAGGTCGTCCTCGGTATAGCCGCAGATCGCCGAGTCGTCCGGCGAGACGGTGATGTCGTTGAGGTTGTTCAGTCCCGAGAAGAGGCTGACCTTACTGAACTTGCTGACTCCAGTGAGGAAGGCGAAGCGGATGTGGGCGTCGGAATCCTTGATGACTGAGTAGAGATCGCGCAGCCCGTCACGAATCTCTCGCGCGACATCGGGATCGGCGAGGTTGTCGAGGATGGGCTTGTCGTGCTCGTCGACCAAGACCACGGCCCGCTCGCCACTGCGCGCGTGGGCATTGCGGATCAGCTCGGCGAAGCACCCGCTCGTCGACGGCTCGGTACAACCGATGCCGAGCGCCTCCTGGTTGATGCGGAGCTGCTCGCCGATCTTCTCCCGTAGGTCCTCGGACGAGCCCACCACGCCGCCACCGAAGCTCAGCCGGATGACAGGTGCGCGTCGGCTCCAATCCCAGCGCTCATGGACGAAGAGTCCGCGGAAAAGCGGCTCGCTGCCGGCAAACAGCTCGGCGAGAGTATCCAGAAAGAGCGACTTGCCGAAGCGGCGGGGACGCGATAGGAAGTAGTACTTCCCGCTATCGGCCAAGCGCCAGGCGAAAGCCGTCTTGTCGACGTAGTAGTAGCCCTCCTCGCGGATCTCCCGAAACGTCTGGATGCCGATGGGAAGTTTGCGACGGGCCATGGACTTTCTCGCCAAAGGGGGCTGATGGGCGGCGATCAAAGCGGCCTTGGTGATCGGTCGGTGCGGCATTCACCCCATCCGCAGGTGCTGGCGCGGACGCCCAGCCGCGCCCTTCTCGTTCCCGATGCCCCGGTGGCCTGCGACGCGACGCTGGAGCGTCGGCACTTGCTCCCACGCTGGAGCGTGGGAGCCAGACGCAAACCTGGCGGCCGCCGCGAAAGGGGCTGGGCCAATTCAGCGCCAATCGGGCGAGACAACCGGATAGGGCGATCTCCAGGAGCTTGGATATCAGATGAAGAGCGACACGCACCCGCTTGATCAAAGTCCGGTCGGGGCAGCCCTCGATTCTTGGGAGAGACACCCTGCGACGACTGGAGCCTGCCTCGTCGCGCCGGGGCGGCGCTCCCACCTGACGTTTGCCTGGCGACGGGGTCAGCTCGCGCTCGTTACACGAGCTCTCGGAAGTCGCCTGGCAACAGGAAAAGCATCGTAGTGAATTGGCGCGCCTGACAGGATTCGAACCTGTGACCCCTGCCTTCGGAGGGCAGTACTCTATCCAGCTGAGCTACAGGCGCTTGAGTGACTTGCGTTGGCCGAAGTGCGGATGTCTCGGCCTGAGCGGCCTTAGAGCGAAGAAATAGCACTCCATGGCCTAGCTTCGGGATTATCGCCGCTCCAGGCCGCTTCGTCAAAGTCCGATTTCGCTCGTCGGACGCTCTTGGGCTCAGTTGCCCTCCAGCATCCCTTTCAGCATATGCAGGTGGCTCATGCCGCGGGCTTTGCGGCTTTCGGGCGTATCGGTGCGCTCGCCGTCCCAGTCGAGCTGGTCCGGAGGGAGCTCGGCGAGGAAGCGGCTGGGCTCGCTGAGGATCCACTCGCCGTAGCGGCGTCGGCGGCGGGTCAGGGTAAAGGTCAGGGCGCGCTGTGCCCGGGTGATGCCGACGTAGGCGAGGCGGCGCTCTTCTTCGATGGTGTCTTCTTCGATGCTGCTGCGGTGCGGTAGCAGCTCTTCTTCCATGCCGACGAGGAAGACATGGGGAAATTCCAGCCCCTTGGCGGCGTGCAGGGTCATGAGGTGGACGCGATCGCCGCCCGCCTCCTCGTCCTGACGCTCCATCACGTCCATCAGGGTCAGGTGACCGACCATGTCGGCGAGCGCCTTGTCGTGGAAATCGCCTTTTTGGAGCTTGCCGAGCCAGTCGAGCAGGTCTCCGACATTCTCGTAGCGGCGCTCGGCGACACGCTGGCTCGAGGCGTGCTCGCGCAGCCATGCGTAGTAGTCGATGGTCTCGATGAGCGCCCGCACGGCACCGACCGGGTCATTAGCAGTGCGACGCCGGTGCTCGCGGATCATGTCTACAAAGGCGCCGAGGCGGTCGCGCTGCCGCTCGCTCAGATGCTCGGCGAGCCCGGGATCTTCGCAGCCCGCAAGCAGGCTGATGCCTTGCTCGCGCGTGTAGTCGGCGAGACGCTCTAGGGTCGTGGGTCCGATCTCGCGGCGCGGGGTGTTGACGACCCGCAGAAAGGCGGCATCGTCCTCGGGATTCGCCAGCAGCCGCAGGTAGGCCATGGCGTCCTTGACCTCGGCTCGGGCGAAGAAGGAGGTGCCGCCGCTCAGGAAATAGGGAATGTTGTGCTCGCGCAGGGCCTTCTCGAAGGGCCTTGCCTGATGGTTGCCGCGAAAGAGGACAGCGACCTCGCCGAACGGCACCTTCTCGGCGAAGTGGAGATGAAGGATCTCCGAGGCCACGCGCTCGGCCTCGTTGGCCTCGTCGGAGCAGCGCAGGACCCGGGGCATGTCGCCGTCCCCATGCTCACTCCACAGACGCTTCTCGAAAACGTGCGGATTGTTGGCGATCAGGGTGTTCGCGAGGCCCAGGATGCGCGCGCTCGAGCGATAGTTCTGGTCGAGCATGATGACCTTCAGGTCCGGGTAGTCCTCCTGGAGCCGCGCGAGATTCTCCGGCCGCGCGCCCCGCCAGGCATAGATGGACTGGTCGTCGTCGCCAACCACCGTGAAGGCGCCGCGCGCGCCGGTCAGCAAACGCACCAGCTCATACTGGGCGCTATTGGTGTCTTGATATTCGTCGACGAGGAGATAGCGCAGGCGCTCCTGCCAGGCTTCCAAGAGCGCTGGCTGCGACTGAAACAGCCGAGCCGGCGCCAGGATGAGATCGTCGAAATCCACGGCGTTGTAGGCACGCAGACTCCTTTCGTAGTCCGCATAGAGCCCTGCCAAGCGGGCCTCGAAGTCGTCTTCCGCGCGGCTCAGCGCCGTCGCCGGGTCGATGAGGTCGTTCTTCCAGCGGGAGATGCGATGCTGGACGGCCGACGGGCCGATGGCATCCGCCTCGGTCGTTCCCCGCAGGTGCTCTTTGATGAGGGCTTCCGAATCTTGCGCATCCAACAGCGAGAAGCCGCGACGCAAGCCCGCGGGCTCGGGCGAGCGGCGCAGGATGTCGAGGCCGAGGGTGTGGAAGGTGGAGATCCGCAGGCCGCGCGTGTTGACGTGCTTGAACGCTTGACTGACCCGCTCGCGCATCTCGCGCGCGGCCTTGTTGGTGAAGGTCACCGCGCAGATGTGCCGCGGCTGCAGCCCTCTGTCCTCGATGAGATAGGCAATCTTTCGCGTGATGACGCGGGTCTTTCCCGAGCCGGCCCCGGCCAGCACCAGGAGCGGGCCGGCGGTGTAGCGCACCGCCTCGCGCTGTCGCGAATTGAGTCCAGGCATGAGGGTCCTGCGGGCGGCCTCGGGCGAGATCGCAAGGACCGAGCCGAGGTCAGGGTTCTGAGGAGTAGGTATCGACCGCGCGGCATGGCCGAGCGCCCGGAACGAGCTGCGGAGTATGCCCCAGCGGGGGCGCTTGGACGAGCATTTCGCCGGCGTTCATACTACCATTCGGATCTGAGCTTTGACGCGCAATGGTGAATTCGTGCCCAAGAGAATCCTAACCGCAACGACCCTGGCGCTAGCGCTAGCGCTCGGGGGCGTCAGCGCACAAGACGAAACGGACGACGGTGCTGCAGGGTTCTTGCAGGCCCCAACGGTGGAGCCATCGCCGGTCACTGGCGAGGCCGTGGAGCCCGAGATCGCCATCGTCGAGGAAGGCGACCGGCTGATCTACGAGTACCGCGTGCGCGGCGTGCTCTACATGGTCAGGATTCAGCCCCAGGTGGGACCGCCCTACTACCTCTACGACCTCAACGGGGACGGGTTGATCGACGCCCAGGACAGATCGCCCAGGAACACCTCGATACCGCAATGGGTCCTGTTCGAGTGGGATTGACCCCAGCTTCGCCAGGAGCTCGCAGGCTGGCCGTTCGCCCAGATTAAGCGACGAAGAGGGTGAAGAAGGGCCGCGTAGGCGCGGCTAGGGGACGAAGCCCAGCGTAGGAAGCCTCACAACGGCCTGCTCTGTTGGACCTCCTACGTCGGCCCAAGCGGCGCAAGACAGGGACGTCGCGATGCGGCGAAGAACAGGGCGAGCGCAGCCCCCTATGCCGTCCGCTCTGGTCCTGCATTTCACTCCGAGCCGGGATCCCGGCGTTGAGATGGCTGCCATTCAGTGTTGGGAGTGTCGGCCTCTAGGCCGACACGTGTTGACCTGGAGGCCAACACTCCCAGTGTCGCAGGCTCATGCTAGGCTGAGATCTGCCGCATCGAGCTCACGACCTGGGCCGACGGAAAGGCCGGCTGCTCGGGAAACTGCGGCAAACCCTGAAACAGCTCGGCCTGCAGCTCCCTGAACATGACACCGATCCCCGTCGCGCCGCGATGAACGACGACGGCGGGGATCAGCCAGCCGCGTCCAAGCGCATGCAGCTCCAGATCCACCATGGTTCCAGTAGGCAGCGTTAGATTGCGCACCTGCAAAAACATCCCATGGTTGGAAAGATTGGTCCCTTTCGCGCTGATGAAGCGCCGCTTGCGGTAGCTGATATGCACTTCCAGCTCAGTGGGATAGCGGGCGCAGTAGCGGTGCTCGATGGTCATCACTGCAAAGGCTCCTGAAACAGCTTCACTTATGCCCTATGGTAGGCACTCAAGTTGACAGACAGGTGCCGCCAAGATGACGAATTCATGAAGCCGTTTCGAAGCCCGTCGGCGTGCTCGCCCCCGATCGGAGCCGCGCGATGCCTGCGCCGAGCGCCCAGCCTGCGCTGCCCCCGTCGTTCCAGCTCGCCAAGCCCGACCTGCAGCGGTCGCGTGCTGGAGGTAAGATTGCGCGCTTTGTCGCACACCCACCGAGAGCACCCAACGTGTTAGCGATCGCCGGCCTCTACGCGGCCATTTGGCTTGGCATCCATTTCGGCGCGGGCTATGTGGCGCATCGTTTGCCGGCGGGTATCCTGGAGAGCCTGCCGCTGGTCAGCCGTTGCTACGGCTGGGAGGCCTCGGGTCGCGTCTACGAGCGCGCAGGGATTCGACGCTGGAAGGATCACTTGCCCGAGGCCGGGGCCTTCTTCGCCGGCGGCTTCTCCAAACGCCGCCTGGGGGGCCAGGATCCCGCCTATCTGCAGCGCTTCGCGCTCGAGACCACGCGGGCCGAGTGCTCGCATTGGCTGACCTGGGCGATGGCGCTCAGCTTCTTCGCTTGGAATCCCTGGGAGGTCGGCGTGGTGATGCTGATCTATGGGGCCATCGTCAACGCACCCTGCATCCTGGTGCAGCGTTACAACCGCGCCAGGCTGCTGCGAGCGATGCGAGCGCTAGCTCGGCGTGCGCACCGGGATGGAGCGTCCCTTCCAGCGAACGCTGTTGCGCACTAGGGTGCGATAGATGGAGCGGAAGAAGATGGCGACGAAAAAGGCCAGCGAGAGCGGATAGGTCAAGGCAGTGCCCAAACCAAAGTTGCCGAGCCGACGCAGCAGCCACCAGAGCTGAGCGACATAGGCCAGGTAGGCGGCCGCCCCGGCAATCACCCAGATGCTCAGCCCATCGCGCGCCCAGCCCACCATGGCGTCCACTGAAGCGACTGCGCCGTAGATCCACCAGGTGATCATCGCCAACATCAGCGGATCCGTGGTCATGGCGCCGCGCGCGAAATTCTTGGTCCAGCCATCGGCCAGATCCCGCAGGCCGCCCGGATACATGCGGAAGGAGATGGTCCCCTCGCCGATGAAGTTGGAAGCCCGAACCCCGCGCTTTGCCATCTCGCGCCCAAGGGCCACGTCGTCGATGATCTCGGTGCGCACCAGCCGGTGCCCGCCGGTGCGGAAGTAGTCTTCCCGCGAGCAGACCATGCAAGGCCCGAAGCTGCCGTTCGATTTGACCGCATCCCCGGCGAGCGTGAACGAGCGAATGCTGCCCATCATGATGATGAAGAACATGGCGGTGAGCCGCTCGTAGGCCTTCAGCATAAGGTGGTAGGGCTGAATCGAGACCAGGCCGCCGTGCTTGGCATGGGTGCCGACGATGCGCCGCAGCCCCGTCGGCTCCAGCGCGGTGTCTGCGTCCAGAAAGACGAAGAGATCGCCTGTTGCCGCTTGCGCGCCGACCCAGCAGGCGTGCGGCTTGCCCAGCCAGCCGTGGGCCAGCTCGGTCAAGGTGAGCGTCTTGGCCCCCGCGGCGCGGGCAAGCTCGGCGGTCGCGTCCGTGGAGTTGTCATCGACGACGATCACCTCATAGCGGCCATAGTCCTGCGCCTGCAGTGAGGCGAGGAGCGGCGGCAAACGGGACTCCTCGTTGCGCGCGGGAATGATGACCGACACCTTGACGTCGTCGGCACGCTGGGGGAGCGGCGGGCAGGTACGCATCCGTCCGAGAAAGACGAACGCAAGGCTCCATGGCAGGAGCAGCCAAAGTAGCTCGGTTGGCACGGTGGGCAGACTCGTTTCTAGCGTTTGGGAAGATGGTGCGGCCTGCTCGAGATCGGCCCAGCACGCATGACCTAGCGATCAACTGCAGTATGGCGGCCTCCCAGCCAGTTAGCAAACTTTTCGCCGCAGATTCAGCAATCTGCGCGCCGGCCGCCGGGGCGATACGGCCACCCCGGCAGCCCGGCGAATACGCCCTCAGCCGCGCCTCGGCTCCAATGCATACCAATCCAGATTGCGGGTCAAGACCATGGCCAGCGCCAGCAGCCCGAAGAGCAGCGTCGAGCCCATCAGCAAGGCGATATCCTCGGAGATGAGCAGGCCATAGAGCGCGCCGAAGAGCACGGCCAGCAAGACCGCGAAGGCGAGCCCGCGGCGACGGCTGCCAAGCACGGAGCTGAGATAGACGCCTTGCAGCCCGACACAGGCGAGCGTTGCCACCGCATAGGCCAGCGCAAAGGCGACATGCTCCGAGAGACTCAGCAAGAGCAGGAAGAAGAGCGCCAGCGCAAGCCCGACTAGCAGGTACTGCGCCGGATGAATCCGCAGCGACTTGATCAGCTCGAAGAGAAAGAAGGCCGCGAAGCTGAGACCGATGAACAGGATTCCATACTTCAAGGCACGATCGGCCATGGAGTAGACGTTCACCGGCTCGATGAAGCGCACGCCGAGCCAGTCGGCACAGCCAGACCCACAAGGCCGATCGGCCGCGACCTGCGCCCGCAGGGCAGCCGGCGCCTCCGTCGCCAGCCCGGAGACTTCCCAGACAGCGCTGAAGCCATCGGCGCTCACGCGCTGGCTATCGGCGTTGGGCAGGAAACGCCCCTGAAAGCTGGGATGGGGCCAGGTCGACGCCAGCGCGATCCGGGTGCTCTCGGCGAGCGGGACGAAGCCGACGGACGCGGTCCCGCGGAATCCGAGGGCGATGCGAAAGGCGATCTCACGCGAAGCATCGGACGCACTCGACGCCGGCTGAGCTAGAGCCAGACCTGGCAGCTCGGCATGGATCCCCTTCGGCGCCGCCTTGCCCAGCATGGTCCCCTGCTCGAACCCATGCTCGGTGCCGCCCCAGTCGAGCACCGGCGCCCGGGCGATGCCTCGCGTATCCGTGATGCCCAGACTCAGATAGGCCTGGCCCCAGGTGATCCTCGCGCCCTCTCGACGCCCCTGAACCTCGGGCGCCGCCGGGATCTGGAAGTGCCCCTCGATCACCCCATTCAGCTCGTAGACCAAGGCCTTGAAGAGGCCACGCCGCTTCAGGGCCGTGTCACCGGAAAACGTCATCTGCACCTGCCGAGGCATGATGAGCGTCTTGCCTTCGGCCTTCACCTCGCGGGTGCGCCGGGTCCGGCGCGTCCCACCTTCGACCGGCTCGTCCGCCCAGTAGCTCTCGGTATAGGCCTGGGTGTAGGGCAGCACGAGGACAGGCCCCAGAACCATCTGCGCCCCGGCGGAGCTCGCCGCGATCTCAGTCACCACGGCGCGCTGCCGCGCCGCGCGCTCGCCGACCAGCTGGTCCACCATTCCCAATGGCACCGCCAATGCCAGTACCAGACCGAGCGTCACGGCGGATTTGATCACTAGGGCCTTCTGCATCAGTTGTCTCCTGCGTTGTTGAGCCTCGGAGACAGTGTGGAAGGCGGGTTTGAAGCCCTGATCGAGGCCGAGTGAAGCCTCTGTGAAGTTGTGTGAAATGGCAGCGACCAGAAAGATCCGAGTCGGCCGAGGTCGGATGATGCCAAGGGCAGATGCGAAATGGAGACCGGAGAGCTCACGCCCCCAGAAGCGGCAGGCTCATGCGGGCTCGTGCGCCAGTTGTTGAGCGATTCTCCAACCTGATCGAGCCCCCGTGCAGCTCGGCGACTTCGCGGACGAAGCTGAGCCCGAGTCCGGTCCCCTTCTTGGCGCCCGGACAGGGAAGCGAGAAAAAGCGCTCGAAGACCCTGTCCCGGGCGTAGTCGGGGATGCCGGGTCCCTCATCCTCGAGACAGACCTCGACCAGCGACGGCGCCTCGCGAGATTTCGCTGGCGCCAACCGACGCAGCACGACCCGGATGCACCCAGCCTCAGGCGAGAACCGCAAGGCATTGTCGAGCAGATTGGCCAGCGCACGACCAAGCAGAAAGGCATCACCCTGGACCTGATAGGGCCCCTCGGCATCGAGCTGAAACCGGATGCCGCGCTGGGCGGCGAGCGGGGCGGCCGCCTCGACACAGCCCTGCACGAGGGTCTTGAGGTCGAGAGGCGCAGATTCCGTCAGTGCCTGCTGCTGCTCGACGCGGGCCAGCTCCAGCAGGCGCTCGGCGACCTCGGCGAGCCGATCCGACTGCTCGCGAATGTTGTCGAGGAAGCGGGTGCGCTCGGCCGGTGGCATGTCCCCCTCGGTCAGCAGCTCCGCGGCGCCGCGGATCGCCGCCAGTGGGCTCTTGAGCTCATGTGTCAGGGTATGGAGGTAACGCTCAACATATTGCTTGCCCTCCAAACGCTCGCGCATCTCCCCCAGTGCATCGGCCAGGTCCGCCAGCTCACGCGATCTGGAGACGGGCGGCGCGGTGCGACGGCCCGCCGTGACCGCCAGGGCATAGCGGCGCAGACGCCCGATCGCGCGCGTCAGATGCCAGGTGAAGAGCCCGCCGATGAGCGCCGCGATGGCGAGCAGGACGAAGCCGCGCTCGCGAATCTTGGCCTTACTGCCCTCGACGATGGGCGCCACGCTGTGGCCCGGCTTCGCGACACTGACGACGCCGATGATGCGGCCCGCGTCCCGGATCGGCGCGGCCACGTGCATCACCGATGAGCTGTCGTCATCCGGGCGCGTGCGCGTCGAGCGCGCCCCGTAGCGGCCCGCAAGCGTGAGATAGACGTCGTTCCAGCGCGAATAGTCCCGGCCGATCTGGTCGGGCTCGGTGGAGTAGATGACCCGGCCATCGGCATCCGTGATGAAGATGCGCAGGTCCAGGCTGCGCTTCTCGTGACCCCAGATGCGTGCCTCGACGCTCCGGCCCTGGTAGCGCGCCAGGGCGGCGGCGATGCGCGCCCCCGCCTCGGCGCGCAGCTCCGGCGGTCCGAGCAATGCCGGCGCCACGAGCTCGGCGATGAGATTGGCGCTGTCGACCAGGGTATCTTCCATGGTATCGCGCACGCCGGGCTTGACCTCTTCGACGAAGACGTCCAGCACGAACCAGGCCGCCAGGCCGACGATCAAGAAGTAGCCGGCCGCGACCTGGAGCGAGATCCTCACGTCGGCATCTCCAACGCATAGCCCAGGCCACGGTGCGTGCAGATGGGGTCCAGGTCCGGGCGGACCGCGCGCAGCTTGGCGCGCAGCGTCTTGATGTGGGTATCCACGGTGCGCTCCAGGCTGTGCTCTGGATGCGTCCACACCCGCTGCATCAGCTGGGCGCGGCTGAAGACGCGTCCAGGCGCGCCGACGAGGGTCGCCAGAAGCGCGTACTCGTACCGCGTCAGTGCGAGGACGCTGCCGAAGTAGCGAATGGAGCACTGCTGTGGGTCGACCTCGAAGGGACCGCCCTGCGCCACCGGCTGGACTGACTCGCCGGGCGCCAGCCGGCGCAGAATACGGCGCACGCGCACGGCCACCTCGCGCGGGCTGAAGGGCTTGACGACATAGTCGTCCGCGCCGATCTCCAGCCCGACGATGCGGTCGATCTCATCGCCGCGCGCGGTCAGGAAGAGCACGGGAAGCTCGCTGGTGCGACGCAGCTCGCGACAGACCTCGAAGCCGCTCAGGTCCGGCAGGCCGATGTCCAGGATCATCAGATCCACGCCCCCAGCCACCGCCTGGGCCAGCCCCTCCTGCCCGAGCAGACAATGGGTCGTCGTAAATCCTTCCGTGCGCAGCGCGTAGATGAGCGTGTCGGCGATCGCCTGCTCGTCCTCGACGATGAGGATGTGTCTCGGCTGGAGAGACATGGAACCTCCGCTCCGCTTCACCGCCCGCCGTTGCGTCGCGCGCGGCCAACCAAACCCGAAGGCGCCATTTGACCATGCCGTGCCCCAAGCTGCACGGCGCGAGACCACGGCCGCTCAGCCCGGAGCAGCCTCTGGAAGGGTCCGCCGCGCCATGAGTCCAGCCAGGACGACCAGCATGGCCGCGCCGAGCCCGAGGCTCCAAGGACCGCCGAGCAGAAAGCCCAGCGAATAGAGGGGCGTCGCAAGACCCAGCACGGCCCAGAATCGACGAGGCTGATCGAGGAAGAGGACTCGGAGCGGAAAGACGAGCCCATACATCAGCAGGAAGCCTTTGTAGACGACCTCACCGACGGAGACATCGATCACTGGCACAGCCGCGCCCTGCCAAAAATAGAGGGCTGGACCCAGCAGGAGAAAGGCGGCGGCAATGGGCCACACCGCCCGCACCAGGCCGCCCGCGGTCGGCGCGGCCGCCACCTCGCGCGCGTGCGCGGCTGCGGTGAAGGCCGTTTGGAGCAGGATGAAGCCAATGACCGGTGCGAGCAGGGCGGCATTGGCCTCGCCCGCAAAGAAGAGCCCGGCCAGCGTCTCCGCATAGGCGAAGACGAAGAGCAGCAGTGCCAGAAAGAGCACGCCGAAACCCAGCGCGAAGGTGAAGCGCGGATTCCGGCTGGCCCCATAGGCGCGATGGAAGGTCAGATCCAGATAGGGAGACAGCAGGAAGCCCAAGGCGAGCGGCAGGATGAGCTGCGGCCAGCTGTCCTGGGCATCCAGCGCGGGCAGCCTCAGCCCCGAGCGCGCCTGGAGCCAAAAGAGCCCGATGGAGACCGCGAAGACACCAATGGAGACCCAGTGCAGCGCACGCTTGGCGGAATAGAAGCCAAGGACGAGGCCCAGCATCACCACAATCAGCCATGGCTGGCCAAGCACCGCGCTCAGCCAGACGACGAAGGCGATCTGGTAGAGGATCGTGACTTGAGAGAACAGCCGCGGCGCGCCGCCTTGACGCTGACGAAACCGCGCGTCGCTATGCTTCTTGCGGAAGTGGAAGCCGAACCAGGCCGCGCCCAAGACGTTGAGCAATGTGAAGGGCAGCAGGGCGATGCCCCCATAGTCCCGGGCGAGGATCAGCGGAAAGAAGGCGCCGATACACCAAAGCCAGGACGAGGCGAGATAGAAGGACCAGGGCAGATCTCGCAGCATGGGCTCAAGTGCCGACCGGCCAGACATGGAAGGTGATGACGCCACTGCCCATGCGCTTGCCAGGCTTGGCGTCTGGGGTGGCGCGATAGACCCTGACATCGAGATCGATGTCGAACTTCTTGCCGGTCGCAAGCTTGGCGCCGAGCGCCTCGGGCTCCGCGGCAGCCTTGTAGATGACGGCGCCCACACTGGGCAGGATGAAGCGGTAATCGAGCCCCTTGCACACCAGGCGATACTCGCCGCGCGTCATCATAAAGAGATAGGCGCCAGCCGCGAGCTCGAGGTTGGCCAGGATGGCCGCCCCGCCCATGGTGTTGTACCAGTTCTGGTTGATCTGGCGCTTGGGCAGGATCGCGAAAAAGTCCTCGGGATCGAAGTTGACCTTCAATCCGCTCTTGAGGAGGTAGGGCATGAAAAAGAAGGACAGGATCTTCGAGACAAGTCTGTTTTCGATGAACAGCTTGTTCAGGCGCTTCTCGAGCGCCGGCGGCAACTGAACAGCCATGTGCGCGGGATTCCAATACGAAGCAAACGAGACGGCGCGGATGGTAGCAGAGATTCGGGCGGCGGCCCCAGGCGAAGGCTCCGGCGGGGTCAGGCCTGCAAATCCAGCCCCTTTGATGATGACGACGGACAGGGGGCGCGTCATCATCCTTTCGTAGCAGCAAGATGACACAGGCGTGATAGCGCCAAGCGACCGGCAAGGGGCCGCCCGCTCAGCGAGCCGTCGCCCCGCGACTTGGCGGAGCCTCCCCCGACACACGTCCACAGAGGAGCGCGACGATGCAAAGAGGATTGATCGCCTTCGCGGCCACGGCCGTGATCGCAACGGGCTGCACGCAGGAGACCCAGAACAAGATCGGCCGCTCACTCCAGAACTGGACCGGCGCCGACGGCGTCCTGGAGATCTACGCCGGCGAGAAGCTGGCGCGCAAGTTCATCAAGATCGACAAGCTGACCACGGCTGGAGCCACCCAGGGCTCCAGCTCGCGGCCATACCGCTTCGGCTATGGCGTCCTGGACGTCAACCAGAACGGCGTCCAGGACGATGGCGAGCGCAAGGTCTATTTCGAGATCAGCGACTACTCGACCAACTACGTCTTCTACGGCGACCCCGGCAGCTGACCCAAGCGGGCGGAGACTGCCTCCCAGAGCCCGGTAACGGCATCGACCACCGGGCCGCAGTCCGCGTCGATGACGGAGCGCTGCGCCATCAGCGCCTTGGTGACGGCCGGGTCGAAGGGGATCTCGCCGAGGAGGTCGGCGCCGCTCGACTGACACCAGTCGCGAATGGCCGCGCTCTTCTCGGCATCCAGGTCGTGCTTGTTGATGCAGACCGCGAGCGGCACCTTGAAGTGCTTGCACAGCTCCGCGACCCGCTCCAGGTCATGGATGCCGGACGGCGTCGGCTCGGTCACGGCCAGCACCAGATCCGTGCCTGTGATTGCCGCGGTCGCCGGGCAGCCGATACCGGGCGGGCCATCGTTGAGCACCAGCCCGACCCCCTCGGCCTGCGCAGCCCGTCGCGCCTCGCGGCGCACCAGGGTGACCAGCTTGCCGCTGTTGTCCTCACCGATGCCCAGACGGGCGTGGACCAGCGTCCCCTTCCGAGTGTCGGAGACCATCCATGCTCCGCAGACATGGTCTTCCATGAGGATGGCGCTCTCGGGACACACCAGCGCGCACAACCCGCAATGCTCGCAGGCAAGGGCGTCGATCACATAGCCGTCGTCGAAATCCAGCTTGATGGCGTCGAAGCGGCACCAGGACTCACAGTAGCCGCACTCGGCGCACAGCTCGGCATCGATGCGCGGACTGCGCATGGCCGTGAAATCGGCGGTCTGCCTCGGCTCTGGGGCCAGCAGCAGATGCAGGTTGGAGGCGTCGACGTCGCAGTCCGCCATCACCTTGCTCGATGCGAGCGAGGCGAAGGCCGCGCTGACGGTCGTTTTGCCTGTGCCGCCCTTCCCGCTCAGGATGGTCAGCTCTTTCATGGCTCCAGCTCCCCTTGAATCGCCTCTAGAAGCCCGTGAAACCTGTCGCGGTACTCGGGTCTGGCCTCCACCCAAGGAAGGCCGCGCGCATAGGCCTCGGCCAGGGAGCGCTCGAAGGGGATCTCCATCAGCAGCGGGAGGCCCTCCGTCTCGCAATAGTCCTTGACCCTGTCGTCGCCGATGTCGCAGCGGTTCAGCACCACGCCGCAGGGCACCCCGAGCCGGCGGACCACCTCGACCGCCAGCTTGAGGTCATGCAGCCCGAAGGGTGTCGGCTCCGTGACCAGCACGCAGTAGTCGGCGCCCTGCACGGTTTCCACCATGGGACAGGCCGTGCCCGCAGGCGCATCCAGCACCCGCAGGCCGTCGTGGGTCGCATGCTGCTTCACCGCCTTGATGACGCCGACCGAGCCCGTCTCGCCCACGTTCAGCCTTCCCTTCGCGAACTGCAGCTGGGTCGCGTCCGCACCCTTGGCCTGGCCCATTTCGAGCAGACCGATCCCGCGCTGGACCTCCGTCACGGCGCCTTCCACAGGGCACAGGTAGGCGCAGACGCCGCAGCCGTGACAGAGCTCGGCGAACACCAGCACCTTGTCCCTGGTCACGGCCAGCGCATTGAATTCGCAAGCCTCGGCGCATGCGCCGCACAGGGTACAGAGACTCGGGTCCATCTGCGGCGTGCGCATGCGCACTTCGCCGCGCCGCTGGATCTCCGGGCGCAGAAAGAGGTGGCCGTTCGGCGTTTCGACGTCGCAGTCGATGTATTGCGCACTTGGCGCCGAGAGCGCGAGGCTGGCCGCGACGCTAGTCTTGCCGGTTCCACCCTTGCCACTGGCGACAGCGATGGTAAGCGCTGTCATGGCTCAGCCCTGACCGCAGCGGCCCCGACCACGGCCGGCGCCGCGCCCACCACCGCCACAGCCCCTGCCAGCGCCCCGGCCCTGGCCGCGCCCGCGCCCCATGCCGCCACGACCGCCGGCACCGCCGAGACGCTGCTGGTCGGCGGCAGGTGCATCCGCAGCCACGGGGGCGACACTTGACCGAGGCGCGCTGAGCCGCTCCAGGGCCTCGCGCACACTACCCGAGGCACCCTCGACCACGCGCACGCCCGAGCCATCTAGCACCGCGGCCGCCTTCGGGCCGCAGCGTCCGGTCAGGAGCAGGCTCACGCCTTGTTCCAGGACCCATTGAGCGGCCTGGGTGCCAGCGCCGCTCGCGGCGTCGAGGAAGGGGTTGGGGATCGCCTCGAGCGCCCCCGTGTCCTGGTCGATCAGGGCAAAATAGGGGCTGCGGCCGAAGCGTGGATCGATGGCCGAATCAAGCTCCGTACCCGTGGATGTTGCGAGGATCTTGCTCATGCTCTGGCCCTCCCGAGGCTTTGCAGAATCTGGATCAGTGCTCATGATTGCATTCGGACACGCCAGAGACGGCGCCCGCGAGATAGGCGTCCAGCGTCTCGCCGACACCTGAGCGCGCACCCGTCACCACCTGCACGCCAAGCTGTTGGAACCACTGCACGGCCTTGGCCCCCATGCCGCCGGCGACGACCACGTCGGCCCCCAAGCCCTTGATGAACTCGGGGATCTGGCCGGGCTCATGCCGCTCGGCATAGGGATTCACGTGCACTTCGGTCGATGTGACTTGGTTGTTCGGGTCCACGCTCGCCAGCACGAAGTGCGTGCAATGGCCGAAATGCATGGACATGGCGCCGTCCAATCCACGGTCGTCATTGGCTGTCAGGACAATCTTTCTCATGGTTTCTTCCTCAACTCTGTCTGGTCTCTTCGGCCGCCGCTGACGGCCGGCTCTGTGCGCGCTCGCCAGCAGTCTGCGCATCGGCCGGGGGCTGATTCGGATCCGGCTCGACGACGAGCCGTTTGCCCCCAACCAAGGCGTCCGCAACCTTGCGGCGTGCCTCGGCGAGCGTGCGCGATAAGGTGGTTCGTGAAATGCCCATGCGACGGGCCGCCTCTTCCTGATAGAGCCCCTCGAGATCCGCCAGGCGCATGGCCTCAAGCTCGTCTGCGCGCAGACTGATCCGCTCCGTGCCGCGGCCAGGTCGGCCGCAGGGCTTGAAGCAGAGGTAGCCTGGGTCGAAATCGATGCATCTCGCCCGTCTGCGTCTTCCCGGCATTGGATCTCCATTGAGCGTTGGCGCCGCGCACGGCGCGGGTCGAAAGAGCTGCCGCGCGCCCAACGGCCAAGGCCGCCCTGAGCGGGCGACAGCCGTGTGCAAGGTCGGCCTGCGGCTCCGAGCAGGCTGCATTAAATCGCACATATGTGCGTTTTGCATTGACAGATGTCAGGGTGTTTTAGTCGGAAAACGCTGCAGAATGCCCGCAGCGAACCGAACCCTTGGAGCAACGGACGCGGTCCGACTGGCGCGAGGCCAGGACCGGCCGCGTCGAGCCTGGAGTGAATGGCTGATGAGCGTCCAAACAGTAGACCAGACGAGACGGCGGCTCTTGATCGGCGCGACGGCGGCCGTGGGCATGGTCGGCGCGGCCTATGCCGCGGTCCCCTTCGTCGCCTCGATGAATCCCAGCGCCCGCGCCCGGGCGGCAGGCGCACCGGTCGAGGCCGACATCGGCAAGCTGGAGCCGGGCGCCCTGCTGCGCGTGAAATGGCGCGGCAAGCCCGTGTGGGTCGTCCACCGCACACCCAAGATGCTCGAGGCCCTGCCGAGCAACGATCCCAAGCTCGTAGACCCCAGCTCGGAAGTCCCGCAGCAGCCCGAGTACTGCCAAAACCCAAGCCGATCGATCAAGCCGGAGTATCTGGTCGCCATCGGCATCTGCACCCACCTGGGCTGCTCGCCGATCTACCGCCCGGAATTCGCCCCGGAAGACCTGGGTGAGGACTGGAAGGGCGGCTTCTTCTGTCCCTGCCACGGCTCGCGGTTCGACCTGGCCGCGCGGGTGTTCAAGAACGTGCCAGCCCCGACCAACCTGGTCATCCCCAAGCACACCTATCTCAACGACACGACCCTCCTGGTCGGGGAAGACCGCTCGGCCGCCTAGGCGAGCCATCGGCATCGCCCCGCGCGCTGGCCGGCCTCGGCCGAGACCGGCCAGCGCGGTTCGAGCTCACCCCTTGACCGCTGCTCCGGAGCGCCAGAGCGCAGCTCGGCGGACGACAACCCTGGCAGCGGGAATAAAGGGCCCAAGGGTGGACGAGCGAAAGCGAAGTCCACCGAATCCCGCACCGGCGCTGGTGGACTGCGCTGCGAGACTGTGAAGAAATTCTGCGTAGGTTGGGCTGAGGTACGAAGCCCAACATGGCGGTCGGCCCAAGGCGCTGATTGTTGGGCCTCCTGCGTCGGCCCAATCGACGGCAAGATGCGATCTTCGCGGTGCGCCCGGAATACTTTCACAGTCTCTGCGCTCGTCCACCCTCACAGCGGGAGGCCGAGCCAATCGATGATTGTCGCCGCGACAATCATTCCTCGGATGCTGGTGCGTCGAGGACCTCATCGAGACTGCGCGCGGTCAATACCCGCTCCGACCACGTCAGCAGCGTCTGGGCATCCGCTCCCGCGACGCGCTCTCGCGCCGCACTTGGAAGCTCGCCGAATTTCAATTGCAGTTGCCGCAGGAGGACCGCCGCTTCGCCCTCCTGACGCCCCTCCAAGGCGCCCTCCAGTCTGCCGCGCTCCCAGCCCTGCTGAATGAATCGCTCTGCAAAGGTACTCATGATCTCGCCCTCTTCGGGTCGGTCTCCAGCAGCTCGCCGAGATCCAAGCAGTAATGCGCCAGGCGATGGATCCCGAAGCGCCGCGGGTCGCTCTCCTCCTCCAGGACGAACAGCAAGGCCTCGCGCCGACCGTCGGACCACTGCACCAGCAAGGGCACGTCCAGCTCGCGGAAACGCTCGCCAAGCCGCTCCTTGCGCTGCTCTTGACGGACCGGAAGGATCTCGGCCTAGGCAAGCTGCTCGATCGGGTCGCCGGCAGCAAAGAAAGCCAGTGCTTGGCGTGGATCGTCCAGGATCGGATTCTTGAAGTTCTGGTCGTGACTCATGTCCTCGTTCCGATACCGTCCAGGCGCTCCAGCCAAGCCAGGCGCGAATGGCCCAACAGGCGTTACGCGCTAGACTAGACCAGACGGGAGCGAGGAAACGAGAGGGCCACCATGAAGGTCATTCGAGGGAGACGCGATCAACTGCGCGACGAAGGGCTCGACGCCATCCTCAGCGCAATCATCCACAACCGCCCAGAGGACTGGGAGCGAGCCCAGGATATCGACCGACGCCTGGCGCACCGCGGCAAGCTCGCGCTGGTCGTGGCGACCGCCAGCCCCCCGGCAGAAAGCGGGTGCCCGCCGTCGTCCGAATCCGCTTGAGACGCGGCCCCGGCCGAGTCGGCGCAAACGACCGCGCGCTCGGCGCCCAGCCTCCACAACGCGACAGAAAAAGCAGATACCGAGCCCTGCGCTGCGCTCAGGCATCCTGCGAGCCCATCGCCCAGCTCGGACCACGGCAGGCCATGACCCATCATCAGCTCCCGCACGCGCTGCTCGCCTGGCTGCGCGGCGCGGCACACATCGTCGTCGTCACCGGCGCCGGCGTTTCCCAGGAAAGCGGCATTCCGACCTTTCGCGACGCCCTGGGCGGCTTCTGGTCGCGCTTCGATCCCATGCAGCTCGCGACACCCGAGGCCTTCGACGCGGACCCCAGCCTGGTGTGGGGCTGGTATGAGTGGCGACGCACTCAGGTTCTGGGCTGCCAGCCCAACGCCGCCCATCGCGCGATTGCCGAGCTGGCGAGCCACGCCCGGAGACTGACCCTCATCACCCAGAACGTCGATGGCCTGCATGAGCGCGCGGGAAGCCGCGATGTCCTCTGCCTGCACGGCAGCCTGCATCGCCCCTATTGCCGAGGCTGCGGGAGGCCCCATGCGCTGCCGCGGGAAGCCCCCGGCCAAGCACCGCGCGGGCAGCCGATGCGCCCGCCCGCCTGCCCGGCCTGCGGCGATCACATCCGCCCCGGCGTCGTCTGGTTCGGCGAGATGCTGCCGGCCGACATCTGGGCGGCCTCCGAGGAGGCGGCCGGCGCCTGCGACCTGCTGCTGAGCATCGGGACATGCTCCCTGGTCTACCCGGCGGCCGCCCTGCCCCAAGTCGCGCATCGCAAGGGCGCCAAGGTCGTGCAGATCAATCCCGAGCCGACATCCCTGGATCCGCTCGCCGCTCTCAATCTGCGCGGCACCGCCGCGCACCTGCTCCCGCCTCTCCTGCGAGCCGCCTGGCCGAGCCGACGCCCACCACAGTGGTTACCTTCATGAGCCGTTTTCTCTTCTCGACCATGGGGTCGCTCGGCGACCTGCATCCCTACATCGCGATCGCCAAGACGCTGGTGGACCTTGGGCACGAGGCCGTCATCGCAACGGCCGAAGAGTACCGCGAGACCATCGAGGGGGCCGGCATCGGCTTCGCCCCTGTGCGCCCCTCGGTCGCGGAGCTTGGCGACTACCAGACCCTGGTCACCACCCTATTCGATGTCCGCGACGGCCCTGAGCGTCTCATCCGCAAGGTGGTCATGCCCTATCTGCGCCCGGCCTACGATTCCCTGATGGAGGCCTCCGCAGGTGCCGATCTGCTGGTGTCCCACACCCTGTCGATGACGCTGCCGATCGTCGCCGAGCGCCGCGGTCTGCCCTGGGCGGCGACCCTGCTCGCCCCCATGACCTTCATGTCCAGCTACGACCCGCCGCTGATCGCCTCGCACCCTTGGCTGTTTCGGCTGCGCGGGCTAGGCCCGCGCTTTCACGGACTGGCCTTCGGATTCTTCAAGCGCCTGATCTGGGGGTGGGAGACGCCGCTGCGCCAGCTCCGAGCAGAGCTTGGAGTCTCGCCGCTGAAGCACCTGGCACTCTTCGAAGGCCAGTTCTCGCCACACCTCAACCTGGCGCTCTTCGACCCCGTCCTGGCCGACGCGCAGCCCGACTGGCCGGCCGGCACCAGGATCTGCGGCAGCCCCGTCTACGACGGCGGAGCAGGCGATCCGGACAGTCTTCGGAGGCTCGACAGCTTCCTTGCGGCGGGTGAAGCCCCCATCGTCTTCGCGCTGGGGTCCTCGGCCGTGTGGATCGCGGGTGATTTCTGGGAGCAGGCGGCCGAGGCCGCAAGCCGGCTCGGCCGCCGCGCCATCCTCATCACCGGACCCGCGCGACCTGACAATCTCCCGTCAGGCGTCGCCGCTTTCGACTATCTCCCCTACTCCAAGGTCTTCCCGCACGCGGCCTTGGTGGTCCACCAGGCCGGCATCGGCACCCTCGCCCAAGCCCTGCGCGCCGGCCGGCCACAGCTGCTGATCCCCGTGTCCTTCGACCAGCCAGACAACGCCCGACGTGCCGCGCGGCTCGGTCTTGGAGGCATCCTCCCCTTCCGGCAATCGAGCCCGAGCCGGCTTACCGCGGCACTGGAGTCGATGCTCGGCGATCAAGGACAGGCGCAAGCGGCGCGGGACATCGCCGGGGAGCTGGAGAAGATCGACGGCGCCCATCGAGCCGCCGAGGCGCTGATCGCATGCCTGGACCGAAGCCGCTAGGTCGCCCGCGTCGGAGCCCGCTTGCGGGCGACGCCCTGGGCCCATCGCTGATCGGGGGCCGCCCCGGACCTCAGAAGCTGTCTGGAAAAACGTGTAGGGGCGAATTCATTCGCCCAACCGCCGGACCAGGGGCGAATGAATTCGCCCCTACAAATGTCTCGACCATGATTTCCAGACAGTCTCTCAGGCGATTTCTGTCAATTCCCAGACCACCTGGCTTGTCTTGACGCCCGCCTTCGTGTCGCCCCGCCAGTCACATCGCCCGGCGATGCTCCTGTCGGCGCTCCTTCCGGCAATCGCCTCAGGCCTGGCTCGAGCACTCCTCGACGAGCCGCGCGCGCACCTCGAGGACCAGCGCCAGCGCCTGCTCGAAGTCGAAGCGGGCCAAGTGCTCTTCCAACGCGGCGTACTGGGCTCCGATCAGGGTCTGCAGAACCGCCGCGTGCTCCTCCATCAGGGCGAAGCACTTGGTGTTGTCTTGATCCAGCAGCTCGGCCAGCTCGCCGAGGATCTCGCCACCGCGGGCGGGATCCTGAGCCGCGGCGGGGGCGTGCCGCTCGACGCTCGGCGGCTGCACCAGCAGCTCCTTGAGCGGGCGGAAGTCGCGCTCGAGCTCGGCGATCATGGCCCGCACCTGGGAGCGATCCGGACGGTCGGTGCCGGACAGCGCGGCGTTCAGCGCCGTCGCCCGTTCCGCAATCGCAGTCATGCCCAAGGTGCCCGCGACGCCCTTCAAGGCGTGGGCGAGCTGACGCACCGTCTCGAAGGCATCCCTAGCCAAGGCATCGGACATGCGCTGCGGATCCTCTCCGTGCGACTTCAGGAAGCGCCGCAGGAAGGAGAGATACTTGCCACCATCGCCGCCCAGCATGGAGAGTCCGCGCTCGTGATCGATCCCCGACATCTCCTCCAGCCGGGCGATCAGCATCTCCTCCGGCAGTCCAGGCTCGGACGCCTCGGGCTCCGGCCCGCCGGGAGCAGCTGTCGCAATCGCCGGCGATCGTGCGCGAGGCCCGTCCTGCGGCAGCCAGCGCAGCAGGGCCGCGTAGAGATCGCGCGGCTCGACCGGCTTGGCGACGAAGTCATCCATCCCCGCATCGAAGCAGGCTTGGCGATCGTCGGCGAAGACATTGGCCGTCAGGGCGAGAATGGGGCGACCCTTCCAATCGGACAGCTTGCGAATGGCGCGGGTGGCGGCCAATCCGTCCAGCACAGGCATCTGCATGTCCATGAGGATGAGGGCGTAGTCCGCGCTGGAGCCCGCCATCTCCACGGCCTGCTCGCCATTCTCGGCGCTCTCGACCAGGATCCCGACCCCGCTCAGGAGCTGGGCGGCCACATCACGGTTGATGCTGTTGTCTTCGGCGAGCAGGATCTTGACGCCCTGGGCACGCGCGCGCAGCTCGCCCTCGATCTCCGTCTGCTCGAGATCCACAGCCTCCGGCATCGCTTCGCCGGGCTCGAGACAGGCGGTGAGCCAAAAGCGGCTCCCTGCGCCCGGCGCGCTCTCCGCGCCGACCTCGCCGCCCATCATCTGGGCGAGCTGGCGGGTGATCGCCAGCCCAAGGCCGGTGCCACCGAAACGCCTGGTGGTCGAGCCGTCCGCCTGCTGGAAGGCCTGGAAGAGATCCGACATGCGGTCTTCGGGGATGCCGATTCCGGTGTCCTCGACCTCGAACCTCAGCCGCATCCGCCCCGCGCGCTCGCCGACCACTTGTGCCCTCAAGGTCACGGAGCCTTGCTCGGTGAACTTGACCGCGTTGCTGGCATAGTTCAGCAGCGCCTGCCGCAGGCGCGTCAGATCGCCGCGCAGCCAGAGCGGCCCGTCGTCGAGCTCCAGCTTCAGCTCCAAGCCCTTGAGACGGGCCTCGTCCTGCACCAGGGAGCACACCTGATCCAAGAGACTCTGCAGCGCGAAATCGCTCGACTCGAGCTGCAGCTTGCCCGCCTCGATCTTGGACAGATCCAGGATATCGTTGATCACGGTGAGCAAGTGGCGCGCGGCGCCGTCGATCTTGCTCAGCCGATCGAGATTGCGCGAGCTGACAGTATCGCGCCGCACCAGATGCGTCAGGCCGATGATGGCGTTCATCGGCGTGCGGATCTCGTGGCTCATGTTGGCCAGGAAGGCGCTCTTGGCGCGCGCGGCCGCCTCGGCCAGCTCCGCGCGGCGCGCCAGCTCGGCCTCCATCTCGCGCTGCGGCGTGATGTCGCGCGAAAAGCCCACGGTGCCCAGAACGCTGCCGTCGGCGTCGAGGATCGGCGCCTTGAAGGTCTCGAAGATGGCATTGGGGCGGTGCGGAAAACACTCTTCGCTCGTCACTTGCTGCCCCGTGCGCATCACCTCCTGGTCGTCGGCGACGTAGCGCGCGGCGGCATCGGCCGGCCAGACACCCTGGTCCGTCTTGCCGAGCATCTCCTCCGGAGTCAGTCCGTGGATCTCGGCGAAGACGCGGTTGACCGCGAGGAAGTGCCCTTCCAGATCCTTCATCCAAGACATGTGCGGCAGCGTGTCGATCAGCGCCTGCAGCGCACGCGTCTTCTGGCGCAGCTCGATGGTGCGGGACTCCACCAGCTCCTCGAGCCGGGTGCGATGGCGCTCCAGCTCCTCGGCCAGGCGCTTCTTCTCGGTGATGTCCTCCTTCACGGCGACGAAATGGGTGATTCGGCCATCCGTCTGGCGGATCGGCGAAATCACCGAATGCTCGTGATAGACCTCGCCACTCTTGCGTCTGTTGACGAGATCCCCGTGCCAGACGTCGCCGCGCAGGATAGTCGCCCAAAGCGAGGCGAAGGTCTCCTCCGGCACCAGATCGGATTTGAGTATGCGCGGGTTGTGCCCGATCGCCTCCTCGCGCGAGAAGCCGCTGGTGGCCAGGAAGGCGTCGTTGACGTACTGGATGGTCCCCTTGAGATCCGTGATGACGATGCTCTCCGGGCTTTGCTCGACCGCCAGTGAGAGCTTGCGCAGCTCGGCCTCGATACGCTTGCGCTCGCTGACGTCGCGGAAGACCCCGCGACGGCCGCGAAACTCGCCCTCGGCACTGATCACCGGGCTGCAGACATGCGCGATCCAGCGCTCCTCCCCGGTCCTGGAGAGCATGCGCAGCTCGAGCATCCCATGGTCCGGATTCTCCGACGAGAGGGCCTCCACGCGGTGCCTGAGCCAAAGGTCGCGGTCCTCCGGGTGGACGAGCCGCACCAGCAGGTCCGGATCGGCCATGAAGTCCTCGGCGCGATAGCCGGTGATCTCGGTGCAGGCCGGCGAGACATACTGGTACTGCCCGTCAGCGCCCAGCCAGTACTCCCAGTCCGGGCTGTACTCGGCCAGGATGCGGTAGCGCTCGCGCGTGTCGCGCAGCCAGATCTCGTCGCGCTGCCGATCGACATAGACGCTGATGTGTGCGGCAACGGCATCCAGCAGCGATTGCTCGATCACTTGCGGATGGAGATCATCGTCGTCCGCCGGGCGCTCGCGATAGAAGATTGCCAGCTCACCCTGCTGTCCATCGGAGAGTCTGAAGGTGGAGCGCAGCGCCCATGGGGAGGGCTGAGCGGACCCGGTCGAGAAACTGCCCTCCGGCAAGCGGATGACCGCATCGGCCAGCGCCGGATAGACGCAGGCCTCGGGCAGGCGGGCAAGGATCCGCTGCAAGACCTCCTCCATCGGCTTATCGACCTGACTGGTCTCGTCGAGCACCGCATAGAGCACGCCCAGGTCCGACAGCCGCGCCTGGAGATGGGCCTCGCGATCCCGCAGCCGCTCACTCGTCTCGAACAGCGAGCGACGCTGCTCCACGGCCTCGCTACGGTCGATCACCGCGCAGACGTAGCGCTCGACCTCACCTGCGGACGCAAAGAGCGGGGCAATGTGCAGATCGCCGATGAAGCTGCCCCCGGCGCCGCCGCGAAACCTCAGCTCCGTGAGCTGCGCGCTCTGCGCGCCCGCCAGATCGCGCCAAGCGCGCACGACCAGGTCGCGGTCCGCCTCGTCGATGAGGCGCGTGAAATAGTGCTGATGGAAATGCGTGTGCTTGAGGTTGAACAGCGCCTGGGCGGCCAGATTGGCCTCGGTCACCAGCCCGTGATCGTCGACGACCAGCTCGGCGACGGGCAGGGTATTGAAGAATGCCGTGAAACGCTCCAGAGAGCGCTGATTATCGCGCTGCGCCCGTTGGAGCTCATCGTTCTGGAGCTGCAGCTCGGCCTGATAGATGCGCAGGCTCTCGACCACGGCCGCGACCTCGACGTCCGCACCCTGCAGGATCTCGTCGGGAATATCGAAGCGCCCCTTGTGCAACGCCTCGAGCGCGCGCGTGCGGATTTCCTCCGGCGAGGCCTTCCTAGCACTTCTAGACATCATCAGCTCCCTCTGGCGCTCCGCACTCGGCCGGAAATCCGCGTGGCATCCCCCGGTGGGGCGTCAGGGTCCAAGAGCGCGCATCCGCGAGGGCCATAACAGGCCCAGCGGCAGCCTCAAGCCGCCTCCTGGGCACAAGAGTCCCGGTGCCGCGATCGGCGCTGCTCATCGAAGGGGTCGCCAGCAATTACTTATCAACCTCCGCCAATCGAGCAGCTCGAGGGCTCCTCGCTCGCCGTCATCCAGCCTAATCCCGGTCAGTTCGGTCGAGCGCAACAGGCGTTAGATTTGGCGCCATCTCGTCTCTCGGATCACAGCTTAGACGATTTGCCAGCTCGGCTGGCTTGGAGCCGGCCCGCAATTCTATGTCAATCACCCAAAACCCCAAGCGCGCCTGGACAACGCAGGCCGCATTCTGTGACGGGCCGCCCACTCTACTTGGCATCCAGCCCGACGACGAGCTGCAGCAGACCATGCTGGCAGACAAATAGGGACCTCCGACAGAAGCGAATCATATCGACCACAGCTCAGGCCATCGCACGCCTCTCCGCCGCGGAGCTCGGCAGCCGCGACGACAGCAAAGACTCGCAAGACGAGAGCGATGCTGCCAAACGGCTGCGGCCAAGAAAAGCTCGCCAAAAGCGTCGACAAGCTGGTGAAGCAGGCGCTGCCGCCGGGTGAGTGGCAAGACTCGAGCCGACGGCGGGCCTGCGCGCCGCAGACAGCCGCGAACCGCGCCCATGCAAACATCCAGGCCGCCACATCAATGCCTTGCCGGTAGCGGCTTCATGAGGACGAGCCGACGCCCCTCGCTCGCCACGTAACCGCCTTCCTTCAGGTCGCCGAGGATGCGGCTGATCATCTCTCTGCTCGCACCCACCCGCGCGGCAAGCGCCTGCTGCGTGTAGGGCGGCGTGATCAGCCGGCCCTCCTCCTCCGTAGCCACCTCGACCAGGAGCTTGGCCAGCCGCCGGTAGACATCGGACAGCGCGAAATCCTCCACGGATTCCGTCAGCGCGCGCAGACGCCGCGACAGGTCTTGGATCAGGTTGAAGGCGATCTTCGGGTGATCGCCGAGACATTGGATGAAGGAGCGCTTGGTCAGCGCCAGGCAGCGCGAGTCCTCGACGGTTGCAACCGAGGCCGTGCGCGGCTGCTCGCCGAGCAGCGCGAGCTCGCCGAAATGCGCCCCTGGGCCCAGCTCGCGCAGCACGACTTCCTTGCCCTCGCGATCCGAGACATAGACCTTCACCTTGCCCGCGAGCAGCAGGTACAGGGTATTGGCCTCGTCGCCGCGCTCGATGACGACCGTGGCCTTGCGGTAGTGCCGCTCGATCGCGTGCCGCTCGATCGCCTCCAGCTCCTCCGGGTCCAAGCCCTCGAACAGCTCCACTTCCTCCAGCATGGCTGATCCTCCGCGGGGCGGGCCAGTACGGGAGGCCCAAGAGTCAAGAATCCGAGTCGACGGGGGCATTGGACCCGGAGTGTCGCGTCTGCGCTCGTGATACCCGTCGGGTCGATCCCTCGCCGACGGGACTCGCGCAGGGCGACAACCTTCTCAGCCCGGGCCGTCCCGCTCCGGGTCGCTGCTCCGCCTCGAGTAGCGCCGTTGGCGCACTCGGGCTGCGCACGACCCTACGACGAATGACTCTACGGCGTGTGTGACTGCGCTTTGCATATTGCCTTCACGACGAAGGACTCACGTCCTTCGTCATTACGGCAATACGCACGCGCACACGCCTACCCGGGACTACCGGCCTCGCGCTTTGCGCTTCCCTGGCCGGCAGCGATCGCGCCTCGGCCCGACCCACTCGGCATGTCTTCGCGGGCTCCCAGCGCCAGCCAGGCGGCCGCGGGACGACGTGAATAGATCACAGTTCGACGCTGCAGTATTGCCGATTTTCGTCGTCGGACGCTCCTTAATCTAGCCCCGTCCCGCCACCAAGGGGCACAGCAGTCGCAACCGGCGGGCCGCTCCGCCAGCCAATCGAAACCAGGAGAACCGCAATCATGTACAACCGCACCCAGCTCTCGCTCTTGGGACTGGTCGGACTGACCAGCCTCATGCCCATCCAAACCGCCTTGGCCGACTGCAGCGGGCGCTGCGCCGCCTGGGAGGCCGTCGGCGAGTACAACGGCACCAATCCAGACCTGCCCAAGACGGTCCCCGAGGGCGAGAAGTTCCAGGACGCCCTCGCCAAGCACAGCTCGACCTGGATCAATGACTTCGCCTGGCGCGACAACGCCGCTTGGGAGCGCGACTTCCGCGACGAAACCCTCGGCGGCATCGACGACGCCTACGGCGACGACGTCGACCTTCTGCTCTTCGCCGGCCATGGCAACAGCAGCGGCTTCTACTTTGGCGTCAATCAAGACGACCTGCAGGTGCACTACAACGACGCCATCCTCGGCGACAAGGACCTCGAATGGCTCATCGTCGATGCCTGTCAGGTGCTGAAGGACGACGCCGGCAAATGGAATCGCTGGGGCTGGCCGGTGTTCGAGGGACTCCACTACATCCTCGGCTACAGCACCAACACCTTCGACAAGGACAGCCGCGGTGAAGACTTCCTCAAGTACGCCATGAAATACGGCTGGCGCGTCAAGAGCGCCTGGGTCAAGGCCACCATCCTGTCCGAGAACGGCACCACGGCGGCCTATATGCGCGCGGACAACGGCTCCAGCGACACCTACAACGACCACCTCTGGGGCTTCGGCTTCACCAGCTCCGACCCGGACAACCCGACCACCCTCTACTACGCCAGCTGGAGCACCAACTAGAGCGCCGCCCAGCCTGAGCACCTAGCGTCCAAACCCAGATTCGAGGTCATCATCATGAAAGCCACACCCGTCCGCCTCTCGCTCCTGCTCTCCGGCCTCCTGGCCGCAAGCGCCGCCTACGCGGAGGACCCGGATCCGGTCACCGGCAACGGCGACTGGATCGGGAAAGACCAGAGCACCATCCCGGACTCCATTCCCAAAATCGACATCCAGGCCAAGTACAGGGTCGCTGCCGAGCTGCCGAAGGTCCCCACCTCGCTGCTGCAGTTCGAGATCCGGATGATCGATCCCGGCCGCGTCGACCCGAGCCGCGACCCCATTGCGCGCGCGGTCGATTTCGACGGCAAGCGCTCCGGCCTCGACAAGGCCGAGGACGGCTCCTCGAGCCTGCTGCTCACCGACCCGGACGGACGCACCATCGAATACTTCAGCTCCGGCGCCGTCTTCTACATGGAGCAGGAGCTCTTTTCGGAGCAGGACGACGACATCTTCTCGCGCGGCAAGTGGGAGCGCGACCAGGCCGCCGACTGGTATGCCGACAAGGCCGCGGCCTTCCTGGATTCAGCGGGACTGAGGCGGCGCGGCATGGCGCCCAAGGACGTCTCCTTCATGGAGGTGCAGTCGATGGGCAGGAAGGACGCCGAGGCGGAGACCCGCACCTTGGGGGCCGCCGCCCACTTCGGCTACAGCATCGACGGCATTCCGGCCTGGGGCCCAGGCGCCAAGACCACCGTCTATTTCGACGGCGAGGGCATCAGCGGCGTCTATGACGCCCTGCCCAACCTCGAGCCCGCGAAGGAGGTCGCCATCCTCCCGCCTGAGGCGGCGCTGGAAGCCTATATGAAGTCCGAGAGGCCGCGCTCCCTCTACCGTCTGCACACTGGCGCGGTCGAGGAGGTCCTCATCGAGTCGGTCGAGCTGGTCTACTACCTGGGTCAGAGCAATCGCCATCAGCAGATCGTCAGCCCGCACTATCTGATCCGCGGCTCCTTCCTCGGTAAGGACGTCTCGGGCTCGGCCGAGAAGGCGGAGGACGCGCTGAAATCGGACTTCATCTGGCTAGAGCCGGCGGTCGGATAGGCCGAGGACGCGCACATTCCTCAGACCCCAGGCTAGCGCAGGCGCGCTAGCCGCGAGCCTCCAGCCGACCATCCCGATCGGCTGGAGGCTTCGTCGTCCGGCGGCCGGGCGAAACGGCGGGCGCGGCAGCTAGCTTGGCCGAGGCAGGAGCCATCGGACACGACCGAAAGCCAGGCCTCGGTGACGCCCGCCCCATTCTTGGGATGGCACCTCCGAAGCGGGTTAGACTAGGGGCCAACGCAGAGAACCGGCGTGCCTATGCGCACGCCCTCATCATCAGGAGCAGACGACGATGCCTAGCGTCCCGAGCAAAGCGCTCGAGATCTTTCCCAACCCCCAGCCCGAGCGTGATTACACCATCCGGATCCGCGTGCCCGAGTTCACCTGCCTCTGCCCCAAGACCGGGCAGCCGGACTTTGCCGAGCTGACGCTGGAATACGTCCCGAACGAGAAGTGCGTGGAGCTGAAGGCGCTGAAGCTGTATGTGTGGTCCTACCGCGACGAAGGCGGCTTCCACGAGGCGATGACCAACCAGATCCTGGGCGACCTGGTCGAGGCGACGCAGCCGCGCTTCATGCGTCTCACCGCCGACTTCAACGTGCGCGGCGGTATCTACACGACCGTCGTCGCCGAGCATCGCGCCCCCAGCTGGACCCCGCCCACGCCGGTCTCCCTGCCCTGAGTCTGCGTCCTTGGGCCTCACCCGAAGGCCCAGCCCGCTACACGCCGCTCATTCCATGAGATCGACCTGGATGCCGCGCGCCTCGAGCGCCGCGCGGCGCTCCGACAGATAGCGCTGAAAGCTCGGCTGCCAGCGATAGGCCCCCGTCGCCACATAGTCGAAAGCGCCCTGGATGTGGAAGGACTTGAGATAGCCCTCCGTCCGGAACACCTCCTGGCCGTCCGCATCGAAAAAGACCAGGCTCGGGGTGTACTCGATCCCCATCTCCTCGGCCCAGTCGCGCGCCGGTAGCTCTCGGCCATCCGGCGTCTGGACGCTGTCTTTGGCGAATGCATCGACGATGGCCCCATCCAGCGCGCTGAGCGAGATGGCGACCGGCTCGCGCCGCAGGATGTCGGCGTGCAGCTCGTCGCAGGCCTTGCAGACCGGCTGCTCGAACATCACCACCAGGGGGCGCTCGGATTCGGCCCGGTTCTCGGCCAGCCGCAAAGGCCGCGGCAGGAATCCCCCCTCCTCATGCAGCGTCCCCATTGCCCGCGCCGGAGCGCGCGCCGCGGCGTAGGCATTGAAGCCCTGCCCGCTCGACTCGACACGCTCCGCCACATAGCTCAGCGCCGCCTGGAAGCGATGCGGCGGAAAGTAGCCGTTGATGCGCAGAACGACATTGCCCGACTCATCCAGCATCAGCAGCGTCGGCGTGAACTGCACGCCGAGCGCCCTGGCGAAGGCCTTCTCGGTCGTGCCCGCGCCGTCCAGCGCCGTCACCTCGCGGTCGCCCCAGAGGTTGATGGCGATCACCTCGAAGTGCTCGCGCGTCAGATCCGCGATCGCGCGATCCCCGAAATTCTCCCGCAACAGCTTGGCGCAGTAAGGGCAGCCGTCCTGATAGAAATAGAGGACCAGCCGCTTGCCCGCCGCTGCCGCCTCCGCGACATCCTCGCGGATGTCGAGAAAGGACGCCTTGAACCACGCCGGCTGCTCGTGATAGCCGGGATTCTGCAGCCCAGGCGAAAGCCTGCCTTCCTCTTGCGCACCAGCCGCGAGCCCCGTAACGACACTCAGCACCACGGCAACGAGAAATCGTGTCATCTCTAGCACCTGATTGAAGATTGGGAATCGCAGGACCGCGGCCATCCATCCCTCCACCGCAAGGGGTCAAGACTTGTGGTTCGGATGCGCCCAGGCGCTGCCGCCCAGCCAGTCGATTCGACTGTGCCGAGCTTACGCACCAGCGCAATCCCGAGAGTGTGCATGAGCGAGACCGAAATCCACCAGCCCCGAGCACTGCCCTTGATGCACGACAGCGCGGCTATCCAACCAAGCTCGGAGAAAGGAAAGCGGACGCCACGGGCTGGCTTGGGAGATGGGGGTGGGGCAGAGGAATTCCTGCCGCAGCTCGGCCATCTCTGGTTGCGAGCATCGCTCGCCGATGTGGAAGTACCGGCAGAACCTTCGTCTTCGTCTGCGAGACCGCGCCGCGCTTGCCCGGCCTCTTGAAATTCCCGAATCAATGGGCCTTTCCGATCCTGCGGGCGTGCGGATCCGCTCAGCCGTCTAGGCGGCGAGATAGGGAATAGCCGCGCGGACACGCCTTTCTGTCCTTTCGGGTGCCGACTCGAGTGGCCCCGCAGCCCAGTCGCCATACGGTGCTTGCAGGGTGACTCGGCATTATTCGGCACCCGGGTTTATGCCGAAGACTATGCGGGGTAGTCTTTTTTAAGCCCGCACCCCGCAACGACCTTGCGCAGGGTAACCTGCACACCGCCGCGATCGAGCGGCGTAGACGCCATGGCCGCGGCCTTGAGTCCGCCCGCGCGATTGAGAAACGCAGCACCGGGTTGCGATGGATCCGCCAGAAGCGACGCAGCAGCTCCAGCGTCCTGTCGGGCAGCGGCACGAACCGATCCTTGTTGCCCTTCCCCGCGCGGATATGCAGGCGTCGGCGCGCCGCATCGATATCGGCTACCGTCAGGCCCAGCCCCTCACCGAGGCGAAGCCCCAGGCTGTAGAGGGTGAAGAAGAAGACCCGGTAGCTCAGCGTGTGCGTCCCCTGGATCAGACGCTGGGCCTCCTCGACCGTGACGATATCCGGCAGGCGCTGCCCTTTGGGCGGCTTGACGAGGTCGACATTTGCCCCACGGCTTGCACATAATGCGGACGCAGAAGAACTTCAGTCCGTACACATCGAGCTTGACGGCACTCCAGGAGTGGGTCTCGAGCCGATCGGTAAAGTACTCGAGCAACTGCGGCTCGGATAACGTATCGATGCAGCCGTCAAAATAGGCGCCAAGGGTGCGCACAGCGCGCGCGTAGGCTTCGATTGACCACGCGGATGCCCGCCCCACCAAGCTCGGTGATGCACCAGTGCGCGGCCACCAGGATCCGGCGCAGCCACTGCAAGCCCTCGGGCGTCTCGGTGAAGGCAAGCAAGACCGGCGCGGCACCGGTCGCCTGGGCCGCGCTCCAGTGACGCAACGTACTGCGGGCCACACCGGCTGCGGCCGTCGCCGCACGTTGACTCTGTCCGTCTTGCTGCGCCTGCGCCACCGCGCGGAGACAGTCGGCGCGATGACGCCGATCATGCATTGGCGTCGGATGTCTTGGTGCACTACAGTCATTCTCGGCAGGAGCATCGGGCAACGGCGTTTCCCTCGGTCAGTTAGCGCTTCCAAGGGTACGCCTCCCCGTTGTTCCTGCCACGCCTTTACGCCCGTCATCTCCTACCCAGATACTCGGTCTTGGAACCGGGTGGCCGCGGGGGCTTATGCACCCGCGGCTCCCACAGATCCGGACGTGCGGGACTACGCATCCGGCTCCTCGGTTGAGCAGTCGCTACGCGACAT
>NZ_JAAIJQ010000057.1 GCF_010820565.1 Thiorhodococcus minor | reverse complement strand
AATTGGCTCTTGTCTCGTGGCATGGGTCATGTGTCCTAGGTCATGGGTCAGTGGTCAGTGGTCAGTGGTCAGTGGTCAGGATTGTGTTTGGTGCGCGTCGGGGTGTCGAACGTCAACCGCCTTTGGGGGCGGGGAGGTCGAAGGTCTGCTCGAAGTGTCGGCCGGTGGAGTCTTCGGCGTGGACGGTGATCCGGCTGGCGTCTCCTGGGGCGAAGGAGAAGCGGATGCTGGGGTCTTCGCTGATGGAGATGTTGCCGTCCAGGGTGAGCAGGGGCTCGCCGCCATAGGTCAGCTCGAGGCGCTGGATGTAGTCGGCCGGGATGTAGCTGCGCGCGATCTGATCGAACTGCAGGCCTGAGCTGTTCGGGTGCTTGATCATGAGCTGGAGCGGCAGCGTCTGCTCCGAGGTCAGCGTCTCCGGCAGCCGCAGCTTCATGCGGCCGAGCTGGGCCTGGGCTGCCTCAGGGTCCTTGAGCGAGGGCGCCGAGCAGCCACCGGAAGCCTTTACGAAGTTCCTGGCCATGTAGAGCTTGCCATCATTGGTCTCGGCGATCGCCCGCACATGGGTGTAGCTATCGACCCGGATGCGCGTCGAGAGCGCGTCCCAGGTGCGGTTGCCGGGGAAGTGGAAGACCCCCGCCAGCGGTACCGGGTTATTGTCGATGACGAGATGCAGGCTCTCGATGTAGCGCTCCGGCGTCTGCGCGAGCGGCGCGGTGATTTCGATCGGTACCACTGCGGCGTCCAGGGCGCGGTAGGGCGTCTCGAGCGCGATCACCCCCTCGCCCGGCAGGATCTCCCGCTCGCCGAACAGGGCCGACTTGATCACCGGCCAGCGGCTGTCGTCCTGGGCCTCGGATTCGGCGACCGCGACAGCCGCACCGAGCAGCATCAGGAGAGCGAAGGCGAAGAGGCCGGCCAGCGAGCGGAGCCGCCAATCCGCCTGTCCCGGTTTTGAAACAATCTTCATCGTCATCACTCAACAGTGAAACATTGGCCTCGCAGTCGGCTCGGCAGCTGTAGGGTGGACGAGCGAGAGCGAAGTCCACCGAGCCCCCGCGCCGGCGCTGGTGGACTGCGCTGGGCTTGTCCACCCTACATTCGCTAGGCCCTCCTCCAAATTCGATGCCAGCTTGATCGGTCTGGCGCCCGCGATCCGCTATTCCCACTCCAGCTCGACGAAGGCGGCCGTGACGTTGCGCCCGTGGTATGCATCGAAAAGCAGCCAGTTTCCGGCGTCCTCCCGGCCGACCTGCGCCACGGCCTGACCAATGGTGCCCCCTTCTTGGATCACCTTGCGCACGCCATCCGCGATGCGCTGCAGATAGCGGCACTGTGCCTTCAACGCCGCCTGCCAGTCGCTCGGCACCGGGCCGTGGCCGGGCACGACGCGCGCGGCACCGCTCTCCAGCAGCGCATCGCAGAGCCGCAGCCAGCCGAGGATGCTGCCGTCGAGCGCCGGGATGCGGTCGACGAAGAGGAGGTCGGAGAGCCAAAGCGTCCCGGTCCGCGCGTCGAAGACGCTGAGATCGTTGTTGGTATGGGCCGTGGGGTGGGCCTTGAGGAGGAGCGAGCGTCCGCCAAGGTCGAGCCGACGTGTGTCAGCGACTATTGCCGTCGGCGGAACAATCTCCGTCCCTTCCGCGGCCGGCCCCAGATCCTCGGCGATACGCGTCAGATAGCCACGAGCGCGACGCGCCATCGCATCCGGAAGCATCCGATGGCCGATGACCTCCGGCCCATCCTGCTCGAAGGCCGCGGCCCCCAGGATGTGGTCCGGATGGACATGGGTGAGGATCAGGTAGGCGATCGGCAGCTCGGTCACCTGCCGAACCGCCGCGCGTAAGGCCAGTCCTTCCCGCAAGCTGGAGCCAGTGTCGATCGCGGCGACACATGCCTCGCCGACGATGAAGCCGATGTTGGCGATGTGCCCGCCGTTCTGAGCGGAGATCTCCGCCTGCGCGCCCTCTCGCACGAAGATGCCGGGCGCGATCTCCCGCATCTCGACCGGCTGGGGACCGAGGTCGGCGCCAGGCATCGCGACCACAGCGACAATAACGAGCAGTAGGCCCGGAGACCAGGGCCGACTGGGGCGTAAGAAGCGCAAGACAGGCATCCTCGACTCGAACAGGGGATCGCGGGTGGGGCAGCGTCGATAACCCTACCAAATGGCCTAGATTTTGCCTCGCCCAACGACCGCCGGGCGCCGCACCGGAGACCGGCGAAGCAAGCAGCAGACCAGAGAGATCAAGAAAGGTCGGAGGACCCTGGAGCGGGCTCAGGCTCGGAGCGCAGTGGATCGGAACCATCGCCGATCCGAAAGCGCGCAAGAGGCCGGCGTTGCGCCCTTGCGGCTCCTGCTCCCGACATCAGAGTCAAGGACGGCCATCTAAGGAGGAGCGATGACATTCAACCAAATTAGGCGATTTCCGAGAATCTTCTTACCAAACGCGATTCGATTACGCGCCGCTAGACAAGCTTTGCGTGGGAGCGCCGCCCCGGCGCGACTGAGACGGCCGGAGCAGGCCTCGTCGCGCCGGGGCGGCGCTCCCACGGGTCGAGTTTTTTCTGGTATGCGCATTCCTGGAAATCGCCTAAGGCCGCGATTCCGGCACAGCAGGAGCCGGACGCTCGCAGTCCTGCTAACGCTGCCAGCCGCCATGCTCGCGCCCCCAGCGCAAGCGGCCGAAACCGTCCGCATGGCGGTGCTCCAGATGGGCACGGTCGCCTGGGAGGCGGACGTGGCCAAACACCATGGCTTCGACACCGCCGAGGGTATCGAGCTGATCGCCAAACCCTACGCCGGGACTCAGGCCACCATGGTGGCGCTGCAGGGCGGCGACGCGGATGTGTCCGTAACGGATTGGATCTGGGTCTCGCGTCAGCGCAACGAGGGACGCCCCTACAGCTTCGTGCCCTACTCCACGTCGATCGGCGAGCTGATGGTCCCTGCGGGCTCGGGTATCGCTAGCCTGGCAGACCTGGAGGCTAAGCGGCTCGGCATCGCGGGCGGCGCACTGGACAAGAACTGGCTGCTGCTGCGCGCCCTGGCGCGCAAGGAGCTGGATATCGACCTGGCCCGCCGGGTCGACCCCCTTTATGGAGCACCGCCGCTGCTGAATGCGCAGATCGAGCAAGGCCGGCTGGACGGCGTCATCACCTACTGGCCCTTCGCGGCCCGCCTGAGCGCCAAGGGCTACAGGTCGCTGATCGGGGCGGAGGAGGCGGTGAAGCGCCTCGGCATCGAGGTCAAGGTGCCCATGATCGGCTACGTCTTCGACGAGGACTGGGCCAAGGCGAATCCCGAGGCGATTCGCGGTTACCTGCGGGCGGTCCACAAGGCCAAGGCGCTGCTCGCCGAGTCGAACGCCGAGTGGGAGCGGATCCGGCCGCTCATGGGCGTGAAGGACGACGCCACCTTCGTCGCGCTGCGCGAGGGCTACCGGGCGGGGATTCCGAGGCAGTGGGGCGACGCCGAGCGCGCGGGCGCGGCCGAGCTCTTCGAGATCCTGCGCGAGATGGGCGGCGAAAAACTGGTCGGCAAGGCGTCCCGACTCGCCGCAGGCACCTTTTGGGACGCTCAGACCGACTGAGCCCGGTCATGCTGGCAGCGCATCCACTCGGGCTCCGCATCGCCTCGGCCCTGTCGCTGCTCATCCTCTGGCAGTGGGCCGCCTGGAGCTATGAATCGACGCTCTTGCCGCCCCCCGCCGCCGTCCTGGACCTAGCCTGGCGGGAGGCACTGGACGGCGAGCTGCTGCATCACCTGGGGGCGACGCTGCGGCGGGTCGTGCTGGCCTTTGCCCTGGCCATGCTCATCGGCGGTACGCTCGGCGTCCTCATGGGCCGGCTCAGGACGCTGGATCTGATCCTGGACTCCTGGCTCATCCTGCTGCTCAACATCCCGGCGCTGGTCGTCATCATCCTGGCCTTCGTCTGGTTCGGCCTGAACGAGACCACGGCCGTGATGGCCATCGCCCTGAACAAGATTCCAAACGTCGTCGTCATCCTCAGGGAGGGCGCGCGCACCCTGGATAAGGACTATGGCGAGATGGCCCAGAGCTTTCGGCTGGGCTGGCGCAAGACGCTAGTCTATGTCGTGCTTCCCCAGCTCTTGCCCTACTTCGCGGTCGCCGCGCGCTCCGGCCTGGCACTCATCTGGAAGATCGTGCTGGTGGTCGAGCTGCTGGGGCGCAACGACGGTGTCGGCTTCATGCTCCACACCTATTTTCAGCTCTTCGACGTGACCGGAATCCTGGCCTATAGCCTGTCATTCATCCTCATCATGCTGGTGATCGAGTATGCGCTCCTCCAACCACTCGAGCGTCTCGCCAATCGCTGGCGGCGCTGAGCCGAGCACCCCAGGCCCCGAGTGGCCGCGACTGGTGGATACAGAAGCGCCGCCGGCCTGCTGCCTGCCGTTATTGGAGGTCGAGATCGCGCACAAAGGCTTCCGCGACCCCAAGCGGGGCGAGCACCGCGTCGTTCTGGAGCAGCTCAGCTTCAGCCTGCAGCCCGGCGAGCTGGTCGCCATCCTGGGCCCATCCGGCTGCGGCAAGACCACGCTGCTGCAGCTGATCGCCGGGCTGGACAGGGGGTTTCAGGGGGATCTTCGCTGGAACGGGCAGACCGAGGACGGGCATCCGCGGCTGGGCTATGTCTTTCAGAATCCGCGGCTGCTGCCCTGGCTCAGCCTGCGCAAGAACATCGAGTTGGTGCTAGACGGCCAGAGCCACAAGCGCCGCCGCGTCGACGACCTGCTCGAGGCCATGGGCCTCATCGACTTCGCCGACATGCACGCCAACCGCCTCTCGGTCGGCATGCAGCGGCGCGGCGCCCTGGCCCGCGCCTTCGCCATCCAGCCTCAGCTCCTGCTGATGGACGAGCCCTTCGTCTCCCTGGACGCACCCACGGCGCGGCAGCTCAGGCTGCTCCTGCTCGACATCTGCGGCCGCACCCGCCCCAGCGTCCTCTTCGTCACCCACGACCTGCGCGAGGCCACCATGCTGGCGGACCGCATCCTCTTTCTGTCCACCTCGCCGGCCCGGATCACATCCGAGGTTGCCGTGCGCATCCCACGCGAGTCCCGCCAGCGCGAGGATCTCGTCGAGCGAGCCTACGCAGCTGTCGCATCGCGGTTCTCCGGGCTCTATCCTTGAGCTCCGGGTAGAGCCCGGAGTTGAATGGCGGGGCTCGCGGAGAAGGGTTAGGCTGGCGCCTTATCCGACCTTTGGCGCTCCGACTCACCGAGCGTCATCCAAGCGACAAGGCGATTGCCGGAAATTCGTATGCCAGGTGGCGCCGGATTGAGGTCCGCCTTCCAGGAGCACCGGCAGGCGCATAGCTGGGCTATGCGACTGGCGGGGCCACACAGAAGGCGGGCGTCAAGACAAGCCAGATGGTATGAGAACCGACAGAAATCGCCCAAGGCATCAACCGCGAGGTAGCCACTTGAGAAGACGAAGCAAGCGTCACGCATGGCCCCAGCCTGGCATCGAGAGGGGGTTGCCCTTGCTTGCCGCCCTGGCCCTCGCGGCGAGCCCCATCCATGCCGAGCTGGTCGAGGGCGGTTTCCAGGTCGTCATCACCATGGCTGGACATGACTGCGCGGCGATCGAGCGCACCCAACCGATCGCAACCCTGGCCAGCGGCGATACCTTGGTCGGCGTCGCGTGCAAAGGTGGCGATCGTTACGTCGTGCGCATCCACAAGGACAACAGCATCTCCTACATGACGCCCTGCTCGGAGCTGAAGTCTCGGACGGGGATCAGCTGCTTCGGGTCTCGCTAGGGGGCACAGCGCAAAGCCCCCCATCGCTGACCGAGCCCCAGTCATTCCGGGGCAAGGGTCTAGCCGCGCGAGATGCGAGGATGAGGCATCCCCCCTCAGGCTGGAAGCACAGGGCGCGCAAGCCCTCTGCGATTCCGTTCGTTACCTTTCCCCAGGTACAGATAGTGGTTTATCCTCGGAATTCGTCCGCATATCCCCATAAGCGCGGGTCAGCAGAAAAAAGACCGAGATCGTTCGCCCCAGAGCCAAGTCGCGATCTAGCAGTACACGACGCGCTACGCCCCAAGACCGACCGAGCACGACAACGATAAGAAAGCCTGGAGCCGCAGTCGGCAGGACCGGCCATGGGCAGCCAGGCACTGAGCCATGATAACGATCGGCGACCGCGCAATGGCTAGCCGCCAAAGCCTGATCGCCGCGCCGCACCGAGCGCAAGACTCGACGGCTGCCATTGAGGAGGAGAGAGAGTGGCTAACGCAATCACGCGGCTCAGCGCGTCTGAGCACGAATCCTTTGTCCAGGCGGCACTGGCGGGCGACGAGCTGGTTTGCTCGAAGCTCGACGGCCTGACCCTGGAATCCTGGCGGCGCTGCCGCGACGACTATGGCCTGCATCCAGGCTCGCCGCCGGATGCGGTCATCATGCCCCCCGACGAGCTGCGTGAGCGCCAGGAGCATGCGCGGCGACTGCTGGAGATCGCCCGTCACGAGATGACGAGCCTCTATCAGCAGCTCGCCGGCTCGGGCCACGCCATCATCCTGACGGACCGTGATGGCGTACTGCTGAACTATATCGGCGATCCCATGTTCACCGACATGGCCGCCAACGTCAGCCTGCAGACGGGCGCGATCTGGAGCGAGACCTACCAGGGCACGAACGGCATCGGCACCTGCGTGGTCGAGAAGAAGCCTCTGGTCATCCACAAGACCGCGCACTTCTTCACGCGCAACGCCCGCCTGACCTGCGCAGCCGCGCCCATCTTCGACCCGAACGGCAATGTGCTGGCCATCCTGGACGCCTCCAGCGAGGCGGAGCTGGCCCAGCAGCACACCATGGTGCTGCTGAATATGTCCGCCCAGATGATCGAGAACCGGGTCTTCTTCTGCGCGCTGAAAGAGGCCTACGTCTTCCGCTGCCACAGCCGCGCCGAGTTCATCGGCACGCTCGGCGAAGGGCTCATCGCCTTCCGGCCGGACGGACGGGTGCTGGCCGCCAACCGCAGTGCCATGTTCCAGCTCGGTGTCGAGTCGCCGCAGGACATGGTCGGCAAGGAGATCCAGGAGCTCTTCACCATTTCGCTGCCGATGCTGATTAAGCGGGCGCACTCCCAGAGCTGCCCAGCCTTCCCGATTATCGAGACCAGCACCGAGCGGCGCTTCTACGCCAAGGTCCAGCCTCCGGAAACCGCCGGAGCGCCCTCCCCCGGCCCGACGCTCAAGCCGATCAGTCCGCAGCGGCGCGAGACCTGTCCAACCAAGTACGACCCCTTCAAGGCCCTGCACTTCGGCGACCCGCGCATGAAGCGCAACATCGAGATGGTCGGCAAGGTGCTGGATCGGGACATCCCCTGCATGCTGTTCGGCGAGACTGGGGTCGGCAAGGACGTCTTCGCCCGGGCGATGCACCAGGCCAGCGCCCGGCGCGACAAGCCCTTCGTCGCGCTCAACTGTGCCTCGCTGCCCGAATCCCTGATCGAGAGCGAGCTGTTCGGCTACAAGGCAGGCGCCTTTACCGGGGCCAGCCGCGACGGCAGCCGCGGCAAGATCGTGCAAGCCGACGGCGGCACCCTCTTCCTCGACGAGATCGGCGACATGCCCGTCGAGCTGCAGGCCCGTCTGCTGCGCGTCCTGGAAGACCGCACCGTCGTGCCCCTGGGGGGCGAAAAACCCATTCCGGTCTCCATCCAGCTCGTCAGCGCGACGCACAGAGACGTCAAGTCGCTGATCGGCGAGGGGCGCTTCCGCGAGGACCTCTACTACCGCATCCATGGCATCTCCATCCAGATCCCCTCGCTGCGCGAGCGCACCGACAGGCGCGAGCTCATCCTCAAGATCGCGCAGGAAGAAGCTGGGCTCCAGGCGCAGCTGGAGTGGGATTCCGAGGCGCTCGAGCAGCTGGTGGACTACCACTGGCCGGGCAACCTGCGCCAGCTGCGCAATGTGCTGCGCGCCGTCACCGCGCTCTGCGACGACGACCACGTCCGCGTCCGCGACCTCCCGGACGAGATCCGCAACCCGGTGCGTGACCTGCCAAGAGGCGAGACACCGGAAGAGGAGTTCAACGCCCTGGCCATCGCCGAGCGGGATGCCCTGCTGAAGGTGCTGGAGGGCGCGCACTGGAACGTCAGCCTGGTGGCGAAGAACCTCGGCCTCAGCCGCAACACCCTCTATCGGCGCATGAAGCGCTACGGCATCAATCCGGCGCGCTGAGCGGCCCAGGGATGAAGGCACCGGACAAGCCGAGGCTGGCCTGGGCGATCACGGGCTCGGGGCACTACCTGAACGAGTGCCTCGAGCTGATCTCGCAGCGCGACGACGTCGATCTCTTCTTCAGCCGTGCCGGCGCCGAGGTACTGGCCATGTACGGCCATGACGTGAAAGTGTTACGCGAGCGAATGCGCTGTTTCCGCGATACCGCCGCCAGCGCGCCGCCGGTAGGGCTCTTCTACAAAGGGCACTACTCCCGCCTGGTGGTCGCGCCAACCACCTCCAATACCCTGGCGAAGATGGTGTACGGCATCTCCGACTCCCTGGTCACCAATATCTACGCACAGGCCGGCAAGTGCCGCATTCCCAGCATCGTCTTCGCCTGCGATACCGCGCCGGAGATGGAAACCGAGGCGCCCAGCGGCCAGGTGATGGTCTATCCCCGCCGCGTCGACCTGGAGAACGTCGAGCGCCTGCGGGGCTTCGAGCACACCCAGGTAGTCGACACCTTCGACGCGCTGATCTCCGCCCTCGCCGACACGGCCGCCTGAGCACGGCGGCGTGACGCCCCGAGCCAGACGCCAGCCTCTACATCCGAGCAGGAAACACCATGATCCATGAGGTTATCGTCACCACCGTCAGCGAAGCGGGCGAGATACACATCGCCCCCATGGGCATCCGTCAGCGCGACGAGCTGGTCGTCATCTCGCCCTTTCGCCCCTCCACCACCCTCGAGAACATCACCCAGAGCCGCTGCGCCGCGGTCAATTTCACCGACGACGTGCGGGTCTTCGCCGGCTGCCTGACCGGCCGGCGCAATTGGCAAACCTTTGCCTCGGAGCGCATCGCCGCGCCCCGGCTCGCCGAATGCCTGGCACACCGCGAGGTCGAGCTCGTCGACATCGAGGAGAGCGAGCTGCGCCCCAGCCTGCTCTGCCGCGTCGTCCACGACGAGACCCATCGGCCCTTCCAAGGCTTCAATCGAGCCCAGGCCGCCGTGCTCGAGCTGGCCGTCCTGGTCAGCCGGCTGGACCGTCTGCCGTTCCAGAAGGTCGTCGAGGAGATGGCCTATCTGCTGGCCGCCGTCGAGAAGACCGCCGGAGCGCGCGAGCAGGAGGCCTGGGGCTGGCTCATGGAGCGCATCACGGCCCACCAGGCGCGACTGGAGCAAGCCCCATGACGCGGATGCTCGCAAGCGTGACCAACGCACATGAGGCGACAACCGCCATTCAGGCGGGCGTGGATCTCATCGACCTCAAGGATCCCGCGAGCGGCGCCCTCGGGGCCTTGCCGCTGACCGAGATCCAGGCGGTTCGCAGTGTCGTCGGCGGCAGACACCCGATCAGCGCCACCATCGGCGACCTTCCGCCGGCGCCCGCCGAGACTGCGGATGCCATCGCCGCGCTGCGTGGGATGGGTATCGACTATGTGAAGGTCGGCTTTTTCAGCGCGGCGCATCTCGACGCCTGCCTCCCGGTCATCGCCGACCTGTCGCCGACACAAGCGATCGTCGCCGTCCTCTTCGCCGACACAGAGACAGCGCGTGCCGATCTCGAGCCATTCGCCAAGGCCGGCTGCGCGGGCGTCATGCTGGACACGGCGGACAAGGCGGCCGGACGCCTCTGTCAGCACCTGGATCTGGCGACGCTAGGACAGTTCGTGGCCCGCGCCAAATCCCTCGGACTCATGACCGGCTTGGCCGGATCGCTGCGCATCACGGACATCGCCGCGCTGCAGCGGCTCGGCCCAAGCTACCTGGGATTCCGCGGCGCGCTCTGTCACGACGGTCGCCGTGGCCGCGGATTGGATCCGCAGCGGCTCCGGGCCGTCCGTCAGAGCATGCTCAGGCACTCCCTCGCCGAGCTGACCTAGTGCCTCAGCGCCAGCGGCGCTGCGCTCCCCAAGCTGATTTCATCCCATCGCCCCAGCAGGCCGCGACCGAATCAGACGCGGCGCACGCATGCGTCGCGCGTGACACTCTGTTCCCGAACTGACGCACTGTTCCCGAACTGACGCAGCCTCGATGGCCGTTTGCAGAAATGGCCGCGCAGAATCGCGTGGCACTCGATTTGCTCTAGCGGCGGATGACACCCGCACACAGCGGCTCGAGACCGACAGAGCCCGCCAAGACAACGAGCGACCTAGGAGAGAACGCGCGATGATTTACGAAAAGCCAGGCCAGCCAGGCGCCAAGATCGACTTCAAGCCCCGCTACGCCAACTTCATCGGCGGCGAGTGGGTGCCGCCCGTCGAGGGACGCTACTTCGAGAACGTCTCGCCGGTCGACGGCAAGACCTTCTGCGAGATCCCGCGCTCCTCTGCCGCGGACATCGAGCTGGCGCTGGACGCCGCGCACAAGGCGAAGGACGCCTGGGGCCACACCTCCCCGGCCGAGCGCTCCAACATCCTGCTCAAGATCGCCGATCGCATCGAGCAGAACCTCGAGACCATCGCCCTGGCCGAGACCTGGGACAACGGCAAGCCGATCCGCGAGACCATGGCGGCGGACATCCCGCTCGCGGTCGATCACTTCCGCTACTTCGCCGGCTGTATCCGCGCCCAGGAGGGCTCGATCTGCGAGATCGACAAGGACACGGTCGCCTATCACTTCCACGAGCCGCTCGGCGTCGTCGGCCAGATCATTCCCTGGAACTTCCCCATCCTCATGGCGGCCTGGAAGCTGGCCCCGGCGCTCGCGGCGGGCAACTGCGTGGTGCTGAAGCCGGCCGAGCAGACGCCTGTCGGCATCCTGGTGGTCGCCGAGCTGATCGGCGATCTGCTGCCGCCCGGCGTGCTCAACATCGTCAACGGCTTCGGCGTGGAGGCGGGCAAGCCGCTCGCGGCCAACAAGCGCATCGCCAAAATCGCCTTCACCGGCGAGACCAGCACCGGTCGGCTGATCATGCAGTACGCGACCGAGAACATCATCCCGGTCACCCTGGAGCTGGGCGGGAAGTCGCCGAACATCTTCTTCGCCGACGTCATGGACCAAGAGGACGCCTTCTTCGACAAGACGCTCGAGGGCTTCGCCATGTTCGCACTCAACCAGGGCGAGGTCTGCACCTGTCCCTCGCGGGTGCTGATTCAGGAATCCATCGCCGACAAATTCCTCGAGCGCGCGATCGACCGCGTCGGCCAGGTGCGTCAGGGCAACCCGCTGGATACCGAGACCATGATCGGTGCCCAGGCCTCGAGCGAGCAGTTGGACAAGATCCTGTCCTACATCGACATCGGCAAGCAGGAGGGGGCGCAGTGCCTGATTGGCGGCGAGCGCAATACGCTGGAGGGTGACCTGGCCGACGGCTACTACGTCAAGCCGACCATTTTCAAGGGCCACAACAAGATGCGCATCTTCCAGGAGGAGATCTTCGGCCCCGTGGTCTCCGTGACCACCTTCAAGGATGAGGCCGAGGCGCTGGAGATCGCCAACGACTCGCTCTATGGACTGGGCGCCGGCGTCTGGAGCCGCGACGGGCGGCGTGCCATCGTGATGGGGCGCAACATCCAGGCGGGCCGGGTCTGGACCAACTGCTACCACCTCTATCCGGCCCATGCGGCCTTCGGCGGCTACAAGCAGTCCGGCATCGGGCGCGAGAACCACAAGATGATGCTCGACCACTACCAGCAGACCAAGAACCTGCTGGTGAGCTACAGCCCCAACGCCCTGGGCTTCTTTTAGCTCCTGACGCGATGGGTCGACTTGGGGTCTATCCGAAGGCCAGCGCCCGTCCACTCTGGCTCCCACGCTCCAGCGTGGGAGCAAGTCAGCGACGCTCCAGCGTCGCGGCCCGGCCCGCAGAGCGGGCGGACGGCATTCCCACGCCAGAGCATGGGAACGAGAAAGCGGTCGTAGGGTGGACAAGCGCAGCGCAGTCCACCAACGCCGGCGCGGAATTCGGTGGACTTCGCTCTCGCTCGTCCACCCGACTCTTCCTCCACTCTCGCTCCCACGCTCCAGCGTGGGAGCAAGTCAGCGACGCTCCAGCGTCGCGGCCCGGCCCGCAGAGCGCGCGGACGGCATTCCCACGCCAGAGCGTGGGAACGAGGAAGTGGTCGTAGGGTGGACAAGCGCAGCGCAGTCCACCAACGCCGGCGCGGGATTCGGTGGACTTCGCTCTCGCTCGTCCACCCTTCTCTTCCTCGCGTCCTTTGCGCCTTCGCGGTTTCAACTTCCCAGTCTAGGCTAGCGTCATGACCGAGCACACACCCAGAGTCATCGCCACGGACGCCGCACTGGAGCTGATCGAGCGGCTCAAGGGTATCCACGGCGCGCTGATGTTCCACCAGTCCGGCGGCTGCTGCGACGGCAGCGCACCTATGTGCTGGCCCGAGGGCGACTACCGCACAGGCGCCAGCGACGTGCGGCTCGGCGAGATCGGCGGCTGCGCCTTCTGGATGAGCGAGTCTCAGTTCGAGTACTGGCAGCACACCCAGCTCATCATCGACGTCGTTCCCGGACGTGGGGGCATGTTCTCGCTGGAAGGGCCGGAAGGCATGCGCTTTCTGACCCGCTCACGCCTGTTCGACGACGAGGAGACTCTGGCACTCGCACCTGTCGAGCATGGGGGAGATTGAGGTTTCCAGCTACCAGCTAAGGAGACGCCTCGATCCAACCCGCTCTTCTCTTCGCGCCCTTTGCGCCTTGCGGTTCGGCCGTCTTCAGCATGAGCCGTCTCGCTCGACCGCGATGAGCTGCGCACAGCGTCGCAAGCCCATTGGATCCCGTGTCGAGAGGAGATGCACGGGCACCGCCTGCCGGGCGGCAAGCACTGGAAACAGGGGATCGACAATGTCGTCCCGAGCCAGCGCGTCCAAGGAGGATTTCGGGCCTAGTCTTGCCGACTTGACCAGCAGCAGGGCGTCCGCCGCGATACGCCCGCACAGCCAGGCGGCGAGCGAGTCGGACGTCATGCCCCAGCTCTGCGGAACCTCGGGGTCGGCCAGGACCATCTCGGCCGGCATCCACACCGGCGTCAGCCCAGAGCCGGCGATGCAGCGCATTTCCTGCGGCGTCGCGGCCGGCGCCAGCCCAGGCCGAAGCGCGCAGAGCATGCGCCCATACTGCGCCATGGCGAGCAGGGCGAGGTGATGTGCCGTGGCGTCGTCGAAGCCCCAGCGCGCCTGGGCGGCGCGGACCTGATCCGCGAAGGGGCCGCCGCCCGGGACCAGCACGACGTTCGACCGCCCGGCGAGCAGCTCCAGCCAGCGCGGCAAGATCTCGGACTCGGCCAGGCTGCCGCCGAGCTTAACTACCCACATGGCCGAGGCGCATGCGCTCCAGCAGATCGAGCAGGGGCGCGGCCTTGTGATAGGTTTCGCGGTATTCGGCCTGGGGGTCGGAATCCGCGACGATGCCCCCGCCGGCCCACAGCCGCGTGGTCCCCGCCGAGTGGACCAGGGTCCGGATGGCGATATTGGTATCCATGGCACCGTCGTAGCCCAGATAGCCGATCGACCCGCAATAGAGGCCGCGGCGATGCGGCTCCAGCTCTTCGATGACCTCCATGGCACGCACCTTGGGCGCGCCGGTGATGGAGCCGCCCGGGAAGCAGGCGCGCAGCAGATCGACCGCCGTCCGTCCCCCTGCTAGACGACCGGTGACCGTGCTGACCAGGTGGTGGACGCGCGCGAAGGTTTCGATCTCGAACAGCCGCGGCACCTTGACGCTGCCGAAGTCGCAGACCTTGCCGAGGTCGTTGCGCAGCAGGTCGACGATCATGACGTTCTCGGCGCGATCCTTGGCGCTCTGGCGCAGCTCGTCGGCGAGCAGCAGGTCCTCGATGGCGTCGGCGCCGCGCGGGCGGGTGCCCTTGATGGGCTTGGTCTCGACGGCGCCCTCATGGACCTGGAGAAAGCGCTCGGGCGAGGAGGAGAGCACCTGACACTCGGGCGTCCCGAGATAGGCGCCGAAGGGCGCCGCATTCAGCTCGCGGAGCGCCTTGTAGGCCTGCCAGGCGTCGCCCTCAGCCGGGACTGCGAAGCGCTGGGCGAAGTTGACCTGATAGCAGTCGCCCTCGCGCAGATAGTCCTTGATCCGGGCGATGGACTCGAGATAGCGGCCATGGGTCATGTTGGACGCGACCCGGCCCAGCACCCGGAAGCCGCCCCGAGGTCTCGGGCGCGCGCGCCCTCGGAGGGCGTCCGAGAGCAGCCCCAGATACTCGCGCAGCATCTGGTCATCCCGGGCCATCAGACGGCTGCGACGCCGATCATGGTCCACGACCAGCGCCCAATCGTAGATCCCCACGGCCATGTCCGGGATGCCCTCGGCATCCAGCGCCAAGCTCGGCAGGCGCTCGAGTCGGCGGGCCAGATCATAGCCGAAGTAGCCGATGGCGCCGCCGCAGAAGGGCAAGTCCGCCTGCGTGGGGCGTACCGGACCCAAGGCCTCGGCCAGCAGGGCAAAGGGATCGGCCAGGGACGCGAAGCACCCGCCCGCGCCGCGCACCTCCGTGCGCAGCCCGCGCGTGACCAGGGTCCGGCTGGGATCGGCCGTCAGGATGTCGAAACGGCCTTGGCTGCTGAGCGGACGCCCGCTGTCCAGGAAGACCGGCCAGGCGCGGTCCACCAGGGCCTCGAAGAGCTGCGCGCTGTCCGGACGATAGGGAAAGTCTTGGACCACCAAGCCCGTCATTTCATGGACACTCATCTCAGGCTCACCTCCGCTGCCAGACGGGCCACGGCCGCCGCCGGGGCACAATCCGAGACATCGGGCGCGCCGCTCCACTCCGAATCGAGCAGCGACATGAAATCGACATAGGGCCGCTCCAGACGCTCGGCGAGCCTGCGTATCAAAAAGCGCCCAACGCCCGCCCCAACGATGGGCGCGTCTTGCGGGACATCACTGCGCGAGAGGACGCAGGCGACGGCATCGAGCAGGCCGCGCAGCTGGCACTCCGCCACGTACTCGGCGACCGCGACCCAAGCGCCCATGTCCGCCAGGCCGGCATCGACACCCAGCATGCGGGCGAGGCGCACCGCGCTCGCCGCCGGGGTCTTCTCGCGTCCGTCGGCGCTCGGCAGCAGGTCCGCATGCGCCGGCAGCGTCCGAAGGAGCCGATAGACGTCGGCGGTGGTCGCGAAGTGCTCCGCCATCACCGGCACCCAGGCCCCGTCGAAGGGTACCCGCCGCACCACCGCCATGAGGGGCGTGCGGGCGACGCCCGAGTAGACCAGCTCGCCATGGACCAGGCGATCCTGATCCGTCTCGCCCCAGGTCGCCATCTCGCCATCGGCGAACGGCAGAACGTCGGTGGTCGTCGATCCCACGTCGATCGCCAGGCCGGCGCCCAGCTCGGATGCGGCGAGCGCGCAGGTCGCGGCCCAGTTGGCCGAGGCGACCTGGGGCACAAGCGCGCCGGCGCGCTCCGGCCTGACGAAGCCGGCGCGCCCGGCGTAGATCTGGATGGGCTCCCCGGCGAAGCGCTCACGCATCGCCGCGACCAGCACCTCGACACCCCGCGCGCGGCTCTCGAACAGATCGGCCAGCTCGCCGGTCATGGTGACGGCGTGCGCATGGCAGCCACCACCGAACTGCGCGACCACCTGGTCGATCCCCGCCTGCAGCCGGTCGAGGCCCTGCCATAGCGGACAGGCCACTTGAGCGACCCGCAGCACCCGCCCCGAGGCGTCCAGCTGAGCGGCCTTGAGGTTGGCACCGCCGAGGTCCCAGCCGATCCAGCCCTCAGGCGACACCCGCAAACTCCAAGCAGATCTCCACCGGGAGTCCAGGGGAGGATTCAGGCCGCCGCGGACGCTGGCCGTCATGCAGGCCGAGGACCAGCTCGGCGGGATTCAGACCCAGCGCCTCCGTCAGCCCGGCATAGGAGCTCGTCAGCCGGGGATTCACCTCCAGCACCAGAGGTCCATCGGGCGTCAGCATGAGGTCCACGCCCACGTAGCCCCAGAGACCTGGGTATGCGGCGGCGACGGCGTCCGCGAGTCCGTGAAGTCGCTCATCCGTCAGATCGAGCCCGTTGACGACACAGCCCAGTAGGACCAGCGTTTCGTCCATCAGGGCGACGCGCTGCCGATTGACGGCCAGCAGCACGGCCTCGCCGTCTTTGGCCACCAGGCTCAAGCTGGCGGCCGTGCCGTTGATGAACGGCTGAGCCACGCAGGGACAAGCGCCATCGAGCCGATCCCAGGCACGGCAGAGGGCATCGCGGTCCTTGAAGACACGGATCCCCAAGCAGCCGGCGCCGTCATCCGGCTTGAGGACCCAACGGCCCTTGATGTCGGGCAGGACGTCGTTCGGACCAAAGGTCGGCACCACGGGGATGCCGGCGTCCTCCAGCAGGCGCAGTGTTTGCAGCTTGCTCGCCGTTGCCCGCACCGCATGGGGGCGACTGTTGAGCAGGCCCTTGCCGGCGGCCAGAATGGCCTCGGTCACGCGCTCCAACGCCGCTTGGTGCTCGGGCACGATGGGCCAGACGGCGTCCGCGAGATCCAATGCCTCGGCCCAGGTCTCGGCGAACTGCTCCGGCGTGCGCACGCTCCAGCAGTCCGCGGCGAGCCGAAGCGGCGCGAGGCGGGCGTCGCGTGTGATCAGACACTGAATCCCGTCGATGGAGCCAAGGTCCGAGGCAAGGGCACGCAGCATCAAGTCACCCTCACGCACGAGAGACGGGGGGAGGTTGGTGTCCAGCATCCCGCCGCCTGTGATGTATTCGAACACGTAGATGCGCATAACCAACCGCAGATGAAGCTGATTCCCGTCATTGACCTCAAGGGCGGCCAAGTCGTCGCCGCCAAGCGCGGTCATCGGCGCCACTATGCGCCGCTCCGTTCCCCGCTCTGCTCGAGCAGCGGGCTGCGCGAGGTCGTCGATGCCCTGCTCGGGCGCTATCCGTTCGATAGCCTCTACATCGCGGACCTGGACGCCATCGAGGGCGGCGCGGGGCACTTGAGCCGGATCGCGAGCCTGAGCGTGCAGTTTCCAGACCTGACGCTTTGGCTCGACGCCGGCGTCACCCATATCGACGCCATCTCGGGCGTTGCCCGCCCCGTCATCGGCACCGAGTCGCTTTCATCGCCTGACCAGCTCGGCCAGCTCCTGGGCGGGCATCCCGATGCGCTGCTCTCGCTCGACTACCGCGACGAGCGCTTCGTCGGACCGGCCGGGCTCGACGCGCGCCCAGAGCTTTGGCCGGGATCGGTCATCCTCATGACCCTGGCGCGCGTCGGCAGCGCAAGCGGCCCAGATACAGAGCGCCTGGCCGAATTGCGGCGCATCATACCCGAACATCGCATCTATGCCGCCGGGGGCGTGCGCGGCCCGGAGGATCTGGCGGCCCTGCGCGATCTCGGCGTCGAGGGCGTGCTCGTCGCCACGGCACTCCATCAAGGCCGGCTCACCGCCTCCGACATGGCGCCCTTCTGCGAGCCTTGATGGTGGACTGAGGTGCGACCAAGTGCCTCAGTCACCCGAGACCTCCTGCCACGCGCCCTGTCCACCCCACGCCCGTCGTCTCAGCCGCAGGGTAGACAAGCGCAGCGCAGTCCACCGGGCCCCACGCCATGACTCGGAATAGCCTAGCCCCCGGCCCCGCGCAAGAGCGACCGCAGCGGCGACGCCGCAAGGTCCTGCTGGAAATGCGTCAGCACCGGGTCGCTCCCGCGCCGCTGAAAGGCCTCCAGGCTCGGTCCTTCGTATCTGCACCAATTCTGGGTGGTCTCGTAGAGCTCCAGCTCGGTCAGCCCCGGGAGGTAATCGATCAACTGCTCCCAGATGTAGATGCAGAGCATCTCGGTGCTGGAGCGCCAGGCCAGCTCTGGGGCCGCATAGTTGAGGTTCTGGTGGTCGAACCGCTCGATGACGCGCCGGCTGACCACGGCCTTGAGGTAGCCGTAGTCGATCACGCAGCCGGTCGCAGGATCGACCCGACCGCGCACCTTGACGTTGAGCGAGTAACGCCCGCCGTGCAGGTTGGAGCACTTGGCGGGATGGTCGGTGATGAAGTGCGCGGCGTCGAAGACCAGGTTCTTGCAGACCGTGAGGACAGGCATGTCCTGCTCGAAACGGTCGATCACGCCGGGCATCGCCTCCAGGTGGGTCCGCAGCAGCGCCAAGAGGTGCTTGGTGTCGTCCTGGCCGTGCGTGCGCAGCAGGGCGCCTTCGGCGGCGGCCCCGATCTCCAGCTCCTTGAGCCGAATGCCATCACGCTCGAGCTCGAGCGCGGCCCATTGCGCCTGGGAGGCGCTGGCGAAGGGTAGGAAGAGGTAGCCGGCCTGCAGCTCGCCGACATGGGCGACCAGCACCGCGAGGCTGAGCATAAAGTCTGGCGGCGGTACCGGGCACGTCCTTAGCGACTCGGTCGCGCGCAGGTGATCGCGCGGCGCCTTGAGCAGATTATGGGCGACGACCCGATGACTGCGATCCGAGTAGCTGTATTCCTGTCGAAACCGAAAGCCGTAGTCGCGCAGCGACTGAAGATCCCAAAGCAGTAGGTCGAGCCGTCGGATCTCGCCGAGAGCCATGATGAAGTCACCCGACTCGCGGACCAGTCCGGCCCAATCGAGCGCGCGCAGCACGGCCCTCGCCTGCTCCGAGGGATGGGCGCGCGGCGGCGGATAGTCCTGAGTGGCATCTTGCCGATTCAGATCTGCGCGCTCGACGACGAGCTCGAGCGGCAGATGGTGGCGGATGGCGTATTCCTGAAGCGTGAGTCCGTCGGCGTCCAGCGGCCCGTCGCGCTCTTGCCCCTGCTCAGGAATGGCCTCCTCTATGGTTGGTGAGATCACGGCGATACGCCGCGCAGTCGCTTCAGCCGCCGAGACGCGGTGCAGACGAGGCGCCGGCGCAAGGCCATCGGAGTGACGGCCTCGATTGCCAGCGCGACGCTCACCCGCCTCGACGCCTCAGGCGCTGCGCCCCTTAGTCGTGCGCCGCGAAGGGGTGGGAGGCGCCGCCCTTCTGGGCGACGACGTCCTTGGCCTTGGGCTCGCCGGCGACGGCGCGCTGGATGGATTCCTTGACGGCCTGGTAGTTGTAGTCCTGGATCTTGGCGTCGTCCTCGGCCTCCCAGTGGATGAAGACGCCGACGCAGATGAAGAGGTCATCGGCCTCGTCCGCCGGAATGGTGCCGTCCTCGACGCAATCGGCAACCGCCATGGCGACGGCACGCTGCGCCGGGCCGAACATCTGCACCGCCTGCTTGGCCCCTTTGATGGTGACCTTGTTGAACATCATGGTGTTCGGCTTGACGGCCAGGTTGGGCGCGACCACCGCAAGCAGGCTGGTGAAGCCGTCCTTGTTGTTGACCAGGCCGTTGCAAAAGGCCGTTTCGGCGGCCGAGCCGCGCGGCCCCATGATGAGGTCGATGTGCGCGACCTCGTTGCCGTCGCCGACCAGGGACTCACCGACCAGGGTACTGGTAATGACTGCCATTGCGTTCTCTCCTTCGAGTGGTGTGGGACCTTCTAGAGAATGGCCCTGGGGGCGTGACCGCCGGCCAGGGATGGGGAATAACGGCAAGCTCCCGCCGTCGCTTCGAGCTCCGCGCAGACCGGCTCCAATCTGCGGATGAAGAGACTGGCGACCGTAAGATCAGCCGAGGTTCCGGGATTGATCCCCTCGGCCTTGAGGGCGCGGTCGAAGCGCTGCAGCTCGGCGCGGCAGCCCTCGGGACGCGATGCGCCGAGCAGGGCCTTGGTGAGCGGAGCTGCGCGCTCCAAGACGGAGCGCGCGACCTCGGGGCCGAGCTTGCGCGCGATGTGCGAGTCCGGGACCCGGGCGAGGAAGTCCATGAAAAGCCCGGCCGTCGCCCAGACCGGGTCCGACCAGCGGTGCTCCAGCGCATCGAGGAGCCGCTGGCCGCGCTCGAAGAGGTCGGCGAATCCGCCGACGTACTGGTACGCGATCTGGTCGCGCTGGGCGGCCTGCGCCATCGCCTCCAGCGGCGTCGCGCTTACCGGACCAGCGACATCGTGAGTCTCGGCAGACCCGAGCCCCGCCGGCGCGGCCAGCCGAATGGCCTCGAACAACCCCTGAGTGTCGCGCCGGTCGCAACGCTCGAGCACCTGTTTCAACCGCTGGCGGAGGCTGCCGCTCAGCCTCGGGTCGACGACGGCTTGGGCCAAGGGCCCACAGAGCAGCAGGATGCCGAGGTTGGTGTTGCGGCCGACTGCGCTCCGGGTCGCCGAAACCGATCGATACAAGCGCTCGCCGAGCCCGATGTCCGGGTCGGTCAGCGGCCAGGCGCTCGCGTCCGCGCTGAGGAGAAAGTCGTCGACAGTCATCCCGTGACCACCGGCCTCTTGGTGCACATTGCCCGGCTTCAGGGCGGCCAGCTCCAGGGCGCACGCCTCGCGATAGGCGCACCGCACTCGGCGCCGACGCTGCGTCATGGGCGTCCCCGCGTCCCACATCCGATCGTCGAGCCCAGCGATGCTCATGACACCGCCTCTATGGCTTGCCGATGGTGCAGCCGGCCGAGCAGATCGCTGGCAAGCGCGTCGGCAATGTCGGCCCCGCAGACCTGCTGCAGCCCCTTCCACGCCGGCACGCCATTGACCTCGATCACCCAGGCCTTGCCGTCGGGATCACGCAGGATGTCGACCCCCGCGTAGGCCATGTCGAGCCTCGCCGCGGCGGCCTCCGCCAGCGCCTTGAGCTCGGCGTCCAACACCGCGGGCTGACAGCTCGCGCCCTGGGCGACATTGGTGAGCGGCCCCGTGGAGGAGCGCCGCATGGCCGCGACTGCCTGCCCGCCGATGACGAAGACGCGCCAGTCGTGCGATTGGCCAGCGCCCGTGGGGATGTAGCGCTGCAGATAGTGCAGCCCGCTACAGTCCTCAGGCGCGGGGACGTCGGCGGCCGCGCGGACCAGTGCGATCCCCTCGCCCTGCGAGCCGAACAGCGGTTTGTGCAGCAGGCGGTGTCCGGCCGCCAGCTCGCGCTGAAGCTCCCGCTCCAGGATGTCCGCGTCACGCATCACCCAGGTGGGCGGCGTCGCGATGCCCGCGGCGCGCAGCAGGAAGCTGGTCATGCACTTGTCGACGCTGCGCTCGATGGCGCGCGCGTCGTTGTAGACCAAGACACCCAGCTCGCGCAGGGCGTGGAGCAGGTCCAGGTGGAAGATGACCTGCTCGAAGGTCCCGCCGGGGACGCCGCGCACGAAGACGGCCTCTGGTAGACCAGCGAAGCCGGGAAGCCTTATGCCGTCGCCGTCTCCCGCCAGGTCGAAGTGACACTCCTGGAGCGAGACATTCCGTGTCTCCCAACCGCGTGCGCCGAAGGCCTCGCGCAAGCGCGCCCCATGCCACCCCGGATCGTCGGTGACAATGGCGATACAGCGCTGACCCAGCGTGCTCATAGGGCCACTCCGAAGGAGGCTTCAAGCAGCTCCGGGGCGATGCGACCGGCCGTGAAGGTCCGGCCGCTGTCGAGCGCCGTGACCTGAATGCGCGCCGGACTGAAGAGCATGGGATCGACCTGGAAGAAGTCGTAGCCGTAAGCCTTGAACACCTCGGCGAAGGGACGGCCGTAGTCGCGCGAGGCGCTGCTCGGCAGCTCGCGGGCAAGGCGCTCGACCGCAGCGTCCTCCCCGGCGGCGAAGAGCTGCACCTGCCCGCCGAAAAGAATGGCGTCGTTGGTGCGGCCCATGGCCTTGACGAAATCGGGCGCGGGTGGCGGCAGGGGCGCGGCACCCAGGCCGTCGCGGATGTCGCCGAGGTGAAAGCCCAGCTCGTGCGCCTTGTGCAGGGCTACCTCCAGGACGCGGGCGACGATCTGCACCGTGCCGGCCAGGCTGGAGGTCGGCGTCAGGATGAGCGTTAGCCCGCTCGGCGCGATGCCGCAGTCACGCGCGATCTTCTCGATCAGGGGAGCCGGCGGCTCCTTATCGACCTCGAGCACCAGACAGCCACGGTCGGACTGGTCGCGATAGCCCAGCTCGGCGAACAAGGGCTCCTTGCAGGCCAGCGCACGCCCGGGGCCCGAGCCGAGGGCGTGAAAGGCGCCCTTGCCCTCGCCATGGCTCAGGCTCCAGCCGGCGTACTGACTGCCGAGACAGGCCATGACCGGATCGCTCGTGGTCACCTCCACAGAGAGTGGCCAGCCCGCGACCGGGCCGCCGCCACGCAGCGCCACCCGCCCGAGACCGCCCAGACAGATCTCGGCGATGCGCCTGCCGGCCTCGAGCCCGCCGGGCGCCGCGATACCCGCGTCGACGATGCACGCGCCGTTATCCAGCGCGTGCACGCCAAGACGCAGCTGGTCGGCATCCGCCACCAATGCGTCGACCAATGGGGCCGTGAGTGCGTTGATGCTCAAGCCGCGGTCGGTCATAGGATCTCCTCGATTGCCGAGATGACCGCGCGCTCGGGCTCAAGCCGATCGACGAGCTGACGGCTGCGCTCACCAAGCAAGGTTTCGACCTGCTCAGGGGTCTCGCCGGCAGCGCTGATGCTGCAAAGCGGCGCCCCGCGCGCGATCTCGACGCCTGGACAGGGGCGATCCGAGACCCAGTCCGGCCAAGGCATGTCGGCGGAGATCTCGAGATCCCGCCAGGCATAGAGGACCATCTGGCCGGCGCTATGCTTCATTCCCGGCGCAGCCAGAGCGGGCACTGCCCCCCGGCAGGCCGAGATGTGGTGCGCGATCAGACCGCCATCGATCTGGGCGTCATAGAGGCTCAAGCTGGCCGTCGGCCGGGCATTGAGCTCGAGCAGATCGGGGCGACCGTCCGGCCCCAGCACGAAGTCGATGCCGTTGAGCCCGCGGAGCCCAAGATGGTCCGTCAGGCGCGTCGCCCAGGCCGCGATCCTCTCCTGCTGTGCCGCGGTCAAGGGCAAGCCGCTGATGACTCCGCCGTAGAGGAAGGGCAGCTCGCCGCTGACATCCGAGACCAGCGTCCGATTGAAGCCGATCGGCACGACGTCGGCGCCATCGGCCAGGAAGAGCAGCGACCCTGGGGTGCCCGCCATGAAGCGCTGGAAAGCGTGTGGGCCCCGAGGCCGAGCCATCGACGGCTGCCAGTGACGGACACCCAGCCCGCCGTCGCGGCCGGTCTCCTTCACGAGCCAGGACGCGGCCTCCTGGGCCGGCGGCTCGAGCCGCGACTCAGGGTGGTCGATACCGAGCACGTCGATCACGTGCAAGAAGCCGGCCGAACTCGCGAGCAGACGAGCGATCTCTGGGCCATTACCCAGCAGCGGCAGCCTTGCGGCGAGCCAGGACAGCATCTCGGGCGTCGACTCCAGCCCAGCCCCAGCCACCGCGCCCGCGATGACATCACCCCGCTTGCGGTGATGCTCGATGCGGGCCTCCAAGGCATCGCGGACCCGCGCCAGGTCGAGCCTGGAGCCCTGCAAGGGCGCCTGCAGACAAGGACCGAGCGCGCGCGTATCCAGGTCGCAGAAGCCATCGACGACCTCCACCCGATAGCCGGCACGGACCGCCGAGGCGGCCAGCGCACGCGCGGAGCTGGCGACGACGAAGAGGACGGGCGACTCAGTCGACATGGGCGCGGGCCATCTCGAGGGCGGCATCCAGACCGAGGTACTGGGGCGAGCCCGCCTGGTGCATCTGGCGCAGTAGCCCCTGCTGGACCCTGTACTTGAGGTTCCCGACCGCGAGCGCGCCGATCCCGACCGCGCCGCTCGGCGAGGCCTCTAGCGCGACCGCGTTGTCCATGACGCCGACGCCCTCGATCCCCTCGGGCGGCACCGCGTTGACGTCGCAGGCGACCTTGAGCCGTGCGCCCGCGGCGACCTCGGCCGAGGTCAAGACCTGCACACCCGCGGCGGCCGCGTTGAAGACTGCGTCGGCCCCCGCCACGAGGCCCTGAGTGCGCTCCTGACTGCTGCCGTCGGCGGCGGAGAGACCGACCTCGTCGCGCGACCGCGCGCGCGCGACCGTCTCCTCGGCCTTGGCCAGCCCCAGATGACTGACGATGGCGGCATCCGCGCCCGCCTTGGACGCGAGCATGGCGGCGGCCGTGCCCACGGGTCCGGTACCACCGAAGACGAGGACACGCTGTCCCCGGAGCCCGTCGGCGCCGGCCTTGCGGAGCTGGGCCTCGACGCAGGCGACCATGGCGGCGGCCGTGGTGAAGGCGCCGCTCGGATCGGCGAAGACGGACACCTCGAAGGGCGGCACCATCGCCTTGCGCGCGGCCTCCATCATGTCGTTGGCGACATGGATGTCGCGGCCGCCGAGAAAGATTCCGGTGCGCGCGACGCCCTTGGGGCCGCGCGAGAAGATGGCGTCCTGCACCAGCCCCTGCACCTCGTCCAAGGTGACCTGGAGATAGGGCGTGCAGGCGGTCCAGCCGGCGTCATAGGCCATGTTGACGTCGAAGGGGCTCAGGTTCTTCGCCGCCGTGAGCATGTGAAGCAGATAGGGCTTTTCCATGGGGCGCGATTCAGATCTCTTGTCTCAGTTGGATGGGGGCCTCGAGGCGCCGCACCTTGGCGCCCGCATTGCGCCCGCGCACCAAGCGGTAGCGCAGCGGCGACAGCTCACCGAAGCGGCGCTTGAGGCCCTGCTCCAGCCACCGAGCCTGCTCGGCGTCTGCGGTCAGCACGAAGCCGGTCGGCCCCCAGGAGCTTTGGCCGACGCCGGCGAAGCCTTGCGCCTCGGCCCAGGCGAGCGCGGCGGCCACGGCCGGCGAGGTGAAACGCCCGCCCTGCGCCGGGGCGAAGTGATCGCCGACCACCCGCTGAATCTCGGCGATGCCCTCGGCCACGGGCAACAGCGCGGACTCCAGCAAGCCCGGGACGATCTGCATCAGCAGCAGCCGGCACAGATGGCCCGCCGCGGTCTCGGGGAATTCCGGCAGCTCGGCGAAGGCGCGAACCTCTGGCTCCCCATGCAGTCCCTGCCCCCGCTGATCGAAAATAAGCAGCACGCGCCAGGCCTCGGGAAAAGGGAGGCGCAGGGCGAGCGGAGGAATCTCGCCCTGCGACTGGTCACCGCGACCACAATCGACAACGAAACCGCCGTCTTCAAAGGCACAGATACCGATGCCGGAGCGCCGCCCCCGCCCGAGGGTCCGGGCGATGGCGCGACTGTCGGAGCTGGAGGTCGAGAGCGCATCGAGCGCGGTGCCGACGGCCAGCGCCATCTGCGTGCCCGAGCCCAGCCCGCAATGACCGGGAATTGCCTCATGCACGCGAATGCGGGCTCCGCCTTCCAGCCCCTCAGCCTTCGCGAAGGCCTCGGCGAAGGCAAGGGCTCTCTGGGACTCGGGGCCCTCGGCGGAGAAGCGCTCGCAGCGCTGCGCGCTCACAGAGGTGCAGAGACCGTCGAGGGTGAGACCGAGGCTTCCAAAGCGCCTGCCCAGCCCCCCGTTCAAATCGAGAAAGCCCAGGTGTAGGCGGGCCGGCGCCTCGACGTCGACCCAATCGCTCGGAGCCGTTCTCTGCTGGCTTGAGACCGCCATGAAATCGTTATCCCCCTGTCGCGCCAATGATCGTCGTGCTGTCGGCGTGCGGCTGGTACAGCAAGTCACGTGCCCTGCCTTGCCGCACTCCTTCATCCGCGGTGGCCCCCGAGCTTCTCGGCCCTCGCATGTCTCCGGCCTGGCTCAATCTGTCACGCCGTCGGTAGTGGCCGGAGACACTGGGCGCCAGCCGGCGCCGCACCACGTCGGACGATGGCGGAAGGCCAGGGATCGCGGGTCCGCGACCCCAGTGGCACACAGCCTGCTTCGCGGACTATTCTCGGGTGCGCCAGCGCGCACCTTGCGACTGAGATCAGAGCGAAAGGCACATCATGTGGAGCACGGCAGCCCGCGAGGCATTGCAGCCAATCACCTGTCCCTTCTGCGGACTCCTTTGTGACGATCTGACCCTCGACACGACAGACCCGGCACAGCCCCGGCTGGCGGGCGGCTGCGAGCGGGCGCGGACGGAGTCCACGCGGGCCCTGACGCAGGCGAGCGCGCACTGCCTCGTCGACGGCGCCGTGGTCGGCTTGGAGACGGCATTGACCCGTTGCGCCGAGCGTCTGTCGCAGTCCCAGGCGCCACTGCTCGCCGGCCTGGCGACGGATGTCAACGGCATGCGCGCGGCCCTGGCGCTTGCCGACGGCTGCGGCGCCACCCTGGACCACATGGGCGGCGACGCCCTCTTTCGCAACCTGCTGGTCGTCCAGGACGGCGGCTGGCTGACCACCACGCTCACCGAGGCGCGCAATCGGGCCGACCTGGTGCTCTTGGTCGGCACAGAGTGCCACACCAGATTCCCACGCCTGGTAGAGCGGGTGCTGGCGCCGCCCGAGGCGCTCTTCGGCGAGGTCGCGGAGCGTCACTACGTCCTGCTCGGGCCTTGGTCGGAAACGGCCGTCCCCAGCGATCTGCCTAGGGACCGGACGACCGTCGTCGAGGCCCCCAAGGACCAGCTCGCCAACCTGGGCAGCCTGCTGCGCGGCCTGGTCGCCGGGCGGCCGGCCCGCGCCGACGCCATCCCAGCGGTGGATGGGGCACAGTTGACAGCCCTCGCCGAGCAACTCCTCCAGGCGAGCTACGCCGTGGTCGTCTGGTCCGCCGGCGAGCTGGCCGCGCCGCACGCCGAGCTGGAGATCCAGACCTGGGTCGAGCTGGTGCGCGACCTCAACGAGACCACCCGCGCCGCCGCCCTGCCACTTGCGGGCACCCTGGGCGACATCACCACCAACCAGGTCTGCACCTGGCAGAGCGGCTATCCGCTGCGCACCAGCTTTCAGCACGCGGGGCCGAGCTACGACCCCTTGCTGAACAGGTACCAAGATCTGCTCGCGCGCGAAGAGGCGGACTGCTTGCTCTGGATCGATGCCGTCTCGGGTGAGCAGTCGGTGCCGGCCACCAGCATCCCGACCCTGATACTGGGCCGGGCCGACATGAGCTTCGAGCGGCCGCCCGAGGTCTTCATCCCGGTCGGCGTGCCCGGCATCCACCACCCGGGCCACTGGTACCGCTCGGACGCCGCCTGCCCGCTCCCGCTCGGGCAACTGAGAGACAGCGACCTGCCCTCGGTCGCACAGGTGCTCGGGCAGCTGCTCGAGCGGCTGCGGGCCCAGGCATAGGAGGACAGGCCCATGTTGATCAAGCTGAGCGGCGGCACGCTCATCGATCCCGCGAACGGCATCGACGGCGAGGTCCGCGACCTCTACATCCACGACGGCCGCATCCTGCACGAGGCACCACAGGGGGAAAGGCCGCAGAAGACCTACGACCTGGGCGGGAAGCTGGTCATGGCCGGCGCCATCGATCTGCATACCCACATCGGCGGCGGCAAGGTCAACATCGCCCGCGCCATGCTGCCGGACGATCAGCGCAGCCACCCGCGCGAGCGCACCGCGCTGACGCGCTCGGGCGGCGGACATGCCGCGCCCTCGACGCTCGCCGCCGGCTACCGCTACGCCGAGATGGGCTACACCAGCTGCTTCGAGCCCGCCATCATCCCGACCAACGCCCGCCAGGCGCACATGGAGATGGCGGATACCCCCATGGTCGACACCGGCGGCTATGCCATGCTCGGCAACGACGACCTGCTGCTCCAGCTCATGAGCGAAGGGGTCAGCCAAGAGGTCATCAACGACTATGTCGCCTGGACGCTGCACGCCACCCAGTGCATCGGTATCAAGACGGTCAACCCCGGCGGGATCAGCGCCTTCAAGTTCAACGCCCGAGAGCTGGACATCGACGAGCGGCACCCGCACTACCCGCTCAGGCCGCGCGACATCGTCCGCACCCTGAGCCGCGCCCTCGCCGAGCTGGGCGTGCCTCACCCGCTGCACGTCCACGCCTCCAACCTCGGCGTGCCGGGGAACCACAGCTCCACGCTCGCCACCATAGAGGCGGCCGAGGGCTTCCCCATCCACCTGACCCACATCCAATTCCACGCCTACGGGACCGAGGGGGACAGGAAGTTCTCATCCGCCGGGGCGGAGATCGCCGAGGCGGTCAACCACCGCAAGAACGTCAGCATCGACGTCGGCCAGGTCATGTTCGGCCAGACGGTGACCATCTCCGGCGACACCATGCACCAGCACGCCAACCGCAGCCATGCCCACCCGCGCAAGTGGACCTGCATGGACATCGAGTGCGAGGCCGGCTGCGGCGTCGTGCCCTTTCGCTACAAGGACAAGAACTTCGTCAACGCCCTGCAGTGGGCGATCGGACTGGAGCTCTTCCTCATGGTGGACGACCCCTGGCGGGTCTTTCTGACGACAGACCACCCCAACGGCGCCCCCTTCACCAGCTATCCGCATCTCATCCGGCTGCTGATGGACCGAACCTTCCGCAATGAGCAGCTCGCCCAGATCAACCCGGACGCCGCGGCCATGAGCCTGCTCGGCTCGCTGGAGCGCCAGTACAGCCTCTACGAGATCGCCATCATGACCCGCGCCGCGCCCGCCCGGATCCTGGGGCTGGCCGATCGCGGACACCTGGGCGCCGGGGCGCGCGCGGACATCACCGTCTATCGCCCATCGGACGATGCCGAGCGGATGTTCGGCACGCCCATGCTGGTCTTCAAGGACGGCCAGGTGGTGGTCGAGGAGGGCCGCATCACGGCACCTGTCAAGGGCAGCACCCAAGTGATTCGCCCCGAGTACGACCGCGCCATCGAGCAGCGCATTGGGAAGTGGCTCGACCGCTACCACAGTATCGGAATGGCCAACTTCCGCATCTCGGACGAGGAGATGGCCGAAGGCATCGGCAGCCCAGTCGAGATCCATGCCTGCCGACCGAGGAGCGCCGCATGATCCGCAACGGCATCGAGATCGAGGACAGCTTCGCCGAGGCCTTTGGGATGAACGCCACGCGCCTGGTCATCACGGCACTCAACCCGCGCTGGGCGCGCATCGCGGCCGAGACCATGACGGGCTTCGCGACCTCGGTCATCGGCTGCGGCGCGGAGGCGGGGATCGAGCGCGAGCTGTCGCCCGACGAGACGCCGGACCGGCGGCCCGGCATGAGCGTGCTGCTCTTCGCCATGTCGGGCAAGGACCTGGAGAAACAGGTCGAGCGCCGCGTGGGGCAGTGTGTCCTCACCTGTCCCACCACGGCCATCTTCTCCGGCATGAGCAGCGAGAAGCCGGTGCCGCTCGGCAAAAACCTGCGCTTCTTCGGCGACGGCCATCAGATCTCCAAGCTGATCGACGGCAAGCGCTACTGGCGGATCCCGGTGATGGACGGCGAGTTCCTATGCGAAGAGATGACCGCCCGCAGAAGCGCCGTGGGCGGCGGCAACTTTCTAGTCCTGGCGCGCAGCCTGCCGCAGGCCTTGGCCGCCTGCGAGCACGCCGTGGAGGCCATCCGCGCCCTGCCGAGCGTGCTGTTGCCCTTTCCGGGCGGCATCGCGCGCTCCGGCTCCAAGGTCGGCTCCAAGTACAAGGCGCTGATGGCGAGCACCAATGACGCCTTCTGTCCGACGCTGCGCGGCCTGGTCGACTCCAGGCTGGATGCGGAGGTAGGCGCGGTCTTGGAGATCGTCATCAACGGGCTCACCGAGGCGGACGTCAGCGAGGCCACGCGCGTCGGCATCGACGCGGTCTGCACCCTGGGCGCCGACTCGGGCGTCATTCGCATCTCGGCCGGCAACTATGGCGGCAAGCTGGGCCAGTATCACTTTCACCTGCGGGAGCTGATGGCATGAGTGCGCTCACCCTTCGGCTGTCCGAGAGCCCGCGCCAGCGCATCGACCTCTCGGCCTTCACGCCGGACAGGCTCGATGGAGCCTCGATCGCGGACATCCAGGCCATACCGCTCTGGGTCGGCAACCGCCAGGTCGCGACGGGCGACCTCTTCGAGGTCGCGGGCGATGACGTTAGCGACATTCGGATCGCGTCGAACAGCGACCGGCTCGACAGCATCGGCGCTGGGATGAGCCAGGGCCGTATCCAGGTCGCGGGCGACGCCGGCGCCTATCTGGGCAGGGGCATGCGCGGCGGTGAGATCCATGTTTCCGGTAACGCCAGCATCCTGGCCGGCACCGGCATGACAGGCGGGGTCATCCGCATCGACGGGAGCGCTGGCGACTTCCTCGGCGCCGCGCTGCCCGGCGACAGGCGTGGAATGCGCGGCGGGCGCATCGAGGTGCGCGGCAACGCCGGGGACAGAGTCGGCGACCGCCAGCGTCGGGGCACCATCCTGATCGCGGGCGATGCCGGCGACTACTGCGGCTCGCGTATGGGGGCCGGCACCATCCTGGTCCTCGGCAAGACGGGCGCAAATACCGGCTTCGGCATGCGCCGCGGCACCCTGCTGCTCGGCCACCCGCCCGAGCTGCCCCCCACCTTCAACGACAACGGCGAGTGGGACCTGGACGTCATCACCCTCCTCACCAGCTCCCTAGCCGAGCTGGAGCCCCCCTTCGGCACCCTGCCCCAGCGCGGCAAGCGCGTCCGACGCTGGCTCGGCGACCTCGGCTACGGCGGGCAGGGCGAGGTCCTGGTCTGGTCGTGAGCGGACGCCCGCTCGCCGCATCCAAGATGGCGCCCAATCCCAGGTTGGGCCGACTCAGGGGGCCCAACGACCAACGCGAAAATCGCCCGCTCCCTTGGGCTTCGTGCCCCGCCCCCGAGTACCAGGCTTCACTCTAAGTTGCGGTCCCATCATCCTAGATCCGGAGGTTGGACGGCCTCCAGGGTGCGTCCAGCGGGGTGTCTGGCAAGGCGCAAGGAGGCGTCGTAGTGGTTCTACGACGGGATCTTTCTCAAGAGAGAATCCGTTACAACGCAGCCAGGCGCCGCGCGGGGCGTGCACTGGGGGCCGTAGCGGGCTTCACCCGGCGGGTGAGCCAGCAGGAAGCCCCGATCTTGAAAGGGGTCAAGGCCTTGTATGAAGCACGAAGCGGTCAACTGCCGGATCTAGGATCATGGACTTGGGCGGCATCAGTGCTGGGGCTGTTGGCCTCCAGGCCGACACCTGTTGACCTGGAGGCCAACACTCCCAGCATCACCCGTTCCTGCAACATCGGTCGGAACTGAGTGCCCGGCCCCCTCTTCACCCTCGAGATCGTTCTTCTTTGCCCCATCCGCGTCTTTGCGGCTCGACTTGCCGGGTCTGGGCGCATTGGCTCTGAGCCGACGAACGGCACGAAACTGGACTCGCGTCACGCTTTGGCGCTCGACCGGGTTGTGGCGCAATAATCAGCACCGTAGGATCCAATTTGCTCCGAGCCGTGGCTGGGTATTGCCTCGAGAGAGGCGGTCGCGTTTCGGATCAGCCGAAGACCCAGAGCCGCCACCAATATTGACCCGCCACTTAGGAAGACACTGATCAAGTGCCCTCCTGGCATTTGGTCGGCTCGCGACTCGAGAACGCGGTTTCCGAGTCGCTCCATCTTCAAGCACTAGCAGTGCTTGAAGATGCCGGGCCAAGGATGGCCCGGACCGGAACCGCAATGAGCCAGCGTTTCCTTAGGGAGTGGAATTGATTTCGCTGCCTGCCCGATCTCGGTCAAGTACTATCAGGGGATAAAGAAGCGGATCGTCGATCCGCCTCAGTGGATGCCCATCATGCTCGGCGGTCAGCTGTATCTCGACCCACCACGCGGTCGCGTCGACCTGATGCGCCGGATGCTCCCGAACGGGCATCACGGCCAATCACTCGCTCCCTTGCCCGACTGAAGGATCTGGCCGACGGCCTCTCGCAACGAGTGGACGCACATGAAAAGAAAGATCACCCCCACCGATGTGGAAAAGGTGATGCGCGACGATGACTTCATCGTCTCCAAGACCGACCCGACCGGGCGCATCACCTATGGCAACCGCATCTTCATCGAATTCTCCGGCTATACCGAGGCCGAGCTCATCGGCTCTCAGCACAACATCATCCGCCACCCGGATATGCCCAGGGGCGTCTTCAAGCTGCTCTGGGACACCGTTCAGGACAAGCGCGAGTGCAACGCCTATGTGAAGAACATGGCCAAGGACGGCAGCTTCTATTGGGTCTTCGCCAACATCACCCCGGACCTCGACGCCAAAGGCAACATCACCGGCTATTTCTCCGTGCGGCGCAAGCCTAGCGCCTCGGCGATCGCCACCGTGACCGACCTCTACCGGACCATGCTCTCCGCCGAGCAGGCCGCCGGCCCCAAGGACGCCATCCAGGCCTCCACCAAGATCCTCAACGACCTACTCAGCGAAAAGGGCATGAACTATGACGAGCTTGTCCTTGCAATCTAAGATCGCGGTGCTGCTCTGGTCCCTGACGGGACTGACCCTGCTCTCCGCCGCCTACGTCTGGGCACGATTCGGCCTCGACCCCTGGGTGGCACTCTTTCCCGTTCTGGGTGGCGGCATCGCCCTTTGGGGGCAGAGCCTGCTTAGACGCTGCCTGGCGTCCATGCGCAAGCTCAGGGAACTGGCGGATTCCGTCAGCCAAGGCCGCTTCGATCAGCGCATCACCGGAATCCGGGAGGACGACGAGATCGGCCAGCTCAGCTGGGGCATCAATGACATGCTCGACCAGCTCGAGACCTTCTTCCGCGAGGAGGCGACCGCCTTCCGTCTGCACATGGAGGGGCACTTCGACCGCAAGGCCTTTCCGGCCGGCCTGCATGGCGGCTTCAAACGTGGACTCGAGAGCCATAACCAACTCCTCCAGGGCATCGAGCAAGTCCAGCGCGAGAAGATGCACAACCGCCTGATCGGCCAGGTCCAGCAGCTCAACAACAGCAACCTGCTGGCGAATCTGGCCTCCAACCAGGAAGACCTCATGCGGGTCAATCAGGAGATGCAGGTGGTGCTGGAGCTGGCCACCACTACGGCCAGCGACGCCGAAGAGAGCCGCTCATCGGTCAGCCAGGTCGTGACCCACCTGAGCGCCATCGCCGAGCGCATCAATCACGTCGCCAACACGGCCGTCGAGCTCAACGAGCGCGGACAGGAGATCACCACGGCCGTCGATCTCATCACCGCCATCGCCAATCAGACCAACCTGCTCGCCCTCAACGCCGCCATCGAGGCCGCGCGCGCCGGCGAGGCCGGGCGCGGCTTCGCGGTGGTCGCCGACGAGGTCCGCACCCTGGCCGAGAACACCAAAAACGCCTCGGAGTCGATCGCTCGGATCATGGGCACCCTCAAGGGCGAGACCGAGCGCATGCTGGAAGACTCCGACGCCATGCGCGACATGGCCAGCAACTCCAGCGAGCTCATCGGCGAGATGGAAGGCCGCTTCGCCCACTTTGCCCAATCGGCGCGCGAGACCAAGAGCCTGGCCGCCCGCGCCCAGGACCTCGGCTTCGGCACCCTGGTCAAGGTCGACCACGTCATCTACAAACAGCGCGCCTACATGGCCATCGGCACCGACGGCAAGGAGGACAAGTACACCGACCCAATTAGGGTCGACCACCACCAATGCCGACTCGGCAAGTGGTACGACACCACCGGCAAGGAGCACTTCGGCGAGACCCGCGCCTACGCCACCCTGGAGGACCCGCACTCGCGCGTCCACGCCAGCACCCACCGCATGATGAGCTACCTAGGCACCGGCTGGGAGGCGAATTTCGAGCTGCAGGAAGCCATCGTCGACGCCATGCGCGAGACCGAGTCTGCCAGCGCCGAAGTCATGCAGATCGTGGATCAGATGGTGACGGAGAAGCATGGGGGCTGAGAGTCGCACCGCCCGATCCATCAAGTCATGCGTGCGCACTTCGACCGGTTTGCCCCGTGGCTGACATTCGCGACCGCCGTTCTTGAAGTCGCCGACGAGCTCCTTTTTCTTGGCGTCCACCGAAACGACCGGCTGAGCACGCTGCTTGAGTGCGAAGATCGCGGCCGGCAGGTTGCATCGGATCAGCGGGACGCCCGCAGACGCCCGGAGTCCCGGATCTCCGAGAAGCGGATCGAGGGCAACTGGTCTGTTGGCATCCATACAGGCCGCACCGCATTGCCGACTATGCTGCGACACAAACAAGGTCGTAAGCCTTCATAATTCGCTCTTGAGAACAGGTAAGTTCTCCGGGCCCCGGCGATTCATGCTTCAGAAGTCTTCTGCCGCGCCTCGGCGATCTCCTCCGGATTTGCCGCACGGACGCCGATAGGCAGCACGCACGGCATTGCGACGAGGAGGGCTTTGCGCCTGGCTGTCCTCGTGCTCCGCGGCAGCGGGCGCGACGCGGCAATGGCGCGCTGCAGTCTATCCTTCATCGTCTTCCGCCTCGTCAGGTTGGTTGTGGAGATCGCTAAGCGTTGCAAGGGTTCCGAGGGTCGTCTCCAGCTCGCTCTGGGAGAGGACCCCAGAGATCGACTTGGCATGCTCATTCCAAGCGGCCTGGACCGCATCATAGGTGCGTCGGCCCTCGTCGGTGAGCTCGTAGAGTGGCGAGCGCTTGTGGAACGGATTGGGGCGCTTGCAGACCAGCCCTTCGGCCAACAGCAGATTGAGCTGCTTGCGTGCGCCCTGCCGGGTTACACCCATGCTGAAGGCGATCCGCGGCGTGGCGATCGGTTCGCCGGCGAAAGCCAGCGCACCCAACATCTGCCAGCGGGCGCTAGTCAGACCAAAAGGCGCAACGAAGCGATCGCCCCAGCCGATCAGCTGTCCGTTGGCTTTGAAGATCGCTAGTACGGTCGCGGTCAACGACTCAACCTCGGGCTCGGGCAAGCTCTCCTCCTGAAAATCGAGATTCGATCAGCAAGTAGCCTACATACGGACAGCTGGTTGTCAATATTGGGGGCGTGTAGGGAGCCCGCCATGGACCGCGCTGGGGTTCCGGCGGCCACGAACAGTGACGCGGAGCCACGCCGCGCCAGGCCGCACTCGCGACATCGACCGATCGCCCTGCAGTGAGCTTCGCGAGCTCTTGCGATCGGCGCCCAAGCCGACCGAAGGCGGCCCGGGAAACGTCGTCACGAAACGATCTCGCCTGTTTGGGACAGCGTAGACCTGCTCAGGGGCCTGGTCTTGATTGGCGGCCGCCCGAGTGCCGGGACGCTGAAGGATTGGCTGCGTCTGACGAGCCTGCTTGAGGCCATGCGGCCAAGGGTACTTCGCCGCCATACTGCCTTGTCCCGTCGTCGATGATTACGCCTCGCGGGAAGTCGAGCGACCCTCCGATGCGGGCGTTGCCGTCGCGTTACCCACGCATTGTCCTCAGCTCACTCCACCAATGCTGTGATCTTGCCTGCCCACTGCGCATCCGCGCGGACCAGACCGGCCATTCCGCGCCCTATCCGATCAACCTAGATTCGGCAATTGAAGCCGCAAAGGAGCAAAGGAGCAAAGGAGCAAAGGAGCAAAGGAGCAAAGGACGCTAAGTAAAACAAAGGGTTGCTCAATGCATCCAGGCTCTCCCGGATTTCGGGGGGTCTAGCGATTCATTTTAAAACAAGCATTTAGTGGCGATTTGGGCGTACACGCAGATCCCAAAATAGCGCTGAACGTGCGCTCGCTAAGCCCCTGATTGGTCAGCACACGACCCCGAAGTCACGGTATCCGTTGAGATCCAAGTACACTCTCTGATAAAGGTGTTTGAGGTTCGTCATTCCGTAGCTGCGCCGCTTGATGACCTTGAGCTTATTGTTGAGCCCCTCGACAAAGCCGCTGGAGTGACGACCGACGAAATAATTGGTGATTTCCTCGAAATGCGTGCTGAGCGTACCGAGGAAGCGATTGAAACAGGTGAGCTTGCGATTGCTGACGCG
>NZ_JAAIJQ010000056.1 GCF_010820565.1 Thiorhodococcus minor | reverse complement strand
TCCGGGCGCTCTCTTTTTTTTTCCTCCTCCACGGGCGCCCTTAGGCCCCCCGCGCCCCTACTCCCGGGCCCCCGCCAAGCGGGCGCCGGCTCGCCGGAAGTGGGACGCATCTTAGCGACGCAGCCCCAGACGCGAAATCAGATCACGATAGCGGTCCAGATCCTTGCGCTTCAGGTAGTCGAGCAGCTTCCGACGGGAGTTGACCATGCGCACCAGCCCGCGACGGGAGTGGTGGTCATGCTTGTGCTCCTTGAAGTGCTCGGTCAGCTGCTGGATGCGTGCCGTCAGCAGCGCAACCTGGACCTCGGGCGAGCCGGTGTCTCGGTCGCCGCGTGCGTATTCGTCAACGATCTTCTTCTTGTCCTCAGCATTCATCGTCATTGCTTGTCTCCTAAATGGTTTCAGGATGAAGGAAAAGGCCATGCCCGGCAGCCGGGGCCGCTGGGAGAATCCACCCGACAATGACTTCAGGGGGATTCGGCCGGTCGATAAAACTGGTCGGAATTCTAGTGCTTCTGGAAAGTCTGTCCATTAAGCAGGCGGATCAAACAACCGCCCGGACGCATCAGATGTCTGGACGAGCCTGCTAGATCAGCCGCTTCGGCTGCACCTTGCCGTCGTCCGCAATGACGCCCACACCCACGAAGCGGGCGGACGGATCGTAGAGGCGCACCAAGCCCTCGGTCGGCGCCTGAGGCACCAGAACGGCCTGCCCCTGACGCAGATAGAAGGCCGCGTCTTCCGAGAGCCGGACCGCCGGACAGTGTCCAAGCGCGGTATCCAGCGGCAGCAGGAGCGCATCCAGGGCTTGAAGATCACCCTGGTCGCCAAGCGCGGCAATGTCATCGAGCGGGACGAATGGCGCGGTGGACTCGATGTAGGGTCCAACGCCGGTGCGTCTGAGCTCACTCACATGGCCGCCGCAGCCCAGCGCTTTGCCGATGTCCTCCGCCAGGGTGCGCACATAGGTGCCCTTGGAGCAATGAACATCGAGCTCGATCTCAGGTAGATCGCAGGCCACCAGGTCGAGGGAGTGGATATCGATCTGACGCGGCTGCCTTTCGACCTCGACACCCTGCCGCGCGAGCGCATAGAGGCGCTGCCCCTGGTGCTTCAGGGCGGAGTACATCGGCGGCAGCTGGTCGATGGTCCCGACGAACCGCGACAGCACCTCGGCCAAGCGCGCCTCGTCGACCCCGTCCACGGGGCGCTCCTCGACCACCTCGCCCTCGGCATCGGCCGTGGTCGTGGTGATGCCGAGCCGCACGCGGACGCGATAACGCTTGTCGGCGTCCAGCAAGAAGGCGGAGAACTTGGTCGAATCGCCCAGACAACAAGGCAGCAGGCCAGTCGCCAGCGGATCGAGGCTGCCGGTGTGGCCCGCCTTGGCGGCGCGATAGTGGCGCTTGACGCGTTGGAGGGCATCGTTGGAAGTCAAGCCGAGCGGCTTGTCCAAGAGAAGGATGCCGGTGACACGGCGTCCCGTATTGCGGCGACGTGCCATCGAATCAATGCTCCTGGTCCGTGCCTTGTGGATCCACCTCCCCTGAGCTAGCGACCGCGTCGTCGATCAGGGACGACAGGCGCTCGCCATAGCGAATGGACTCATCATGCACGAAGTGCAGCTGTGGAATTGTACGCAAACGGACTTCCTTGGCCAGGCGATGCCGAAGAAATCCGGCGAGTCGGCCGTTCAGAAGCGCGACCTGGGCCGCACCGTCCTCGTCGGCCGGAAAGCAGGTGAAGAAGACCTTGGCATGGGCCAGATCGCGGGTCACGCGCACTTCATGCACGGTGATGTTGGACAGTCGCGGATCCTTGACCTGATCGCGCAGCGCGACCGAAAGGACGCGCTGCAGCTCTGCACCGATGCGCTCGGTGCGATCGAACTCCCGATCGCTCACAGCTCGCGGGCCCTCTCGGTCCGCTCGAAGACCTCGATCTGGTCACCCGGCTTGACGTCGTTGTAGTTCTTCACGCCAATGCCGCACTCGGTGCCCGCCTTGACCTCGCTGACATCCTCCTTGAAGCGACGCAGCGATTCGAGGGCACCCTCGTAGATGACGACGTTGTCGCGCAGGACGCGGATCGGGCTGTTCCGGCGGATGACGCCTTCGACCACCATGGAGCCCGCGATCGCGCCGAACTTGGACGAGCGGAAGACGTCGCGCACCTGTGCCAAACCGATGATCTCTTCGGTAATGATGGGACTCAGGAGCCCCGAGATCGCCTGCTTCACCTCGTCGATCAGCTCGTAGATGATGCTGTAGTAGCGCAGGTCCAGCCCCTTCTCCTCGACCACGCGGCGTGCCGCGGCATCCGCACGGACGTTGAAGCCGAGCATGATGGCGTTCGAGGTGAAGGCGAGGTTGGCGTCCGACTCGGTGATGCCGCCCACGGCGGAGGCGACGATGACCACCTTGACCTCGTCGTTGCTGAGCTTGACGAGACTCTCCTTGAGCGCCTCAAGGCTACCCTGCACGTCCGCCTTGACGATGAGGTTGACCGACTTCTGCTCGCCATCCTTGAGCTGGGAGAAGAGCTGATCGAGGCTGGCGCCGCGCTGCTCGTCGAAACGGCTCTGACGCAGTTTTTCCGAGCGCAGGTCGGCGACCTCGCGCGCGCGGCGCTCATCGCTCACGGTAATGACGTCGTCACCCGCGTTAGGCGTTCCGGACAGGCCCAAGACCTGGACTGGGATGGAGGGACCCGCCGATTCCACGTTTGCACCAGTCTCGTCGAACATGGCGCGCACGCGACCGTATTCCCCGCCGCTGACGATGATATCGCCGCGTCGCAGCGTCCCCGCTTGAACCAGCACAGTGGCCACGGGGCCACGTCCCTTGTCCAAGCTGGACTCGACAATGGCGCCGCGCGCCGGACCATCGACCGGGGCCGTGAGCTCCAGGACTTCGGACTGCAAGAGAATCGCGTCGAGCAGCTCGTCGATGCCTTCACCCGCCTTGGCGGAGACCTTCACCATCATGGTGTCGCCGCCCCACTCCTCGGGCAGGACCTCGTGCTGCGTCAGCTCCTGCATGACGCGGTCGGGGTTGGCTTCCGGCTTGTCCATCTTGTTGACCGCGACGATGAGCGGCACACCGGCCGCCCGCGCGTGCTGGATGGCCTCGACCGTCTGAGGCATGACGCCATCGTCGGCCGCCACCACCAAGATCACGATGTCGGTCACCTTGGCGCCGCGCGCACGCATCGCCGAGAAGGCGGCGTGGCCGGGGGTGTCGAGGAACGAGATCGTTCCCTTCTCCGTCTCGACGTGATAGGCACCGATATGCTGGGTGATGCCGCCGGCCTCGCCGGAGGCGACCCGCGTGCGCCGAATGTAGTCGAGCAGCGAGGTCTTGCCGTGGTCGACGTGTCCCATGATGGTCACGACGGGCGGGCGCTGCGCGGCCTCGTACTGGCCTTCTTGCTCTTCGACTTCGTCCAGGAGTGCCCCCTCGGCATCGCGCTCGTCGGCAACGATCGCCTTGTGTCCCAGCTCCTCGACGACGATAGCTGCGGAATCGCGATCGAGGTTCTGATTGATAGTGACCATCATGCCTTGCTTGAAGAGCTCCTTGACGACGACGGAGGCCTTGACAGACATGCGATTCGCCAGCTCCCCAACCGAGATCGTCTCCGGAACCTCGACCTCGCGCACGACAGGCGCGGTGGGGCGCTGGAAGGCGTGCTTGTCTTGCAGCTGAGGCTTGGGGCCCTTTCTCTTGCGACGCGGCCCACGCCCGCCGCCCGCGCCATCGACTTCCTCGTAATCCGGACGTGCGGAGGCATCCAAATCACGGGCGCGAATTGCGTCCTTCCGCGCCGACTTCTTGCCGCCGCGCTCTTTTTCCGTCGGCTCCGCAGCCTTCTTGGTCGCCTTCTTCGGCTTTGCTGGCTCGACGCGATGCTGCGGCGGCGCCTTCGCCGTCGTCGCCTGCCCGGCGCCCTCGGCGGCCCCCGTCGCTGTCGTGTCTTGCGTGGAGGCGCCTTCCGCTGCAGCGGCCGCCCCTTCTTGGCGCACGCGCTCCTCCTCGGCGAGGCGCCGCGCCTCTTCCTCGGCACGACGCACCTGAGCCTCTTCCATTCGCCGCTGCTCTTCCTCGCGGGCGGTGCGCTCCTGCTCTTCCTGCTCGGCGAGGCGCCGCGCCTCTTGCTCGGCACGCAGCGCCTCGAGCTCGGCGCGCCGCTTCGACTCATCGAAGCCCGCGCTAGCAGCTGCGGCGCGCGCGCGACCGCCGCGCCCCCGGTCACTGGAGCCACGCCGAGAATCGGACGTCGAGGCCGATTTGGACACCCCACCGGCGTCCTCTCCACGCTTGACGTAGGTCCGCTTTCGGCGCACCTCGACGCTCACCGTCTTGCTGCCGCGCGCCGCCGGCGTGGGACGCACGCCCGCCGTACTGCGGGGCGCCGCTGCGGGCTGGCGCAGCTCACTCACCGATTTGCGCTTCAGCGTCACCTGGCTCGGAGCGGCGGCCTCATCGTCACCGCTCTTGCCGTGACTGCGACGCAAATAACCCAGAAGCTGCAGCTTCTCTTGCTCCGTCAAGGTGGTATCCGCGCCACTTGCGCTAATACCAGCCTCGTTCAATTGGGAAAGAAGACGCTCGACTGGAATGCCAACCGTTGAGGCGAGCTGCTTGACCGTGACTTCACTCATGGACTGACCTTTGTACCTCTATTCCTCTGGGGCATCCGCGAACCAGGGCTCGCGAGCCTTCATGATCAAGCTGGCGGCACGCGCTTCGTCCATGCCTTCGATCTCCATGAGCTCGTCGACCGACTGCTCGGCGAGATCCTCGAGCGTCGCGACGCCGCGGGCCGCAAGGGCCTCGACCAGGGATTCATCCATCCCCTCCAGCGTCATCAAGTCCGCCTCGCTCGCGGCTTCCGCGTCCTCTTCGCTCGCAATGGCTCGCGTCAGCAGAACGTCCTTGGCGCGCTCACGCAGCATCTCGATCGCATCATCATCGAGCTCATCGATCGCCTGCATCTCGGCGAGGGGCACGTAGGCCACTTCGTCGACGCTCGTGAAACCTTCGTCGACGAGCAGCGTCGCTAGCCCTTCGTCGACCCCGAGCTGATCCACAAAGGCCTGGACGGAGCGCATCGCCTCCTGCTCGCTCTTGGCCGCCGCATCCTGCTCATTCATGACGTTGAGCTCCCAGCCGCTGAGCTGGGTGGCAAGACGGACGTTCTGACCGAAGCGCCCGATGGCTTGGGCGAGATTCTCCTCTTTGACCGCAACGTCCATGCTGCGTGCCTCCTCGTCGATGACGATGGAGACGACGTCCGCGGGAGACATGGCGTTGATGACGAACTGGGCCGGGTTCTCGTCCCAAAGGATGATGTCGACACGCTCGCCGTTCAGCTCGTTCGAGACTGCCTGGACGCGCGACCCGCGCATACCGACGCAGGCACCGACCGGATCGATGCGGGGATCCGAGGTTCGCACCGCGATCTTGGCCCTCGAGCCGGGATCGCGCGCTGCCCCCAGGATTTGGATGAGGCCCTCGCCGACCTCCGGGACCTCCAGCTTGAACAGCTCGATCAGTAGCTCGGGCGCGGTTCGGCTGACGAAGAGCTGCGGCCCCTTCGGCTCCGAGCGGACGTCGTAAAGATAGCCGCGCAGGCGGTCGCCGGGGCGCACGGACTCGCGCGGAATCACATGATCGCGCGGGACCAGGGCTTCGGCATTGTTGCCGAGATCGAGAACGATGGTGCCCCGCTCGGCCTTCTTGACGATACCAGTGACGAGCGTCCCCTGGCGCTCCGCGAAGGCGTCGACGATCTTGGCGCGCTCGGCGTCGCGCACTTTCTGCACGATGACCTGCTTAGCGGTCTGAGCGGCGATGCGACCGAAGAGCTCGGACTCGATCTCCTCTTCGATGAAGTCGCCGAGCCCGAGCTCGGGCTCGAGGATGGCGGCAGCGGATTGAGTGATCTCGCGCGCGGGGGCCTCCAGCACACCCTCTTCGGGATCCGGAACGATCTCCCAACGCCGAAAGGTCCGATAGTCGCCCGTCTTGCGGTCGATGGTCACGCGCACATCGATCTCACCGCCGTGCTTCTTGCGAGTCGCCGAGGCGAGCGCCGCCTCGATGGCCTCGAAGATGACACCTTCGGGGACACCCTTCTCGTTGGAAACGGCCTCTACGACCAGTAAGATCTCTTTACTCATTCCACTATATGTCCAACTCAGAGCCTTAGGAAACGCCGACCCGCGTCGACTCCCGCCCGGGACTGATGCCCCGCCATTCTCAGCGGCGGTGAGCCATTGAGAGCCAGGGAGCAGAAGATCGCCACCTTCTGACTCCGAGCCGACCGCACCCCTTCGTCACGCTGACCTGCCAGGGCTCGGCGCTCAGCAGATCCGGGACCAGCGATTCCGCGCCGCAGACGCCCGCTCTAGAATTCCGGCACGAGACGAGCCGACTCGACACTGATCAGGGGGATTTCCCACTCCCGACCGTCGGCCTCGATCCGAATCGAACCGTCGGAGCAACCGAGGAGCCGCCCGTCGAGCTTACGCCGATCCTCGAGCTTCTCCATGAGCCGGACCCTCACACGGCTGCCGGCGAAGCGCTCGAAGTGCTCGGGAAACACCAGGGGGCGATCCAAGCCCGGCGACGACACCTCGAGGTCGTACTGCCCAGGCAGGGGATCCTCGACGTCGAGCACACCACTCAGCTGATGGCTGACGGCTGCGCAATCATCCAGATCGATTCCGCGCTCGTGGTCGATATAGACCCTTAGCGTCGCGCTCCCACCATGCTGGAAATACTCCACGCCGACTAGCTCGTAGCCCATGGGCTCCACGACCCCACGCGCCAGAACCGTGAGATGGCTATCAGCAGGCTGCATTGATTCCGCCCTTTACAAACAAAAATTGGGCCAGCGGCCCAACCTCATAACCGTGCCATTTCGCCTCGAAATACAGCGCGATGACACTCTTTCGCGAGCGATAAAAAAACCCCGAAACGGGGCCTCTTGAACAGCGAGCGTGGTTAGCGACTAGATCCGCCTCCTCCTTAAGCCCATGAACTATACATCCATCAGTAATCGACCGCAAGAGGTCGATCAGGCGCCCCCTGTGGCAAGCGAAGGCTCGCCACAGGGGAACCGCTCAGCGCATCAGCGCTGTGGGACGAAGGCACCCGGGGCGTAGCCAGGCGCATAGCCGGGCGCATAGCCGGGCCCATAGCCCGGATAGGCGTAGGGGCCAGACGCCCGCATCCGCTCCCAGTACTCACGCATCCGCTCGTCCGCCTCGCGCCGCATCGCCTCCAGCTGGGCGAGCACCTGCTTGCGCTGCTCCTGCATCGCCTCCCAATCCTTGGCGGTGGCGGGGGCAGCGGGGAGCGCCGGCGGAGCCATCGGCAAAGCACGCGGCGCAGCAGCGACCGCCTTAGGCACCTCAGCCGCCGGGACGGCAGCCGAAGCCTGCGACGGCTGCTCGGGCTTCGCCGGCGCCGGCTCCGCCGCCACGGCGACTTCCGACTCCGCCTTGACCGACTCGACTGCCTCGGATGGGGCGGCCGCGACTGGCGCCTGCGGCTGTGCGGGCAATGCAGGATAAGCCGCAGGAGGCGCGACAGCCGCCTGCCGTCTTGGCGCCGCCGGACCTTCATCGGGCTCGGAGGCCGCAGCAACTTCGGACTCGGAAGCCGCCTCCTCGCCCTTCATCAGCGACTTCGCGAAAACGGCCGATTCCGCGTCACTGACCGGCTTGGCCTCCGCGGCCGACTTGGCCGTTGGCGTCTCCGCCGCCGCGACTTCTGCCTCCGAGCTAGAGGTATCCGTCTCCTTCGACATGCCCGGCAGAGCAGAGATGGGGATTGGACTGACCTCCGAGATCTTGTCGATCAGCGAGGACGCCATGAGCGGATCGCCGCTCTGGCGGTCGACGGAGCTGAGGTAGAGATATCCGAACGCAATCACAACCGACCAGAGGGTGAGCTTCGGCAGAAAGCCGATACCCGAGCGAGACGAGGTGTTTTCCGAGCTAGCCATTTTCTATTACTCCTGCAAGCATGCAGTCTTTCTGTATCGATACAACCTGTTTCCAGCCCAGACGCGCCGAGCCACCCAGCCCGATCAGCAGCGGGTGGCGGTGACCGTCAGCACGGCCATGACCTGCTCGACGCAGAGGCCGAGATTCTCCTCGATCTCCTTCATGGTTATGACGCTACCGCTCTTACCGGCGGCCCAATTGACGACGAAAGCAAGACTGGCGTAGCAGAGTCCAAGCTCGCGCGCGAGGCCGGCCTCGGGCATCCCGGTCATACCGACCATGTCGCAGCCATCGCGCTCGCAACGCCTGATCTCCGCGGCGGTCTCAAGACGCGGCCCTTGGGTCGCGCCGTAGCATCCGTGAGGCACCACGGCCCGCCCGGCCTCCGAGCAGGCCTCGATCAACGCCTGCCGCAGCGAATCGCAGTAAGGCTCCGTCAGGTCGATGTGCTCGACCTGCCCGGCATCCCCGTCGTAGAGGGTGTGCGCCCGCCCGTAGGTGTAGTCGATCACCTGATCGGGGACCGAGAGCACTCTAGGCCCGAAAGCCGGAGTGATGCCCCCGACCGCCGCGAGCCCGACGACGCGATCGGCGCCGCTCTCACGCAATGCCCAGAGATTCGCCCGGTAGTTGACGCAGTGCGGCGGCAAGTGATGCGAAGGCCCATGCCGGGGAAGGAAGAGGATCTCCGCCTCCCCGAGCCGCCCGCGCGTCACGGGCGCGGAGGTCTCGCCGTAAGGCGTTTCGAGCTGACGCGCGTCCAGCTGCTCCAGTGTCGGCAGGCTCTTGAACCCTGAGCCACCGATGATTGCGAGAAGACCCATGCACCCACCGTCTACCAGAAAGCCCATAAGTCTACCGAAGAGTGCGCGGGAAACCAAACGCGCAAAGACCAGCGCCGGCAGGGAATCACCCCACCGCCGTTGGTCGAGGGCGGCTTGCGGCTGGGCCGCTAAGCGATTGACTCAGGGATCGAAAGGATCCAACGACAAGCTCGCGCGCTGCGTCCTAGTCCAGCCAGCCCCTCGGAAGAGGGACACTCTCGGCGCCAGGTCGCGCGAGAGGCGACTAGCCGGCATGATTGGATCCACGCCGATCCTGAAACATCCCGATCTCCACGAGCTTGGGCAGCAGCACCTGCTCTTCGCGCTCGATGCGCTGCGCCACCATATCGAAGACCTCATGCGTCTCGGCGAGAAATTCCTCGGTGAAATTGAAGTCGCAATTCTTCAGCCAGCGCTTGTGGTAATCGTCGAAGATCTTGCGGAGGGGCTTCTCACCGCTGATGAAGCCCCAGGCGATCGACTTGACGCGCGGATCTTCGTGAATCAGCAAGGTCGGGTAGATGCTGCGATCTTCTTCCGCGAGGTGGCTCCGCACCTTCACGCCGAGATCGCACAGCAGCTCGTAGGCGGTCTTGGCGTTGGGTCGAATGTGCAGCAGATCCGGACGCAGGATCGATCTCAGATCATCGATCATTTGCCGAAGCTCGGAATGCGAGTTGCGATAGCTCTCCAGGGTCGACATTGTCCATCCTCCAGTACGCCGGGCCAGGGTGAGTCGAGCCGCGCGACTCCCCCGAGCCTCATTTTCGGGAACCGGGCCGCGCCATGGTCGGGAGCTCGCCCGCTGGCTGCACGCCCGGCAGCTTTCCGCGAGGATGGATCAAAAGCCACCAGGAGTCAAAAAGCCTTTAATTATATTGGCATTTTCCCGGATTCCCCAAGGCTCGCCACATCACACGTCTTCGTCCGCAACAGCGTAGACGCCAGGCACGTTGCGGAAATAGCCCTTGTAGTCGAGACCATAGCCGTAGAGGTAGCGATCCGCGACCTTGACTCCGACCACGTCGACCTCGCAGCGATGGGGCCGGATCTTCTCCACCAAGACCGCCGTCTGAACGCTGGCCGCACCGTCCTCGCGACAGGCGCGAGCCACATGATCCAGGGTGATGCCCTCGTCGAGGATATCGTCGAGAATCAGCACATGCTCACCGCGAATCGCCTCTGACGGACGGTGACGCCAGAAGATGTCCCCACCGCGCGTCTCGCCGCGATAGCGGGTCGCGTGGATGTAGTCGAGCCGCAGCTGAAAGTCCAACCGTGGCAGCAATAGCCCCGTCACGATCGCGGCGCCGGTCATGACGCACAGCACGAGCGGATCCTTGCCTGCAAGTCGCGTCGTCAGCGCCTCCGCCATGCGGTCCAAGGCTGCCTCCATCTCCTCCGAGGTCACCAAGCACTCCGCGCGCTGCGCGACGCCGGCATAGGTGCTTGCATCAAGCTTCATCCTGCTTTCTCCGGATCTGTTGGGTCTTCGAGCTCGAGATCCAGCGTCTCGAGCGTTTCGAGCTCGGCCACATAGCGCATCGCGCGCTGCCACTCGGGCTGCTCACGCAATCGAAGGTGCTCGAGGCACTTGCGGCCGTGCATCCTCAGCAGCCTGAGATTGGCGGCTGGGTCGCGGTGGTCCTTGAAGGCGGCGACGATCTCGCACGCCGCAGGCCGGTTGTTGCAGATCAGCAGCATGTCGCAGCCGGCCGCGGCGGCGACGCGGGCGCGCCCCGGATAATCGCCCCCGGCGTCCGCGGCCCCCATATTGAGGTCGTCACTGAAGATCACCCCCTGGAAGCCGAGCTGGCCCCGCAGAATGTCCTGCAGCCAGCGACGCGAGAATCCAGCAGGCCGGACGTCCACGGCCGGATAGACGACATGAGCGGGCATCACGGCCTCCAGCCCACCATCGATCAAGCGCCGGAAGGGGGCGAGATCCTCCATCTCCAGGTCCACGAAAAGGCGCTCATCCCGCGGCAGCTCGACATGGGAATCGGCGCTGACGCCACCATGCCCCGGGAAATGTTTGCCAACCGCGGCCATCCCCGCCCGACGCACACCTTCGCACCAGGCCGACGCAAGCTCGCAGATGGTCGGCACCTTAGCGGCGAAGGCCCGGTCACCGATCACCTGACTGGCCCCACGATCGATATCGAGCACAGGCGCAAAGCTGAAGTCCACGCCCACGGCCCGCAGCTCGGACGCCATAAGCCAGCCGACCGCGGCCGCCGCTGCCCGCGCCCGACGCGCGTCCGCGGCGTGGAGAGCACCGAGCCGCCCGGCCGGCGGGAGACGCGTGAAGCCTTCACGAAACCGCTGCACCCGCCCGCCTTCCTGGTCGACCCCGATCAGCAGATGCGGCTCGCGCAGCCCATGAATGGCGCGGGTGAGCGCCGCCAGCTGCTCGGGGGATTCGAAATTGCGTGCGAAGAGGATGACGCCGCCGACCGCGGGATGCCGCAGCAGCTCGCGATCTTCCGCACCCAGGGCGGTCCCGGCGATATCCAACATAATGGGGCCGAGCGACATCTCAGTCGGTCACTCCCGAGCGATTCAGAACGATGGCGAGCACTGGCAACATGGAATCGAGACGCGGCGCCTTCTGCAACAAGGCCCCTTTGTAGCACAGCCGCAAGACCTCAGGCGAGCCGACGGACACCCGTAAGCGCCCTGGGCACGCCCGCTCAGGGCGCACGCAACCGCACATCCAGACGATCTCTCAGGGCATCGCCGAGCAGATTGACCGAAAGGACGACCGAAAAGATCGCAGCGCCCGGCACAATGACGAGATGCGGCGCCACCAGCAAATAGGCGACGCCGTCGCGGATCATGCTCCCCCATGATGCCTCTGGCGGCTGAACGCCCAGCCCGAGGAACGACAAGCCAGCCTCTGCCACCACCGCCGAAGCGATGCCGAAGGTCGCTTCGACCAGCAGAGGCGCGAGCGCCAGGGGCAAGAGATGTCTGAGCAGGATCGCCGGGCCTCCTCTACCCAGCGCCCGAGCCGCCGTCACATGATCGCGCCCCACTAGGGAGAGCACCTGAGCCCGTGCAAGCCGGGCATAGCCGACCCAACCGACGGCGGTCAACGCGAGGATGACGTTGTCGACCCCGGGCCCCATGACGCCGGCGAGCGCGATCGCGAGCAGGATGCCGGGGAAGGCCATAAAGAGATCGATTGCGCGCGAAATCGCGGTATCGGCCCAGCCGCCGGCGAGCGCCCCGGCCCCGCCGATCAAGGTACCGAGCACGGCACTGACGGCCACCACGCCACAACCGACGACGAGCGAGGTGCGCGCCCCCGCCAGCAGCCGATCCAGCACCGGGCGCCCGAGATCGTCGTTGCCCAAGAGCGACAGCTCGCCAGGTGTCGCCAGGATGGCAGTGAGGTCCACGCGGGTCGGCGCGAGCCCCAGAAGGGGCGCGAGCAAGGCGCAGAGCACCCAGAGAGTCACCACCGAGGCCGCTATTCGCCAAGTCCAATCGATGCGCAAAACTGATAAGCTCCGGTAACGGCGGGCATCATCCGACGAATCTGTTGGATTTTGATCCCCAGACCCGATGTTTGCCGGTAGATTAAGCAGGGCGCGTCGCCACGGGGCCTTGACCCTCGAGGTCGCGCCAGGTCAACGAGGATAGTCGTTAGAATGAATGCCAAGAACCTGAACATCCTTCTCTGGGTCGCCGTGACCTTCTGGCTGGTGATGATGCTCAACAGCCTGACGGCACCGGATCAGATCGAGCCGCGCAACCTGAGCTACAGCCAGTTCCTGCAAGAGCTCTCCGATGGCTCGGTCAAGGAGGTCACGATTCAGGATGAAACCATCAAGGGCGTGCGGACCGACGGGTCCCGCTTCGAGACCTACAATCCGGGCGACCCGGGATTGGTGGGTGATCTGTTGAACAACTCCGTCACCATCCGCGCCGAGCCGCCGGAAAAGCCGAGCGTGCTGATGCAGATCGTGGCCGCCTGGCTGCCCTTCATCGTGCTGGCTGGGATCTGGATCTGGTTCATGCGCCGCAATGCTGGTGGTGGCGGTGCCGGCGGGATTTTCAATTTCGGCAAGAGCCGCGCGCGCCAGCACGCCGAGGGCGAGGTCAAGGTGACGCTGCGCGACGTCGCTGGCGTTGAAGAGGCCAAGGAAGAGGTCGCAGAGCTCGTGGACTTCCTCAAGAGCCCGCAGAAGTTCTCCAATCTCGGCGGCCGCATCCCGCGCGGCGTCCTCATGGTCGGCCCGCCCGGCACGGGTAAGACGCTGCTGGCGAGAGCCATCGCGGGCGAGGCCAAGGTGCCCTTCTTCAGTATCTCGGGCTCAGACTTCGTCGAGATGTTCGTCGGCGTGGGTGCCTCGCGCGTGCGTGACCTCTTCGAGCAGGCGAAGAAGAGCGCGCCCTGCATCATCTTCATCGACGAGATCGACGCGGTCGGCCGCAAGCGCGGCGCGGGACTCGGCGGCGGTCACGACGAGCGCGAGCAGACGCTCAATCAGCTCCTCGTCGAGATGGACGGCTTCCAGGGCAACGAGGGCATCATCGTGATCGCGGCGACCAACCGCGCCGATGTGCTCGATCCGGCCCTGCTGCGTCCGGGACGCTTCGACCGCCAAGTCGTCGTCGGCCTGCCCGACCTGGCCGGGCGCGCAGCCATCCTAGAGGTCCACATGCGCAAGGTGCCGATCGCGAACGACGTCGAAGCCAGGACCATTGCGCGCGGAACCCCGGGCTTCTCCGGCGCCGATCTTGCCAATCTGGTGAACGAGGCCGCGCTCTTTGCGGCGCGCGCCGGACACACGGACGTCAACATGGAGATGTTCGAGAAGGCGAAGGACAAGATCATGATGGGCGCCGAGCGGCGCAGCATCGTCATGTCCGAATCCGAGAAGAAGCTGACCGCCTACCACGAGGCCGGACACGCCATCGTCGGTCGATTGGTCCCAGAGCACGACCCCGTGCACAAGGTCAGCATCATCCCGCGTGGCCGCGCGCTCGGCGTGACGCTCTTCCTGCCCGAGCGTGATCGCTACAGCATGAGCAAGCGTCAGCTCGAGAGCCAGATCTCCAGCCTCTTTGGCGGCCGTCTGGCGGAGGAGATGATCTTCGGTCCCGAGCACGTCACGACCGGCGCCTCCAACGACATCGAGCGTGCGACCGACATCGCTCGGAACATGGTCACGCGCTTCGGGCTGTCCGACGGGATGGGGCCGCTCGCCTATGCGGAAGACGAGGGCGAGGTCTTCCTCGGTCGCTCCGTCACCCAGCAACGGCAGGTCTCCCCGGAGACCGCGCAGACCATCGATCAAGAGATCCGCGCCATCATCGACCGCAACTACCAGCGCTCGAAGCGGCTGCTCGATGAGAACATGGACAAGCTGCACACCATGGCCGAGGCGCTCCTAAAGTACGAGACCATCACCAAGGAGCAGATCGACGACATCATGGCCGGCCGACGGATGCGCGAGTCTGGTGACGACACCGGAAGCTCCACCCCGACGACGGGCGGCGGCGCGGGCACCACGGAAGGCGGAGCCACTCCGAAGCAGCCACCATTGCCGGCAAGCGGCCTTTGATGACGACTTCGTGAAGCCCGGCTCGTCGGGCTAAGCGAAAAAAGGCCTCCGCGACATGTCGCGGAGGCCTTCTTCATTTCGGCCGCTGAAATCTCGGCGCGCCTGAGCGCGCGATCTCATCAAGACGTCTTCACGAAGCCTTCTTGTAATAGTGAAACACCGCCGCGTCCCGATAGTGGACATCGGTCCAGCATTTGGGCATCGGCTCATCGGAGGTGAAGACCAGATCGGTCTTGTCGAAGCGCTCCGGCTCTTGGAGCTCTTCGCCCGCGTGATAGCGGCCGATGATGGTCCCGTGCATCGGATTGAAGAGATCCTGCTGACTCAAGACCTCGATCAATTTCCCTGTCGTGCGCTGCTTGAGAAACATGGCGTGCCCTCCTGATCGAATGACTCACCCTTCATCTCTCAGTATGGCACTTGGGCGTTGGCTCGCAAGGCGCGATCGACGACCCCACTGAGCCGCGCCAAGGCTCGAGCATCACCTGACACCTGGCCCCTAAAGCTCCCGCGTCGCCAAGAACCGCACCTCGGGCCAGCGCTCTTCCGCCAGACTCAGATTCACCATGGTCGGGGCCAGATAGACCAGCTGATCGTCGCCATCCAGCGCCAGGTACTCGTAGCACTTCTCTCTGAAGCGCTCGAGCATCTTGGGATCCTCGCATTCGATCCAGCGCGCCGTCTTGACGCTCACAGGCTCGACGATGGCATCCACACCGTACTCATCCTTGAGGCGATAGGCCGCGACGTCGAACTGCAGCACACCCACGGCGCCGAGAATGAGCTCGTTGTTCTTCAACGGCCGGAACGACTGGGTTGCGCCCTCCTCCGAGAGCTGCAAGACGCCCTTCTGCAGGGCCTTCATCCGCAGCGGATCCTTGAGGACGACACGGCGAAAGAGCTCGGGCGCGAAGTAGGGGATGCCCTCATACTTGATCTCTTCGCCGTCGCTGAAGGTATCCCCGATCTGGATGGTGCCGTGGTTGTGCAGGCCGATGATATCGCCTGGCCAGGCCTCCTCGACATGCCGACGCTCGTCGGCCTGAAAGGTAATGGCGTTGGCGACCTGGATCGACTTGCCAATGCGCACGTGGCGCATCTTCATGCCCTTCTTGTAGCTGCCCGAGCACACGCGCATGAAGGCGACTCGGTCACGGTGGCCCGGATCCATATTCGCCTGAATCTTGAACACGAATCCGCTGAAACGCGCTTCCCCTGGCTCGATCAACCGCTGACGGGTCTCACGCGGGCGCGGCGCGGGGGCATAATCGACGAAGGCGTCGAGCAGCTCGCGCACCCCGAAGTTGTTGATCGCCGAGCCGAAGAAGACCGGCGTCTGCTTGCCGGCGCGATAGGCATCCAGATCCAAGGGATGACTGGCCCCTTCGACCAGCTCCAGCTCCTCGCGCAGCTCCTGGGCCTGATCGCCGAGAATCTCGTCCATGCGCGGATTGTCGAGGCCGTCGATCACCTCGCCCTCGGCGATCTTGCCGCCGTGCTGGGCGCTGAACAGATGCGTCCGGCCCGTCCGCAGGTCATAGACCCCCTTGAAACGCTTGCCCATGCCGATGGGCCAGGTCACAGGGGCGCACCGGATCTTGAGCACGTCCTCGATCTCATCGAGGATCTCGATCGCATCGCGCCCCTCGCGGTCGAGCTTGTTGACGAAGGTCAGGATGGGCGTGTCGCGCAGCCGACAGACGTCCATGAGCTTGATGGTGCGCTCCTCGACGCCCTTGGCCACGTCGATCACCATGAGGGCCGAGTCGACCGCCGTCAGCGTGCGGTAGGTATCCTCGGAGAAGTCCTCGTGGCCAGGCGTATCCAGCAGATTGACGGTCGCTGGGCCATAGGGGAACTGCATCACCGACGAGGTCACCGAGATGCCGCGCTCCTTCTCCAGCTCCATCCAGTCCGAGGTCGCGTGGCGCGCCGCCTTGCGGCCCTTGACCGTCCCGGCGAGCTGAATGGCGCCGCCGAAGAGCAGCAGCTTCTCGGTCAGTGTGGTCTTACCGGCGTCCGGATGGGAGATGATCGCGAAGGTGCGGCGTTTGTCGATCTGCTCTTGGAGCTCGCTCATAAAGCTGTCAGTCAGGTGATGTTCGCGCTGGTAAATCGCGGAAGTATAACTGCCTGATCAGCTTCTTGGACAGATGCGGACAGCGCGCGGCGGCTCCATCAGCGCCTAGATGAGCCCAGCGCTGGCAGTCTCCAGCCCCCGCAGCTCGCGCGCCAGGACGGTCGCGTCCTCGCGTCCCTTGTGCGCCGGGTAATAGCTTCGTCGCGTACCGATCTCGCAGAACCCCTCGGAGGCATAGAGCGACCTGGCACTCGCATTCGACACCCGCACCTCCAGGAAGGCGGTATCGGCCTTGCGCTTGAGCGCGACGGACAGCAGATGACGGAGCATCCTGCGGCCCAGTCCGCAGCCTTGCCAGGCTGGATGCACGCACAGATTGAAGATGTGGCATTCGCCCACCGCAACCGACATGATGCCGTAGGCGACGATGGCCCCATCGGCCTCACCCACCCAGCAGCAGTATCCCACGCGCAGACAGTCGTTGAAGATGCCCTCCGTCCATGGAAATTCGTAGGCGGCGCATTCGACCGCGAGCACGGCGCTCACGTCTTCTTCGCACATGGGTCTCAGCCGCATGATCGGCGAGCTGCCGGGCTGGCTCATTGAAGCGTGCCCCAAGATTTCACGGAAAGGTTTGTGGTCGCGAAACCATACGCGAGCCTTGACGCCAAAGCGAAGGGTGCAGAGTCAATGCACGGCAAGCCTCGTCGGCCCCGCACCGAGCCGATCCGCGGCCGACCTGGGGTTTGCATGGGGACAGGACGCGGGGCCACAGGCGAGCTGACTCCGATCATGTCAGGATCGATTCCCCGAAAAAGCCCGCAAAGACCACGCCCTTCCCTTTCGGTTTTGGGTCTATAGTAGCCAGGGTATTCGGCGGCGGGTCGGGCTCGAAAAGCGGCGCACGGCTCGCGTCCCTGCCGAGCGAGACCGATCGGCCCGCGCCCCCAGGCGCGTCCCACCGATGGCGGAGCCGCCCCCGAACGGCCGATGCCGCCAGCTCGGCACCAACTGGAAGCCAAGGCACGGACTGCAACATTTCCTTCATGAGCCAGGTTTAAGGTTGCTCCGGAAGTCCTGCATCGCAACGCCGCGTCGCGGTCATCCCCTTTCCACCCACCAAACGGACAGTTCGATGTCGCACAAGAGCATGGTCACACTCGACGGCAATGAAGCCGCCGCCTATGTTGCCCACATGACCAATGAGGTCATCGCCATCTATCCCATAACGCCCTCGTCGAACATGGGCGAGTGGGCGGACGAATGGTCCTCGCAAGGCGTCAAGAATCTATGGGGCACGATCCCCGACGTGGTCGAGATGCAGAGCGAGGCCGGAGCGGCGGGCGCCATCCACGGCGCGCTCCAGGGCGGCTCTCTGGCGACGACCTTCACGGCCTCGCAAGGCCTGCTGCTGATGATCCCGAACATGTACAAGATCGCCGGCGAGCTGACCCCAACGGTCTTTCACGTCTCGGCGCGGGCGCTCGCGGCACAGGGTCTCTCCATCTTCGGCGACCACTCGGACGTCATGGCCTGCCGCGCGACGGGCTACGCCATGCTCTGCGCGGCGTCCGTTCAAGAGGTCATGGACTTCGCGCTCATCGCGCAGGCGGCCACGCTGCGGAGCCGTGTGCCCATGGTGCATTTCTTCGATGGCTTCCGCACCTCGCATGAGGTCTCCAAGATCGAGCGCCTGCCGACCGAGGTGGTCCGCGCCATGATCGACGAGGAGCTGGTCTCCGCCTTCCGCGAGCGCGGTCTGAATCCCGACCATCCCAGCCTGCGCGGCACCTCGCAGAATCCGGACGTCTACTTCCAGGGCCGCGAATCCGTCAATCCCTACTATGCGGCGACACCCGGCATCGTGCAGGGGGTCATGGACAGCTTCGGCAAGCTGACCGGGCGCCACTATCGCCTCTTCGACTATGTCGGTGCCCCGGACGCCGAGCGCGTCCTGGTCCTCATGGGCTCCGGCATCGGCGCCGCGGAGGAGACCGTGGAGCACCTCAGTGCCCGTGGCGAGAAGGTGGGTCTGATCAAAGTCCGCCTCTTCCGCCCCCTTGATGCCAGCGCACTGATCGACGCCCTGCCCGCCACTACCACCGCGCTCGCGGTCCTGGACCGCACCAAGGAGCCGGGCGCGAACGGCGAGCCGCTCTACAAGGACGTGGTCACGGCGGTCGCCCAGTCCTTCTCGACCGGCCAGCTCAGCAGCATGCCCCGCATCATCGGCGGCCGCTTCGGACTCGGCTCCAAGGAGTTCACGCCCGCGATGGTCAAGGGCGTCTTCGACGAGCTTGGAAAAGACAGCCCCAAGAATCAGTTCACCGTCGGCATCCTCGATGACGTCGCCCAGACCAACTTGGATTGGGATCCGAGCTTCAAGGCCGACGCGCTCGACGGCGTCACTGCCTGCGTCTTCTACGGACTGGGCTCGGACGGCACGGTCTCGGCGAACAAGAACTCCATCAAGATCATCGCGGAGGAGACGCCAAACTACGGCCAGGGCTACTTCGAGTACGACTCCAAGAAGGCCGGCGCCGTGACCATCAGCCATCTGCGCTTCGGATCGGACCCGATCAACAGCACCTATCTGATCGGCGACGACGAGGCCAGCTTCGTCGCCTGCCATCAGCCGACCTTCATCACGCGCTACGACATGCTCGACAAGGCGAAGCGGGGCGGTGTCTTCCTGCTCAACTCGCCGACCGCGGCGGACAAGGTCTGGAGCGAGCTGCCACGCAAGATGCAGCAGACGATGATCGACAAGGCGCTGTCCTTCTATGTCATCGACGCCTATGGCATCGCCGGTCAGACCGGCATGGGGCGGCGCATCAACACCATCATGCAGACCTGCTTCTTCGCCATCTCCGGCATCCTGCCCAAGGACGAGGCCATCGCGCACATCAAGGAGGCGGTCAAGAAGACCTACGGCAAGAAGGGCCAGCGCCTGCTGGATCGGAACTATGACGCCATCGACGCCGCGCTCGCGGGCTTGCACAAGGTCGACGTGCCCAGCCAGGTCAGCAGCACCTTCGACCGCCCGCCCGTGGTCCCGGAGGACGCGCCGGAGTTCGTGCGCAAGGTCACCGCAACCCTGATTGCCGGCAACGGCAACCAGCTCCCCGTCAGCCTCATGCCGGCGGACGGCACCTGGCCCACCGGCACGACCCAGTACGAGAAGCGCAAGCTCGCGCTGCAGCTACCCCAGTGGGACGAGACGCTCTGCACCCAGTGCGGCAAGTGCCCGCTGGTCTGCCCCCACGCGGCGATCCGCGCCAAGGTCTACCCGGGCGATCTCACCGATCAGGCGCCAGCGAGCTTCCAGCATGCCACCATCAAGGGCAAGGACTTCCCGCAGGGCTACCAGGTGACCTACCAGGTCGCGCCGGACGACTGCACCGGCTGCGGGCTTTGCGTCGAGGTCTGCCCCATCCGCGACCGCAAGGATCCCAATCACAAGGCCCTCAACATGGTCGAGGCGACCGAGACCCAAGCCGCCGAGGAGGCGAACTGGGACTTCTTCCTCGGCCTGCCCGAGTACGACCGGACCCAGCTGGATGCCGGCAAGATCAAGCACGCCATGATGATGCAGCCGCTGTTCGAGTTCTCGGGCTCCTGCGTCGGCTGCGGCGAGACGCCCTACATCAAGCTCGCCACCCAGCTCTTCGGCGACCGCATGCTCATCGCCAATGCCACGGGCTGCTCGTCTATCTACGGCGGCAACCTGCCGACCACGCCCTATACGACTAACCCCGAGGGGCGCGGTCCGAGCTGGAACAACTCGCTGTTCGAGGACAATGCCGAGTTCGGCCTCGGCCTGAGATTGGCGGTGGACAAGCAGACGGCGCACGCGCGCGAGCTGGTCGCCGAGCTCGCCCGCCAAATCGGTGAAGACCTCGCCGACGGCCTGCTCCAGGCCGACCAGCAGGGCGAGGCCGGCATCCACGAGCAGCGCGAGCGCGTGGCCGCACTCAAGGCCAAGCTCAAGTCCATCGACAGCCCGCTAGCCCGCACGCTCGAGGCGATCTGCGAGTCTCTGGTCAAGCGCAGCGTATGGATCGTGGGCGGGGACGGCTGGGCCTACGACATCGGCTACGGCGGCGTAGACCATGTGCTCGCCAGCGGCCGCAACGTGAACCTCTTGGTACTGGACACCGAGGTCTACTCCAACACCGGCGGCCAAAACTCGAAGGCCACGCCCATGGGCGCGGTCGCCAAGTTCGCGGCTGGCGGAAAGCCGACCTACAAGAAGGACCTGGCCATGATGGCCATGGCCTACGAGAACGTCTATGTCGCCCAGGTCGCCTTCGGGGCCAAGGACGTCCAAACCGTGCGCGCCTTCCTGGAGGCCGAATCCTACGACGGCCCCTCGGTCATCATCGCCTACTCGCCCTGCATCGCGCACGGCGTCGACCTTTCCAACAACCTGCGCCAGCAGGACCTCGCGGTAACCTCCGGCCACTGGCCGCTGTTCCGCTACGATCCGCGCCGCACCGAGCGCGGCGAGAACCCGCTCCTCATCGACTCCAAGCCGCCGAGCATTCCCTATCGGGACTTCATCAACACGGAGACACGCTTCAGCCTGCTGACCAAGACCCACCCGGAGGCCGCCGAGCACTTCCTCAATCTCGCGCAGAAGCATGTGAAGACGCGCTTCACGCTCTATGAGCAGCTCGCGCATCTCGCGGTCCAGAAGGCCCCTGCCTCGGAGTAAGCCAGGCGCATGCACGGCGAACCGCAGCGTTGCGCGGCCCGCCGGCGATCAATCATGAATTCCTTGATGTGAGGGACGGCAGAAAATGAATCTGACCACCAACTACCTCGGGCTGGAGCTCAAGAACCCCCTGGTGCCTTCGGCCTCGCCGCTGTCGAAGAGCGTCACAACCGCTCGTGAGCTGGAAGACAAGGGGGCCGCGGCCATCATCATGTACTCGCTCTTCGAGGAGGCCATCACCGCGGAGTCCGAATCCATGGTGCGCTTCCTGCATCAGCAGGATACGGGCTTCGCCGAGACCACCGACGGCTTCCTGCCCAATCACCAGGACTTCGAGAACGGCCTCCAGCAGTACCTGGAGCAGATCCAAAAGCTGAAGGAGGCGCTGGACATCCCGGTGATCGCCAGCCTCAACGGCGTCACCCCGAGCGGCTGGATCGACCACGCGAGCGAGCTGGAGCAGGCCGGAGCCGACGCCTTGGAGCTCAACGTCTACTACGTGGCAGGCGATATCGGCCAGACCGGGGCGCAAGTCGAGGAGCGCTATCTCAGCCTCCTGAAGAGCATGCGCGCCAAGGTTCGCATCCCCATCAACATGAAGTTGTCTCCCAGCTTCAGCTCGGTCGGGAACTTCATCAAACAGCTCTCGGAGGCCGGCGCCGACGGCGTCTCGCTCTTCAACCGCTTTTATCAGCCCGACATCAACATCGACGGCCTGCGGCTGCAGTCTCGCCTCCAGCCCTCCACCTCCGCCGAGGCGCTGCTGGCGATGCGCTGGATCGCCATCCTCTACGGACGCATCCCCGGACTCTCGCTAGGCGCGACCGGAGGCATCCATTCGGCCGAGGACGCCATCAAGCTGCTGCTCGCCGGGACGGACGCGGTACACCTCTGCAGCGCACTCCTCGAATGGGGACCCGCCCACCTCGGCATCCTGCTGAGGGGCATCGAAGACTGGATGGAGGAGCAGGGCTTCGAATCGGTCGACGACTTCCGCGGCCGTGTCAGCGCGCTCAGCGTGCCGAACCCTGACGAGCTCGAGCGCTCCAACTACGTCCGCGTGCTGGACAGCTACAGCCCGCCTGCCGGCGCGCTGGTCTAGCCCGGGTCCCTCGCGCCTCGGGACGGCGCCAACGCCCGTCATCGCGGCGGGCATTGGCGCCCGCCGTCGCGCCCTGCCATCGAAGCCGATCTCCAAGCACGCCGTTCACCGAGGTCCTTGTGGCGCTGAGACCGCCAGGCTCCATGCGCCGATCAGCCGCAGACGTCCGAGTTCAAAGGGCGCGTGTCAGCAGGCTCAAGGGGCTGGCAGGCCGAGGGATAGGGATGCGCACACGCCAGCCGGCACCCGGGGCGACGCCGAGTGCCGCCCCGTCCTGGTCGGTCATGGCTTCGAGCGGGAAGCGGTCGTTGCCCTCGGGTGTCATCAGCTCCAGCTGGTCCCCCACGGCAAAGCGGTTCTTCACCTCGACCTCGGCCCAGCCATCCGCGCCGGACGACGAGATCTCGCCGACGAAGATGCGGCGCTGGCTGCGCGAGACACCATCGGCATAGTTCTGCAGCTCGGCGGGCGCGTGCCGACGGTAGAAGCCCTGGGTGTAGCCGCGATTGGCGAGACCCTCGAGCGCCTCCTTGAGCTCGACGCGAAAGGGACGTCCGGCAACGGCATCGTCGATCGCGGCCCGATAGACCTGTGCCGTCCGGGCCGCGTAATAGTGCGACTTGGTCCGCCCCTCGATCTTCAGACAGTCGATACCCATCTCGACCAGCCTGCCAACCTGCTCGACCGCCTGCAGATCGCGCGAATTCATGATGTAGGTGCCGTTCTCGTCCTCAAGGATCGGCATGTACTCGCCTGGGCGATTGGATTCCTCGAGCAGATAGATAGCGTCGGCGGCCGGATGCCTTCCCAGTCCGGGCTGTGGGGCCTCGCCCGCTTGAGACCCGGCGAGGGACTCACCTTCCCGCTCGGGCATCAGCCTGTACTCCCAGCGGCAGGCATTGGTGCAGGCGCCCTGATTGGCGTCCCGGTGGCTGAAGTAGCCGGAGAGCAGGCAGCGGCCGGAATAGGCGATGCAGAGTGCGCCATGGACGAAGACCTCCAGCTCGATCTCCGGACAGGCGTCGCGAATATCGGCAATCTCGTCCAAGGACAGCTCGCGCGACAGGATCACCCGCGACAGGCCCTGCGCCTGCCAGAATCGCACGGCTGCCGCATTGACCGTGTTGGCCTGCACGGACAAATGGATCGGCAGCTCGGGCCAACGCTCGCGCACCAGCATGATAAGCCCGGGGTCGGCCATGATGAGCGCGTCCGGCCCCAGTGCAACGATCGGCTCCATGTCCGCGAGGAAGGTACGCAGCTTGGCGCCATGCGGCATGAGGTTGGTGGTGAGGTAGAAACGCTTGCCTTGCGCATGCGCCTCGCGCAGACCCACCTCCAGATGCTTGAGGTCGAAATCGTTGTTGCGCACCCTGAGGCTATAACGCGGCAGCCCCGCATAGACGGCGTCCGCCCCATAGGCCAGGGCGTAACCCATATTCTTGAGGGTGCCTGCCGGCGACAGCAGCTCCGGCCCCGAGGTGGTCGTGACAGTCAACGCAGCCTCACCTCGAAGGTCTTGTGCTCGTCGGAGCCGAGCATGTGCTCACGGATCACCTCGACCGACACCAGGTCTTTGGGCTGCGCGTCGATCATGGCGATGCGGACGTCCGCGTAGCCCGCGATGCGATGCCGCCCGATGCGGACGATACGGTCCCCCGTCTGGAGGCCAGCCGCCTTGGCGCCGCTCTCTTCCGCGAAGCCGTCGATGCGAATCCCCTCGCCATCCTCGTCTGTGCTCAGCATGACGCCCATCAGGCCGGATGGCGGCAGCTCGACCTCCGGGGGATAGAGGAAGAAGTCGGCGACGGCGCCGTCGGGCTCACGGCCCTGCCCGTTGAGGATGATCGCCATGGGGACGCGCTGGCGGCGCATGAGCCGTTTCGGAATTCCCTGACCGTATTCGACGTGCCCTCCGCCGGACAGAACGACCAGCGTCCTGTCGGGGCTCTCCGCGAGATAGGCCGCGGCGCGCTCGGCCATGCCCTCGTCCCAGAGCAGCTGGACCTCGAAGAAGTGCTCGAAGTTGCGCTGATAGTCCGCCGGATGGTGGCGAAAGACCGCCTCGATGCGGTCCCGATAGGCCGGGTCGCCACGATCCATCTGGGCCGGAATCCTAGCGCGCTCCGCCTCGCTCAGCCCGTCGATGCCGACATCGCCGACCTTGCGTGTCAGCTCCGCCTCCAGGTTCAAGGCGATCACCGGAATCCCGTGCTCGCGCGCAAAGCGCAGAATGGGACGATACAGCCGATAGTCGAAACGCCAGCGGTCGAAATACTGGGTACGACGCAGGAAGTCGGCCTCGTCGATCTTGCCTTCGATATAGTCGTCGACATCTTGCTGAAACGGCTGCTGGAAGAATTCCAGCCCGATCGCGAGCGATTTGCCCCCTGCGTGAAGCCCTTCGATGATCGCGAGCTGGTTGAGGTGGTCCTCATACCGATCGTGCTGCTCGCCGACGAAGACGACGCGACGATCCATGAGCTTGCGAATCAGGGCATCCATACCGGTCAGATCGGTGGCATCCAGCACGCGGGTTCGATTGCCATCGACGGCACTCGCAACTGAGTCGGCCGCGAGTGTCGCATGAGCCCCCGGGAGCAGCAGCGAAAGCATGATGAGAGCGGCCTGCGCGGCCGAGATTGGTTGAGAGCGGAGCGACATGAGATCCCCTAATCGTCAGAGACCCGAAGGTCGGTCGAATTGCACACCCAGAGCGAGCCTCTGCAAGCCCGGGCATTGTCCGTCATTGTCACACGCCGAGGCGAGGCACTGGCTCGAATCCGTCCTGAGCCCGATACTCAGCGGAGCGCGATCTGCGGTCTGGCTGATCCTCATGGGTGTCGCTGCGACAGCCGCAGCGGCGCCGGACATGCCGGAAGTCGAGCACCGCCTAGAGGTCCGCCTCGATCCCTCGGATCACGCCTTGACGGTCGAGGACGAGATGCGGCTACCGGCGGGAAAAAGCGAGTGGACACTGCTGCTGCACGCCAACCTCCAGGCCGAGATCCTCAAGGGTGCGGCGCGGCTGAGCGAGATTCAGCAAGTGCGCAATCTGCGCAAGTACCTCTTGCAGCTCGACGCTCAGGGGCCTGTCACCATCAGGTACCAGGGGCGAATCGAGCACGGGCTGCGTCGCATCGATGAGGGCATGGGCCGCGCAAGCGCCTGGTCACTGGGCGTCATCGGGCCGGAAGGCGTCTTTCTCAATGCCAACAGCGGTTGGTATCCCCGCATTCCGGACACCCTGCAGCGCTTTCGCATGGAGGTGCGGCTGCCGGATGGCTGGATGGCGGTCTCCCAGGGCACTGGCCCGGGCGAGGCCGGAGCGGGCAAGCCTGGAAGGGGTCTTTCGACCTGGACGGAGCCGCTGCCCCAGGACGACATCTATCTCATTGCCGGTCCCTACAGGCTCTATCGCGCCAGCGCAGGAGACGTCGAGGCCCAGGTCTATCTTCGCGAGCCCGACCCTGCGCTCGCCGAGCGCTACCTGCGTGCAACCCATACCTATGTCGCCCATTATTCCGAGCTGATCGGCCCCTATCCCTTCACCAAGTTCGCGCTCGTGGAGAACTTCTGGGAGACCGGCTATGGAATGCCGTCGTTCACCCTGCTCGGCCCCCAGGTCATCCGTCTCCCGTTCATCGTTCGTACCTCCTACCCGCATGAGATTCTCCACAACTGGTGGGGCAACAGCGTCTTCATCGACTTCGAGAGCGGCAACTGGAGCGAGGGCCTGACCTACTATCTCGCCGACTACTGGATCAAGGAGCAGGCCGGCCAGGGACCCCAAGCCCGACGGGACATGCTCAAGAGCTACGGCGACTATGTGCGCGAGGGGCAGGATTTCCCGCTTGTCGCCTTCCATGGAAAGCACAACATGGCCTCGCAAGGCGTCGGCTACAGCAAGGCGGCCATGCTCTTCCACATGCTGCGGCAGCGTCTCGGCGATTCGGCCTTCGAGGCCGGTTTGAGACGCTTCTATGCCGACAACAAGTTTCGCAAGGCCAGCTACGACGACTTGCGCGAGGCCTTCGACGCCGCGAGCGGCCAAGACTTGAAGCGCTTCTTCGGCGCCTGGACGACCCAGCCGGGCGCGCCTCGGCTCGGCCTGAAAGACGTCGTGGTCGAGCCGCAAGAGGGCGGCTACCGCCTCAGCGGACACATCCACCAGCGCCAGCCGGGCGCCCCCTTCCCCTTGCGTGTCCCGGTCGTCGTGACCAAGGCCAGCGGCGAGCGCCTAACCATTCACATGGAAAGCAAGACCGAGGACACCCCCTTCTCGATCGCGCTCGGCGAGGCACCGACAGGCATCGCCGTGGATCCGAGCTTCGATCTCTTCCGCACCCTGCTGCCGGGCGAGACACCCGTGACGCTGAGCAGCCTCTTCGGCTCGGACGAGGGGCTCATCCTCATCCCTTCGGCCGCGCCCAAGGCGTTGCGCAAAGCCTACCGGCGTCTCGCCGCCACCTGGCAAGCAGGGCATCGCGACTGGCGGGTCGAGGACGACACCTCGGTCGACGCTTTGCCCAATGACCGGCCTGTATGGCTGCTCGGCTGGGAGAACAGGCATCTGCCCAGCCTGGTGCAGCTCAGCGCGCCGTATTCGTTGAGCCTCGACCCGCATCGGCTAGTCGTCGATGGGGAGCGCGTCGATACCGGAACCGAGAGCCAGGTCCTGACGCTCGGGGACGACGCGGCACCCATTGGCTGGGTCGCGGCCGCGGACGCGGCGCAAGTCCCGGCACTCGCCCGCAAGCTGCCGCACTATGGCAAATACAGCTATCTCGTCTTCAGCGGCCCCGAATCGACCAACCGCATCAAGGGCCAGTGGCCGTCCGGCAAATCGGAGCTGGTGCTCGATATCGGCACGGGCGCCCCCTGAGCCGCAGGGAGTGGGCAAAGAATTTGAGCAGGGCGCGAAGTCGATTCTGATCACCCCGCACATGAAGGCTGCGCATCGGCCATGCCTCTGTTTTTCTTTGCGTCCTTCGCGCCTTTGCGGTTCGAATTTCCGATTTCAGGGTGGGCGACGCCGCAACTGGGTCAGGCCGAATAGCCCGCCCAGGACCATTGACGCCCCGATCAGCAGTCCCACCCAAGCTGGCGTGCCTCCCCGATCCATGAGCAAGGGGCTCTGCGGCCGCTCGGGCGAGAGCCAGACCTGCAGGGCATCGCCTGGCCCGAGCCTGGATCTCATGCGATCGGAGACCAAGTCCCTCACCTCGTAGAGCCGGCCGCCGAAGCGATAGCTGTAGTACAGGTAATCGTTGCCACCAGGAACGCCCTCGAAACCCTGTACCTCGGCGGTCACCCGCACGCCATCGGCGCGCATGCGATGCTCCTGCTCCATCCGCATCACCACCAGGGCGCACAGCGCCACGCCGAATAGGGCGATGCCGAAATAGGCGGAAGTCCCGGGATGCGTCCGGGCACGCAGCGATTTCAAAAGCACGGGCACAGCACCTCGGGCTCGGAGCCGAGCGCCTATGCTGGCTCAGCCGAGCGGATGCTGTCGACCAGCCGGGCATGGGCCGCCTCGGCAGCGGCGATTCGCGGGCCGAGGTCGTCGAGGTCTCGGCCCTCGTCGATCGCATGCAGGATCTCCGACATCAGACCGTGCAGCTCGACGAAGCCGAGGGTCCCCCCCAGCCCCTTGAGGGTATGCGCCAATCGGCGCGCACCTCCCCGGTCCCCGGCCGCCAAGGCTTCGCGCAGCCGTGCCGGATCGTCCGCATGGTGACTAGCGAACTTGCCAAGGACGCTCTGGTAGAGGGATTCGTAGCCCTGCAGCTTCGTCAAGGCGCCCGCGGCATCGACGCCCGGCAGGGTCGCGATGCGATCGATCAGCGAGCCCGCGCGCGCCACGGCCTGGGCGCGCGCGGCCGGCATCGGCCTGGGAATCCGCTTGACGGGATGCGTCGCCGATCCGGCCAGGTCCGAGCGCTCGAGCCAGGTAAGCAATGTGGCGTAGAAGTGCTGGGGATCGACGGGCTTGGACAGATGGTCGTCCATACCTGCCTCGCGACAACGCTGCCGATCCTCCTCGAAGGCGTTCGCCGTCATCGCCAAGATCGGACATGGGCGCCAGTCCGCCCGCCCCCGGAGCCGGCGGCTGGCCTCCAGTCCATCCATCTCGGGCATCTGGATATCCATGAGCACCAGCGGATAACGGCTCGCGCAGGCCATGGCGATCACCTCGTGGCCGGTGCCCGCGAAATCCGCTTCCAGACCGACGATCCGCAGCAGCTCCCGGATGACGTCGCGGTTGATGAGATCGTCTTCCGCGACCAGCACACGCAGGCCGGCGTAGCGCTCAGCCAAGCACTGCTCGGCGTCCTCCCCGGCCGGGACCCGATCACCCTGGACGCTAGCATCCTGAGCTGCCTTGCCGAGTCGGGCCGTCAGCCAAAACAGACTGCCACGCCCCAGGGCGCTCTCGGCCCCGGCATCCCCGCCCATGAGCTGGGCGAGCCGGCGCGTAATCACCAGGCCGAGCCCGGTTCCCATGAAGGGACGCGCCGTGGAATGATCGACCTGGGTAAAGGGCGCGAACAGCCGCGCGAGATCGTCCTCGGCGATGCCGATACCGGTGTCCTCAACCTCGACACGCAGCAGGATCTGGTCCTGGGTCTCTTCGAGGATCGACAGACGCAGGGTGACGCTGCCCGCGGAGGTGAATTTTACGGCGTTGGTCAGGTAATTCACCAGCGCCTGACGCAGGCGCGTGTCGTCGCCGTGCAGCGCACGCGGAACGCCGCTGCTAACGCAATCGAACCTCAGTCCTTTCGCGGCCGCTTGTGCTCGGATCATGGAGTCGACCTGACCGAGCAAGACGTCGAGCGAGAAGTCGCGCTCGCGCAGGCTGAGCTTTCCTGCCTCGATCTTGGAGACGTCCAGGATATCGTTGATGATTCCGAGGAGATGACTCGCCGAGTCATCGATCTGCCCCAGAATGGCGCGATCGGCGTCGCTGCTGAGATTGCGGCCGAGCAAGTAGGTCAGACCGAGAATGGCGTTCATCGGCGTGCGGATCTCATGGCTCATATTGGCCAGGAAGGCGCTTTTCGCCTCGCTCGCGGCCTCCGCCTGCCGACGCGCCTCGCTGAGCTCGGCGGTGCGCTGCTCCACCAGCTCTTCCAGATGCGAGCGGTAGCGCTCCAGCTCCACGGCCGTCCGCTTGGCCTCGGTGACATCCGCCTTGACCGCAACGTAATGAGAGACCTCGCCGCCCGGCTGACGGATGGGCGTGATCAAGGCCGACTCAGTGTAGAGCGTCCCGTCCTTACGGCGGTTCACCAGCTCGCCACGCCACTCCTCGCCGCGACTCAGGGCGGCCCAGAGCTGGTCGTAAACGCGCCGCGGCGTCAGCCCTGAGCTGAAGATCCGCGGGCTCTTGCCGATCACCTCGTCCCGCTGATAGCCGCTCGACTGGATCAGGGCCTCGTTGACGTACTCGATACGACCTTCAAGATCCGTGATGAGGATACTCACCGGGCTCTGCTCGACGGCCAAGGAGAGCTTCCGGGCTTGCTCTTCCGCCGCCTTGCGCGCGCTCAGGTCGATATCCACGCAGTACATCTGCGGCTCCCCATCGGGGCCCTGCAGCATGACGTGGCTTGAGAAGACATGGACCGGCGAGCCGTCCGCACGCCTCAGGGTGAGCTCGCCGGCGGAGATGGCTGGCCCGCCCTCGCCCCAGGCGTCCACGCCCGCGATGACGGCGTCGCGCATGGCATCGGGGATGATCAAGTCCTCGAGCTGGCAGCCGATGGCCTCCTCCGCCGAGTAGCCGTAGAGAACGGTGCTGGCGGGGTTCCAGTAGATGACGCGACGATAGCGGTCATAGCCTTGGACCGAGATCGCCTCGATCTGCTCGAAGAGCTGATGGAAACGGGATTCCGAATACCAGGCTGCCTCGGTCGCGCAGCGATCGGCACGAATGCCGCGCCCCGTGCCCAGGATGCCCGCCAACCGACCCCGCGTGTCCGTGAGCGGCGAGAGCGACACATCCAGATAGCTCACGTTGGCGCCATCGGAGGCGATGACCGCCTGCAGGTAGCGCTGTGTCTCGCCGCTCGAGACGAGCACCTGCTCGCGACGCTCGAAATCCTGGGCAAGACTCGCCGGAAAGAGCGCATGGTCCGCGCGCCCGAGAACATCCTGAATCGAGAAGAAGCGCTCGAACGCAGGATTGCAGGCCCGATAGATCCCGCTTAAATCCTTGATCCAGAGCGGGTCCGGAAAGGCGCGCAGCAGCGCCGGCGTGCCCACTAGCTCCTGCCAGTCGATATCCGTTCCTGCGTCCATTGCGCCGCTCATCGCTTATCCCTCGTCCGTTGATACCGAGCGCAAGACCGGCCGTTGGCCCCGGATCGAAGCCGAGCTGCTCGATACTGCATTCGATCAATCCGAAACCGGCAAGCGCTAACGGCGCTTCCAGCAGATGACCGGCCTGTGGTTGCGCTGAAAGAGAGGATAGCAGCTCGATCCTATGCCGCTAAGCGACTCGCTGAAAGGCAAGACCCGCGCCTCATCGACACCGCGTAAGCCAAGCGCGCTCTGCGGATAGCAGGGTTACAGATAACTGGGATCAAGGGCGGGAGCTCGGTCACTTTTCGACATCTTCGGCCCGCGAGCTGAGCGCAAGATCTCGATGATGCCGAGCGGTAGACAGGTCGGAGCACCCCGCTAACCGCGGTGAGAAAACCGCAGGAAGCTGGTCGCTGGCGACTGGCCGCGCTTTCAAGTGTCAATGCACTCGGCGCACAAGCCCAAGAGAGGCAAGGCATGCGTTGGTCCCGCGCTTGTTCGCGGTCTTCCGCCGATGCTAGGGTCGGCGGATGACCGGCGGCGACCGAGCAGAGCACCGGATGCCCGATACCAGCTTCAACTATCTCACCGCGGATAAGACCGACCTCTACCGCACCCTAATGCGCGCCTTCTCCGAGGCGAAGGAGCATTTCCTGGTGCATCTGCGCCCGGAGGATGTGCTGGAGCGCGCGACGCGCGATGGTCATCGGCTCCAGCTCGACGCCGTCCAGGCGGCGCTCGGGCAACTGGTCGAATGGGGCAACCTCCAGGCCGAGCCCGATACCAGCCGGGTCACCACGGTGGAGGACTTTTACCGCGCCCGCTATCTCTACCAGATCACCCGCGAGGGCGAGGCCGCGCAGGCCGCCCTGGCGACCTACGAGCGCATGCTCGGGCACCAGGGCGCCCTGCAGTCGGTGGCGCTGGCGGACATCGCCGGCCAACTGCGCGCCTTGCGGACCCTGCTCGACAGCCAGGACGACGAGGGCAGGCTCGACAGCGCCAAGGCCCATCTGCTGCTGCGCGACATCACCCGCGTCTTCACCGACCTCGCCGACAACGCCCGCGACTTCATGGCCGGGCTCGCCCGTGGAATCGACCTCCGCCGGGCCGAGCGCGCGGCCTTCATCGACTACAAGGATCGACTGCTCGACTATCTGCGCCGCTTCATCGGCGACCTTGTGACGCGCTCCGCCGAGATCGCCGGACTCATCCTCGACATCCAGCGCCACCCGGCCTTCCGGTCCCTGCTGGAGCGGATCGCCGAGCGCGATGCCGCCGACCTGGCACCTGCGCCCGGCCTGGACGGCGCCGAGCCCGTCCAGCTCGACCCGGCCCTGGCCAGGGCCAAGATGATCGACGAATGGCAGGCCCGCTGGTCCGGGCTCGAGGCCTGGTTCATCGGCGCCGCGGACAAGCCGTCCCAAGCCGAGCTGCTGCGCTCCCGGGCAAGGCGCGCCATCTCCGACCTGGTCGACGCCGTGGTCCAGCTCAACGAGCGCCGCCTCGGTCGCAGCGACCGCTCCGCCGACTACCGCACCCTGGCCGCCTGGTTCATGGACTGCGAGACCGATGCCGAGGCCCATCGGCTGTGGCGCGCCGCCTTCGGCCTGACCCCGGCGCGCCATCTCGGCATCGATGGCGATAGCCTGCAGGCCCGCGCCGAGGAGCCGGTGCCACCCTCCCGTCCCTGGGCAGAGGCGCCGCCGCTACGCATCAGCGCCCGTCTGCGCGAGACCGGCAGCCACGCCAAGCGCGGCGTCCCGCCCACCATCCGGGACCGCAGCCAAGACAAGCAGAAGCTCAGGATGCGACTGGCTCAGGAGAGCCTGCAGGCGCGCGACGCCCGCCGCCGCCTGGCGACCGGCGAAGAGATGCGCCTCAGCGAGATCGGACGTCTGGATCCAGCGAGCTTCGCTCTCTTCCTGCGCCTGCTCGGCGAGGCCCTGGCGGCCGCCCCGAATCCGGAAAAGGCCGTCGAAACGATCACCGGCGACGGCGCCATCCGCATCTTCCTGGAGCCACTGGGACCCGAGACCCGCGCCGTCATCGAGACCCCCGACGGCGCATTCGGCGGCCGCGACTATCGGGTGTGCATCACCGACCTGGAGACCGGTGCCGGCCGCGGCACCGAGCCTCCTGAGTCGCCGGACGACGAGGTCGCCGCATGACCAGCCCCGGCCAGGAGCCCCCTCTTGATCAAGACAGTGCCAGACGGTTAGCGCGGCATCATGGAGCCGCCTTCACAAAGGACGCTGATTCACTGATGATCAGATGTTCTGATATGCAGAGCCGACTTAAGCCATGGAGCAAGTGAACGTCACGCAAGCGGCCCGACGCTTGTCGGACCTCCTGAATCGCGTCGCCTACCTGGGCACCAGCTTCGCGCTCACCCGCGGCGGTCGCCGCATCGCCCGCCTGGTGCCCGCCGGACCCTCGAAATCGGTCAAGGTCTCTGAGCTGAACGCCATCTTCGCGCGAACCCCCAAGCTCGGGGAGGATGCGGACGCCTTCGAGCGCGACATCGCCGATGCACACTCCGTCTTGGTGCCGGATCGGGATCCCTGGGAAGACTGATCGGACCCAAGCCGAACTCGACCCGGCTCCTGACCGGGCGCTACGGAGGAGCACAGCGATGGGCCTACTCATCGATACCAGAGTCCTGATTCGCGTCGAGCGCGGTCTCGGCGCCAAGCTGGACTTCTCCCCCTGGGAGCACTATGGCGATGCGGCGATCAGCGTCATCACCGCATCGGAGCTGCTCGTCGGCGTGCATCGAGCAACGCCCGAGGAGCGCCGTATCCGACGATCCGCCTCGGTGGAGGCCGTGCTCGCGGCCTTACCCACCCTGGGCATCACCTTGGAAATCGCCCGCGTCCACGCGGAGCTGGTCGCCGCACTGCGTCGGCAAGGCCAGACGCTGGGTGCCAATAACGCCTGGATCGCCGCCACGGCCCTGGCCAGCGGCTATGCCTTGCTGACCACCGATGTCGGCGACTTCGGCCGCGTGCCCGGGCTGGACGTGCTCCCCTTCGACCAGCCGGCCACCGCAGCCGGCGACCCGACGACCCCATGAACCTCAGCACCACCATCAAGACCATCCAGGACATCATGCACAAGGACGACGACGCCGACGGCGACGCCCAGCACATCGGTCAGCTCTCCTGCCCCGGCCCGAAGCAGGACCAACCGTCATGCGACGAGACCGCCGCATGAGCCAGACCGGCCTCGGGTCCAGCCTCGAGCCCAGCCATGAGCCCAGCCACGAGCTTGGCGACCGTCTCTCCCAGCTCCGCGACGACGAGCGCCGCCGGGCCATGCGCGGCCTGCTGATGCAGCCGCTGCTCTATGCCGATCACCCCGCCTACCGGCTGGTCAAGCGTCACATCGACTGGCTCAGGGAGTGGCTGCACAGCGAAACCCGCTGGGACCTGCGACTCGAGGCCGACTTCGCCCGCCTGGCCAAGACCGCCCCCGAGCAGGACGACGGCAGCCGCGCCGCCCGCCCCGGCAAGCGCCCGGTGGATCTCGACTTCACCCGCCGCCGCTACGCCCTCCTCTGTCTGGTGCTGGCAGGTCTGGAGCGCGGCGAGATGCAGAGCACCCTGGGCCGCCTAGGCAAGGCCGCCATGGACCAGTGCACCGAGCCCGGCATCCAGGCCAGCGGACTGGTGTTCGAGCTGCGCACCCAGGAGGACCGCCGCGACCTGGTGGCCGTCGTCCGTCTGCTACTGAACCTCGGCGTGCTGGTCCGTGTCGCCGGCAGCGAGGACGCCTACATCAAGAACGAAGACAAGGACGTCCTCTACGACATCGACCGCCACGTGCTCTCCGCACTCCTGGTGACCCGGCGCGGTCCCTCCCTGGTCGGCACCCTGGAGCAGCCGGCGGACACCCTCAACCAACGCATCGGCGCCATCACCGCCCGTTTCGTCGCCGACACCCCGGAGGCCCGCAACCGGGAGCTGCGCCAGCGCCTCACCGAGCGTCTGCTCGACGACCCGGTGCTCTACTACAGCGAGCTGGACGAGGACGCGCGGGCCTATCTGGTCAACCAGCGCCACGCCATCGTCCAGCGCATCCAGGAGGCCACCGGACTGGTCCCCGAGATGCGCGCCGAGGGCATCGCCATGGTCGACCCGGAGGGCGACCTCGCCGACCAGCGCATGCCCTCCGAAGGCACGGAGGGACACATCACCCTGCTGCTGGCCGGTCATCTCGCCGAGCGACTGTCCCAGGACCGGGCCGAGCCCTGGGCCAGCCTCCACGACGCCTATCGGACCTGGGTCGAGCACTATGGACGCTACTGGAAGAAGGCCGCCAAGGATCCGGACGCCGGGCCGTCCTTCTGCCGCGAGGCCGCCGAGCGGCTGGCGTCGCTGGGTCTGGCCAGAATCGAGGTCGACGGGGTTCGTCCGCTGCCAGCGATCGCCCGGTATGCGGTGGAGGCGCCTCGGATTAGTCGAGTCGGTAAGAGTGGGTGACTGATGCTCCCATAGTCGTTGCTCGTCACGTGAGCAAGGTCTCAGTTCTTGCTGAGTCCCAGATGCGGAAACTGGAGCGTCCTCCGTCAGTGTCAGTAGCCAACCGAACAGCCGACGCCCCCCAATTCGCGAGCTCCCTATACTGTCTCAGTGACTCGGCGTGATGACGCCCCTCGGAGAGTGAAGATGAATGCAAGCATCGAACAGAACCTGATGTCGAAGATCCGAGCGCTTTCACCTCAGCAACTCGCCGAGGTGGAAGACTTCGTCGAGTTCTTGGCGGCTAAGGCCAAGAAGCGCGCGGCGCTGGACCGGTTGCTGACCATCGCCCCAGCCCTGGAAGCGGCTGGAACCGAGCCGATGAGCGAGGAAGAAATCGCCGCTGAAGTCGCAGCCGTTCGGGCTGAGCGCCGCGAGCAGTCCCGCGGCCGTTGATGCCAGGTTGAAGAGCGGCGGTGCGTCTGGTTCTGGATACCAACGTCGTGTTTTCCGCGCTGCTATGGCGCGGTACGCCGTATCGTCTGCTCAACGTCATCGCCCAGCAACCGCGCGTCCAGCTCTGTAGCAGCACGGCCCTCCTCGAAGAACTGGCCGACGTGCTGACCCGCCGTTCCGCTGCCGAGCGGTTAGCGCGGATCGGGCGCACGGCTCGCGAGGTGCTGGCCGACTACGTCGAAGTCATCGAGCTCGTCGAGCCCATCTCCGTACCTCGTGTCGTGGTCGGCGACATCGATGACGACCAAGTCATTGCGGCTGCCGTCGCAGCACAGGCCGATCTGATCGTCTCCGGAGATCGCAAGCACTTGTTGCCGCTGGGCAGCCATCAGGACATCGAGATCATCGATTCGGCCGAGGCGCTCAGGCGCATCGCTGGCGGCTAATGCGTGCCGCCAGCCAAGGAGAGTGGCAGACTGATCGAAACCCTCACCCAACAAGACCTGCCCAAGCCTGCCGAGGTCCGGCCACGTTGAATCAAATAAACCGGAGAGTAAGCCGGGTCCTTGCCGCCGTTTAGGCCGAAGTTGGTGTTCTCTGTTTGCCGCCTGGTTTCCCGGCGGT
>NZ_JAAIJQ010000055.1 GCF_010820565.1 Thiorhodococcus minor | reverse complement strand
TTGTGCAGCCGAGTCTCGTGCTGGAGGCCCTTTAGAATTCTCATCGTTTTGTCAAAGATTTTGTCGATAAGGGACTAAGGGTCTACGGATCAGCTGACAACCGAGACCCAGGCCCGGGGAACGAGCCGCTTGATGGCTTCGCGTTCTAGGCGCCTTTGCGGTTCGAATTCCCGGATCTCGGTCGGCGCACGGCCTAGCTAGACCGCTGCTCCCATCGCCCTCGCCCGCTCGGCGCGCGCCTGCAGCTCAGCATCGGTCGCGGCCGGCCCCGCGACCTCTGGCCAGCCCGCGCAATGCCTGACGATGAGGTCCGTCAGCAGGGCCATATGGTCGCGGTTGTCATTCAGGCAGGGGATGTAGCTGTAGGACTCGCCGCCGGCTTCGAGGAAGAGGTCGCGATTCTCGATGGAGATCTCTTCCAGGGTTTCGAGACAGTCGGCGGAAAAGCCCGGAGACAGGACCTGGACGGACTTGACGCCCTGCCGCCCCCATTCCTCGAGCGTGGCATCCGTATAGGGCTTGAGCCACTCGCTCTTGCCGAGGCGCGACTGAAAACTGAGAAACCAGCGCTCGGGCGGCAGCTCCAGCCGATCGGCGAGAAGCCGGGCGGTCTTCTGACAGTGGCAGTGGTAGGGGTCGCCCTTCTCGAAGTAGTCCTTCGGGATGCCGTGGAGGGAGAGCAGCAGACGCTCGGCCTGACCATGCTCGGCCCAATGGGCGCGAATGCTGGCCGCCAGGGCGTCGATGTAGCCGGGCTCGTCATGGTAGTGGTTGATGAAGCGCAGCTCGGGCAGCCAGCGCCAGCGCTGCAGCTCGCGGGTCACGGCGTCGAAGACCGAGGCGGTCGTGGAGGCGGAGTATTGCGGATAGAGCGGGAATACCAGGACACGGCGCGCATTGGCCGCCTTGAGCTCGGCGAGCGCCGCCGGGACGGACGGATTGCCATAGCGCATGGCGAGCGCCACCCTGACCGGCCCGCCGAAACGCTCGCTCAGCAAGGCCTGCAACGCCGTCTTCTGACGCTTGGAGATCTCGAGCAGGGGCGAGCCCTCGGGCGTCCAGATCGAGCGATAGGCCTCGGCGGAGCGTTTCGGCCGCGTCCGCAGGATGATGCCGTGCAGCAGCAGCATCCAGGGCAGACGGGCCATTTCGACAACGCGCCGATCCGAGAGGAACTCGGCCAGATAGCGCCGAACGTCCGGGACGCTGGGCGTATCCGGCGTCCCTAGGTTGACGAGCAGAATGCCGAGGGTCTCGGGCGTGTCGTGGCGGTAGTCGAGGGTGTTTACGAATGTCATCCAGCGGTCTCGATCAGGGGTTCGACTGTGCGTGCAGCTCTTTGTAGAGGGCCTTGAAGCGCTGCGGATCCGGGGTGCCGAAGACGGGGTCTTCCGACGCTGGAGCGGCATCCGCGATCTCCTTCCAGTCGGCATCCGTCAGCGTCTGCATGGCGATCGGGAAGGCCTCGGTATCTTCCAGGAGCAGGTGCGCCCGGTTGGTCGCCACCAGCTCCCGGCCGTTCGCCTCGACATCCTCGCGCAGCAGGACCTCCTCGTTGAGGATGCCCTCGATGGACTCGCGGAAGCGCTTGGTCACCTGGCTCAGACCGGCGTGCTGACGCATCAGCACCTCGAAGACCTCGCGGCGCTCGGAGGCCTTCTCCAGCATGCGCTGGAAGATGAGGTCTTCCGTAGGGTGGTGGACGATGTCGGCGTAGCTGTCCATGTACTCGAGCAGCTCGTTCATCAGCTCGTAGTCGGGCTCCACTCCCTCATGGAAACGGTCGAGGAGTCCATCCAGCATGTTGAGAACCTGGGTCAGACGCGCATGGTCCTCAGCGAGTCTGGTCATGATTTGACGCATGTGCCTCCTCCTCGGATAGGCGGGCAAGGATTGATCAGTATGCCATCATCGCGGTCGTTGCCAAGCCGCAATCCATCGCCAGACGGCACCCTCGCGCTGGCTCTCGCCAGTGGCCACGTAGCGCAGGGCGTGGATGTTCTGTAGGACCCAATCCATGCGCCAACGTGCCTCCTCCAGCCCGCAGAAGAGGAGGCGGTCGCCGGCCTCGACGCGCTCGTCGAGGGCGGGCAGCAGGATCCGCTCGCCGTTCTGGATCAGGAGCAAGGGAATCGCGCGCAGCTGTCGCTCCCGATTGCGCGGATCATGGAGCAAGGTATCGAGCGTCACGTGCAGCCCCCGATCCTGCGCGTCGTGCAGGGCGAAGGCGCGCTCCTGGTCGACGCTCACCTCCCAGACGTAGGGCATTCGCTCCTCGACCAGCGCAATGATGCGCGCGACCAGGCTGCTGGCCCAGACCTCGTCCTGGAAGCGCGCCAGATTGGAAAAGTCCGCCAGCAGAGGCGTCACCAGGCGAACTCGAATCCGCCGCGCGATGATGGTGCTGGGGTTCATGATGGCGTGAGCGCCGACCCGGTCGAACAGCTCCTTGTTCTGCAGGCGGTTCTCGCGGGCGATGACGAAGAGGTCGGGATTGAGCTCGAGCGCGGTCATGACGATGGAAAGATTGTCGGCGTCGTTGTCGGTGCCGGCGACCAGGCCGACGGCGCGCCGGATCTCGGCCTCCTCCAGGGTCACGGCCTCGGTGCCACGCCCGTGAACGACGCCCTCCGCGGGGATGCCCGTCTTGTGCGGTGCGGCCTCGATCACCGCCAGGTCGAGCCCCTGCTCCTTCAGATGCTTGTACATCGCCTTGCCGAAACGGCCATAGCCGCAGATTACCCAGCGCCCCTGATGCGGCGGATAGTGGGGCTCGCTGATGGTGTCGCCGGTGAATCCGGACAGCCAATCGACCAGCAAGGTCTGACAAGGCGCCTGGATGGCGACGGCGATGTATAGCGCGAAGGCGTCGAAGGGATCATAGATGTGATCTGTGCCGAACGAGGCCATATTGGCCTCGATCTCATGCGAATCGGCACGGCAAATCACCTTGCTCTCCGCGTTGAGCAGTTTGGCGGCGATGGCGATCTTGAGGTTCGCCTCGTTGACATTGGTCAGGGCCACCACGCCGCGACACAGGGGGTGCTTGAGCCCGGCCGACTCGAGCGCGTCCGGGCTGCGCGCATCGGCACAGAGCGCCGGGACGAACTCACGCTGATTGTCGAGCTGCAGCAGGCTGATGCGCTCGGGGTCGATGTCGATGACGACGGCATGCAGATGCCGATCGGTCAGCCCCTTGACCAAGGTGCTACCGGTCTGACCATAGCCGCAGATCAGATAGAAGGGATGGGCCATTCTGCGCACGCGCATGCGAAAGCGGCGCTCCGCGACGGCGCGCTGCAAGGTCGTGTCCTGGAGCAGGGCAATGAGATTGCCGATGGCGTAGATCCACACCGCGACCGTCACGAACACCGAGACCGAGACCCAGATGCGCTGGGCATCCGTGAAGGCGTTCGGCAGCTCGCCAAAGCCGATGGTCGTCGACATGTAGCTGACGAAGTAGAAGGCATGGAAGAGGCTCATGGTCGTCGGATTGCCGTCCGCGTCCTGAGCCGGGATGATCGCCATGCCCGCCATCGCGACCGCATAGGCGACGATCAGCGTCAGCAGCGGCGTGCGCATCCGCCGCAGTACGAGGAAGAAGATGGTGTCCATCGGGCGAAACGCCTCGGTCGAGGGCCGCGACCGACTAGCGGCGCAGCATGACGGTCTCGATCACCAGCAGGGTGACGGACACCACATTGGCGATCATGGCACCGCCCGAGAGCGACACGATGCTGGCCATGATCGAGGCGGTGAGTCCCGCATCCGTGGCATAGACGGCGAAGGTCCACACCAAGCTGGCGGCGATCAGCTGGAGCATGGCTACCAGACTGGTTGCCAGCAGGACGGCCCCCATCTGGGTGCGATCGCCGAACTTGAGCACGGTCGCGATCATATTGACGACCACCACGGCGAACAGCTCCCAGGCGTGATGATGGGAGGGATTGTCGAGCTCGCCGACGAAGAAGCCGAAATTCAGGGTCAGGGCGAGGACGATGAAGAAGCCGAAGACGACTTTCTCTGGATTCATGGCTGCGGACTCCTGCGAAGCAACGGAGACGGACGCGCGCCCAAGCCGGATCCGTTCCATCGCGCGTCGCGGCAGGCGAGCAAAGGTCGAGGTCAAGGGGCGAAGCGATCGCGGACCGCCATCCTGCTTCCGCGCCAATGCCCGTATGCTAGCATCAGACCGTGCCCAAATCGGACAGGCCCTTGCTGATCACCCTCCTCGCAGCGCTGCTCGGACTCGCCCTCGGCCTTTGGCAGCAAAGCCCCCTCCTTTACGCCCTGCTGGGCCTGATCCTTGGCAGAACCATCGCGCTCGAGCTCCGGCTGCGGTCGCTGCGGCTCAGGTTGGATGCGCTGCAGCCGCCCGCCGCCCCGCTGCGCGAAGCGCCCGCGCCACAGCCCAGCCGAAGCAGGGGCGAGCCCGAAGCCGGCACGTCGCCCATCCAGCCGGCGGAGCAGCCGCTCTCGCTGGATTGGACGGCCGAGAAGGCCGACACGCCGCCCGCCCGCCCCCAGGCCGAAGCACCCCTGGCGCCCTTCCCCGGAGCGCGCGCCCTGGATTTGGTCCGTGACTGGCTGAGCACGGGCAACCTCTTCGTCAGGGTCGGCATCCTGCTGGTCTTCTTCGGCGTCGCCTTTCTCGTCAAGTACGCCGTAGATCAGGACTGGCTGACCTTGACGCTGCAACTGCGCCTGATGGCCGTCGCCGCGATCGCCCTGGGACTCCTCGGGCTCGGCTGGGTCCTGCGAAGGAGGCGGCGCGACTATGGCCTGCTGCTGCAAGGCGCGGCCATCGGCATTCTCTATCTCGACACCTATGGCGCCTTTCAGCTCGCGCACTTGCTGGGGCCAACCTCGGCCTTCGCGCTCCTCGCCCTGATCGGCCTCACGGCCGCGACCCTGGCGGTCGCGCAAAACGCACCTGCCTTGGCCTGGTTCGGCTTTGCGGGGGGCTTCCTGGCCCCAGTCGTCACCGGGGCCGGCAATCGCGACCAAGTCAGCCTCTTCAGCTACTACGCCTTGCTCAATACCGCCATCTTCGCAGTCGCTTGGATGCGCAGCTGGCGTGCGCTGAACCTGCTCGGATTCGGCTTCACCTTCGGTGTCGCCATCCTCTGGGGCGTGCTGCGCTATGCGCCCAGCCGCTTTGCGAGCACAGAGCCCTTTCTGGTGCTCTTCTTCCTCTTCTATGTCGCCATCGCCGTGCTCTATGCCAGCAGGCAGCCACCGCGCTTGCGCGGTTATGTCGACGCGACACTCGTCTTCGGCACCCCCATTGCCGCCTTCGCCTGCCAAATCGAGCTGGTCCGGCATTTCGAGCACGGCATCGCCATCTCGGCCGTCGCGCTCGGGGGCTTCTACCTGGCGCTGAGCGGCGGCCTGGTCCTGCTCAAGCCGCCAGGTCTCAAGCTGCTCGCCCAGGCGTTCGGCGTCTTGGGCATCATCTTCCTGTCCGTCGCCGTGCCCTTTGCGCTCGCGACCGATACCACGGCAGGCGTCTGGGCGCTGGAGGGCGCCGGCTTGGTCTGGATCGGCAGCCGCCAGGGCCGGCCGCTGACGCGCGCCCTTGGCCTGTTGCTGCAAGCCGGGGCTGCCATCGCCTTGATCGCGGGCTTGCCCTATCCGACCGAGCGCCCCTTTATGAACGCCGCCTATAGCGGGGCCGTCGCGCTGGCGGCCGCCGGCATCGCCAGCGCCTATTGGCTGGACCGAGCGGACGCAAGCCGCAGGGGCTGGGAGCGCGGCGGGGCCGCTTGGCTGCTCCTCTGGGGATTGGCCTGGTGGCTCGGCGGTGGAATCATCGAGCTGCTGCGCTTGGACGCGGGCGCGGCCCTGGCATCCAAGCTGCTCTGGTATGGCGTCTTGACCGCCCTCTTGAGCGAGGCGATCGCCAGCATCGCCACTTGGTCCAAACTGCATCGCGCACAGGCCGCGCTGCCACTCCTGGGGGTAGCCGCCCTGGCCGTGAGTCTCGAGCGGGCTGCGCACCCTTCCAGCGCGGGCGGCCTGACGGCCTGGCCGGGCTTCTTTCTCGCCGCCTATGTTGTATTGCTGCGGGTCGAGCGACGCGACGCCAGGCCCTATCTAGCCTGGAGCCATGTCGCGCTCGCCCTCCTGGTGGTCGCCACCCTGGAGTGGGAGGTGCTTTGGCGCCTGATGGACCACTCCTCGCTGGCCGAAGGCTGGCGCACGGCCGCGGTGGCCTGGGTGCCGCTCGTCACCCTGCTGATCCTAACCGAGCTGCGAACCTGGCCCATCGGGCGCTGGACCTTTGGCTACGCGCTGGGTGCGGGGAGCGTCCTGGCGTTCGTCCTGCTCCTCTGGACATTATGGTCAGTGCAGTCCCCTGGGGACTCGGCCCCCGTCCCTTGGCTGCCGGCGCTCAACCCTTTGGACATCAGCTTTGCGCTCGTTCTGATCGCACTCTGGCGATGGCGCAAGCGCCTCGAGCGCGAAGCCCTGGTCCAGCCCACGCCAGGCGAGGCGGATCTGTTTCGGGCCGCCTTCGGCGCACTCGCGTTCCTTTGGGTCAATCTGGTCCTGCTGCGCGCCCTCGACCACCTGTGGCTGATTCCCTACGAATGGGACGCGCTCTTCCGCTCGGACCTGGCGCAGACTGCCGTCGCCGTGCTTTGGGGGCTGGTGGGCGTCGGACTCCTGCTGCTCGCGCGGCTGCGACGCTCACGTCCGGCCTGGATCGCTGGCGCAACCGTCCTGGCCGCCGCCGTGGTCAAGCTGTTCGCGGTCGATCTCGCGGCGAGCGGCACCATCGAGCGGATCGTCTCCTTCCTCGCGGTCGGCGGGCTGCTGGTTGGGATCGGCTGGTGGTCGCCGCTGCCGCCGCGCGGCGGTGCGCAGCAAGGCGAGCGCTGACTCCACGGATGGATGCTGATCAGCCGCGAGCGAGACCACGACCTCGACAAGACAGCGCCTCTAGGCTGGCCGCTGGCGACTGACTGCTCGCTCTAGACTGAAAGCCGACGGGCGCGCTCGTCCAACTCGGCGACCGGCACGGCCTCGACACCAAGCCCCGGACAGTCAGCTCGCGGCCGCGCGCATCAGCTCGGGCGCCGACTCGGCTTCCAGTGTCGAGACACCTGCGGCCTGCTTCGGCTCGGCCAGCGCGCGATGCATGAGGATATTCAGCATCCGCACCGTAGCCCCCACGGCGGCGAACACCTGGTTGGCATGGACACCACGGGTCCGCAGCTCACCCTGACTGGTCTGCCAGGTGATGCTGCACTCGGTCAGGGCGTCGGTGCGGCCGCCCTTGGGGATGCGCACCTCGAAGTCAGTGAGCTGCGGCAGGGTCAGCCCTTGCTTCTTGACGACCTTGGCCAGGGCGCTGGTGAAGGCGTCATAGCCGCCGTTGCCGCTGCCGGCGGCGGTATGCTCCTGCGCGCCGATCCGGATCTTGATGCTCGCGGTCGAGTCCAGCCCCAGACTCGACGAGATGTTGCAGGCGAGGAGCTCGACGTGGTTGTAGTCCTTGCTCTCCAGCACCTCCGCGATGATGAAGGGCAGATCCTCGGTCGTGATGGTCTTTTTGGAGTCGCCGAGCTCGACGATCCGCTGCAAGACCTTGCGCTGGCTCTCCTCGGAGAGATCGATGTCCAGACGCTCGAGATTCTTGGCGAGCGAGGCCTTGCCGGCGAGCTTGCCGAGCGCATACTTGCGCCGCCTGGCGAAGCGCTCGGGCGACAGCCGGCTATGGTAGAGGCTGCCCTTCTTGTCGCCGTCGGCATGGATGCCGGCGGTCTGGGTAAAGACGTCCGCGCCGACGATGGGGGCGTTGTCGGCGATGCGCTTGCCGGAGAAATACTCGACCAGCTCGCTGGCCCGAGCCAGGTGGCTCTCGTCGATACCGATCTCGAAGCCGAGCTGATCGCGCAGGTTCACCGCCACCTCGGCCAGCGAGGCGTTGCCCGCGCGCTCGCCCAGGCAGTTGACGGTGCAGTGCACCGCGGCGGCCCCGGCTTGGGCCGCCGCCATGACGTTCGCGGTCGCCAGCCCGTAGTCGTTGTGCGGGTGAAAATCGAACTGCAGCCCAGGGAAGCGCTGGACCATGTCCGAGACCGCCGCGAAGACACGCTCAGGTGTCATCACACCCAGCGTATCCGGGAGCATGTAATGACCGATTCCGGTATCGGCGAGCCGCTCGATGAAGCCGAAGACATAGCCTGGGTTGTCGCGATAGCCGTTGGACCAGTCCTCCAGATAGAGGTTGACGGCCAGGCCGCGTCTCCTGGCATAGACGATGGTCTCGCGGACGTCGGCAACGTGCTGGTCCAGGGTCTTGCAGAGCTGCCCTCGGCAGTGCTTCTCGCTCCCCTTGGCCAGCAGGTTGATCACGCGCCCGCCAGCGTCGGCGATCCAGTCGACGCTACGGCCGCCGTCGACGAAACCGAGGATCTCGACCCGGTCCGCAAGATCGCGCTCCGCCGCCCAGGCGACGATCTGCGAGACCGCGCTCGCCTCCCCCGAAGACACCCGCGCCGAGGCCACCTCGATCCGGTCGACGCGCACCTGCTCGAGCAGCGTCTTGCCCAGATTGACCTTCTCGCCCGGCGAGAAAGACACGCCTTGCGTCTGCTCACCGTCGCGCAGGGTCGTGTCCATGATGCGGACATAGCGGGCTGCCTCGCTCATGCGTCCGTCCCCGTGGCAAGAGTCGCCTCGAGATGCCCCTTCACCGCATCGGCCGTGGCATCGAGCTCGGTGCAGCGCGGCTCCTTGTCCATCAAGCCTTGCAGCGAGGGCGGCTGAGGGGCCTCCTGGCCGATCGCCTCGCGGACCGCCTCGGCGAACTTGGCGGGGTGAGCCGTCGCGAGGCAGAGGGTGTCCGATCTGCCACGAGCGGCGTGGACACCGACGGCGGTATGCGGACAGAGGATGTAGCCGGTCGCCTCGAAGGTCTCTCGGATCTGCGCCAGCGTCTGCTCGTCCGTTGCGGCGACGGCGTCGAAATCCGCGCGGGCCTGGGCATGACGGGCGGCGTCCACCTCGAGCTGTCCGGTCCGCTGCATCTGCTCCAGCAGCGCGCGCACCGTCGCGCTATCCCCGTCATACAAGTAATAGAGATAGCGCTCGAAGTTCGAGGCGATCTGAATGTCCATGGCCGGACTCAGGGTGTGATAGACCTGGTCGCTGACCGCGTAGCTGCCAGAATCGATGAAGCGCGTCAGGATGTCGTTGCGGTTGGTGGCGATGACCAGGCGGTCGACCGGCAGCCCCATGCGCTTGGCCAGATAGCCAGCGAAGACATCCCCGAAGTTGCCCGTGGGCACCGAGAAGCTGATGCGCCGCCCCGGATCCCCCTGAGCCATGCGCCCCCAGGCATAGAAGTAGTAGACGGTCTGCGCCAGGATCCGGGCCCAGTTGATGGAATTGACCGCGCCGAGGCGGTAGGCGGACTTGAACGGAAGATCGTTGAAGAGCGCCTTGACGATGCCCTGGGCGTCATCGAAGGTCCCGCGGACCGCGATGTTGTGGACATTCGCATCCAGCACCGTGGTCATCTGACGCTCTTGGATCGGCGAGACGCGTCCCTTCGGATGCAGGATGAAGATCTGGATGCGCTCCTTGCCGCGCACGCCATAGATGGCGGCGGAGCCCGTGTCTCCGGAGGTCGCCCCGACGATGTTGAGCTGCCCGCCATCCCGCTCGAGCAAATACTCGAAGAGATTCCCTAAAAACTGCAGCGCGACGTCCTTGAAGGCGGCGGTCGGGCCATGGAAGAGCTCGAGGATTCGGAGCCCGTCCTGCTCCACGACCGGAGTGACCTCGGGGTGCGCGAAGGTCGCGTAGGAGCGCTCGATGAGGGTGCGGAGATGCTCGCGAGAAATCTCGTCGCCGACGAAAAGTGTCAACACTTCCAGTGCGAGGCCCCGAAAATCGAGCGTCGACCACTGCGTCAGTGTGGCCGCATCGACCTGGGGGATGTGCTCGGGGACGAGCAGGCCTCCGTCGGTCGCCAGGCCCATCATGACCGCCTGCGCGAAGCCGACGGGCTCGATACCACCACGGGTACTGAGGTAATTCATTGTATTCACAAATTTAATTCTAGCTCGACTAAAGGGGTCCGCAGCATGGCCCAGAGGCGCGCGGCCGTTGATCAGACTAAAAAAACGCCCGGGGATTGGCAACCGCCCAATCACTCGCAACTGCCGTCAGTTTCTTACTTTTTTGTGCACGATACCGGGTCGTTCCGCCGTCTCTTCCGACGACAGGAGGCACCACGAGCGTTGACATCGCGGCAAGGGCGACCAGACAATGCCGACAATCCGCGAATCCGGCAGATTGAAGCGGATGAAACATAACGAAGACTGAGGGGGCCTTCTGCCACTGTTTGGATCTACCAGTCCGCGTCCGCGGGCTGCGGGTCATTGCGCCCCGTCACCCCGAAGCAACTCTGCAACCACCGCAAACTTTGAACGGAGTGACATCCTAAATGACACCTGAAAACCGTGCGGGATATTGGAGGGCCAACCTCGGCCTTCTGAGCATCCTGCTGATTGTCTGGTTCATCGTCTCCTACGGGTTCGGCATCTTGCTCGTCGAGCCACTGAACGCGATCAAGCTCGGCGGCTATCCGCTCGGCTTCTGGTTCGCCCAGCAGGGCTCGATCTATGTCTTCCTGGTCCTGATCTTTGTTTATGCCACCAGCATGAACAAGCTGGACAAGAAATTCGAAGTCGAAGAAGACTGAGGAGCGCGCATCCATGACTGCACTTGATATGTGGACCTACGGCGTTGTCGGCGCGACCTTCGCGCTGTACATCGGCATCGCCATCTGGGCCCGAGCCGGAACGACCGGCGAATTCTACGTCGCCGGCGGCGGCGTTCACCCGGTCGCCAACGGCATGGCAACCGCGGCCGACTGGATGTCGGCGGCTTCCTTCATCTCCATGGCCGGGCTCATCGCCTTCAACGGCTACGGCGCATCCGTCTTCCTAATGGGCTGGACCGGCGGCTACGTGCTGCTCGCGCTGCTGCTTGCGCCCTATCTGCGCAAGTTCGGCAAGTTCACGGTTCCCGAGTTCATCGGAGACCGCTACTACTCGCAGGCGGCGCGCATCGTCGCGGTCATCTGCCTGATCCTGGCCTCCATCACCTACGTCATCGGCCAGATGAAGGGTATCGGCGTCGCCTTCTCCCGCTTCCTCGAGGTCCCCTATGACATGGGCCTCTATATCGGCATGGGCATCGTCGCCATCTACGCAGTCGCCGGCGGCATGAAGGGCATCACCTACACCCAGATCGCCCAGTACGTGGTTCTGATCTTCGCCTACACGGTCCCGGCGATCTTCATCTCGCTGAACCTCACCGGCAACCCGGTACCCCAGCTTGGGCTGGGCAGCGGCTACGTGGAAGACGGGGTCGCCAGCGGCCTGACACTGCTCGACAAGCTCGACTTGGTCGTGACCGAGCTCGGCTTCAAGGAGTACACGACGCAGGTGATGGGAAGCTCCTTGAACATGTTCGTCTACACCCTCTCGCTCATGATCGGCACCGCCGGTCTGCCGCACGTCATCATCCGCTTCTTCACCGTGCCGAAGGTGCGCGATGCCCGCTACTCGGCCGGTTGGGCGCTGGTCTTCATTGCCTTGCTGTACACCACGGCCCCTGCCGTCGGCGCCATGGCGCGCCTCAACCTGATGGACACGATTCAGATCGGCCCCGTCGGCGCCGAGGACGGCAACCTCCTCTATGACGAGCGTCCGGATTGGTTCAAGAAGTGGGAAGAGACCGGCCTGCTGCAGTACGAGGACAAGAACGGCGACGGGCGCATCCAGTACTACAATGACGCCAACCCCGAATTCGCTCCCAAGGCGGAATCCTTCGGCTGGAAAGGCAACGAGATGGTCAAGGTCGACCGCGACATCATGGTACTCGCCAACCCGGAGATCGCGAGTCTACCGGCTTGGGTCATCGCCTTGGTGGTCGCGGGTGGTCTAGCCGCCGCGCTCTCCACGGCCGCAGGTCTGCTGTTGGCGATCTCATCCTCAATCTCGCATGACCTCCTCAAGGGCGTGATCGCGAAAAACATCTCTGAGAAGGCGGAGCTCACCGCCGGCCGACTCTCGATGATCGTCGCTATCCTGGTCGCGGGCTACCTGGGATTGAATCCGCCAGGCTTCGCGGCGGGAACCGTGGCCATCGCCTTCGGTCTCGCGGCCTCGTCCATCTTTCCCGTGCTCATGATGGGCATCTTCGCGAAACGGATGAACAAGGCGGGAGCCATCGCGGGCATGATCGCGGGTATCACCGTCACCCTGCTCTATGTGTTCCAGCACAAAGGCATCTTCTTCGTGCCTGGGACCGCCTTCCTGATGCCCGAGATGGGCATGGGCGAGGACTGGTTCTTCGGCATCTCGCCGAACGCCTTCGGAGCCGTGGGTGCTTTGGTCAACTTTACCGTGGCCTACCTGGTCTCCGCGGTGACGGCACCGCCTCCGGAGCACATCCAGCACCTCGTCGAGGACGTCCGCGTCCCAGGTGGCGCTGGAGCGCCTACGGGTCACTGACCCAACTCAGCACGGACGCTGATAAGGCCCCGCCTCTGGCGGGGCTTTTTCGTTAGATCATTCAGAAGGATGCCGCATACGACCGAGTTGCGGCCGCACGACAGAGGCTCTCACGCCCCGCCCCAGCCAACATTGAGAGAGTCAATTCAATAAATCCGTTTACCACCGAAACAGGACGCATTTTTCGTGATTCAATTGGGGATTGGCGTAGACTCATGGCGCCAGCACGACCTCCAAGAGCGGCGCGCAGACCCGCAGAAGCACGAAGAATCCAAGACTTTCCTTCACTGCACACCGAAGGGGTATTCCGCGATGGACGTCGAGCTCATCGAGATCCAAGAGTTCCTTGCCAGTCATCCACCCTTCGACCAGCTGCCGGCAGACGTCCTGCAGCGGCTGCCAAAGCGTCTGACGGTGCGCTACTTCCGCCGCGGCACCGCATTTCCCCCGACGGACCCAGAGCAGTCCTGTCTTTACATCCTGAGACGTGGTGCCGTCGAGCTGCGCGACGAGCAGGGCGAGCTCGTCGGCAAGCTCGCCGAGGGCGATCTCTGTGAGCAGCAATGCCGAAAGGATGCGCCCGAGCCCGGCTATCAAGGCAAGACCGCTGAGGACACCCTCGTCTATGTCCTACCATGCGCCGAGCTGACGGCGCTGCGCGCCCAGTCCGAGGCCTTCTCCGAGCACTTCGATCAATCGTTGTCGAACCGTCTGCGCAAGGCGCTGGATGTGGTGGTCGACACGCCGAGCACCGGCCTCATGACGGTGCGCGTCCGCGACATGGTGAAGCGCGGCCCCATCACATCCAGTCCGGATACAAGCATCCGCGACGCCGCCAAGATCATGTCCGAGCACCATGTCTCGTCGCTACTGATCATGGACGGCGAGCACCTGGCCGGCATGATCACCGACCGCGACCTGCGCAACCGTTGCGTCGCCGCGGGCCTGCCGACGGACAGGCCAGTGCGCGAGATCATGACGGAGAAGCTGGTGTCCGTGGACATGGAGACGCTTGGGTTCCAAGCACTGATCGCCATGACACGGCTCAATGTGCACCATCTGCCGGTGCTGGAAGACGACCGCGTCGCCGGGCTGATCTCCTCAACCGATCTCACACGTTTCCAAAGCGCCAACTCGGTCTACCTGGTCGGCGACATCCACCGCGCCGACTCCATCGAGACGCTGGTCAAAATCAGCGCCAAGGTTTCGGAGCTGCAGGTCCATCTAGTCACCGGCGGTGCGACCGCAAGCCACGTCGGGCAGGCGGTCAGCGCCATCACTGATGCCATCACTCAAAGGCTGATCGAGCTGGCGGAGGCGGAGCTCGGTAGCCCGCCGGTGCCCTATGCCTGGGTCGTCGGGGGCTCTCAGGCCCGCCGGGAGCAGTCGTGGCACTCCGATCAGGATAACGCCCTGGTCATCTCCGACCAGATGAAGCCGGACGATGAGCCCTACTTCGCCGCGCTCGCCAAGTTCGTCAACGACGGCCTGAACGCCTGCGGGTTCGTCTATTGCCCTGGCGACGTCATGGCGATGAATCCCAAGTGGCGACAGACGCTGCGGATCTGGAACAAGTACTTCACCAACTGGATTCTCAAGCCGGAGCCGATGGCGCTGATGCTCTCCAGTGTCTTCTTCGACCTGCGCCCCCTGCATGATCCAGCCGATCTCTTCGACGAGCTGCAGGAGCGGATGCTCGATCAGTCACGCGCCAATCGCATCTTCATCGCCTACATGGCGGCCAATGCCGTCAAGAACCGCCCGCCACTCGGTTTCTTCCGCAACATCGTGCTCATCCACGGCGGGGACCACGACCATACGTTTGACATCAAGCATCGCGGCATCGTCCCCATCATCGATTTGGCGCGCGTCTATTCGCTGACGGCGGGTATCCCCGAAACCAATACCATCGAACGGCTGCAAGCCGCGGCGGAGCGCGGGGCCTTGAGCAAGGACGGCGCGGCGAACCTCGTCGACGCGCTCGAGTTCATCGGAACGCTGAGGATTCGCCATCAGGCGGAGCAGCTCCGCAAGGGGCAAAAAGCGGACAACTTCCTCTCTCCGGACGAGCTCTCGCCACTGGAGCGCGGCCATCTGAAGGAGGCGTTCCTCTTGATCAACACCATGCAGGAATCGCTCGGACAACGCTATCAGGCGGGACGTTTTGCCTAAACTCGCGCGACTCCGGCCGATCGCTGGCGAGCGGCGGCATCCGGGCTAATGCCGCTCCTTCTCGATTGGCGACGCCGTTGGCAGTTGCGTCGCACTCCGCCAGGCCCGCTGCGGGACTACCTGACCCAGCCGTTCCCGCGGACGCGCACGGATTATCGCGAGCAGGAGTACTTGTCGGTCGATCTCGAGACCACCGGACTCGACGTTCGACAGGATCAAATCTTGAGCGTGGGCTATGTCACCGTGCGGGGGGCGACGATCGACCTCTCGACGGCACGCCACCGCGTCGTTCGTATCGATCGGTCGATCCCGGAGGCCAGCGCCGTGATCCACCAGATTACCGACGATCAGTCCGCGCAGGGCAGCGAGCTGAGCGAGGTGATGGAGGAAGTGCTCGCGGCGCTCACCGGCAAGGTGATGCTCGCGCATCACGCGACGATCGAGCAGGGTTTTCTGAGCAATGCCAGCAAGGCGTGCTGGGGGCGCGGACTCCTGATGCGGACCGTCGACACACAGGTTCTGGCCTACCGAACCTTCGAGCGACGGCAGATTCCCTATCAACCCTCTGATCTAAGGCTGTTCGCACTCGCCAGTCGCTACAATCTGCCGCGCTATGGCGCACACAACGCCTTGAGCGATGCCCTGACGGCGGCGGAGCTCTTCCTGGCCCAGGCGGCCTATCGCGATGACGGCAAGGGCTTGCCCCTCGCCGACTTCCTCTGTTGAGACAAATCCATCATGAGCACCGTCTAGATACTCGATCCTTCAAGGGTTTACTATTTCCCACCACCACCGCCAGCCAGCCAGCCGACGAAAGAGATCTATAAGGCGCGCGCTGGCTCAATCACCCAAGCAATCCAGAGCTGAGGAGACGACACCTATGTCGGAAGAAAAGGTCTATCCAGTCCCCGCGGACATCGCGACCCAAGCACACGTCAACGCCGAGCAATACGCGAGCCTCTACCAGCGCTCGATCGACGACCCCGATGGATTTTGGGCCGAGCAGGCCGAGAAGTTCGTGACCTGGACCAAGCCTTGGACCACGGTCATGGACTACAGCTTCGACGCGGACAACCTCCACATCAAGTGGTTCGACGGCGGCAAGCTCAACGTCTCCTCCAATTGCCTGGACCGTCATCTCGAGACCCGCGGCGACCAGGTCGCCATCATCTGGGAAGGCGACAATCCCGAGGAGGACCGCAAGATCACCTATCGCGAGCTGCATGAGGAAGTCTGCAAGCTGGCGAACGTCTTCAAGTCGCGCGGCGTCAAGAAGGGCGACCGCGTCTGCATCTATCTGCCGATGATCCCGGAAGCGGCGGTCGCCATGCTGGCCTGTACCCGTATCGGCGCGGTCCACTCCATCGTCTTTGGCGGCTTCTCCCCGGATTCGCTGCGCGACCGCGTGCTCGACTCCGAGTGCAAGCTGGTCATCACCTCCGACGAGAGCGTGCGCGGCGGACGCCAAATCCCGCTTAAGAAGAACGCCGACACCGCACTGAACGAGTGCCCCAACGTCGACACCCTGGTCGTCGTGCGCCGCACTGGTGGTAACGTCGAATGGACCGAGGGTCGCGACATCTGGTACGACGAGGCCATGGCGGCCGCATCCAACGACTGCCCGGCGGAGGAGATGGACGCGGAAGATCCGCTCTTCATCCTCTACACCTCGGGCTCGACCGGCAAGCCCAAGGGCGTGCTGCACACCACGGGCGGCTACCTGGTCTACGCCGCCATGACCCACAAGTACACCTTCGACTATCAAGATGGCGAGGTCTACTGGTGCACCGCCGACGTCGGCTGGGTCACGGGTCACACCTACATCGTCTATGGCCCCCTGGCGAATGGAGCCACCTCGGTGATGTTCGAGGGCATTCCGAACTACCCGGACATGTCGCGCTTCTGGCAGGTGGTCGACAAGCACAACGTGTCCATCTTCTACACCGCGCCCACCGCCATCCGCTCGCTCATGCGCGCCGGCGAAGAGCCGGTCAAGAAGACCTCGCGGAAATCGCTGCGCATCCTCGGCTCGGTGGGCGAGCCCATCAACCCCGAGGCCTGGGAGTGGTACCACAATGTCGTCGGCGACGGCCGCTGCCCCATCGTCGATACCTGGTGGCAGACCGAGACCGGCGGTCACCTCATCACCCCGCTGCCCGGCGCGACCCCGCTCAAGCCGGGCTCGGCGACGCGTCCCTTCTTCGGCGTCACGCCAGCCCTGGTGGACCCGGCCGAGGGCACGCCGATCGAGGGTCAGGGCGAAGGCGCCCTGGTCATCACCCGCCCCTGGCCGGCCATGATGCGCACCGTCTATGGTGACCACCAGCGCTTCATCGACACCTACTTCAAGCAGTATGCGGGCAAGTACTTCACAGGTGACGGCGCGCGCCGCGACGCCGACGGCTACTACTGGATCACCGGCCGTATCGACGATGTGCTCAACGTCTCGGGCCACCGCCTTGGCACCGCCGAGATCGAGTCCGCCCTGGTGCTGCATCCGCATGTCGCGGAGGCCGCAGTCGTCGGCTACCCGCACGACGTCAAGGGCCAAGGCATCTACGCCTATGTGACCCCCATGGCGGGCGTCGAGCCGACCGACGAGCTGAAGAAGGAGCTGGTCGCGCTGGTCCGTGGCGAGATCGGACCCATCGCAACCGTCGATATCATCCAGTGGTCGCCCGGCCTGCCGAAGACCCGCTCGGGCAAGATCATGCGCCGCATCCTGCGCAAGATCGCCGCAAACGAGATCGACTCGCTTGGCGACACCTCGACACTGGCCGATCCGACCGTCGTGAACGACCTCATCGACAACCGCGCCAATCAGTAATCTCCATGCAAGCCGCAGCGGCACCCGTCCTCCGGTTGGGCTGGACGGGCGCCGCTCGCAGCGCCTAATCTCCAATGCCGCATCGTCCCTTTATTCGAATGATCGCGGCGTCACCCTCCCGGAAGCCCGAGGATCGGCATGCTCCGGGCGCCTGTTTGACTTGCAGCCAGCTTCGCTCTTAGCGCAATACAGGGATTCGGAATGCTGGAAGGGATTTCCATTGAGTCGGCCGTGCCTTGTGCCGGAAGCCGACTTTTCTTTGATGAATTGAAAAGACAGAGGTCAGGTTTTGGGCTCGAATTTCAGAGTAGGAGTCTTCGTCGACGCTGAGAATGTGCGCTACAACGGCGGTTATCAGATGCGCTATGACGTGCTACGGCGCTTCGCGGCACGTGAGGGCGGCATCCTGCAGCGCCTCAATACCTACATGGCCTTCGATGCGGAGCGCGCGCGCGAGGACATCGAGTACCGCAAGAAGGCGTACGCCTATCAGCAGATGGTGCGCGACTTCGGCTGGAAGATCACGGTCAAGCTGGTACGGCGCTACACCGACGAGAATGGCAACGTCACGACCAAGGCGAACGCGGACCTCGACATGGCGGTCGACGCCATGCTTCAGGCCGATCGTCTCGATCAGGTCCTCTTGGTGACGGGCGATGGCGACTTCCTGCAAGTGGTCGAGGCACTTCAAAACAAGGGATGCCGCGTCGAGCTGATCGGCTTCAAGAACGTCTCGCGGCAGCTCCAACAGGAGGTCGACGCCTTCTATTCCGGCTTTCTCATACCGGACCTGCTGCCAATCTCCTACGAGCCGCGCAACGAATGGGGTAAGCCGGGATCCTGCGTCCGCGGCGTGTGCACCAAGTGGTTTCCCGAAAAGGGCTACGGATTCCTGCGGATCTTGGATCAGATCTCGCCCAATCTCTGGATCACCGATCCGCGCGAGGCGGGCTCGCCCTACGTCAGCGTCTTCTGTCACGCCAACGAGCTTGCCGAAGAGGTCACAGAAGACCTGCTGATGAATCGCGAAACAGTGCTGGAGCTCTATGTCAACGAGAGCGATCAGAAGGATAATGGCCTGGTTGCGAACAATGTCCGACTTGCCTTCTCCGTCAATCGATGAGCCTGAAAGCAGCAGTCGAGCCCCAAGGCGCTCAACGGGATCAACTGGATCGACGGGATATGCATGTCGGGAGGTCAGTGGATCGCTCGCGACGGCGCGCTCGCAGCAAGGGCAGCCCTAGCCTGGCGAGCAAACGATTGTTTTCCATACTGTCCGTTACGTCTTTGCCGCTCCGATCTCCGCGTCTAGGATAGCGGGCGGAGCGCCCGTGGCGGCCGATAGAGAGAACAGAGACAGCTCGACAGGAAAGGCGACCAAATGTCAAAGGATCAAGTAAAAGTCAAGCCCTCGGGACTCGCTTGGCGCCTGGTTAGGGATCAGCTGCTCTCCGAGCAGCAGATGCTCACCGCCTATGAAGAGGCGATGAAGGAAGGCGATGGCTTCGTGCAGCACCTGGTCAAGCAGAAGCTGCTCGACAGCCGCCATATCGCCTTGGCAGCCTCGCACGAGTTCGGCGTCCCCCTGCTCGACCTTGGCGCCTTCGACCTCTCGAGTCTTCCGATCAGCCTGGTGGACGAGCGCCTGATCCGCAGGCACCGTGCACTCCCGCTGCTGAAGCGCGGAAACCGGCTGTTTCTCGCCGTCTCCGACCCCACCAACGACCAGGCGTTGGAGGAGATCCGTTTCAATACCGGACTCTCGACGGACGCCATCCTCGTCGAGGAGGAAAGGCTCAACCTGGCGCTGCAGAACGCGCTCGAGGCGAATGACACGACCGCGATGAGCGAGTTCGCCGACGCCGACCTCGAAAACCTCGACGTGGAGGGCGGCGCGGACGAGGACGCCGAAGCCGCACTCGACGCCAACATCGACGAAGCGCCCGTCGTACGCTACGTCAACAAGATCCTGGTCGATGCCATCACCTCAGGCGCCTCGGACATCCATTTCGAGCCCTTCGAGAAATTCTTCCGGATCCGCTTCCGTCAGGACGGCATCCTGCGCGAGGTCGCCAGCCCGCCGCTGAACCTCGCCGGCCGGCTGACCGCGCGCCTCAAGGTCATGTCGCGCATGAACATCGCCGAGCGACGCGTACCCCAGGACGGACGCATCAAGCTCAAGCTGAGCAAGTCGCGCGACATCGATTTCCGCGTCAATACCCTGCCGACACTCTACGGCGAGAAGGTCGTTCTGCGAATCCTCGACTCGAGCGCCGCTCAAGTCGGCATCGAATCCCTGGGATTCGAGCTTGAGCAACGTGAGGCGTTTCTCAAAGCCATCAAGAAGCCTTATGGCATGATCCTAGTCACCGGCCCGACAGGCTCTGGCAAGACGGTGTCACTCTACAGCGCGCTCAATATCCTGAATGAGCCCGACATCAACATCTCGACGGTCGAAGACCCGGTCGAGATTCAGGTCGCGGGCATCAACCAGTGCAACATGAACCCCAAGTCCGGGCTGACCTTCGCCGCGGCCTTGCGGGCTTTCTTGCGCCAGGACCCGGACATCATCATGGTGGGCGAGATCCGCGACCTGGAAACGGCGGAGATCGCCGTGAAGGCGGCGCAGACCGGCCACCTCGTGCTGTCGACACTCCATACCAACGACGCCCCGCAGACGCTGACGCGTCTCGCCAACATGGGCATCCCACCCTTCAACATCGCGTCGTCGGTCTTGCTCATCATGGCCCAGCGCTTGGCGCGTCGGCTGTGCCCGCATTGTCGCAAGCCATTGGACCTGCCACGCGAGGCACTCAAAGAAGAAGGCTTCAGCGACGCCGAGATCGACGAGGGGCTGACGATTTATGGCCCGGTCGGCTGCGATCAATGCAACAAGGGCTACCGTGGTCGTGTGGGTATCTTCCAGGTCATGCCCGTCACGGAAGAAATATCTCGGCTCATCCTGGAAGGCGGGAACTCCATGCAGCTGGCCGAGCAGGCGGAGCGTGAAGGCATCGCGGATCTTCGCGCCTCTGGACTGCGTAAGGTCAAGGCTGGCACGACCAGCCTCGAAGAGATCAATCGCGTCACGAAGGAATAAGACACCACGGAGTCACCAAGATGGCACTGGCAGCAGCTACCAAAGCCAAACCCAAGGCGAAGCCCAAGGCCGAAAAGGCGAAGGTCTACACCTGGGAGGGCATGGACCGAAAAGGCTCCCGCATCAAGGGTGAAAGCCGGGCGGCCAACATCAACGCGGTGCGCGCGGACCTTCGGCGCCAGGGGGTCAACCCCACCAAGGTCAAGACCAAGCCCCAGCCCTTGTTCGGGTCGGGCAAGAAGAAGATCACGGGGCAGGACCTCTCGGTCTTTACGCGCCAGCTCGCCACCATGATGACGGCCGGCGTGCCGCTGGTTCAGGCCTTCGACATCGTGGGGCGCGGCCACGACAACCCCTCGATGCAGGATATGATCCTCGCGATCAAGCAGGACATCGAGAGCGGCACCGGGGTCTCGGTCGCGCTCAGCAAATATCCGGTCCATTTCGACGATCTCGTCTGCAGCCTCGTGGCCGCTGGCGAGCAGGCCGGCGTGCTGGATGTCCTGCTCGACAAGATCGCGACCTACAAGGAGAAGACAGAGTCGATCAAGGGCAAGATCAAGAAGGCGCTCTTCTATCCGGCCGCAGTCATTGCCGTCGCCATCATCGTCACGGTGGTGATCCTGCTCTTCGTCATCCCCCAGTTCAAGGACCTCTTCCAGAGCTTTGGCGCGGACCTGCCTGCCTTCACGCTCATGGTGATCGGACTCTCCGACATCGTGCGGGAATGGTGGTGGGCCATGCTGCTGGGGATCGCCGGAACCGTCTACGGCTTCACCTACATCTACAAGCGATCCAGAAAGCTGCGCCAGGTCATCGACCGCGCCTCGCTCAAGATCCCCGTCATCGGCGGCATTCTGAACAAGGCCGCCCTGGCCCGCTTCGCACGCACCCTCTCGACCATGTTCGCCGCTGGCGTCCCCCTGGTTGAAGCACTGCAATCGGTCTCCGGCGCCACGGGCAACATCGTCTATCAGGACGCCGTACTCAAGATGCGCGAAGAGGTCGCAACCGGCCAATCCCTGCAGCTCGCCATGCGCCAGCGCGACCTCTTCCCGCACATGGTCATCCAGATGACGGCCATCGGCGAAGAATCCGGCGCCCTGGACGACATGCTGGGCAAGGTCGCGGACTTCTACGAAGAGCAGGTCGACAACGCCGTCGACAGCCTCAGCAGTCTCCTAGAGCCCTTGATCATGGTCGTCATCGGCGGTTTGGTCGGTAGTCTGGTAGTCGCCATGTATCTGCCGATCTTCAAGCTCGCGGCGGTCGTCTAGCCCAATGCAGACACCAGAGCTGATCGCCCTCTTCCTGGAGCACCCTGGACTGCTCTATACCAGTATCGGCGTGCTTGGGCTCATCGTGGGGAGCTTTCTGAATGTCGTCATCCTGCGATTGCCGCGTATCATGGAGGCGAGCTGGCGGCGCGATTGCGCCGAGCTGAACGGCGAGGATGCCGATACAGAGGTCCCGAGCGAGCCGCCGCTCACCTTGTCCAAGCCGGCGTCGACCTGCCCGAGCTGCGGCCATCGCATCCGCGCCATCGAGAACATCCCCTTACTCAGCTATCTGGCGCTGCGCGGACGCTGCTCCGCCTGTAAGCATCCGATCGGCGCACGCTACCCGATCATCGAGACCGCGACCGGGCTCTTGAGCCTCATCGTCGTCATGCAGCTCGGGCTCACCTGGCAGATGCCCGCGGCACTGCTGCTCACCTGGGCGCTCATCGCGCTCGCGGTCATCGACTACGACACCCAATTCCTCCCAGACAGCATCACCCTGCCGATGCTCTGGCTTGGGCTCGTCCTGAGTCTCTTCGGTCTCTTCGCGGACACGCACGCATCCATTGTCGGGGCGGCTGCCGGATACCTTAGTCTTTGGCTCGTCTTCCATCTATTCCGGCTCGCCACAGGCAAGGAAGGCATGGGCTATGGAGATTTCAAGCTACTTGGCCTATTCGGCGCCTGGCTGGGCTGGCAAGCGCTTCCGCAGATCATCCTCTTGTCGGCACTGACCGGCGCCCTGATCGGCGTCGCCCTCATCCTCAGCGGCCGACACGAGCAAGGGAAGCCGCTGCCATTCGGCCCCTATCTCGCCGCGGCAGGCTGGATCAGCTTGCTTTGGGGGAATGAGATCAACGACGCCTATCTGCGTGCAACCGGGCTGATCTGATCGCGCCCATGTTTGTCGTTGCCTTGACCGGTGGTATCGGGAGCGGCAAGACCGCGGTATCCGACCTGCTCGGCAGGCTTGGAGCCGGGATCATAGATACCGACCTGCTCTCTCGCGAGCTGACCGCCCCGGGCACCCCGACCCTCTCGAAGATTTTCGAGACCTTCGGCAAGGAGGCATCCTTACCCAGTGGTGCACTCGACCGCGCCTATCTGAGGGAGAAGGTCTTCCAAGATGCGGATGCCCGAAGGCGACTCGAGCGCATCTTGCACCCCGCGATCCGCACACGCATGCTCGAGCGCCTCGCCGCGATCGAGGCGCCCTACGCGGTCTTGGTGATTCCGCTCCTGTTCGAGACCGGACAACAAGCGCTTGCCAATCGGGTCTTGGTCGTCGATGTCCCCGAGGAGGAGCAGATCGAGCGCGTGCGTCGTCGCAGCGGACTCTCACGCACTCAGACCGCGCGCATCATCGAGAGTCAGGTCTCGCGCCAGCAGAGGCTGGCGGGCGCGGACGATATCATCGACAACAGCGGCCCACCCTCCGCGCTAGCGCCACAAGTCGAGAAGCTCCACCAGAAGTATCTGCGTCTCGCCGCAGGCCCCTAGTCCGATTGGAGCCCCGCCGCGGGCCGGCCGCAGGATGGCGACCTTCTCGCTCGCCATTCCACCAGGACGGCCAATCCACGGGCGGACGTTTGCCTTTCGTGTACATTCATGATTAGCTTCTTCTGGCTCGCCGACGCCGGCGGGCGATCAGAGCACAGACGCACAGCGACAGAGAGGGGGAAGCCTATGAAGATCCGCATCTCAATGAAACAGTCGGTGATGGCACTCGCATCGGCATTGCTGATGGCAGCCATCGCCACTCAGCCGGCAACCGCGGAGTCATCCTGCAAGGGTCTCGACAATAGCCCCTGCGACTCCAAGGCCCAGTGCCACTGGGTCAATGGCTACACGCGCAAGGACGGCGTCAAGGTATCCGGGCACTGCCGGAAGTCGGCCTCCCGCAAAGGGGCCAAGAGCGAGCCGTCGAGCCGCTCCAGCAGCCAGAAGGATTCCAGCTGATTCAAGCTCGGCCGCACAGGGATGTGCCCTCGAGCCATCTGCTCCGCACGCCAAGCTCCCCTCACGACGATCTAGACGAGATCGCCCGCCTCTCAGGGCGTTACCAAGAGAAACGTCGGCCAAGATCGCCGGCACCGGCCTCCTTGGCAATCGCCGCTCGCCGAAGCACTCCCCGCAAGGCCCAGTCAAGATTGGCATAATAGACAAAGACGAGGCCCAAGACGCGGGCCCGACTGAATCCCCGCGCTCCGGCCTGCGAATCAACAGCGGACAAGACCATGCCAACCATCCAAAACCTAGAGATCACGCGCCCAGACGACTGGCACCTGCACCTGCGGGATGGGGAGGCCATGGCGGATGTCGCCCGGCTGAGCGCGCGACAATTCGGGCGGGCCATCATCATGCCGAATCTAAAGCCCCCGCTCGTCACGACGGACCAGGCGCTGGCCTACCGCGACCGCATCTTGGCAGCGCTTCCGGAAGGGAGCCGGTTTCGGCCGCTGATGACGCTCTATCTGACCGACAAGACGACACCGGACGAGATCGCAAAGGCCAAGGCGAGCGGCGCGGTCGCCGCCTGCAAGCTCTATCCGGCTGGCGCAACCACCAACTCGGAGAATGGGGTGACCGATCTTGCCCGGATCACTCCGATGCTCGAGGCCATGCAGCGCGAGCACCTGCCCTTGCTCGTGCATGGAGAAGTCACCGACCCGGATGTCGACATCTTCGACCGGGAGCTGCGCTTCATCGAGTCGCACCTGCAAGCCATGGTTGCTGATTTTCCCGAGCTCCGCATCGTCTTCGAGCATGTCACCACGGCAGAGGCCGTCGACTTCGTGCGGGCTGGACCAAGCACCCTCGCCGCCACCATCACGCCCCATCACTTGCTGTACAACCGCAACGCGATTCTTGCCGGTGGCATCCGTCCACACTTCTATTGTCTGCCCGTTCTCAAACGTGAGCGCCATCGACAGGCGCTCTTGGATGCGGCCACCAGCGGGCATCCGCGCTTCTTCCTGGGAACAGATAGCGCCCCGCACCCAGCTCAGGCGAAGGAAAACGCCTGCGGCTGTGCCGGCGCCTTCAGTGCACATGCCGCAATGGAGCTCTATGCCAAGGCGTTCGAGGAAGCGGGGGCACTCGATCGACTCGAGGCCTTTGCCAGCCATCATGGAGCAGACTTCTACGGAATGCCGCGCAACCTGGACAAGCTCCGTCTCCGGCGTGAGACCTGGGAGGTCCCCGCAGACTACCCATTCGGGGCCGATCGCGTCGTTCCACTCGGCGCTGGGGAGCCCCTGGACTGGCGCGTCCGAGACTGAGCCCGAGACGCGCAGACGAGGGGATTGCGCGCCTGGATGGATTCGAGGCGCCTCAGCTCACAGGACCAAGGCGTGCGTGCAGCGGGCTGAATGCCTGCTAGTTGCTGGCCGGAGCGGGTGTCCCGAAGTCGACCTCGTCCCAGAAGTCGTCTTGACCCTGTTGCGCTGGCGGATTGCCGTCGTAGACGAGATTCAAACGCCGCTGCAGGTAAGCGTCACGCAGGAAGCTGTATGGATCGATGGCCGCGTCCTCCAGAATGTCGCCCGCGGTCAACAGATCGGCGCGCCGGTCGACGACGCGCAGACCAACCAGCCCCCAATGGATCTTGTCATCCCGGAGATTGAAGAGGGGATCGGTCACGACATCACCAGCAAACCCTATGGTGCCGCGCATGGTGCTCGGCCCCAGAATGGGGAGAACCAGGTAGGCGCCCGGCTCGAGCCCCCAATAACCGAGGGTTTGGTCAAAATCTTCCTTGTAGCTCGGCAATCCCACATTGGTCGCGACATCGACGAAGCCGAGCAGCCCCACGGTCGTATTGATGAAGACGCGCCCGACATCGCTGCCAGCCCTGGACATCTTGAACTGCAAGACGTTGTTCGCGATCGAAGTGACGTCGGCGAGGTTATTGAAGAAATTCGTGACACCGCGGTCGACCTGCTCTGGCGTCACCTTCCGATAGCCAACCGCCACCGGACGCAGGAACGCCTTGTCGAAGTCCGTATTGAACCGAAATACCGCCCGGTTGAAAGGCTCGAGCGGATCGCGCTCATCGACGACCCGATCAGGATGACTCGCGCAGCCAAGCAAGAGCGAGGTTGCGGCCAGCGCTGCCCAGCGGGCAAGCCGATGCGAGCGGTTCTCCACAGCCATCATTCTTGCTCGATCTCCACACACGAAGAGTCCGAATCCTAACACAGGGCCGACTCAGGCCGAATGCTGCAAGCGCGTGCGAAAGATCAGCCGGAGCTCGAGCCCTCAACCGATCTCTCAGTAGAGCCGGTCGACGGAATACCCCATGTCGCGGAGCAATCCCACCACACCGGTATCGCCGGTCAGATGGAGGGCGCCGATAGCAATGAACCACCCGCCCTCGTCCAGGAGCGAGGCCATGCGACTAGCCATCCTAAGATTGCGGGCATCGACCACCCTGGTACGAAACAGCTCGGCCAGACGCGGCTCGCTCTCCTCCAAGTAGGCATCGCTCAGCCATTGCAGCCGGGCGAGATCACGTTGGAGATAGGCAAGCGTCAACTGCTCGAACATCTTCGGCAGCTCACCTCGAGCCTCCAGCGTCTCTTCGAGCAAGGCAATCTGGTCGGCCTCTTCCAGACGATCGAAGATGGCCAGCTGCTCTTCCATGGTCTCCAGTCCCGCGATCCGTTTATGCTCGGCGACGGCCCCGCGATAGAGTCTCATGTCGAGAAAATTGCCGGTCTTACCAGGCGGAGTGCTCAGTTGGGTCATGACGGCCCAGGGCTTGAAGTCCTTGAATGCCTCCTCCCCCATGCCCAGCTCCGCCAGGGCCTTCTTCACCTCGGCGTAGAGATCGAGCGACAAGACATCACGAAGCTGGCGACCGTCCGTGTAGGTCATGGTCATCATTGCCTTGATGATCGCCGACGCATCGGGGACAACCTCGAGCGCAAAACCGGGGCAGGCGTCGAAGGCGCCTTCGACCTGGGGTGGCAGCTCAGTGACGCGCGGGTCTTCGCTGTGAATGGTGCCGAAGAGGTAGCTCGGCGTATCCGAGCTGTCCGACCTGACCTCGAACAGAAGGCCATGGTCGGCCCCCATCGCCGCGACGCGAGCCGCAGTCGCCTGAGGGGAGACGCCAAGCAGCAGGACAAGCCAAAGGAGATGAGAACGGGCAACGGCAGTCAAGACACCAACCTCCATGCGACTCGTGCGTCCCGAGAGCAGGCCAGCTCGGCGCCCGTCACTCCGTCGCGAGACCGTCTTCTTTCAGGGCAGGCTAGCACACTGGAGTCTGACACCCGGAAGGCGGGAGGAAGGAAACCGAGCATGCCCGGCCCCAGAGCCGCGCAGCACGACGTTTGGAAAACCAGGCCGGCCAATTTATGCTGTCGCGATGAATGAGGAAAGACAGACTTTCGGCGGTATCGCACAACGCTTTCGTGGCTTCTTGCCCGTTGTGATCGATGTCGAGACCGCTGGGTTCGACGCGCAGCGCCATGCGCTGTTGGAGATCGCGGCCGTCATCATCAAGATGCAGCCTGATGGGCGACTAGAGCCTGGCGCCACATTGGCATGCCATGTCTTGCCCTTCGTCGGCTCGGAGATCGACCCGAAGGCACTCGCCTTCAATGGTATCGATCCGGCACATCCCTTCCGGGATGCGGTCTCCGAGCAGGACGCGCTGGCCAAGATCCTGACGCCGATTCGCAAGGCGGTGAAGACGCATGACTGCAACCGTGCGATCCTGGTCGGCCACAATGCGCATTTCGACCTCGGCTTTGTCAAGGCGGCAGTGGAGCGCACGGGCTACAAGCGCAATCCCTTCCATGCATTCAGCGTCTTCGACACCGTCACGCTCGCCGGCCTCATGTTCGGCCAAACCGTCCTCGCGCGGGCGGCGAGAGCGGCGGGGCTGCAATGGCAGAATGATGAGGCACATTCCGCGATCTACGACGCCGAGCAGACGGCCAAGCTATTCTGCACGATCGTCAACCGCTGGAGTGAGCTGACGCCGGATCATCCCTGGGAGAAAGGCGCAAACCTGATGGCGGGGCTTTCCGGCCCGGACGCCTAGGGGCCGCCCTTGCCGGCCGAGTCCGGCAGAGCGGATCGTACTAGCTTCCAGCCGCCTCGGATTTGGCGACCGCCTGCTCCATCATGGTCTTGAGCTCGCCGCTCGCATGAAGCTCGAGCGTGATGTCGCAGCCACCGACGAGCTCGCCATCGATGTAGATTTGCGGGAAGGTCGGCCACTCCGCATACCGGGGCAGATTCTCGAAGACCTCGGGATCCTGGAGGACGTTGACGTAGGCAAATGGCACTGCGCATTCCTGCAGTGCCGCCGCGGCCCGCATCGAGAAGCCGCATTGGGGGAACTGCGGCGTTCCCTTCATGTAGATGACGACTGGGTTGCCCTTCACCTGCTCTCCGATCCGCTTTAAGACGTCCACTACTCACCTCGTCTGACTATCGAACTTGTGAGGGCGAGAGTCGGGCCGCCAGGGCGCTTTTCAAGCAAGCTGGGCCTCGACGGATGTCAACGAGCCGATCATCAGGCAGCGGGCTTATCGACATGACGCTGCAGCCAGATTTCCAATAGCGCGAGATGCCACAGCTTGTTGCCTTGAATGCGCGTGTGATGCATGTCGGGCGCGGCAAGAAGCGCGTCGAGGTAGGGCTGACGGTAGAGCCCCCGCTCGCGACTGGCGCGTGAGCTCACGGCATCGCACATCATCTCGAGGAAGGGACCGCGGACGTACTTGAGCGCCGGCATGGGGAAATAACCCTTAGGCCGATCGATCACGACGTCCGGCAGCAGGCCACGCGCCAGAATCTTGAGTGGATATTTTCCACCATCGCGCAGCTTGAGCTCAGGGGGGCAAGCCGCCGCCAGCTCGACGAGCTGGTGATCGAGGAAGGGCACTCGCGCCTCGAGGCCCCAGGCCATGGTCATGTTGTCTACGCGCTTCACCGGATCGTCCACGATGAGCGTGGTCGCATCCAGGGCGAGCACCGCATCCATGAAGGAATCGGCATCTGCGTCATCGAGCCGCCCGGCGATCAGCTCCCCCGTGAAATCGTCCCGACCATAGTCGTCCGCGACCATGCGCAGGTATTCGTCATGGTCGCGGTCGAAGTAGTGCTTGCGGAAGCGCTCGAGACGCGAGCCCTGGGTCTCCGCCTGCATCCGCGGATACCAGAAGTATCCCCCAAAGACCTCGTCGGCCCCCTGCCCGGACTGGACCACCTTGATCTCGCGTGAGACCAGCTCCGAGAGCAAATAGAAGGCGACCGCGTCCTGGCCGAACATGGGCTCCGCCATGGCGTCGATGGCCTCGGGCAAACGGCTCAGCACCTGGTCGTTGGGCACCAAGAGCTTGCGGTGCTGCGTGCCATAGCGCTCGACCACCAAGTCGGAATACTCGAACTCGCTGCCCGCCTCCTCGGGCGTATCCTCGAAGCCGACCGAGAAGGTTCTGAGATCCGCGACCCCAACCTCCGCCAGCAGGGCGACGAGCAGGCTCGAATCCAGCCCGCCCGAGAGCAGCACGCCTACCGGAACGTCCGCGACCTCGCTGCGAATCTTGACCGCGTGACGCAACGCCGCGTGGATCTCCTCCAGCCATTCCTCCTCGGACCCTGCCGCGTGCGGGCGCCGCGCCGCCAGGGCCCAATAGGCCTCCTCCGTGCGGCGGCCAGATGCCTCGATCAGCATCCAATGCCCTGGCGACAGCTTGCGGACGCCGCGCAAGATGGTCCGCGGCGCAGGGACCACGGCGTGCAGGGTGAAGAGATGATGCAGGGCGACCGGATCGATGGCGGTATCCACGCCGCCGGCGGCGAGCAGCGCCTGAGGGTTGGAGGCGAACCGCAGAAGCGCCCCCTGCTCGCTCCAGTAGAGCGGCTTGATCCCGAAGCGGTCGCGCGCGATGAAGAGCGACCCCTGATTCGCATCCCAGACCGCGAATGCGAACATGCCGTGCAGTCGCTCCGCGCACTGGGTGCCCCAGGCATGCCAGGCCTTGAGGACGACTTCGGTATCCCCCTCGGAAAAGAACCTGTAGCCCAGCCCCTGCAGCTCGCTACGCAGCGCCGGGTAGTTGTAGATGGCGCCATTGAAGACGACCGCCAGGCCCAGCTCCGCGTCGACCATCGGCTGGTTGGAGCGTACCGTCAGGTCGATGATCGACAGACGACGATGACCGAAGCCCAAGGCGCCATCGCTGTAGCTGCCGCCGTGATCCGGACCGCGCCGGACGAGTCGCGACATCATCGCCTCGATCGATGCGAGGTCGACGGGTGCGCCATCGAATCTCAGCTCGCCGCAGATACCACACATGCCAGGAATCCCCAGTTATTGCCAAAGAAGACCGAGCGCGGCCCGCCGCGGACCGCATCGGTCTCGACACCCGGGACCGAGCCCCCGCAAACCGCTAGCACCCTCAGGCCCTGGACCCGCAACCGCCGCCACCCGGCGTTTCGATGGCGAGCAGGTCTCCCGGCTGCAGAGAAACCCGGACCTTGCCCGAGATCTCAGCCCCATTGAGGCGATTTCGGCCACTCGCCCCCGGCTCACCACCGGCGCTACCCCAGGGTCGACTGCGACGACGCTCGGTTAGCAAGGTCGCCTCGGCCGCCCCCAAAAAACGGAGCTCGCGCACGAGACCCTCGCCACCAGGGCACGCGCCACCGCCGCCCGAGCCGTCGCGAAGCCCGTAGCGCTCGACCCGGAGCGGAAGCCGCGCCTCCAGGACCTCGATCGGCGTATTCAAGGTATTGGTCATATGCGTCTGAACGCCAGACCATCCCCCGCCATGGACGCCTGCCCCCATGCCGCCGCCGATGGTCTCGTAATAGTCCCAAGCCGCCCCGGGGGCGGCGCAGCCCATCGCGAGATTGCTCATGCTGCCACAGCTGGCGGCCGGCATGCCGTCCGGGATGGCTTGAGCCAAGGCACCCATGACGACGTCGACGAGCCGCATGCTCGTCTCCACATTGCCGGCCGCGACGGCGGCCGGGCGACAGGCGTTGACCAGGCAGCCTTCGGGCGCTTCCAGGGCGATCGGCCGAAAGCTGCCCGCACAGGCCGGTGTCTGGGCTGGCATCAAGCAGCGGAAGACGTAGAGCACGGCGGCGGCGGTCACGGCAAGCGGACAGTTGATATTGCCCTGCACCTGCGAAGCCGTGCCCGAGAAGTCCAGGTGGATACCAGATGCCGAAGCACGTAGCGCGAGCCGAATCGGGATGTCGCGCGCCCCCTGACCATCATCGTCCATGACGTCCTCGAAACGATAGACGCCCTCCGGGATATCGGCCAAGACGGCCCGTGCGAGGCGCTCTCCATAGGCGTTCAGGTCCTCGAGAGCCAGATCCAACGCCGCTCGCCCCATGACGCGGACAAGCTGACCCAATCGCGCGACACCTGCGTGGTTTGCACTGATCTGGGCGAAGAAATCGCCGCGGGCGTCGCTCGGATTTCGCGTCGCGCCGACAATGCGCTCCAGCACCTCGTCGACGACTGCCCCATTGCGCAAGAGATGGCTGGGCGGAATGATGAGCCCCTCATCGAAGAGGCTGCGGGAGATGGGCATGGACCCGGGCGAGCTCGCACCAATGTCGGCGTGATGCGCGCGATTGACGACGAATGCGGTGATCTGCCCCTCGACGAAGAGCGGGGCGACGAGGGTGACGTCGGGCAGGTGGGTGCCGCCGAGATAGGGGTCGTTCAGAACCAGCATGTCGCCGTCCGCCCAGTCGACGCGCGACACGATACCCGCCATCGCGAATGCCATGCTCCCAAGATGCACCGGGATGTGCGCCGCCTGGGCCGCCAGCTGCCCAGAGCGATCGAAGATGGCGCAGGAGAAGTCCAAGCGGTCCCTGATATTCGGGGAGAGCGCAGCCTGACGCAGAACGACGCCCATCTCTTCGCAGATAGCGTCCATCCGGCTGGCGAATAGGGCGAGGTCGATTGGGCTGAGTGACACGGATGAGGCCTTCGGTCGGGAGCCAGACTGCATGGTCACACAGCGATCCGCGATCTTGCAAAAGGCCGCGACTGACGCCACTCCCTCGTTCGAGACAGAAGATGCGCAGCAACCGGGGTACCAGGGGTCCGAGTCTCGTCTAGCCCATCGGCCTCACGCACACGGGTTGACATCCTGGCTACTCGATCCAAGGTGATGAGGTACTTCGGCGAGCACTCCTCCTTACAGACAAGCACAATACAACGGGAGACAGAACCCATGGCCTTTGAGCTACCACCCTTACCATATGACAAGAACGCCCTCGAGCCGACCATCTCGGCGGAGACCTTGGAGTACCATTACGGCAAGCATCACCAGACCTATGTCACCAAGCTGAACGATGGCATCAAGGGGACAGAATTCGAGGGCATGTCGCTCGAAGACATCATCAAGAAGTCGTCCGGCGGCATCTTCAACAATGCCGCGCAGGTTTGGAATCACAGCTTCTACTGGAGCTGCCTGAGCCCCAACGGTGGCGGCGAGCCGAGCGGCGCGCTGGCGGAGGCCATCGCCGCGAAGTTCGGCTCCTTCGACCAGTTCAAGTCCGAATTCGAGACCGCGGCGGCCGGCAATTTCGGCTCCGGATGGACCTGGCTGGTGAAGAACGCCGACGGCTCGGTGGAGATCTTCAACACCTCGAACGCGGGAACACCCATGACCGAGGGCAAGACGGCCCTCCTCACGGTAGACGTTTGGGAGCACGCCTACTACATCGACTACCGCAACGCACGCCCGAAATACCTCGAGAGCATCTGGGCGAAGATCAACTGGGAGTTCGTCGCGTCCAACTTCGCGGCCTAAGGCGATTGCCGGAAATTCTTAGCCCAGGTGGCGCCGGATTGAGGTCCGCCTTCAAGGAGCGTTGGCAAGAGCATCGCCGGGCGATGTGACTGTCGAGGCGACACAGAAGGGGGGCGTCAAGACAAGGCAGATGGTATGAGAATTGACCGAAATCGCCTAACCCTTCGTATTCCATGCTAAAAACTTGTAAACGGCGCAAGTAACGCGGTATATTTCCGCACTTCGCCTTACACAGAAAGGCGGTTTCCGCGTGAGGAACCGCCTTTTTTATTTTCCTTTTGCAGCTCAATCGGGGTCAGTCCGCCATGAGCGAGCCCTTGATGGCCACCTATAAGCGTCTACCCGTGACCTTCGCGCGCGGTGAAGGCATCTGGCTCTGGGATACCGACGGTAAGCGCTACCTGGACGCGCTCTCGGGGATCGCGGTCTGCGGCTTGGGACATGCGCACCCCGCCGTTCGTGACGCCTTGTGTGAGCAGGCCGGCCTGCTCGTCCATACGTCCAATCTCTACCAGATCGCGGAGCAAGAGCGCCTTGGCGCCATGCTCACCGAGCAGGCGGGGATGGACAGGGTGTTCTTCGCAAATTCCGGCGCGGAGGCGAACGAGGCGGCGATCAAGCTCGCCCGCCTCCACGCGCATCGCAAAGGGATCGAGAATCCCGCGATCCTAGTTGCCGAGAACAGCTTCCACGGGCGCACCCTCGCAACGCTTTCGGCCACTGGCAACCGCAAGGTGCAAGCCGGTTTCGAGCCCCTGGTTCAAGGCTTCGTTCGCGTCCCCTACGACGACATCGACGCGATCGAGACTGCCGCGGCAAATCGGCCCAACATCGTCGCAATCCTGATCGAGCCCATTCAAGGCGAGGGCGGCATCAATATCCCGGCCGAGGACTACCTCCCTCGGCTGCGGCAGATTTGCGACCGGGAGGGCTGGCTGCTCATCCTGGACGAGATCCAGACGGGCATGGGGCGCACGGGCGCGCCGTTCGCGTTCAATCACGCCGGCATCCTCCCGGATGTCGTGACGCTCGCCAAGGGCCTCGGCAACGGCGTGCCGATCGGGGCCTGCCTCGCACAGGGCGAGGCGGCGGAGGTCCTGACGGCGGGCTCGCACGGCTCGACCTTCGGCGGCAGCCCGCTCGCCTGTCGCGTCGGCCGGGCCGTGCTCGAGACGATTGCGACCGAGAAGCTCGCGGAGAAGGCTGCGCAGCGCGGGGCCTACTTGCTCGACGCCTTCAAGGACGCCCTCGGCGACAAGGTCGGCGTCGTCGATATCCGCGGCCGCGGACTCATGCTCGGCATCGAGCTCGACCGCCCCTGCGCGGAGCTCGTGGGCACAGCCCTGCAAGCCGGGCTGCTGATCAACGTCACCGCAGAGCGCGTCATCCGGCTCCTCCCGCCACTGATCATCGAGCAAGACGACGCGGATCTGCTGATTCAGAAGCTCACGGATATTGTCATCGCCTTCCTGGGCGACGCCTGAGTGCGACGTCGCGGAGACACCCTCTATGCTCGCCCCAACGAATTCATGCCGTCATTTCCTCAAGCTCAGCGACCTCACCGCTGAGGAAGCCCGCAGCCTCATCGATCGCGCGATCGAGCTCAAGCGCATGCACAAGAGCGGAGAGGACTACCGACCGCTCGCGCATCGCACCCTGGCGATGATCTTCGAGAAGTCATCGACCCGCACGCGCGTCTCTTTCGAGGCGGGCATGTTCCAGCTCGGTGGCCACGCGCTCTTTCTGTCGCCTCGAGACACCCAGCTTGGCCGAGGCGAGCCCATTGAGGATAGCGCGCGCGTGATCTCGCGGATGGTCGACGCCGTGATGATCCGGACCTTCAAGCAGGAGACGGTCGAGCGCTTCGCGGCCCACTCCGAGGTCCCGGTCATCAACGGTCTGACGGACCGACTGCACCCTTGCCAGACAATTGCCGACCTTCAGACGTTCTACGAGCACCGCGGCGATATCCGCGGCAAGCGAGTCGCCTGGATCGGTGACGGGAATAATATGTGCCACTCTTTCATGGAAGCGGCACAGCTATTCGACTTCGAGCTGAGCATCGCCTGCCCCGAGGGCTACGAGCCGGACACGGACTTCATGGAAGCAGCTGGGGATCGCTGCACCCTAGTGCGCGATCCGCAGGAAGCGGCGGCTGGGGCCCATCTCGTCGCCACGGACGTTTGGGCGAGCATGGGCCAGGAAGAGGAGCAGACGCGTCGCGAGACCGCCTTCGGTAGTTTCCAGGTGGATGACGCCGTCATGGCCCGCGCATCCAAGGACGCCCTCTTCATGCACTGCCTGCCCGCCCATCGCGGCGAAGAAGTCTCCGCATCCGTCATCGACGGCCCCCAGTCGGTCGTCTGGGACGAGGCCGAAAATCGACTTCATGCCCAGAAGGCGCTGCTCGAGCGACTCATCGCCCCACATCAATAGCTCACCCGCCAGCGACAGAGCAGCACCTGTCAATTCGCTGGTGATCCTGGCCGGCCGTGCCTCCAGCGCCTTGTCGCCGGAAGCGAGACAGGGATAGGCAGTGTCCCCTGGTGGCGCGCAGACTACGGCTAATGGCTGGAAGCTGAAAGCTCTCCGCGCCCCAAGGCCGAGAGCCCTTTCTCGCCCCCAAGCTCCCCCGCGCCCTCGCCTTCTATGACGAGACTCGTTGCAATCGACCGCACAGTCGCATCACCCTAGGCGGAGCAGTCAGCTACCAGCCGCCAGCGGAGGAAAATCAGACAGTTTCTGGGTTTTCTGGCCGGCCAGCCGCTCACCCGCTGGGTGATGACTCGGAGAAGACCTGAAAGCAGCTCCAATCTAAAGCTCTGAGCTGGCTGCTGGTGGCTGGCAGCTCCTTCTAGGATCACCCATCTCAGCCGCCCTGCGGCCGGCCGACCGTCGAAGCGAAAGGTTTATACTGAGGCCATCCGATTCGTTCGGCAGTTTATTCGTTCGGCACTCCATTCATTCGGCACTTCAGGGTCTTTCAATGCCTCAATATCGCTCAAGAACCAGTACCCACGGACGCAACATGGCAGGAGCGCGCGCACTCTGGCGCGCCACCGGCATGAAGGACGGCGATTTCGACAAGCCCATCATTGCCGTCGTCAACTCCTTCACTCAGTTCGTGCCTGGCCATGTGCACCTGAAGGACCTAGGCCAGCTCGTCGCGCGCGAGATCGAGGGCGCCGGAGGCGTCGCTAAGGAATTCAATACGATCGCCATCGATGACGGGATCGCCATGGGGCACAATGGCATGCTCTATTCGCTGCCATCCCGCGAGATCATTGCCGACTCGGTCGAATACATGGTCAATGCGCACACGGCGGATGCCATGGTATGCATTTCAAACTGCGACAAGATCACCCCCGGCATGCTCATGGCCGCACTGCGGCTGAACATCCCGGCCGTTTTCGTCTCTGGTGGTCCCATGGAGGCGGGCAAGGTCCTGCGCAACGGCTCGGAGCTCCATCTCGACCTCGTCGACGCCATGGTTGCCGCGGCGAATCCGCAGGAGACGGACAGCAGCGTCGCCGAGATCGAGCGATCGGCGTGCCCCACCTGCGGCTCATGCTCCGGCATGTTCACCGCGAACTCCATGAACTGCCTCACCGAAGCTCTGGGCTTGAGCCTCCCGGGCAATGGCTCCTTGCTCGCCACGCATGCCGCTCGCAAGGAGCTGTTCCTCGAGGCGGGCCGGCTCATCGTCGCGCTCGCAAAACGCTACTACGAGCAGGATGACGCCAGCGTGCTGCCGCGCTCCATCGCCACCTTCGATGCCTTCGAAAATGCCATGAGCCTCGATATCGCCATGGGGGGCTCGACCAACACCGTCCTGCACCTCCTTGCCGCGGCTCGCGAGGCCGAGGTGCCGTTCAGCATGACAGATATCGATCGGCTCAGCAGGAAGGTGCCGAATCTATGCAAGGTCGCGCCCGCCACGCAGCAGTACCACATGGAGGATGTACACCGCGCAGGCGGCGTCATCGGGATCCTCGGCGAGCTCGACCGCGCGGGCCTGCTCCACAGCGAGACTGGCACAGTGCATAGCGAGTCACTAGCAGCAGCGCTCGAGGACTGGGATGTCGCTCGTTCCGAGTCTCAGCGCGCGCAGGCTCGGTTTCTCGCCGCGCCCGGCGGTGTTCCGACCCAGGAGGCGTTTAGCCAATCGGCCCAGTGGGAAGCCCTGGACCTCGATCGCGCCTCCGGTTGTATTCGAGACCTCGAGCATGCCTACAGCCAAGACGGAGGGTTAGCCGTCCTTTTCGGCAACCTTGCCGAGGACGGCTGTATCGTCAAGACCGCCGGCGTCGACAAGGAGATTCTGACCTTTGCCGGCCCTGCTAGGATCTTCGAGAGCCAAGAGGATGCCGTCAACGCCATTCTCACCGATCGGATCAAGCCAGGCGACATCGTCATCATCCGCTACGAGGGCCCGAAAGGCGGGCCCGGAATGCAGGAGATGCTCTACCCAACCAGCTATCTCAAGTCAAAGGGCCTTGGGAAGCAGTGCGCCCTGATTACCGACGGGCGCTTCTCCGGCGGCACATCCGGCTTATCCATCGGACACGTCTCCCCAGAAGCCGCACAAGGCGGCACCATCGGTCTCGTCGAGGAAGGGGACGGAATCGAGATCGATATCCCCAATCGGCGCGTCCACCTCGCCGTCTCCGATGAAACGCTTGCCAAGCGCCGCAAGCAGATGGACGAGCAGGGAAGCCAGGGCTGGCAGCCACAAAGCCGTGAGCGCCAAGTCTCGTCGGCACTGAAGGCCTACGCAGCGCTCACAACCAGTGCGGCTAACGGTGCGGTAAGAGATATCTCTCAGCTCTAGTCGCCACCGCCTCAGCCCCGGCAGACCAATACCAGAAGGTCTGCCGGGATTGTCGGCACACCAGCCCCCCTTGATGTCCCCAGTCGTTTTTCGCCGCGCGCGGCTGGGTCATGGCTCTGTTGGAGAGGCGGCGCGGATGTGGGTGATGGTCTTTCTCGCGCGCAAGAAAAAACCCCCGTCACTGAGTGGCGGGGGTTTTGGGATAAGGCCCTGGCGGTGACCTACTTTCGCATGG
>NZ_JAAIJQ010000054.1 GCF_010820565.1 Thiorhodococcus minor | reverse complement strand
GGGAGGCCCACCCCTCTCCCTCATGCAAAATGACTATTTAAAGGGGAAAATCCATCAGGGACGGTGGCCAGGCTCACAGGCAGCGCAGGCGCTGCTCGAGATGGCGATAGGCGGCGTAGCCATCGCTCATCAGCCAGTGCGCGAAGTGCTCACCGAGCACCTGCTCGACGACCGCGCGGGCGCGCCGCCCGACGACGAACAAGGTCGCCGTGCTACAGGTGCACACCCACAACCAGAGTCCTTGCGCGTGCTCCTTCCAACTGGTCTCGTCGGCATAGAGCACCTCGGCATCGCGTACCGCCGCATGGATCTCGGCCTCGACCACCGGCTCGAGCGCACGCCCGGCCTCGTGAACGCACTGGTGAGTCCACTCCGAAAAGTCTCCAAACGATAGGGTTCTAACGAAGCCTATGCCGATGAGCACGATCAGGACATCTACTTCACCGGCTTTCCAGGCAAGCCAGGGCGCTATCGCTTCCGCGCCGATGGCAAGTGGCGCTACATCACCGACAAGACGCTCGTTGCAGCCGAGTGCCGACGGCGCACCGAGACGCTGCCGCGTGAGCTGTTCAACCGCCGCTGCAATGTCGAGGCGAGCGTCTTTCAGCTCGTCTACCACACCCGCAACAAGAAGTTGAAGTACCGAGGCAAGGTGCGCGTGCAGCTATGGGCATTCTGCAGGGCCGCCTGGATCGATGTCCGGCGTATCACCCTCCATCAAGCGAAACTCGCCGAAATGGCCGCCTGAGAAGGCAGGCAAGCCCTCCAAAACCGCCTTTTGCCCCGCAAGCGTTTAATCGCGCCCCAATGATTCGCTGAAACCGACGATCGCCACCTCTGGATTCCGAAATCATCCCGGCTAGTCCCGCGATGCCTCGCATGCCTCCGCCCCCCGGCACTAGTTGGGTGCGATTGCGGGAAAGGGGGTTTTCGGAGGGGACTCATATTTGTTCAAGTTATTCGCGGACGACTCCTTAGATGCCAACCTCGAGCGGCCGCATACTGAGCTCAAGGACGGGACCTATGAGCCACAACCCGTGCTGCAACACCCCATTCCCAAGGCGGGCAAGCCGGGCGAGTTTCGAGCGCTGGGTATCCCGACGATCGACGATCGGGTGTGCCGGCAAGCGATCCTCAATCGGCTGGAGCCGATCTTCGAACCGGTCTTCGATGACGCCAACTTCGGGTATCGGTCCGGGCGATCCACCAAGGATGCACTCAAGAAGATCTGGCGCGAGCTGGACGCTGGCAACGAGTGGTTAGTCGACGCCGACCTGAGAGATTTCTTGGATCGCTGTTCATACTACCCCCCCAGCTGATGCTGGCTCCTCGAAAAGATCGAAAGTTGGATTTTCGAGCTTAATTCTCAGTCCCTTACGATTTCGTTGTGAGACATGAATGGCCTCGAGCTCACCGCGCTTGACACGCTGCAACACCGTCTGGCGCGATACCCCGAGCCGACGCATGGCTTCGACGATGGGCGCGCAGCCCTCCGGGGCCTCGCCGCCGAAGTGCGCGCGGAGCGCATCGGTGATGAGGATGCGCCACGGCGCGCCCGGGGGTGAGCCGCGCGCCAGCGATGAGCCCGTCGTCGAGCTGGCGGTGCAACGTCGATGGGGCCACACCGAGGATGGCGGCGGCCTCGCGGATCGTCACCGGCTCGACGACGGGAGGCAGCGCCGGTGGTGTGAAGCAGGCAATCCCCCAATGCGTGCGCTGGCTGGCGATGCGATGGACCGTGAAGGGTAAGCCGGTCGCGGTGGTGCGCTGCTGGCGATTGAGGATGCCGGCGATGACGGCGTCCGGATAGTACCGGGCCAAGCGCCCGATGAGTGCGACGGTATCCTCGTCGGTGCGCACCGTGGCCGCACGCCGTGGCAAGGTGACGGCGATGTCGCTGATCGATCCTCCTCAAGGGCGCCGGGGTTTGCTATCCCCCCGTAACCGGCGGAAAGATCCCCAATTCATCTCCGTCGCGAATCCTAGTGTCGGGGCGCACAAGCTCCTGGTTGACGGCCGTCATCAGGCGCTCGCCTTCGGGCAGCGTCTCGGCCCAAACCCCGCCGCGATCGCGAAGGTGAGCGAGCAGGTCGGCGACCGTCTCGATGCCAGGCCGACGGGGCAGGGTTTCGTCTGCTAGTCCGAGCTGTTCGCGGAAACGGGCGAAATAGAGGATGCGGATCATGGTGGCAGTGCGCTCACTGGAAGAGGTTGGCAAAGGGGATGAAATCGACCCGGTCGCCGGCTTGGATCAACTGGCCGGGCGCGATCTCGATCAGGCCGTCCGCCCAGGCGACCGAGGACAGGACCGCCGAGGAGCGGCTGGGGTAGACCGCCAGCTCCAACTCGCCATCCTCGCCGGTCTCGAGCCGCGCCCGATGGAGCTCGGTGCGCTTGTCCGGCTTGGGCCAGTCGAAGCCGGCGCGGAGCCTGACCGTGCGTGGCGTCAGGTCGCCGGTGATGCCCTGCATGCGCAGGATGAGGGGGCGGGCGAAGAGACAGAAGGTCACGAACAGCGACACCGGATTGCCTGGGCCGCCGAAGAAGGGTGTCTCGCCGACTCGTCCGAAGGCGACCGGCTTGCCGGGGCGTATCGGGATGTTCCAGAGATCCAGGCTGCCGAGGTGCTCGACGGCCGGTTTGAGATGATCCTCCTCGCCCACCGAGACGCCTCCGCTGGCGACGATCAGATCTGCCTCCCGCGCCGCATCGGCCAGGGCGGCGGTGGTGGCCTCCAGGGTGTCCGCGACGATCCCCAGGTCCAGGATCTCGCAGCCCAGCCCCTGAAGCAGGCCCTTCAGCGTGTAGCGGTTGGAGTTGTAGATCTGCCCCGGTCCCAGCGGCTCGCCCGGCATTGTCAGCTCATCGCCGCTGGCCAGGATGGCGACCCGCAGGCGACGGTGGACCCGCAGCTCCGCGACCCCGATCGAGGCCGCCAGTCCCAGATGTTGGGGGGCGAGGCGGGTACCGGCGGCGATCACCTCCGCGCCGGCCCGAATGTCCTCGCCCGCGCGACGGATGTTCGCTCCGGCCTTGGCGTCCAGCGGGATGAAGATCGTCTCGCCCTCGCGCTTGCAGATCTCTTGGATGACCACGGTGTCGGCGCCCTCGGGCACGGGCGCGCCGGTGAAGATGCGCGCGGCGGTGCCAGGCTCCAGCGGCGTGCCGGTCGTTCCAGCCGGGATGCGCTGGGCGATCCGCAGCCGTCCGCTGCCTTCGGCCAGATCGGCGTGGCGGATGGCATAGCCATCCATGGCGCTGTTGTCCCAGCCGGGGACATCGATGTCGCTCCTCACCGGTGCGGCCAGTACGCGCCAGAGCCCGGTCTCGGTCGGGATGGTTTCGGCGTCGGCGATCGGCTGGACCCGCGAGAGCAGGAAGTCGATCGCTTCGTGCTTGCTCAGCGTCGGGCGCCGATCGGTGATCGATCCGCAATCGTGAGGCGTCGTCATGGGCATCGTCTCACTGTTCGCGCAGACGCGGGATGAGTTGCGCGAAATTGCAAGGGCGGGTGCGGATGTCCAGCTGGGGCTGGAGGATGCTCTCCCAGGCGGTGCGACAGGCGCCGGTCGAGCCGGGGAGACAGAAGACAAAGGTGCCGTTGGCCAGGCCGGCGACGGCGCGGGACTGGATGGTCGAGGCACCGATCTCGCCAAAGGAGAGCTGCCGGAACAGTTCGCCGAAGCCTTCGATGTCCTTGTCGAACAGCGGCACGACGGCCTCGGGGGTGCTGTCGCGCCCGGTGACCCCGGTCCCGCCGGTGCTCAGGATGACGTTGACCTGGGGGTCGGCGATCCAACGGGAGAAGATGGCTCGCAATTGATAGCGATCGTCGGGCACGATCTCCTTGGCGACGACCGCGTGTCCGGCCGCCTCGGCGCGCTCTCTCAGAAAGTGACCGGAGGTGTCCCGATCCTCGCCTCGGCTATCGGAGACGGTGAGGATCGCGATCTTGAGCGGGAGAAATGCCTGTTCGGTGAAATGCTCGGTCATATCGTTCCCCTTCGATGTCAAGCGTTATGGCCTGGGCTCGATCCAGCCCGGCATTCGGGTCATCTCGATCGCGCGGCACCGCGTGCCGATTTGATCTTTGTCAAGGCGATTCCCGGTCCCTGGGGGAACACTCCAGCACCGAATTCCATCGCCGCGCCGCCGGTCGTCTGCCCGGACTTGCGGCCTTGAACCGAGAGGATCGCTCATGTCATCGGGGCGTCGTATCGACCGCGAGAAGAAGACCATCGCCGCCATGATGGCGATCTATTGTCGCGATCATCATGCCAGTGCTCGCGGACTCTGCCAGGAATGCACTGGCTTGCTCGACTATGCCCAGCGCCGACTGGACACCTGTCCCTTCCAGGAGGAGAAGCCCGCCTGCAATCTGTGCGAGGTCCATTGCTACGCGGCGGCCATGCGCGAGCGCACGCGCGCAGTCATGCGCTACGCCGGCCCGCGCATGCTGCTTCCCCATCCCATCCTGAGTCTCGGCCACATGCTCGACAAATGGCGTCCCGTGCCCAGGTTGAAAGCCCGCAAGCGCGACCGGTGAGGCAAGCGTCTTAGCGAGTCAACCCGGCCGGCCATCCGCTCGCGGGCTGAGCAGCATTGGGGCATGCACCCAGAGAAAGAGCCCGAAGGCCAGGATCCAGCAGAGGCCCCCCGCCATCAGCCACAGCTGATAGCCGGCGGGAAGGAGCAAGGGCGCGAGACCGCGCAGCGCCGCCGCAAGGTTGATCAGCACGAAGGCGACGAGCGTCGGCGCCGCCGCCTGCATCGGCCGCCCCGTATGTCCGACCGCCACCCGCGACATCATGCCCAAGGTCACGACGCCGATGGCGCCGATCGTCAGGGCGTGCAAGGCGCCGCGCGGCGCCATGGCGGTAAAGGCGGGCAGTCCATCCAGGATCAGACCGAGCGCGAGCCAGAGCAGACCGACGTAGAGCACGGTCAGCATGGGCGTGGTCCAGACTCGCCGGTCGTGCCAGCCGATCAGCCGCGCGAGCTGCAGCAGACCCAGCGTGAGCGCCAGGCCGCCCGCGACCCGGCTTAGCGGCTGGACGAGATCGATGACCAAGAGCCCGGCGGCCACGATGAAGACCAGTCGCTCTAGGATTGGAAACACCTGCGGCCGCGCATTCGTGAGGCCGCTCTTGATGAAAAAGGGCATCACCCGGCCCGAGACCAGCAGCATGACCAGCACCACCAGGTCCAGCATCAGACGGTGACCTCGCGTCGCGCCGCCGGCGAACAGGCCGAGCGCATCCAGATGCACCATCGCTCCGGCCAGGGTCATGCCCGCGAAGACCGCCAGAAAGACCCGATTGACCGGATTCGGACCGCTCCAGAGCGGTCGCCAGAGCGCGAGCGCCAGGGCCGGGAAGAAGGCGAGATCGATGAGGGCGACCAACAACGGCGGCAGTCCCAACCAAGGCGCGAGCCGGCCGGCCAGCCAAAGCCCGACCAGCGCGGCGAGTGGGGCGCCGCTCGCCGTCGCCATCCCGGTCCAATTGCGCACGGCGGTCAGCAGGAAGCCGGCGATCACCGCGGCGAGATAGCCGAAGAGCATCTCGTGGGCATGCCAGGTGATGCCGGCGAGATGGCTCGGTTGGGGCCAGCGCCCGCTCAGGATCGCCAGCCAGACGGCGACGCTGAGGATGGCCGCGACACCGGCGGCCAGAAAGAAGGCGCGAAATCCGAGCGCGAGGACGGGAATAGACTGAAGACGCGAGGTGGAGACCATCGCGCGTTTGGACCTGGTGGCTGGAGCAAGGCACTCAGGCACGCTAGCCGCCCCGCAGGCCGTTGGACTTGATGCCGATCAAGCGGCGGGGAGCGCGCGCCATGACGTGGATCGGCAGCTCCGTCCTCAATGCTCACCCTTGGTCCGCAGCAGCCCCGCCAGTCGATTGCCCTGCTTCTGGGGTCCGCCGCGCGGAAAGATCTGATGGAGGTAGCGATTGCTGCCGCGCTCGCGCCCCCAGACGTCGCGGAAGTGAGCGATCATGTCTCGCACCGTCGTCTGGATGCCGTTGCGGGCGAAACGGGCGCGCAGGAAGCGGATCACTTCCCAATGCTCCTCGGTCAGGACCAGCCCCTCCTGGTCCGCCAGGGCGCGGGCGAAGTCCTCCGACCAGTCCGAGGGGTCGACCAGATAGCCCTCGCTGTCGGTCAGGATGGTACGTTCGCCGACCTGTACCGCGCGGGTCGTCATGCTCGGGTAGGCGTTGCTGCCCGCCGGGAACTCGCCGGGGAGTCCGCGCGAGTCCCGCTCGGATTGGGTGATGGACCACAGCTCGATGGGGATCTCACCGTCGAGCCGGCCCTCGTAGCGCTCCACCCCGGAGACCAGGATCGTACCGCTGGTTGGCGGCAGGTCGAAGCTCGCCAGGCCGGCGCGGTCGGTCAGCACCGGCGGCGTCTCGCTCCCGTCCGCGTCCAGGCGCAGCACCACAGGGGCGCGCTTCAGAGGCTCATGGGTGGCCTTCATGGAAATTCGCACTGCGATCATCGTTTGATCTCCGTGGGTTACGACATCCCGTGGCTCGGTGGGCGGCGGTCCGCCCCGAGTCCACACTGGCTTATAATGAGAACAAAGTAACGGCGATCACGGTCAAAGAAAAACGAAAGTAATCGCTGGTTGGTATCGGAATTATCGATACAATCAGTCGCCCGACCTTGAGGACAGGGTATGGACATCGACCAGATCAAGACCTTTCTCGCGGTCGCCGCCCACGGTAGCTTCCTGGAGGCCGCCGAGCGGGTGCATGTCACCCAGTCGACGGTGAGCGCGCGCATCCAGAACCTGGAGCAGGGACTCGGCGCTCGGCTGTTCGTGCGCAACCGCTCGGGTGCCAGCCTGACCCCAGCCGGCCAGCGCTTCCTGCGCCACGCCAAGACCCTGCTGCTCACCTTCGAGCAGGCGCGTCACGACGTCGGCCTGCCGAGCCGCTATCGCGCCAGCCTGACGATCGGCGCGCGCATCGCGCTCTGGGACGACTTCCTTCCGCGCTGGGCAGGGCGCATGCGCGCCTCGGCGCCGGACATCTCGCTCAATACCGAGATCGGCTTCGAGGAGGACCTGATGCGCCGCATCATCGCCGGGACCATGGATCTGGCCTTGATGTACAGCCCCCAGCAGGGCGCCGGCATCCAGGTCGAGCACCTATTCGACGAGACCCTGATCCTGGTCGGCGGCGACCCGGACCAGCCCGCTATGGACGACGGCTATGTCTATGTCGATTGGGGGCCGACCTTCTACGCCCAGCACCTCAGGGTCTATCCGGATCTGGAGCGGCCCGCCCAGACCGCCAACATCGGCTGGCTGGGTTTGCAGTTGATCCTCGCCAACGGCGGCAGCTGTTTCGTGCCCGAGCGGGTCGCCGCCAGCTATCTGCGTGGCGGCTGTCTGCATCAGGTCGATGACGCCCCGACCCTGACCCTGCCGACCTATGTCGTCTATCCGGGCGATAGCGACTGCACCGAGCTCATGATCGCGCTTGACACACTGCGCGCGCTGGTGGCTGAGGGGGCGGCGACGGGGGGCGCCTGAATCGGCTCGCCCGGCCGCTCCATCACTCACTCCAACCCCTCCCTCCCCAGCCTCCTGTTGCGTGCGACTGTCGCGGATATCGCAGACGCGTGGCCCGCCGTTCGAAGTGGTGAAGCCGGCTACAACCAGAACTCCGGATAGCGTCGGGCAGCGGGAAGATTGTTGACGAGCAGCGCCACGGCGAGCAGCACCAGCGGTCCCAGCGTGGCCGGGATCAGGACGAAGAGATAGCCCATGGCATGCACCTGGTCGGAGCCGATGATGGCGATGAGCGCGGTCGCCCCGCCGGGCGGGTGCAGCGTGCGGGTCAGATGCATGAGGGCGATGGCGGTGGCGACCGCGACCGATTGCGCCAGCCAGGGGTCGCCGCCCAGCCACTGCCAGCAGGTCACGCCCACCAGCGCCGAGAGGATGTGTCCGCCGATGAGGTTGCGCGGCTGTGCGAGCGGGCTGCGCACCGCGCCGAAGACCAGTACCGCAGAGGCGCCCAGCGAGCCGATGGTGAGCGCCAGATCGGCGTCGGCGAAGAACCGCTGATTGAGCCAGGCGACGGCGGCGATCCCCAGGAAGGCGCCCGCCCAGGACCAGAACACCTCTGGCAGGCGAACCCGAGGCGGGCTGCCTTGGGTGCTGCCGCGCATCTTGCCAAGGTAGGACTGGAGGCCCGAGGGCCGGAGCCTCATGGCCGACGGTCCGGGTGGCAGGCGTTCAGGAAGACCTTGCGCGGGAGCAGGCCCGCCAGGCGGCCGTCGGTCGTGAGCACCGGCATGGCGCGGCCGGGATGGCGCGCGAAGGCGGCGAGCAGCTCGCGCATGCCGGCGTCCAGCGGGACGCTCACCACGGGTGAGGTCATGAGCTCGCCGACCGGCCGATGGTGCTGCTCGGACTTGATGCACTTGGCGTCCGCGATCACCCGTGCGAGCAGGGCAAGAAAGGTGTCCGCCCCTAGGCCGCGCAGCACATCGGTCTCGGTCAGGATGCCGAGGACGCGTCGCTGCCCGTCCACCACCGGCAGCGACTTCAGATCCTGCCGCACGAAACTGGGGATGGCCTCCGCGAGCGGGGTGTCAGGGGTCAGCGGACGGACCTCCCGGCGCATGAGCCGCCCCGCGGTGATGTCGCTGAAGAGCCGATCGACCGCGTGGCGGTGGGCGAGGTGATAGAGGGCCCGGAAATCGCTGGTGGTGATGTCGAGGTAGCCTGGAATCTCGCGCATCGCCTCCAGGATGTCGTCATCCGTGAGGTTGGTCTCGGCGATCTGGTCCTCGGCGGAAAGCGGGTCGGAGACGACCAGGGATGGATTCAGGTTCATTGTGGAGGATCCTCCGTTGAGGGCGCGGCGAGGCCATGCGCCGGGCGCTGCGTGCGGTCAGGCGGGCGGCAAGCGACCGTGAGAAGGCGCACTTGCAGGCCGTCCTGCGGGCGCTGTCGGCAGCCATCCGACACTCACCGATCGGAGACGGTCGGTTGGCGGATCGACGGCCATTGGACGCGTATGGCGCGGTTGCCGCCTTGATGCGCATCAAGCGCCGGGGGAGGCGATTCGTGGGCCGCCAGGGTCTACACCGGTTCGAGCCCTTGAGAGGGCGCGGCCGGCAAGTGCACGCGGATCGCGTCCCCCACGGCCAGTGTTCCCCCGTTCACCACGACGCCCATGACCCCGGCCTTGCGGATGAGACGGCCGTCCGGGGCACGCTCGAGCACGGCCGCCATGAGTCCGGGCCGGTAGGCATCCAGTTGGGCGCAGGGGCTGCGCAGCCCCGTGAGCTGGATCACGACCTGGGCTCCGATGGACAGCTCGGTGCCGCGCGGGAGCGACAGGAGGTCGATCCCGCGCGTGGTGATGTTCTCGCCCATGCCGCCCGGATCGATCGCGAAGCCACCTGCGGCAAGCGCCTCGAAGAGCTCGCTCTGCACTAGGTGCACCTGCCTCAGGTTCGGTCGGGCCGGATCGCGCCTGGCGTGAGAGCGGTGCTGGACGGTCGCGCCGCAGTGCGCGTCATCCTCGACCCCGAGTCCCGCCAGCAGACGAATACTCGGCCTGGTTTGCTTGGAGAAGCTATGGGTCTTGCGCGACGCAACGGCGATGACGATGGCGGTCATGGCTGTGTGCAACCTCGGGTTTTGGATGGTCGAGCCGACAGCGCGTTGCCGCCGCGATGATGTTGACGGATGGACGACGGACCAGGCGTCGTCTCGGCGCGGCGTAGCCCAAGTGCCGGCTCCAATAAAAAGAACCGGCGGGTGCCGGTTCGCAAAACGTCTCACACGGGTGGAGACGAGGAGGATGAAAGGACGGGTCCAGGTCGAGATCAATCCGGGCCGTGGCTGCAGATCGGCGACATCGGTCAGCAAGGCGACGTGGCTCCCGATGAGGAGTCTGGCTCTCCGCTTTGGGATTCCTGATGCACATCACGTGCCGGGATGATGGGCGTCGAGTCACGTGTGGCCGAACCCAGCCCCGAATCTCCGTCGCTCAGGCGGCAAGGATGGGCAAAGCTCGTGCGAAGGGTAGGAATGGAAAGCCGATGGGCGACCCCGCTCGGCGCTCCTTGCGTGACCTAGTCGCGCGGGCTTTGCCCATCCCCGCGAGCGGGGTTGAGACAATACGCCCCGATCGATGGCCAGCATCGAGACTCTTTGTCTCAGCCACGACGCAAGATGATTGGCTGAGGACCCAATGCAGCCGGTTCGTTCGCGGGACGGCACGGAGCCTGCTTAGCTCCTGCCGATCGAGGGTGGCGGGGACCGAATCCGGCTGCTCCCGATCAAGGCTCGGGAGCTTCGCGCACTCGTCAATCACCATCAGGAGACCGCGTGAATCGACAACAACCCGCTCCACCCGCCGCCCAGCCCGCAACCCCGGTGGCCGGTCTGGTCGATCGCTTCGGTCGCCGGGTCATCTATGCTCGCTTGTCCGTCACGGACCGCTGCGATCTGCGCTGCGTCTACTGCATGTCGGAGAAGATGACCTTCCTGCCGCGGGCTCAGCTCCTCACCCTGGAGGAGATGGCGCGACTCGGCCGCCTGTTCAGCGAGCTGGGCGTGACCAAGCTGCGTGTGACCGGCGGGGAGCCGCTGGTGCGGCCCAATGTGGTCTGGCTGTTCGAGCAGCTGGGCGCGCTGCCTGGCGTGCGGGATCTCACCCTCACCACCAACGCCACCCAGCTCGGGCGCTATGCTGGCGCGCTGAAGGATGCCGGCGTGACCCGGATCAACATCAGCCTGGACACCCTGATCCCGGAGCGTTTCCGCGCCATCACCCGGGTCGGCGAGATCGGCAAGACATTGAGCGGACTGGAAGCGGCGCGGCGCGCCGGCTTCCAGCGGATCAAGCTCAACACCGTGGTGCTCAAGCACCGCAATCATGACGAGGTGGTCGACCTGGTGCGCTTCGCCATCGAGCGCGGGATCGACATCAGCTTCATCGAGGAGATGCCCCTGGGCGCGATCGGCGATCACGACCGGGCGGAAGCCTACTATTCCAGCGACGCGATCCGGCGCGACCTCGCCGAGCGTTTCGACCTCGTGCCGACCATCGACGGCACCGGCGGCCCGTCCAAATACTTCCAGATTGCCGGAGAGGAGACGCGCGTCGGCTTCATCTCGCCCCACAGTCACAATTTCTGCGGCGACTGCAATCGGGTGCGGATCACGGCGCTCGGGCGGCTACTGCTCTGTCTGGGTCAGGAGCATTCGAGCGATCTGCGGCGCGTCCTGCACGCCAACCCGACCGACGACGATCGGGTCAAGCGGGCCATCGTCGCCGCCATGGGCCTCAAGCCCCGGGGTCACGCGTTCGATCTCCAGGCCAAGCCGGTGATCTTTCGTCACATGAACATGACCGGGGGTTGACGGACGTGACGGGCGTCGAGGCCACCGTCAGGCCGGGCCAGGTCTCGTGCGTCTCGAAGCGCGGGCAAGGCGATGCGGGCGAGTCCTTTCTCCGGAGCCAGGGCGGCTGCCGCGGTCGCGCCTCCAGGCTCGACACCAGGGTCTTGGCGAGCCAGTTGTCGTGCTCGTCGAAGATCGGCTCGCGCCGAACCCAGATCCGGAATTCGGTTCCCTGCCCGGAGGTGGACTCCAGAGTCAGCGCCCCGCCATAGCGGCGGATGAGCCCCGTGCTGACCGAGAGCCCGAGCCCCGTTCCGCGTCCCGCGCCCTTGGTCGTGAAGAAGGGGCGGAAGATCCTGTCGACGACATCGGGCGGGATCCCGGGGCCGGTATCCCCGACCTCGATGAGGATGCCGCGCGACTCCAGATCCCGGGAGCGAATCGCGATCGTCCCCTGGTTGGCCTCGACGGCATGCACGGCATTCACGAGTAGATTGATGATGACCTGGCGCAGGTCCTGGCGGCTGATCCGCACCCCCAGGGTCGCTTGCAGATCGGTACGGACCTCGACATCCGTGCGGCGCGCCTCTTGGAGCACGAGCCTCAGGCATTCCTCGATCAGGGCTTCCAGTTCGCTCGGCTCCAGAATCCGAATGTCGTCCGTCGGTCGGGTGATCCGCAACAGGCTGTCGATGATTCCACGCGATCGTTCGATCTGCTGGAAGATGAGCTCGACCTCCTGGCGCACCGACCAGGTTTCCGGTCCCAGCTCACGGGTCAGCAGCTCCATGTGGCCGAGCATGATGGCGAGCGGGTTGTTCAGCTCGTGGGCGATGCCGGCAATCAGCTCACCGACGGCGGCGAGCTTCTCGGTTTGGGCCAGGTGCTCGTGACGGGTCTCACGCAGCGTGGCGGTGAGGGTTTCGACGCGTTGGCTGAGGAGGGCGATCTCCTCCTCGTCGTGTTTGGGCTGCGCGTCCGCTCGATGGCCGGAGCCGCTCGGCGGCTCGGCCCCGGTAAGCCGGGCGCGCAGCCGGGCCAGGAATGGGCGGAAGCCTTGGCGAGCCATCGGATCGCCGACGTCAATCCGCTACGCTCACATCGTCCGGCTGACTCCATTCCTTGAGTTTGCGCTCCACCGTCTTTCTCGACACCCCCAGCGCGCGCGCCGCGACTGTCCTGTTGCCGCCAGCGGCGGCCAGGGCACTCAGGATATGTGCGCGCTGCACCTGTTCCAGCGAGGCCGGACCGGCGGACCCCAGGTCGCTCTCGCTCGCACCCGGCGCTTGCGGGGGCGTGACGCAAAGCAGATGAGCGACGGGCTTGCCGAGCAGCAGCGAGCGCTCGATGACGTTGCGCAGTTCGCGGCAGTTGCCAGGCCAGTCGTAGCCCATGAGCTGCTCCAGATCCCAAGGACTGAGCGCCGCGTTGGGGACACCCAGCTCGGTGGACAGGACGTTGAGGAAATAGCCCGCGAGGAAGGGGATGTCGCCCCGGCGCTCGCGCAAGGGCGGCACGCGCAGATCGACGACATTGATCCGATAATAGAGATCCTTGCGGAAGCGCCCGGCGAGCACCTCGGCGGCCAGATCGCGGTTGGTCGCGGCGATCACCCGTGCGTTGATCGGGATCTCCTGGTTGCCGCCGACCGGGCGGTAGCGCCGCTCCTCGAGCACGCGCAGCAGCTTCGCCTGCAAGGGGAGTGGCATCTCGCCGATCTCATCGAGAAAGAGGGTGCCGCCATCGGCATGGCTGAAAAGCCCGTTGCGGGCCTGGTGCGCCCCGGTGAAGGAGCCGCGCAGGTGTCCGAACAGCTCCCCCTCGATCAGGTCGGCGGAGATGGCGCCGCAGTTGACCGGGACATAGCTGCCGCGCCGGCCGCTGAGGTCATGAAGCGCGCGGGCGACCAGTTCCTTGCCGGTGCCGGTCTCGCCCTTGATCAGCACCGTCGAGGGCATGGGGGCGAGCCGATGAATGGTCCGCCAGATCTCCTTGAGCGACTCGCTCTCCCCCACGATCCGCTTGGCGACCGGCCGCCGATCGTGCTCGCGCTGGATCAGCGCCTGCTCGCGCGCGGCGCGCCTCCGCTCGCGCGCACGCTGGATCATGGCGAGCAGTTGGTCCGCGAGGAAGGGCTTCCTGAGGACATCGGCCGAGGCGTCGCGCAGTGCGTCGCTTTCGTCATAGACATCCGCGTAGCCGGTGACGAAGATCACATCCAGATCAACCTGGTGGCGGTCGCGAATCTCACGCGCCAACGCCAATCCACTCTCTGAGCCCTGAAGGCGGATGTCGACGATCATGAGGTCGAAATGAAGGTCTCGGGCGAGTGTACGTGCGGTGCCGGCGTCGGCCGCCGTCTCCACACGCGCGAAATGCGGGGCGAGCGCACGCTCGATGAAGCTCAGCATTTCGGGCTCATCGTCGACGATGAGAATGGAGTCGCCCGCGTCCGGCGCGGGCCTGTCGTCGCGTGCGCGGTCGAGCCCTCGGCTTTCGAGTGGCTGGGATGTCATGGTCTCCTCCTCCGCGTTGCTCGCTGGTGGACGCAGGCGCGCCCCCAACGGCTTATCTTATGAATGAGTGACGCGATCGCTTTCTCACGGGGTCCGAGGCGATTTTCGGGAAAGGCGCTCTCCTTCGAGAGGGCTCCTCCCCCGAGGGCGAGAGGCTTTGGGATGATCCTTCCCGGAATTTCCCCGATCGCCGTTCGACTAGGGCATCCTGTTGCCGGACAGCGGCCGAAGGCGCTGACACAAGACTGCGAAGACATGCGGTTATCACGAGATACGAGCGTAATTCAGCAGCGATCAATAGAGAGAATACCGTATTCCTATACTGAGACAAATGGAATCTATTGGACGCTGATATCGCTTTGTTCGATAGAAGAGTCTCTTTGATTCGGTTTCGAGAATAAGTAGTTGGGAAACTGGTGAATCAGCGAAGCGAGATTCGATCACGGCCGTTGACGACCGGCGGGAGTGCGGATCGGTTTGCCGGCAAGTTCGCGCGCCTGACTCGATCGGGGTCGAGGCCAGGCGCGCGGTCGCGGTCGATCTGCTCGGTCGGCGCTCAGATCGCGCTCAGCAGATCTCTGGTGACAAAGCTGCCGCTGCGTCACCCGCGCGAAGAAGGTCCGGCGTTCGAGCGGGCGCTTCGTGAGCAGGTACTCTGGTGAGTCGGATTTCCGGGATCCGGTCGCTGGCGGCTGGAAGCGATCGATGATGAGGGTCGTGAAGGCGGTTGCCCGCCTCCCGCTACTCGTCTTCAGGTGCGATCCGCCCCCTCGGCCGTCGCTGGCTCGGGCTCGCCCGCTTCCCCTTGGTAAGCGCGACGGAAGGCTTCGACGAAGGGGCGGAAATCCTTCACGGTGCCGTAGATGGCGACGAGGCCCGCGCGTTGGCGGTCGTAGACCAGGTTGACGCCCTCGGTGCGTCCGGCGGGATTCGGGCGGGCCTCGCCGTTATAGTAGATCCAGTGCCGGGCATGGACGGAGGCATAGATCAGATCCTGCTCGGCATGGTTCAGCCAGAGGACGACATAGTTCCAACTGTCGATGCTGAGCTTGACCTTGTTGGCGGTCGCCTCGGGCGACTCGGGATCGACCTGCCACTGAAAGACCGGAATCGGGCCTTCATAGGTCGGGTCCGCGTTGCCCTGAGGCCCCTCGATGAGCGGCGGCTCGAAGTTTTCGGGTGGCTCGGTCGGCGGCCCTTTCGACTTCGCTGGCTTGCCCGCCTTGTCCTCGCCAGCCGCCAGGAGATCCTTCAGGTGCGGCGCGCCGCCATGTCCGGGGTCCGGAATGGGATCCAGACCATACTCGCGCAGATCCACTTGCAGCGGGTTGACGGAAGCCCCGCCGAGCAGCAGTGAATCGTCGTCGTAGGGCGGCTCGGTGTGGATGTCGATCGTCTCGAAGCGCGCCTCCCGCAGCAGGCCGTGGACCTCGCGCTCCATGATCGCGACCTTTTCGGCATTGATCGAGTCCGGCGTGATCTCGACCTCGATGCTCGACCCTTCGACGGCGATGCTCTTGAGGAATCCGAGCGAGACCAGGTCGCGCGAGCGGCCGGGAAAGCGGACTTGCCTTAGGAGATCCCTGACTTGTTCTGGCAGCATGGGCGACATCTCGATCCTCCTTTGGATCTGGTGTTGGACGCCATGTGAAGAAGCGAAAATCGGACCAGAGTTGGTGATGGGGCTCGTTCCGATGCCTCGGTACGGGGCTCTATGGGTTTCGCCGCGCTCTGTCTATCCTACCGATGCAGACCGCATTCGCGCTTGAGGCCGAAGAAGCGGGTCTCTTCCTCCAGCATGCCGGGCAGGAGTCGCGCGGTGGTGTGGACGTCGCCGATCGAGACGTAGCCCTGATCGCGCAGCGGGTGGTCCGGGAGGTCGTGACGGCGCAGGTAGCGATGCACGTCCGATTCGCGCCAGTCGACGATGGGGTGGACCTTGAGGCGGCCGTCCTGCACCCGCAGGACCGGGAGCTCGGCGCGGCTGCGGGCCTGCTCGCGGCGCAGACCGGCGAGCCAGGTGCCGGCCTTCAGCTCGCTCAGGGCACGCTCCATCGGCTCGACCTTGTTGATCCAGTTGTAGCGGTCGATACCGCCCGAGCCCTGTTCCCACAGCCGTCCCAGCCGCGCCTCCTGCCAGGCGGGCGAGAGCGTGGGACGATGGACTTGGAGATTGAGCGCGAGCCGCTCGGTCAGCTCATCGATCAGTCGGTAGGTCTCGGCGAACAGATAGCCGGTATCGATCAGGATCACCGGGATATCGGGCCGCAGGCGGGTCAGCATGTGCAGCAGTACGGGCGATTGGGCGCCGAAGCTGGAGGTGAGGACATGCCGCCCCGGCAGTTCTTCCAGGGCCCAGAGCGCGCGATCCTCCGCCGGCTTGGACTCCAGTCGCCGGTTGATCGCGTCGAGCGCGGCCCGGTCGCCGGCCAGGATGGCGTCGAGATTGGTCTCAGTCATGGAAGTCCTCCGCTGGATTCACCACCGCCCGGACGATGCCGTCGCGGATCAGATAGTCGCCGAAGCCCTCGCCCGGTTGGCGGTTCGCGGCGAAGCGCCCAAACAGGCCGTCGATCTCGCCGAGAATGCCTGCCTCGTCGAGGTTCTCGCGATAGAGCCGGTTGAGCCGGGTGCCGATGCCGTCGCCGCCGAGCATGAGGTTGTAGCGGCCCGGCCCCTTGCCGACCAGGGCCAGCTCCGCGAGGTAGGGTCGGGCGCAGCCGTTGGGGCAGCCGGTCATGCGGACCACGATCCCCTGATCCGCGATCCCGTGTCTGTCGGCCAGACGCTCCACCTGATGGATGAAATCCGGGAAATAGCGCTCGGCCTCGGCCATGGCCAAGGGGCAGGTCGGGAGCGCCACGCAGGTGAGGCCATTGCGCCGCAGCGGGGAGCGACCCTCGGCCAGCAGGCCATGGGCGCGCGCCAGTGCCTCGACGGCGCCCTTGCGCTCCTCCGCTACCCGCGCCACGATCAAGTTCTGATTCGGCGTGATGCGGAAGTCGCCCTGGTGGATGCGGGCGATCTCGCGCAGCCCGCGCATCGGACTCTGGCCGGGGCCGTCGCTGAGGCGTCCGCTCTCGATGTAGAGGGTCAGATGCCAGTGTCCGTCCGTCCCCCTGACCCAGCCGTAGCGGTCGCCCTGATCGGTGAAGCGCACCGGTCGCGCCGGGGCGAGCCGCACGCCCGCGCGGTGCTCGATCTCGGCGCGGAAGGAGGGCAGACCCATGCGTTCGATGGTGTATTTGAGCCGGGCGTGGCTGCGGTCGTGGCGGTCGCCGCAGTCGCGTTGGGTGGTGACCACGGCCTCGGCGACCGCGAGGGCGTACTCCGGCGTGATGAAGCCCAGCTCGCTCGCCAGGCGCGGATAGGTGGAGCGATCCCCATGGGTGGCTCCCATGCCGCCGCCGGCGAGGACGTTGAAGCCGAGCAAGCGCCCGTGCTCGGCGATGGCGACGAAGCCCAGATCGTTGGCGTAGACATCGACGTCGTTGTGCGGCGGCACGGCCACGGCGGTCTTGAACTTGCGCGGTAGGTAGGAGGCGCCGTAGATCGGCTCGCTGTCCTCGCCGCCGCCGACGCGCTCGCCGTCGAGCCAGAGCTCGTGGTAGGCACGCGTGCGCGGCAACAGGTGCTCGCTGATCCGCCTGGCCCAGTCGTGCACCTCCAGATGCAGTGCCGACTCGACCGGGTTGGGGTTGCAGAGGACGTTGCGATTGACGTCGCCGCAGCCGCCGATGGAATCGATCATGACCCGGTTGATGCCCTGGATGACCGACCTGAGGTCGTGCTTGAGGATGCCGTGATACTGGAAGCTCTGACGGGTGGTCAGACGCAAGGTGCCTCCGGTCAGCTCGCGCCCGATGGCGTCGATGGCGAGCCACTGGGCCGGCGTGCAGACCCCGCCCGGTAGGCGCGCGCGCAGCATGAAGCCGAAATAGGGCTCCAGGTAGTGCTCCCGGCGCTCCTGGCGCAGATCGCGATGATCCTGCTGGTAGAAGCCGTGGAACTTGCTGATCTGCGCGTCATCGCCGCCGAGCGCGCCGGTCAGGCCATCGGCCAGGCTCTCGCTCAGGGTGCCGCGCAGATAGCGGCTGCGGACCTTGATGTGCTCGTTCTCGTGAAGGGGTGCGCTCATGCGTAGAGGTCTCGGTGGTAGCGCGCCTCGCGGCGCAGGGTGTCGAGGAACTGCTCTGCGGCCTCCGGGGCCTGTCCGGCCTCGCTGGTCAGGATGTCCAGCAGCGCGCCGTGCACGGCCTGGCCCATGGCGGTCGCGCCGCAGACGTAGAGGTGGGCACCGTCCTCGATCCAGCGCAGCAGCTCGCGCCCCTCCTCGCGCAGCGCATGCTGGACATAGCGCTTCTCGGCCCCGTCGCGCGAGAAGGCGAGGCTGACCCGATGCAGCAGCCCCGCCTTGCGCTGGGCCTGCCAGTCGAGCTGATAGAGGAAGTCGCGGTGGAAGTGCCGGTTCCCGAGCACCAGCCAGGCGCGGCCCCGATCGCCGTTGGCCGCGCGCTGTTGCAGGAAGGCCCGATAGGGCGCGACGCCGGTGCCCGCCCCGATCAGGATGAGGGGCGCGTTCCCGTCCCTCGGCAGATGGAAGCTGGTGTTCTCGGCGATATAGACGGGCAGCGAATCCCGCTCGCCGATCCGTTCCCCCAGGAAGCCCGAGGCGCCACCGAGATGGTCCCGGCCGTGGGCCTGGTAGCGCAGCACCGACACCGTGAGATGGACCTCGTCCTCGGTCTCGGCCTGGCTGGAGGCGATCGAATAGAGGCGCGGCTGGAGCGGACGCAGTAGCCCGACCAGCGTCTCGGCATCGACGCGGACGGGATGGGCCGCGATCAGGTCAATGAGCTGACGCGCGCTCGCGTAGGTCCGCAGGGCCGCAGGGTTGTCCGCCAGCTTCAGCAGGTCGCTGGCCTGCGCCAGCTCCGCCCAGCCGCGAACGATGGCTGGATGCAGCTGGGTCAGCTCCAGCCGCTCGATCAGCGCTTGGCGCAGACCCAGCTCGCCCTCGCCCAGTCGTACCGGCGTCTCACCGTCGAGCCCGAGCCTTTCCAGCACCGCCTCGGCCAGTGCCGGATCGTTGCGGAACCAGACCCCCAGGGCATCGCCCGGCCGGTAGCTCAGGACGCTCGGGTCGAGCGACAGGGCCAGATGGCGGACATCCGCGACGGCATCCCGCGTCGTGATGCGGCGGTTCTCGAGCAGGGTCGCGGTGTATGGGGTGTCCTTGCCGACCGCGCGGGGCTGGCCCGCACGGCCCCCCGCAATGGCCACCAGGTTGCGGGGCCTGGCGGGGGCGAGCTGCGCCAGCCGCTCGATGACGTCGGCCGACCAGCGCTCGGTCTCGGCCGCATAGTCCAGATCGCAGCATTGCAGCGGCAGGATGCGTCGTGCGCCGAGCTCCGCGAGCCGCCGATCGAACTCCACCGCGGTGCGGCAGAAGTGCTCGTAGCTCGAGTCCCCGAGGCCCAGGACCGCGTAGCTCAGCTGCTCCAGGCGCGGCGCGTGCTGGTCGTGGATGAAGGCGTGCAGGGCGCGGGCACTGTCGGGCGGCTCGCCCTCGCCGTGGGTGCTGACCACGAAGAGCGCAAGGCGCTCCTTACCAAGCCGGCGCGGACCCGAGTCGTCCATCGAGCGCACCCGCACCTCCAGCCCCTCGGCGAGCGCCCGCTCGCCGAGCCGCTGCGCGACAGCCTTGGCGTTGCCGGTCTGCGAGCCGTAGAGGAGGCTGATGGCGGCGACCGGCGGCGCCTCGGGCGCCCCGGGCGCGGCCGGGATTTCGCCCTGGCAGAGGCCCGCCAGATAGCCGCTGGCCCAGGCGAGCTGGGTGCTCGAGAGGCCCCTGAGCGCGGCGTGCAGCGTATCGAGCTGTCGGTCGTCGAGCGGGCCGCTCGCGGCAGTGAGCTGTGTCGGCGCCATCATGCTTCCGGGTCTCCTGGCATCGGTTGTGCGTCGGGATCGACGCCGCGCGGGCGGATGCCCCCGTTGCGCTCAGAGTCTAGGGCGGTGTGGCGGACGACGGGAAATGAGGATTTGTGAGCCCTTATCGCGGGAGATGATATGGAGCTGCGACAGCTACGCTCTCTGGTCACCTTGGTCGACACGCAGTTCAACGTGAGTCGTGCGGCCGAGCGGCTGCACCTGGTGCAGTCGGCCGTGACCCAGCACCTCAAGCATCTGGAGACGGAGATCGGCGGCCCGCTGTTCCTGCGCCACGGCAAGCGCTTGGTCGGGCTGACGGAGCTGGGGGAGCGGGTGATGTGCTACGCAGACGCGATCATGCGCCAGACCAGCAACATCCAAGCGGCGGGCTGCGATTTCGCCGAGCAGGATCAGGGGATCCTGCGCCTGGGCGCGACCCACACACAGGCGCGCTATGTCCTGCCGCCGGTGATTCGGCGCTTCGTCGGCGCCTATCCGGAGGTGGAGCTGCAGATCCATCAAGGCACGCCGGCGCAGCTGGTCGATCTCACGCTGCGCGACCGTGTGGATCTGGCGATCTGCACCGAAGCGCTGGGGAGTGAGCCGGGGCTGCGGGCCATTCCCTGCTATCGCTGGAACCGGGCGCTGATCGCGCCGCGCGCGCATCCCTTGCTCGACGCGGAGCCCTTGACCCTGGCGCGCCTGTGCGAGCACCCGATCATCACCTATGTCTTCGGCTTCACCGGGCGAAGCGGCTTCAGCGACGCCTTCGCCAAGGCCGGTCTGCGCCCGCGCGTGGTCCTGAGTGCCGCCGATACCGACGTGATCAAGGCCTATGTGCGCGAGGGGCTCGGCATCGGCATCATCGCCGCGCTGGCCTACCGGCCGACCGAGGACCTGGATCTCGGCATGCGCGATCTCAGCGCGCTCTTTCCCTGGGAGACGACCAAGGTCGCGCACGCCTGGGACAAACACTTGCGCAACTACCACAAGCATTTCATCGATCTCTTCAAGGCGGAGACGGGCGAGGGCGGCGACTGCGAGCGGACCTTCGCGCGGCGCCCGGCGGCCGTGACGCAAAGCAAGCCTTGCGACCCCGTCCGAGCCTAGCTGGAAGAGACAGAATGTCGCGATTCTGCGCGAGCGCTGCGCCAGACTGTCCCGCCCCGGCCCCGGCTCGACGCCCGCCGTCCTGGGACCGGACCGACGCCGGCGACGTCAGTATCGGAGGGCGGACATCGACTCCGAGGGCCGTTTCGTGATCGACGGCCGCGGGCGCGGCAATCTCATCGGCACCCAAACTCATCGACACCGAGAGGTCATCAACACCATGGCGAGCGAATTCAAGATCGAGTCCTTCGACGATTTCCTGAGCTTGGCGCGTCGGCAGGCCGAGCCCCAGCAATTGCTCTTCGTCTTCACCCGTAGCGAGTCGCCCGAAGACCGCACGTCCGCACAGGCCGCCGCAGTCGCGGCGGGCGAGGGGGGGTTCCTGGCGCCGGTCGCCTTCGTGGACATCGCACCGCGAGAGATCCCTGGCTTCGATGCCTTCTTGGCGGAAGCGGACTCGCACGTCGTCGAATGGACGATCGTCTTCGCCGCCGCCCTGCCGGGAATCGCCGCCCGCCCGCCGACGCCCCTCGCCATCGACCAGAACCTCGAGAGGATGGTCGAGTCCGTCCGCGGCGGCCAGGTCGCGGGCTATCTCGCCTTCGATCGGCTCGGGACTCCGCTGCGGCTGTCGACCGCCCATTGACCCTGGAAGGGGCTCCTAGCCTCCAGCGGCCGGCTCTTCGGACGCAGGCAGTTGACCGGCCTTTGGTGTCCGAACGGATTCATCCGTTGGGTGGGTCCAGGCAATCCCCGCTTGGTGGGAGCGGCGCCCCGCCACCAGCCGCCAGCGACCAGCCGCCAGCGACCAGCTGTCGTTTCGCCACGTTGCCAGCTTCCTGAGCCCTCCACCCGCTCGGCGAGCCGATGCAAACCCCAGCTCGATGGCCGGTCATTCTTGCGTGCTTGTCCTGCGGCTCATCGGACAGACCCGTCCGGCGAATGAGCGCTAATGGTACGGATTGTGCTTGAGCTATCGTCGTGGTATTCGGTGTCGGGCCAGGTTTCCGTTTCCGCATCCATTCAGGGTGCTGGGGTGAAACGAGCGGCCATCTGGCGAGGCGGGGTGCCGGCCCGGTTGCGATGGACCGGAATGCGACGTTCATGGCGCCCATTCCAGCCTATCGGAGAACCGATTGATCCAGGCGCGGTTGCCACCGCCTTCACTCTTGGGGATGACTCGCATCGGGCGCCAGCATCCGCGCTGAATCGGCCTGCTCCGCCGATCTTCCCCGCTCGCTGTTTCGTCTACGACTTCTTCGCCATCCGTACGAGAGGACGAGCCAATGTCATATATCGAGCCATCCGATTTCGGGAAGAAAATGGTCGATGCCGGTGAAAAGAAGCTCAAGATGTCGACGCGCGATACGCTGATCCGCGCCTACATGGCCGGTGCGATCCTCGCGCTCGCCGCAGTGATGGCCGTGACCATTAGCGTGAACACCGGCTCGCACCTCGCCGGATCCCTATTGTTTCCCATCGGCTTCTGCATGCTCTACCTGATGGGATTCGATCTCCTGACCGGCGTCTTCGTGCTGACCCCGCTGGCCTGGCTCGACGGACGTACCGGCGCCACCATTCCGCGCATTCTTGTCCACTGGGGCCAGGTGTTCATCGGTAACTTCGCCGGCGCGCTGACGACGGCGGTGCTCATGGCGGTCGTCTTCACCTACGGCTTCTCGATCGAGCCGGGGGCCGTGGCCCACAAGCTCATGTCGATCGGCGAGGCCCGAACGGTCGGCTACAAGGAGCATGGCCTGGGAGGCTGGGCGACCATCTTCATCCGCGGCGCCTTGTGCAACTGGATGGTCTCCTTGGGGGTCGTCGGCGCCATGATCTCGACCACGGTCACCGGCAAGGTCCTGGCGATGTGGATGCCGATCTTTCTGTTCTTCTACATGGGCTTCGAGCACTCGGTGGTGAACATGTTCCTCTTCCCGTCGGGCTTGATGCTGGGGGGCAACTTCTCCATCGCCGACTATCTCCTGTGGAACGAGCTGCCCACCGCGCTGGGCAACATGATCGGCGGTATCTCGCTCACCGGGCTGACGATCTACACGACCCATGTCAGGACCGCGCCGGAGCACATTTTTTGAGCGCTGGCCCTCGCCATTGCGTCGTCCGGGCGCCGAGCGACGGGCGCTCCGGCGAGCGGCCCTACTGGGGCGTCGATCACCGTCTCGGCGAGTGGTCCGCCGGCCGCGGCGCGGAATCCGGTGGACTCCGCTCTCGGCCGGTTTCAAGGCTTAGGTCTCTACCGGGGACGAGTCGGATGACAGGACCGAGTTTCATAGCGCTTCGACCTCTCCGGCGTTCGGTCGCATCGAGAGGCCGCCGCGCGGACGCGCATGCCATGTGCACCAGAGGATAGCCCTGAATCCTTGGCCTCGAGCCGAGCCTCAGCGTGCTGACCGGCCCACCAACCTTTGCCCCTAAAAGGAGCAGTCGAACCGCAAAGCGCACGAAGAGCGCATAAGATTTCAATGCGTTGCGGAGGCGACTCTGCCCACCCGCCGGGTGAGCGGCGTGTATCGGTCAAGCCGTCTCTCTTCTTCGCGTCCTTTGTACCTTTGCGGTTCGAATCGCCGATTCTAGGTTGACGGAGACCCATCGAGATGAGTGACCAAATCGAGATATTCGCGGAGCCTCACAAGCCCCAATTCCCCAGCGCGCCGAATCAGGCACGCAAGGCGGCGACGGTTGACGAAGCCCTGGCCGCGGCCATCGAGCTCAAGCCTGGGGTTGGTCAGGTGCGGAAGCTGGCCAAGGAGCGGCGGGCGCAGGTGGCCGCCCGTGGGAAAAGGGCGCTGGACCCCAGCGCCCGATGACCCTTTCCGATTCCCGTGATCGGCCGGTGCTTCGAGCCCGTCGCTCGAGAGGAGAGGGCGTTCTTTGGCGAGCCGGCGGCCGGCGCGTCGAGGCTCGGGATCGGGCAGCGGCACGGCCCGGCCCGAAGCTGAGCGGATCGAGCCTGAGCGATTGAGGCAGCGCGACCAGACACCCCCTTCGCATCAGGTCGCCGACATCGCGACGGGAGACCTGGACGGGCTGCGCCGGCGCTGGGATGAGCGCTACCGCGGCCGCGCCGCCGCCCCGGAGCCGGCGGCGGTGCTGAGGCACTTCGCCCACTTGGTGCCGACGACCGGGAGCGCGCTCGACCTCGCGTGCGGGCTGGGTGGCAATGCCCTCTGGCTGGCGGAACGGGGGCTGGAAGTTTGCGCCTGGGACCTGTCCGCGGTCGCCATCGAGCGGCTGCGGGCCGCGGCGGCGGAGCGACCGCGGATCGCGGTGGCTGCCGAGGTGCGGGACCTGATCGCCCACCCGCCAGCGCCGCACAGTTTCGACTTGATCTGTGTCGTGCGCTTCCTCGACCGGGGCCTGGCGCCGAAGATCGCCGCGGCCCTGAGGCCGGGCGGGCTGCTATTCTACGAGACGTTCACGCGAGAGGAAGCCGGCGGGGATGGTCCAAGCGACCCCGCCTTTCGCTTGGCGCCGAACGAGCTCTTGGAGCTCTTCGGGGGATTGGTGGTTCGGGGCTACCGGGAGGAAGGCCGACTCGCCGTTCCGGCCTCGGCGCTCGGCAATCTGGCGTTGATGGTGGCCGAGAAGGCCCTCTGAGCGCGCATGGTCCGTCCGCGCCTCAGGACAGCCGCCCCGGCGACGCGGCCAGCGGCGCGGATTCCGCAATGCGCACGAGCTCGAGCTCGAAGGTCAAGTCATGACCGGCGAGCGGGTGGTTGCCGTCCAGGATCACCGCCTCTTCTTCGATCGCCACGATCGTGAAGCTCGCCGCCTCGCCGTCCGGCCCCTGAGCCCGCAGAATGGTCCCGACCGCGAGCTCCTCGCCCACGTCGATCGTATCGGCCGGCACCGTCAATGCCATCCCCGTATCGTGCTCGCCGAAGGCGCTCTCGCAGGGGACGACGATGGTCTTGCGCTCCCCCTCGCGCATGCCGACGAACGCCTCCTCGAAATCGGGCAGCATTCGGCCTTGACCGATGGTGAACACCAGCGGCTCGCGGTCGCGCGAGGTATCGAAGGTCGTTCCATCGCCGAGGGTCCCGCTGTAGTGGACCTCGACCCTATCGCCGAGCTTTGCGGTTGCCATCACGTCTTCCTCCCAGCAGTCGTTTTCGTTCGTCGTGGCTTGGCGCCCGAGGCGTCTCCGGTGCCGTCCCGCCGCGGACGCGAGCTGGCGTGTGGCCGCGGCGCGCTTCGGCATGCCGCCGGGCGTCCGGCCGACCTCCTCGCGTCGCGGCTCCCTCGTGAGCCCGCACGCTGGCGACCCTGTTCCTAGCGACTCGGACCGGCCCTCATGCAAGGCCCTTGCCGCGCGACCTGAATCGACCTGCGCTCCAAGGCGACGCGCCAGCTCTCGGCCCGCTGCTCGGACCGACGCCGGCCGCTCGGCATCCCGGACACATTGATCCAACCTCATCCGCCGCCCGGGAACAAAGTGTCTCACTCGCCGTCGCTCCGATTCGCCGGTGCGCCCCCTAGGGATGCTGCTTCCGGGCCGCCGCCGCCGCTGGCACATCGGTTGCTCATCATCGTTTCATCGAGATCGCCCCCAGGGCCCTCGTGGGTGCCATGTCCACGACCGGGCACTCGGGTCGATAAACCGAGGACGAGGAGCCGAAATCGCAATGATGAGCCAGGAATCGCAACGCGTGCGCGAGCTGCTGCGGGAGGTCCCCTATCCGGGCTTCTCGCGCGACATCGTCGCCGCGGGCTTCGTCGGTCAGATCGCCACCGTGGGCCGCATGGTGGAGGTCGAGCTCAAGGCCGATACCCGTGACGAGACCAAAGTTTTGGCGATCGAGCAGGGCATCCAAGAGCTCCTACGCCGAGCCGACTTCGATGACGTGCGAATCCGGCGTGTCGCGCCCTACGACCATGGCGTGCCCTTGCGCTCGGCTGCGGATCTGGCCCGGGAGCAGCACGGCGCCGGCTCGGGGGCGTCCGCCGAGGACGACCGGCTCATGACGCCATTGCAGGCCGAAATGCTCGAAGACGGCGAACTGCCGGAGGCCGATCTGCTTGCCATCACGCTCGGCCGTCTGGACGTAGCCCCCGCGGCCGGCTATGGCCCGGGCGGCCCCGAGCCGCTTAGTGGCCCGCGCGAGGCCATCGCCTACGACATCGGCATCCCCGTCCTGCAATGGGACATCGATCCGCACGATCCCGAGGCCCAGACCGTCCAGCGCGAGATCGCGCTGGAAGGCTGGGACTACCGCGTCTGGTGGCAGGTCCATTCCTCCGGGCTCCTCTACGTCTCCATGCAGGCGATGAAGGAGGACTGGGTCGACCACGACAACAACGCGGTTCCGCACCCCATCGGCCGCTCCGAGGCGGTCAACCTGGTTTACGACGAGCGGCGCGAGGCGGTGGTGGCGATCTACGGCACGGTCCGGGATTTCCGGCCCTTCGTGAAGGCGTTCTCCGAGGCTTACGACAGCGTCCGGGGCGAGCAGGGCCGCCCCACAGACCAAGAGGCAGCGCACCAATGAGCAAGAGCAAGGGTACCGAGAACGGAAACGGCGGGTCCCGCTGGTTTCGCGAGCTGGACGAGCCGCGCAAGTGGGAAGACTTCTACCGGCGCCGCTGGCAGTATGACAAGTCGGTGCGCACCAGTCATAGCGTCAATTGCTCCGGCTCCTGCTCCTGGGAGGTGTTCGTCAAGAACGGCATGATCACCTGGGAGCTGCAGAAGACCGACTGGCCCCAGATCAACGACGAGACGCCCAACTACGAGCCGCGCGGCTGTCAGCGCGGGATCTCGTCGTCCTGGTATCCCTACAGCCCGGTGCGTCCGAAATTCCCCTATGTGCGTGGCGTGCTGCTCGACTTCTGGCGGGCCGAGCGCGAGTCGGGAAAGGATCCGGTCGCCGCCTGGGGCGCGATCGTCGAGAATCCCGAGCGCACCACGGCCTACCGCAACGCACGCGGCAAGGCCGGCTGGCGCCGCACCACCTGGGACGAGGCGACCGAGATCATCGCCGCGGCCAAGGTGCACACCATCAAGGAATACGGCGCGGACCACCTGGCGTCCTTCTCGCCCATCCCGGCCATGAGCATGGTCAGCTTCCTCTCGGGGCACCGCCTGTCGAACCTGCTGGGCGGGACCATGCTGAGCTTCTACGAGTGGTATCACGATCTGCCGCACGTCATGCCGATGATCTGGGGCGACCAGACGGACGTGCACGAGTCGGCCGACTGGTATCAGAGCGCCTACTGGATCGTCATGGGCTCCAACCTGCCCATGACGCGCACGGCGGATGCCCACTTCGCCTCCGAGCACAAGTACAACGGCGGCAAGCTGGTCAACCTCTCGCCGGACTACTCGGACGTGACCAAGTTCGCCGATCTCTGGGTGCCGGTGCGCCCGGGCACGGATACCGCGTTCATCCTCTCCTGTATCCACGTCATCCTGCAGGAGTTCCACGTCAATCGCCGCGCCCAGTACTTTCAGGACTACGTCGGGCAGTACACCAATCTGCCCTTCCTGGTGATCCTGGACGAGGAGGGCGACCACTACGCCAGCGGCCGCTTCCTGCGCGCCAGCGACCTGGAGGCCTACCAGGACGAAGAGCTGGGCGACTGGAAGATCCCCTGTCTCGACAAGGACGGTGAGGTGCGCCTGCCCGGCGGCTCGGTCGGCTTCCGCTGGGAGGAGCAGAAGACCGGTCGCTGGAATCTCAAGAACGAGGACGCGGTGACCGGGAAGGCGTTCGACCCGATGCTGACCCTCATGGACGGCGACTACGAAGAGGTCATCGTCGAGTACGCCGACTTCACCCACACCTTCAACGTCGAGTTCGGAACCACGGCATTGCGCGGCGAGAAGGCGCAGAAGAGCCTGCGCGGCGTGCCGAGCCGGGTGCTGACCAAGGCGGACGGCACCAAGGTGCGGGTCGCCACGGGCTACGATCTGCTGTTGGCCAGCTTCGGCGTGAACCGTGGTCTATCGGGATCGGGATATCCGAAGGACTACGACGACGCCTCCCAAGCCTATACCCCGGCCTGGCAGGAGCAGGAGACGGGCGTGGACCGCAACCTGGCGATTCGCGTGGGCCGGGAATGGGCGGATACCGCCGAGAAGACCAAGGGCAAGTGCCTCTTCATCACCGGCTCCGGCATCCTCCATTGGTACCACGGCGGCTCCCTGACCTACCGTTCCGAGGCCGTGATGGGGATCTTGACGGGCTGCCAGGGTCGCAACGGCGGCGGCTTCGCCCACTACGTGGGCACCGAGAAGATCCGCAACGTCGCCGCCATCGGCACCATCGGCAACGCGGTCGACTGGGGCAATGTCGGGCGGCAGCAGAACTCGACCTCCTACTTCTACTTCCACACCGACCAGTGGCGCTACGACGGCATGAGCCTGGACCCGCTCTGGGCGCCGCGCGCCAAGGAAATGCCCGCCAAGGCCAATCACGCCGCGGACATGAACGCGGTTGCGGTCCGCAATGGCTGGCTGCCCTTCTTCCCGCAGTTCGACGAGCGCAATCCCACGGATGTCATGCAGGACGCCAGGAAGGCCGGCTGCGAAAGCCTCGACGACGTGAAGGCATGGGTCGCCAAGCAGTTCAAGGAGCGCAAGCTCAAGTTCGCGCTGCCGAACGTGGACTCGCCCAGGAATCACCCGAAGGTGCTCTGGATCTACCGCGGTAACCTCATCGGCACCAGCATGCGCGGGCACGAGCTGAACCTGAAACACATGCTCGGCACGCACCATAACGTGCTCGGCGGCGACACCCGTGCCAAGGACATGGTCAACGAGATCGATTGGACCGAGAACGCGCCGCTCGGGAAACTGGATCTCATCTACAACGTCAACCTGCGGATGGACTCCTCCGCCAACTACTCCGACATCGTGCTCCCCACGGCGCACTGGTACGAGAAGTTCGACCTCACCTGCACGGATCTGCATTCCTTCCTGCATCCCTTCACGCCGGCGCACGACCCGGCCTATGAATCCAAGCACGACTGGGAGGCCTTCCGGATCGTCGCCGAGAAGGTCAGCGAGTTGGCCAAGACCCATTTGCCGGAGCCGATCGAGGACCTGGTGATGACGGCGCTCAGCACGGATACGCGCGACGAGCTGGCTCAGCCCATGGGCGAGCTGCGCGACTGGTGGACGGGGGAGAGCGAGCCGATCCCTGGCAAGACCTTCCCCAACGTCAGCGTCGTGAAGCGGGACTACACCAAGGTCCACGACATGTACACCACCCTGGGTCCAGTCGTCACCAAGGCGCATGGCTATGGCGCCAAGGGGATCAAGGGCGATCTCGCCGAGGCCTACGAGCAGATGAAGGAGAGCTATCTGGTCGGGGAGAAAGACGGACGGCCCGATATGACGACCGCGGCCAAGGTCTGCGAGGTGATCTTGCGCATCTCGCCCGAGAGCGACGGCGAGCTGTCCTATCAGATCTTCAAGAATCTGGAGGAGCGTTGCGGGGTGCCGCTCGCGCACATCGTCGAGCACGAGCGCGAGACCGCCTATCACTATCCGGATCTGATCTCGCAACCGAGGCGTGCCCTGACCTCGCCGCATTGGTCGGCGATCGAGACCAAGGGCCGGACCTACTCGCCCTGGACGCTCAACATCGAGACCCTCAAGCCCTTCCATACCCTGACGGGTCGCCAGGAGATCTACTACGACCATCGCATGTTCCGCGACCTGGGCGAGGACTTCCCGGTCTACAAGCCGCCGGTGGACATGGTGTCGATCGGCGACGTCCACGCTGAGGACATCAAGATGAAGGGGGCGAAGCTGTTCCGCTTCATCACCCCGCACCAGAAGTGGGGCATCCACAGCATGTTCGGCGACTCCTGGCAGATGCAGAACATGTTCCGCGGCGGCCCGACGGTCTGGATCAACGACGACGATGCGCGCGATATCGACATCAAGGACAACGACTGGGTGGAGATCTTCAACGAGAACGGTATCCAGGTGGCCCGCGCCGTGGTCAGCCACACGGTGCCGCGCGACATGTCGATCGTCTACCACCAGACCGAGCGGCACGTGAACGTGCCCTTCTCCTCACTGGCGCGGGAGCGCGGCGCCAGCGACATGCGCGGCGGCAACAACAACGCCACCACGCGGATCATGATGAACCCGGCGACCATGGTGGGCGGCTACGCCAACTGGACCTACTGGCTCAACTACCAGGGGACCAGCCCGTCGGAGCGCGACTGCGTGGTGCTCATCCGCAAGAAGCCGATGGAGTCGCGCGGACGCAAGGTCATCTACCAAGAGTCACAGCTCAAAGTCGGAGCATAAGACATGCGCATCAAGCAGCAGATGGGAATCGTCTTCAACCTGGATAAGTGCCTGGGCTGCCAAACCTGCACCATTGCGTGCAAGAACGTGTGGACCAACCGCGAAGGCGCGGAGTACATGTTCTGGAACAACGTGGAGACCAAGCCCGGCGCGGGCTATCCCAAGCAGTGGGAGAACCAGGAGAAGTACCGCGGCGGCTGGAAGCAGGACCCGGAGGGCGACACGCCCAAGCTCAACCAGGCGTCGCGCTTCTGGGAGATGATCAGCCTCTTCTACAACCCCGTGCTGCCGCAGATGGACGCCTACTACGGCAAGGGGCCTTTCACCTTCACCTACGAGGATCTGCACTCGGAGCAGCCGACCAAGTATTCCCAGCCGGTCGCGCGCCCCAAGTCGCAGATCACGGGCGAAGAGGACATCGAGCTCACCTACGGGGTGAACTGGGAGGACAACGGCGCCGGCACGCACGAGGAGGGGACCGGCTCGCTCGATTACAACTTCAGCGACATGACGCCCGCCGCTCGGCAGGCGCTGCTGAAGTTCGAGCAATCCTTCATGATGTACCTGCCCCGGATCTGCAACCACTGCCTCAATCCGGGCTGCGTCGGCTCCTGCCCCTCGGGCGCCAACTACAAGCGCGAGGAGGACGGCGTGGTCCTCATCGACCAGGACCGCTGCCGCGGCTGGCGCTACTGCGTCTCCGGCTGTCCCTACAAGAAGACCTACTACAACTGGCGCACCGGCAAGTCCGAGAAGTGCATCCTCTGCTTCCCGCGTCTGGAGACCGGGCAGCCGCCGATGTGCTTCCAAGCCTGTGTCGGGCGTATCCGCTATCTCGGCCCCTTGCTCTACGACCTGGACCGCGTGGCCGAGGTGGCCAACACCAAGGACGAGAAGGCACTGGTGGCGCGCCACCGCGAGATCATCCTCGATCCCTTCGATCCGGAGGTCATCGCTGAGGCCAAGCGGCAGGGCATCTCGGACAACTGGCTGGATGCCTGCCGGCGCTCTCCCGTCTACAAGATGGTCAAGGAGTGGGAGATCGCGCTGCCGCTGCATCCTGAGTTCCGCACCCTGCCGAGCCTCTTCTACATCCCGCCGGAGAGCCCGGTGCAGACGGCCAAGCCGAACGACCGCGGCACGCTGGACATGGTCGACGGGGGCTCGGTGCTGCCGGACCTCAAGGAGTTCCGCATCCCCATCGAGTACCTGGCGCGCCTGCTGGCCGCGGGCAACATCCAGGAGGTGGAGAAAGCTCTGCTGCGCCAGCTCGCGCTGCGCGAGTTCCGCCGCCAGGAACGGGTCGAGGGCCGCACCGACGACAGCATCCTCAAGGCCGTCGGGCTCACGGTGGAGCAGGCCAGGCACATGCATCGTCTGCTCGCCCTGGCGCACTTCCACGAGCGCTTCGTCATCGCGACCTCGCGCACCGAGGACACGGACAACACGCCCTACCTGGAGCGCGGCTTCACCGGGTACGACCTCCTGGCCCCGGAGCAGAGTCCCAAGCGGCGGACCTCCTTCCACGGCAACAAGATGGGGGTGGGGAGCTGACCATGAGCAGAGTCCGATTGACTGAATCCTTCGCGCAGGGACTCGGCTCGACGGGGTCGGCGAGCTGGGATCTCGGGGCTATGTACGGGGTGATCGCGGAGCTGCTGCTCAATCCGGCCGTTCGGGACGAGGGACGGCTGGAGCGCGACCTCAAGGCCCTGCCGGCGACGCCGATGCGTGACAGCATCGAGCGTTTCCTGGCATCCCCAGCCGCGCACGATGTCGATGAGTACACCCAGACCCTGGAGCTGACGCCGCCCTGTCCGCTCTATCTGGGGGCGCACATGTACGACGAGCCCAACTCCTGCCGGGGGGCGGGCGCCTGCGGGCGCAACCAGTACATGATCGAGCTCAAGGCCATGTACGAGCACTTCGGGTTCGATCTCAACGGGGCCGACCTGCCGGATTTCCTGCCGGTGATGATCGAGTTCCTCGCGATCAGCGTCGACCACCCGGAACGCGACGGCATTGGCTTGCGACGACGCTTCGTCGACCAGTACCTCCTGCCGGGCATTCCGCCGATGCGCAAGGCGCTGCAGAAATACGAGAGCGTCTACGACCTCCTGATGGAGGCGCTGGAATCGGTCGCGGAGGAGGACCAGGAGCGTCTTGCCGACGACCCGGTCTGGCTCGCCCCGGAGGTCAAGGCGACCATCCCGGTGCGTATGGGTAGCCCGGTTGAAGAGCCGTCCTCTCAAGGTCTGTCAATGACAGGGTGGGAACGCTAATGAACGACTATCTGGGTTCGAGTTATCTGATCTGGGGTGTCTTCCCCTATGTGGCGCTCACGCTCTTCTTCGTGGTGCCCTTCATCCGCATGGTCTACCGGCCCTTCGGCATGAGCACCCGCGCCAGCGGCATCTTCCTCGGCCGCGACATCCTGGGCCTGGCGACGCATCTGCTGCACTGGGGTATCTTCCTGGTCTTCTTCGGCCACCTTGCCGGCCTGATCGGCGGCATTCTGGGGTGGGGAAGCTGGGTCGGGGCCTTCTTCTGGATGGCGACGCTCGGCGGGCTGGCGGCCATCACCGGCTCGATCATTGCCCTGGTGCGGCGCGTGCAGGTGCCCGAGATGCGTGCCATGAGTCAGCCGGACGACTACATCGTGCACGGCTTTCTGATCGCCATCCTGGGCATCGCCATCTACCAGGCGCTTGTCCATAAGATCTGGGGTGTGTCCTTCACCGCTGCCCCCTGGTTCGCGAGCCTCTGGCAGTTCTCGCCCCAGCCGGAGCTGATGGCCTCCGCGCCGCTGCTCACCAAGCTCCATGTGCTGCTGGCCTTCGCCTTCGCGGCCTATTTCCCCTTCACTAAGCTGATTCATGCCTGGACGTTGCCGGTCAACTATTTTGTCCGGCCCTATCAGGTGCTGCGCACGGCGGCGAAGAAGTTCCAGAACGGCTGGGTGATGGGCTGCTGGGAATTCAAGGGGGTGACCGACAAGTCCTACATGAGCTATCTGGCCGCCGGCGTTGTGCTGGTGCTGGGTCTGATCGGTCTCACCCTGCCTGGACCCAACCTGGATGGACTGGTGCAGGAGGCGCAGGCCAAGACGACCGCGGCGGAGCCATCGGAGGCGACGTCTGGTCGTACGGTGCTCGACGGCTATCCGCTCTATGTGAGTCAGTGCGCCCGCTGCCACGGACTGGAAGGGAAGGGCGATGGCCCGGGGGCCGAATCGCCGACCTTCAGCGCCGTGCCGCGCGACCTCACCGCCGGGCACTTCCAGTTCATCTCCACAAACAATGGGGTCGCGTCCGACGCCGATCTGCGACACGTCATCGTCAATGGACTGCACGGCTCCGGCATGCCCAATTTCAGCCGCCTCTCTGAACGTCAGGTGAATTCCCTGATCGAAACTGTCAACTTCATGTGGAAGGATCGGCCGGCGGCCGGCGAACGAATTGAGGTCCCCCCAAGGCCGAGAGCGACAACAACGGCCATGATTGCGCAGGGCAAGCAGGAATATGCCAGCCAATGCACCGTCTGCCACGGTGACACCGGTGCGGGCGACGGTGTTCTGACCAAGCTGAGAACGGATGCCGCCGGACACGTCGTTCCGCCTCGCAATCTGAGGACGGAGCCGCTGAAGGGCGGATCGAGCCCGACGCAGCTCTACTACCGTATTGCCGCCGGGATGCCCCGTGCGAAGGATGAGTGGCTCATGCCGCACTACGCCAATCTGGGGCCAGAGCGGATCTGGGCGATCATCGCCTACCTTGAGCAGGACATTCTGCCGCCTCGGCAGATTGCGAATCGGTAGCGCCCCTTGGGGACAGCGGCCCGGCAGGCTGTCGCAGGAAAGGCGCCGCCGGCCGATGGCCGCGAAACCCATGGTTGTCGAATTCACCGCAGAGGGATGAACGATGGCTTTCGCTGCGTTCTACTCATCTCAGGCATCGGATCAGTCCCGTTCCAACCAGGTCACGAGCGATGCGATACCGGACGCGCGGGCAGGCTGTCGCGAGCCTGACTCAGGATTGGATCGCGAGCCTTCCGCCCTCGTCCTTCGCGCTGGTGATGGCGACAGGCATCGTGTCCATCGCGAGCGAGACGCTTGGGCTGCACAGGTTGGCGGTGCCCTTGTTCCTGGTCAATCTCGTGGCCTTCGCGGCCCTCTGGCTCATGACGCTGCTGCGTCTCTTCATCTATCCTGCACGCCTAATGGGCGATCTGCGGGCGCACGCGCTGGGACCGGGTTACTTCACGATGGTTGCGGGAACCTCCGTGATCGGGGTCCAGATCCTCATGCTGACCGACCAGGGGGTGCTGGCGGCGGGACTCTGGATCTTCACGCTCTGTCTCTGGCTGCTCATTACCTACGCCTTCTTCACGGCCGTCATCGTGCAGCCTGCCAAGCCCACGCTCACGGACGGGCTCAGTGGCGTCTGGCTGATCGCCTCGGTTGCCACACAGTCCATTGCGGTGCTCGGGACCCTGGTGGCCGATCGCTTCCCGGATCACCAGACGACCGTACTTCTTCTTTGCCTGCTGTTCTTCTGCATGGGCTGCATGCTGTATCTCAACATCATCGCCCTGGTCTTCTACCGGCTGACCTTCATGCCGGTCGAGCCGGGCAGCCTGACTCCGCCCTACTGGATCAACATGGGGGCCACGGCCATCGCGACCCAGGCCGGCGCGACCCTGATCATCCACGCCGGGGAGTCGCCTCTATTGCTTGCCCTGGTGCCGTTCCTGAAGGGCTTCACACTTTTTTTCTGGGCCGCGGGGACCTGGTGGATTCCGCTCCTGATCGGTTTCGCAGTTTGGACCTATTGGTGGAGGCGCGTTCCCGTCGTCTATACGCCGCTGTTCTGGGGCGCGGTCTTCCCGCTCGGGATGTATACGGCGAGCACCCATCAGTTGGCGATGGCATTGGAGATCGACGGATTGAGCCGGATCCCCGCGATGACGGTCTATGTCGCGCTTCTGGCCTGGGGACTGACCTTTTTCGGACTCCTGCGGCGACTGTTGCGAGGTGCCGGCGAGATCCTGAACGGCCTCGGCGCGGTTCGGCCTGGGAAGCGGCTTTGATCCATCGAGGCGCAAGGGCGCCTCAGGTCATTCACGTCGCGGGGTGATCGAGCATGTCTGAGATTCGTGGTTACTGCCCGCTCTGCATCTCGCGCTGCGGCGCGATTTCGACCGTCGAGGCGGGCCGCCTGGTCAAGGTGCGTCCAGACCCGGAGCACCCGACGGGAGGGAGCTTCTGCGTCAAGGGGCGGGCGGCTCCGGAGCTGGTTCACAGCGACCAGCGGCTGCGCTATCCGCTGATGCGCACGCGCCCGAAGGGCGACACGGACCCTGGCTGGCGGCGCGTCTCCTGGGACGAGGCGCTCGCCTTCACCGCGGAGCGGATCCGCCAGAGCGCCGAGGCACATGGCGCGGAGTCGGTCGCCTTCGGGGTCACGACACCGAGCGGGACCGCCGTCGCCGATGCCTTCGGCTGGATTCATCGTCTGGCGCATGCCGTCGGAAGTCCCAATGTCCTCTTCGCGACAGAGAACTGTAACTGGCATAAGGACTTCGGGAGTGCCTTGACGTTTGGATCCAATATCGGCATCCCAGACTTCGATCGCACGGGCTGCATGCTCTTCTGGGGCTTCAATCCGTCGACCTCCTGGCCCGCCTACGCGCGAGCGGCCGCGGAGGCGAAACGCCGCGGCGCGCGGCTGATCGTGGTCGATCCCCGTCGGGCAGGACTTGCGGGCTCCGCCGACGAATGGCTTGCTGTGCGGCCGGGATCCGATCTGGTGCTGGCGCTCTCCATCGCCGGGGAGATGATCGAGAAGGGTTGGTACGACCGGGACTTCGTCGCACACTGGACCAACGGCCCCTTGCTGGTGCGGTCCGACGACGGTCGTTTCATGGCAGCGGAGCGATCGGCCCCGCAGGGCGCGCAGCGGGTCCTGATGGCCTGGGATGCGCGAGGGCAGCGCACGGCCGCCTATGATCCGGTCCGCGGGGCCTACCTTGGTGAGCCGCCGGACAGCCCGTCGCTGTTCGGCGATGTCGTCCTGCGGGAGCAGGGTCATGAGGTGCGTTGCCGTCCGGCCTTTCAGTTCTTCGCCGAGCGCTGCGCCCAGTATCCGCCCGAGCGTGCGGCGGCGCTCAGCGGCGTGCCGGCGATGCAGATTCGCGAGACCGCGCGGCTGCTGCACAGCTCGGGACCAGTGAGCTTCTTTCATTGGGCCGGGATCTGCCAGCAGGCAGAGGCGACCCAGAGCGGACGCGCCATCGGCCTGCTGTGCGCGCTGACCGGCTCTTTCGGTGCGCCTGGCGGAAACGTGCGGTTCGCCGTGCCGCCGCTCAACGACATCATGGGCTACGACCTGCTGCCCCAGGATCGGCTCGGCAAGACCCTGGGCCGAGCCGAGCGGCCGCTCGGCCCGTCCGCCAAGGGCTGGATCACGAGCCGGGATTTCGCTCGGGCGGTGCTCGATGCGGAGCCCTATCCGGTGCGCGGCCTGCTGAGCTTCGGTGCCGATCCGCTGCTCACCAAGCCGAATACGCCGAGCCTCGATCCGGCGCTGCGTGCACTGGATTTCTATGTCCACGCGGATATGTTCCTGAACCCGACGGCCGAGTATGCGGACCTGGTGCTGCCGGTGGCCTCGCCCTGGGAGAGGGAGGGTTTGGCGGCCGGGTTTCAACTGGGCGAGCGAGGCTCGGGCTGGTTGCAGCTGCGTCAGCCGGTGCTGCCGCCGCAGGGCGAGAGTCGCTCGGATACCGCGATCGTTTTCGCGCTCGCCGACCGGCTCGGTCTGGGCGACAGCTTCTTCGGCGGTAATCAACGGGCGGGACTGCGCCACCAGATCGCGCCGACCGGCATCGGGCTCGAGGAGCTGGAGCGGCATCCGCAGGGGGTTCCGCTCCCGCTCGAGACGGTCTATCGCCCCTATCTTCACGACGGCTTCGGCACCCCGACCAAGCGAATAGAGATCTATTCGGAGACGCTGCTCGACGCCGGTCTCGCGCCGATACCTGAGCCTGGGCCGGACCGCCTGCCGCTCAGTGATGCCTACCCGCTGCGCTTGACCACGGCGAAGTGGCCCTACTTCTGCCACAGTCAGCACCATGCCATGCCCTCGCTGCGCGGCAAGCTGCCCGAGCCGCAGGTCGAGCTGGGTCCGGAGTTGGCCGAGCGCAAAGGGATCTCGGAAGGGGATTGGGTCAGGATCGAGTCAGAGGTCGGGTCGATGCGGGCGCGTGCCCGCATCACCGACAGGCTCGCGGTCGATGCCATCTGTGCGCAATACGGGTGGTGGGAATCCTGCCCGGAGCTCGGTTTACCGGACTACGCCATCGACCGCTTCAACTACAACGCGCTGATCGACGACGCACGTTTCGATCCCACTAGCGGCTCCAACGCAATGCGCGGTTATCCCTGCTCGATCGCGCGCGTCGTCCCAGCTCCACCACCGGCTACCAAGGTGAATTCCGGGAATGACTTTGCCAAGACATCAAGCCCTGTAGGTCGGGCTGGCGTAGCGTAACCCGACATTCCGGGGCACAAAGTCGGGTTACGGCGCGCGATACGTCTTTGAGGAAGCAATGAAGACCTGCGGCCACGCGCACCTAACCCGACTGCGGTTAGGATCTCTTGCGGAAATCACCTCATGTCACTAACCCATTTCACCCACGCCGGCGAGGCCCAAATGGTGGATGTGGGCGGCAAGGCCGTGACACGCCGTCGCGCGGTGGCCGAGGGCTGGATCCGGATGGAGGCGGCAACCCTGGCGCTCATCGAGCGGGGTGGGCACGGCAAGGGTGATGTACTCGGTATCGCGCGCATCGCCGGTATCATGGGGGCAAAGCGGACCGCCGATCTGGTGCCGCTCTGTCACCCCTTGAGTCTGACCCGCGTCGCGATCGATCTGACCCTTCGCCCCGAGGATCTGGCGGTCCATTGTCGCGCGACGGTCGAAACCAATAGCCAGACCGGGGTCGAGATGGAGGCGCTTTGCGCCGTTCAGGTTAGCCTGTTGACCATCTATGACATGTGCAAGGCCGTCGATCGCGGCATGACGATGACGGACATCCGGCTTGTTGAAAAGGCTGGCGGGAAATCTGGCCACTGGCGGCTAGGCGGCCAGACTTAGGTGAATTCTGGAAGCGACTTCACCAAGACATCACACGCCGTAGGATCTTGGCTCTCCCGTTTGCTCTGGGGTTGTGATATCTTTAAAATCAATGGCTTGCCTGCTGCTTTCCGCTAGAACCCTATT
>NZ_JAAIJQ010000053.1 GCF_010820565.1 Thiorhodococcus minor | reverse complement strand
CCCCCGCGACCTCGCCCGCATCTTCTTACTTCATCATACCAGACCCCCGCTCAAATGGTGAATAAGCCTCCGTGCAATAGGCCTAAGCGCGCGTAATAGGGGTTCGAATCAGAGACCCGATCTAAAGGGGATTAAGACCACGGCTTTATGTGTGAGGTGTACATCGGCTATGGTTCGAATCAGAGACCCGATCTAAAGGGGATTAAGACTCGACGATGACATCCCATTCGATCTGCGCGAGCGGTTCGAATCAGAGACCCGATCTAAAGGGGATTAAGACCGTGTGGAGGTAGACGAGCGTCTCGCCGTTGCTTGTTCGAATCAGAGACCCGATCTAAAGGGGATTAAGACTCTCTGTTGACGCGCCATGCCAAGCGCATCTCCAGGTTCGAATCAGAGACCCGATCTAAAGGGGATTAAGACCGTCAGTGTTGTCCGGATTTGTCATGTTGTAGGTGTTCGAATCAGAGACCCGATCTAAAGGGGATTAAGACCGCACTCCGGCAAGCCGTTTCAGTGCAGCCCCTCGGTTCGAATCAGAGACCCGATCTAAAGGGGATTAAGACCATGAACCGAGGACAATCATGCCGGCTCGGCGATGTTCGAATCAGAGACCCGATCTAAAGGGGATTAAGACGGTGGCTCGCTGTCGTCGTCGAAGAGCGGCACTGTTCGAATCAGAGACCCGATCTAAAGGGGATTAAGACGCACCATTACCCAATCACTTGGCGATTCATCGCCGTTCGAATCAGAGACCCGATCTAAAGGGGATTAAGACGTATCGTAGATGTCTCGTATCGGTTTAGGCCAACCGTTCGAATCAGAGACCCGATCTAAAGGGGATTAAGACTTGGCCTTCCAGCGCCCGCGCGCTTGACACCTGTGTTCGAATCAGAGACCCGATCTAAAGGGGATTAAGACAGCTGCGGCCGACGCGACTCATATGACTTCACTCGTTCGAATCAGAGACCCGATCTAAAGGGGATTAAGACTGCTCGATCAGTTCCGCCTGCGTCTGTGGCTGCTCGTTCGAATCAGAGACCCGATCTAAAGGGGATTAAGACTTTCCTTCTCATGCGCGCCTGCCGTTGGGCGGCCGTTCGAATCAGAGACCCGATCTAAAGGGGATTAAGACAGGTTTCTCTTACCTGATTGTCAAAGATCTGACCGTTCGAATCAGAGACCCGATCTAAAGGGGATTAAGACTGCGGGTAGCCGCCGGGATGACAGAATGCGACCCGTTCGAATCAGAGACCCGATCTAAAGGGGATTAAGACCCAGCCCCTGCCTAGCGGGGCGTCCGACCGCTGGAGGTTCGAATCAGAGACCCGATCTAAAGGGGATTAAGACCAGGGTGAGGAACGACATGTAATTCTTCCGCAGTGTTCGAATCAGAGACCCGATCTAAAGGGGATTAAGACCGGCGCAGGAAGGGCCGCAGGTCGGTGATGTTGGTTCGAATCAGAGACCCGATCTAAAGGGGATTAAGACCGGGACTCGGGAGGATGATGCGCTCCCGCTCGGTTCGAATCAGAGACCCGATCTAAAGGGGATTAAGGCTGAGCCTTCTTCGGCGAGTGCATTGACCAATCGCGTTCGAATCAGAGACCCGATCTAAAGGGGATTAAGAGGCGCTTCAAATCCCGCGCACTGAGCGCGGGAGAATGCCGGAGGGTGGACAAGCGCAGCGCAGTCCACTAGCGCCGGCGCGGGCTAGGCTCGATCGGCGGGGCCTTTCACCCGCTGGGTGACTAAGCCCCACTCCGCAACACATTCAAGTCATTTGCTCTCTTCGTGCCCTTTGCGATTCAGCCGCTCTTTTCAGGCTCACGGTCTCGCGTGCTCGTTCGCCCTACCTGTTTTGGATACGCAGTGTGCCGCGCACCAGGGCAAGCTTGCGCCGGGGGCGTGGACCGATATCCGGTATGCGTGGGTGCTCGTCGCGGCGGGGCGCCGCTCCCACGAGAGCGCGGCGAGGCGCCGCTCCCAACTTGTGGGTGGTGTCCTGCGCTCGCGGGGACGAGACAGCCCGCCAGTGGCGGGCTCTCGACACTTCAAGCGGCCAGGCGGCTAGGAATCGTCCGTTGCCTCCGCGACCTCGCCATAGCGAATCGCCTCCGCCTCGAGCTTGAGTCCGAACTTGGTCTCCGGGCGCTTGCCGCTGGGCTGGATCCGATAGGGCTTGGCCAGGGTCGCACCCAGCGCGGCTTCCAGTGCCCTGTTGGTGCGCGACTTGTACTGCTCGAAGGTGTCTTTGCTCATTTCCTCCGCTAGCAGCTCCTCGGCGCGCGCGTAGTCGCCGTGATACTCGCCAAGGATGAGGCGGTATTCGGCGAGGTATTGCTGTGCCAGACCTTCGGTGGTCCAGCGCGCCGGGTGCATGTCCTTGAGGCGGCGGCGCGCCATGAGGCTGTAGAAGGCGAGCTCGCGCGGGTCGAGCCTGACGGGCTCGCCGGCGACGCGGATGCGCCGCCGCTCCAGGTCGATCACCAGCTCGGGCGGGAGCTGGGCGCGCTGGGCGGCGTCGATGGTCTCGGCGAAGGTGGCCTGCCCCTTCTGCAAGCGCTCGGGAATGCCGTCGCGCAGGCGCACGAAGGGGATGTCGGCGAGGATGACCTGCCCCTCTTGGGTATCGATCAGCTTGTTGTCGCGCGTGGCGACGACGCGGCTGTAGGGGGTGGGATAGAAGAAGTCCCAGCTCGACTCGAAGGCCTCGTCCACCAGGACGTGCGAGAGCCGATCCTGGACGCGACCGAAGAGCGAGAGGGCGTAGCCGACATAGTAGCCCATGGTCTTGCGCCCGCCGGCGATGGAGACATGCAGGGCCGACGCAGGATCGGCCGTGAGCGCGCGCACCCGCTCGGTGATGAGATCGGCCATGCGCATGTTGTCGGCGAGGGTGCGGATGTCGGCCATTGCCTCGCCTTCGGCGTCATGGGGAACCTGGATCTGCTCCTCGCCGAAGGTCAGTGCGGGCAGTCCGTAGTCGCGGCATAGGCGGGCCAGCCAGCCCGGCTCCTCGGAGAGCAGGCTCAGGCGTGCCCGCTTGGCGCCCTCGCTGGTGGTGATGAGGTGGATCTCGGTCGGGATGAAGGCCGGCTGCTGCTGAACCGCCAGGGCGTACAGAGTCTCGGTCAGGATCTGCGGGCTGAGCCCGGAGACCGCGAGCAGGATCCGGCGGGGGTAGGCATAGGGTGGCTGGGATAGCGTCGATGCGGTCATGAGAGGTCTTGCTCCTTGCTTGTTGATGACAACAGAAGGGCCCGAATTGGCGAGTCGGTTTGGTGCGGCCAGGTCGCGCCCATCCAGAGTGGCTCGGGCGCTGAGGTGATTTCCTGGGACGCTCATCGATCTGTGGGAGCGGCGCCCCGCCGCGACTGCGCCGCTCGGAGCAAGCCGCGTCGCGCCGGGGCGGCGCTCCCACGCGAATCGCCCTATTTCAGGTGCCGGATCTCGATCCCGCCCCATTGCCTCTGCAGGTGCTCGGCCACCAGCCGGCGATGGCAATGCTCCGGGCCGTGCTCGCTGCACAGCAGACAGGCGTCGGCGAAGTGCGCGGGATCCAGCGTCTCGGCCACGCGGCGCTGCTCGAGCAGCGCGCGGAACGCTCGCTCATAGGTCGCCCAGTCGCCGCCGTTCTTCTTGTAAGCGCCGAGGATCTCGGCGGTTGGCGCCAGGCTCGGCAGCTCGACATAGTCGATGCCGCCGAGCGCACGCAGAAAGTAGCGCAGGTCGTCGCGCTTGGCGAAGCCGGCGAGCTGGGAGCGGTTGTTGAGCCGCACGTCGAGCACGCGGCGCACGCCGTTGTTCAGCAGCAGGCCGAAGAACTGCTCGGCGCCCTTCTGGGTGAAGCCGATGGTGTAGAGCTTCATGCCCCCTCCTCCCCCGCGTCATCGGTGGACGACTTATCGGAAGGCGCGTAGGCAATGCGCGCCTCTTGCTGGCGATAGGCCAGCGCCTCCAGCTCGGCATCCGAGCTGAAGAGATCCGGGTGCGCGAATCCGAGCTGCGCACGCAGACGCTGCATCGCCATGGCATGCGACTCCAAGCCGCCATCGGCGAGGATGTGCTGCACCGCCATCCCCTGGGCGACCAGGGCACGGCCGACCAGCAGAGTGCGATGGCAGCTCAGCGGATCGCGCTCGGCGCACATCAGCGCCAGGGTGTAGCTGTCCGCCCCGACGCGAATCCGCTCCAGCCCCTCGCGGAACAGCGCGGTCTGGGCCAGGCGCTCGTACTGCACGCGACCCTCGGCATAGCAGTCCGGATCTTCCGAGCGCGCGCCGCACTCGCGCCCGAGAAAGACATAGCTGATTCCCGCCTCGCGCAGCGCCGCCTTGAGCGGCTCGCGGTTGAACTGTGGGTGGCGGCGGCTGTAAGGGTGCGAGCGCACATCGGCGATGGCGCTCAACCCATGCTGGCGCAGCAGCCCGATGAAGGCCTCCAGCGCATGGTCGGAATGGCCGATGGTGTAGAGGGTCGAGGACATGGCGATCAACCTGCGTTCGGGGTCATGATGGCGGCGGCCAGCTTATAGGCATAGCCGTGCCAGGCGGGGGCCAGGCTCAGGCACACGAAGGCCGCGCCGAGACCGTAGCAGCCCTCCGCCCGCGCCGCATAGGTGGCCTTGATGCGCGGATCCGTGACGCAGAGGTCATAGGTCACCGCCTGGTAGACGAAGCGGGCGCGCACCTTCTCGCCCAGCACCCGCAGCTCGACTTCAATCGGACCGATCAGCGCCAGGGAGGTTTGCAACTCGGCCAGCAGCGGCTCGGGCAAGCGGTCGTTGCAGCCGGCGCTGCTCGAGTAGCCGTTGACCCAGAGCGTCGGACAGTCGTCCACCGCGGCGTGCAGCCATTGGGGATCCAGCCAGCCGCGCTTCACCCAGCCGCCGGCCGGGGCGACCCGGTGGTTCTCGGTCTGGAAGCCCGCCGGTGACGGACCCTGCAAGGGCACCTCGACCACATCCAGCAGCGCCGGCTCGCCGCCGCCGACCAGGCGCCGCTCGAGCGGCAGCAGCTCGCCGGTCGGCAGGGCGCTGACCGGGCGCACCCAGTCGCCGAGGCCGTGCAGGGTCAGCTCCTTGCCCGCCAGGCAGCGCGCGTTGTGCTTGCAGGAGTTGGCGAGGACCACGAGTGTCTTGGTGTAAGCGGCCATGCGTGTGATGCTCCCTGTGCAGCCGTTGACGATGGCTGACAGGATGCGCAGGACCCGCCGGGGCTTCCGGGATGACAAGCTTGCGGCCGCCCAGCCGCAAGGGTTGGCGCGTTAAGCGCGCGTGCTCAGCTCCATCTCAGGCTGCAGGAAAGCATGACGCTGGGAGTGTTGACCTCCAGGTCAACAGGTGTCGGCCTGGAGGCCGACACTCCCAGGACAGGCCGAAGATCGCTGTGTCGGCAATGACATACAATTGTATGGTATAAGCGAGTCGGCAACTTTTGGCGATACGCCGACGAGGCGTGAGCGATGGCCCAGATTCCAGCAACACACAGCTCCGACCAGTCCCATGGGTGTAGGCGACCGGGCCTCGACCTCTGCGGAAAGCAGCGCTGGCGGCTTCCCACATGATTCCCCTCTGGTGCAAGAGCAACTTCTCCTTCCTGGAAGGCGCGAGCCATCCGGAAGAGCTGGTGGAGACCTGTGCGGCGCTCGGCCTGCCTGCGCTGGCGCTGACGGACCGCGACGGCGTCTCCGGGCTGGTGGAGGCACACGTCAAGGCGCGTGAGCTGGGGGTACAGCTCATCCAGGGCGCGGAGGTCTCGATCGAGGACGGCTCGACGCTGATTCTGCTGGCGCAGAGCCGCACCGGCTACGCCAATCTCTGTCGGCTGCTGACCATCGGCCACCGGCGCTGCCCCAAGGGCGAGAGCCGGGTCGGCTGGCGGGAGGTCTATGACCACGCCAAGGATCTGATCGCGCTCTGGGGCGGCGAGCGCTCGCTGCTCACGGCCGAGGCGGATCCCTTCTTCGTCGCCCATCAGCTGCGCGAGGCCTTCGGCGACCGCCTCTATGCCCTGGCGGCCCGACACCGCCGCGCCGAGGAGCCGGCGCTGGAGGCGCGTCTGCGCCAGCGCGCGGCGCGCTATCGGCTGCCGGTGGTCGCGGGCACCGAGGTGCTCTATCACAAGCCGCATCGGCGCGAGCTGCAGGACGTGCTGACCTGTATCCGCCATCGCATCCGGCTCTCCGAGGCCGGGCGGCGCATCCGGCCGAACGCGGAGCACGCCCTGCTCTCCCCGTTCGCCTTCGACAAGCTGTTCGAGGACGATCCGACCGCCCTCGCCCGCACCCGCGAGATCGCCGAACGCTGCCGCTTCAACCTGGACGATCTGCGCTACCGCTACCCCTCGGAGGCGCTGCCGGACGGCTCGACTTCATCGCAGCGACTGCGTCGGCTCACGCTCGAGGGCGCGCGGCGGCGCTACGCCGACTCTATTCCTGACGCTGTCTCCGAGCAGCTCGCCAGGGAGCTGGCACTGATCGACGAGCTGGACTACTGCGGCTACTTCCTGACCATGTGGGAGATCGTTCAGTTCTGCCGCCGCGAGCGCATCCTCTGCCAAGGGCGCGGCTCGGCGGCCAACTCGGCGGTCTGCTATTGCCTCGGCATCACGGCCGTCGACCCGGTGCGGCTGGGGCTGCTGTTCGAGCGCTTCCTCTCACGCGAGCGCGCCGAGCCGCCGGACATCGACCTGGACATCGAGCACGCACGTCGCGAGGCCGTCATCCAGCACGTCTTCAAGAAGTACGGGCGCGAGCACGCCGCCATGGTCGCGAACCACATCCGCTACCGGGTGCGCTCGGCGGTGCGCGACGTCGGCAAGGTGCTGGGCGTACCGGAAACGGCGCTCGACCGACTCGCCAAGCTGCTGCCGCCCTATGGCGCCAAGGTCTCGCCGCAGGTGCTGAGCCAGGCCGGGCTCGACCCGGAGCAGCCGGTCTTCCAGCACCTGATGCGGCTCTCGACCGAGATCCTGGACTTCCCGCGTCACCTCTCGATCCACCCCGGCGGCTTCCTGCTCGGGCAGAAGCCAGTCTCGACCCTGGTGCCGATCGAGAACGGCGCCATGGCCGACCGCACGGTGATCCAGTGGGACAAGGACGACATCGAGGCGCTCGGTCTCTTCAAGGTCGACCTGCTGGGACTGGGCGCGCTGCATCAGCTGCACCTGGGCTTCGACCTGCTGCGCGCGCATTATGGGCAGGACATCGGCATGGCGGACATCCCGCCGGACGACGCGCCGACCTTCGCGATGATCCGCCAGGCCGACACCGTCGGCGTCTTCCAGATCGAGAGCCGCGCCCAGATGGCCATGCTGCCGCGGCTCAAGCCGCGCACCTACTACGACTTGGTGATCGAGGTCAGCATCGTGCGCCCCGGCCCCATCACCGGCGGCATGGTGCATCCCTACCTGCGCCGGCGCGCCGGGCAGGAGCCGGTCGTCTACCCGCACCCCAGCCTGGAGCCGGTGCTCAAGAAGACCCTCGGCATCCCGCTCTTTCAGGAGCAGGTGATCCGACTCGCCATGGTGGCGGCGGACTACAGCCCAGGCGAGGCCGATCAGCTCAGACGCGACATGGCCGCCTGGCGCCACAGCGGCCGCATCGAGCGCCACCGCGAGCGGCTGATCCGGCGCATGACCGCCAAGGGCATCGACGCCGCCTTCGCCGAGCAGGTCTTCGAGCAGATCCGCGGCTTCGGCGAGTACGGATTCCCCGAGAGCCATGCCGCCAGCTTCGCCCTCATCGCCTATGCCACCGCCTGGATGAAGTGCCACTACCCGGACGCCTTCGCCTGCGCCCTGCTCAACGCCCTGCCGATGGGCTTCTACTCCGCCGCGACCATCATCGAGGACGCCAAGCGCCACGGTATCGAGGTGCGTCCGGTCGACGTGGTGCACAGCGACTGGGACTGCACCCTGGAGCCGAGCGCCAGCGAGCAACCGCCGCATGCCATCCGCATGGGGCTGAAGTTCATCAAAGGGGTTGGAGAGGCGGATTGGGAGCGGCTGGCCGCAGCCCGGATGAAGCGGCCCTTCAGATCGGTCGAGGACCTAACCAGGCGCAGCCGACTCAACGCCGGTGTTATGGAGCGTCTGGCCGAATCCGGTGCATTGCGCTCCCTGGAGCAAGACCGCCGCGCCGCACTCTGGCAAGCGGCAGGCTCGGCCAACGCGCCCGATATTCCATTGGATCTGGCAGCCGAAGAGCCCGAGCTGCCTTTTGCCCCGCTCGATGCCTTCGAGACCATCAACTGGGACTACCGCACCAGTCTCCACAGCACCCTCGGCCACCCGCTCGGCCCGCTGCGCGAGCAGTTGCGCGGACAACGCCTCCCGGACGCCACCCAAGTCAAGGCGATGCGCCACGGCCAGCGCGTCCGCTACGCCGGACTGGTCATCTGCCGCCAGCGTCCCGGCACGGCCTCCGGCGTGCTCTTCATGACGCTGGAGGACGAGACCGGCTTCGTCAACGTCGTGGTCTGGAATCAAATCCTGGAGCGCTACGGACTGCTGATCAAGACGACCAATTTCCTCGGGGTCACCGGCCGCATTCAGCGTCAGGAGGGCATTTTGCACCTGATCGCGGAGTCGTTTTGGGACCCGCAGCCGCTGATCCATGTTCGACTGGAGCCAACGCGGAGTCGGGATTTTCAGTGAAGGCGACGGGGCTCGATTGGGCGATTCATGCCCCGGATGGAGGAGGCTGCACCCAGGGTGCCGTTGAGCGACAAGGGCGCGGGGCTCGGTGGACTTCGCTCTCGCTCGTCCACCCTACGACCTCTACGACATCTGGCCAGCAACGGATTCCAGAGGCGCTCGGTGACAAAGTCACAGAGATGCGGCCGCGATGTCGCTAGTCTGTGCTCACTCCTTCAAGACCAGTCCGCTCCGGGCCTGGTCGGTCATAGGCTTACAAGCAAACAGGAATTGAGCATGAACAAAAACGTAGGCAGTCTCGATCGCACCATCCGTATCGTCGCAGGTGTCGCCATCGCTGGCTGGGGCGTCTTCACTCAGAACTGGCTCGGCGCCATCGCCATCCTTCCCCTGGCGACCGGCCTCATGAGCTGGTGCCCGGCCTATACCCTAGTGAAGCTGAACACCAACAAGGCATAAGCAGACCGTCTAGCAGTACCTCCGTCGCGCCCGGTCCTCGCCTGGACCGGGCCTTCCAACCCCCGAGTGCCCACGACGCTGGGCACTGCGTATCAGCTCGATGCTCGCGATCATCTTTACCTCGGCGAGCGCCCACAAAGACGTCGATCACATCGACGGATACCGACTCTTCGCCAGCACGCCCTCCAACCCCGTCGCTAGAAGCCTGTCCAGATGGTGACATCTGCCACGGATCAACGGAGGGTCGAGCAAGACCCGCGGCCGGCAGCGTCGTGGGGCAGGGCTGCGTTCCGCGGTCGGATGTCACATGTCTAATGGCCCTTGGAGGCGTGAAAACCAGGGTTCATCAATGGTGAGGCTGCTGATAGCATCTCCACCATGAACCTATTGCCAAGCACTTGCTCTCCGCAGCCCCATTGCGCCGGACGACGGCGTGACGGAGTCCGAGGTATGCCGCTCGTCGACGCTTGCTTGCCGCGTGCGACCGACGGCCTCGAGGCTTCAGCACGAAATCCCCGGTCCCGCTGATCCATGCACAGTGACGCCTTATCGCCAATCGCGGGCTCGAGCCGCTCCGACCAAGAAGGCGACGCCCCCTTCGCCGCACTCGAGTATGTCCGGACCCCAATGTTGGTCATCGATACCGACTACCGGGTAATCGCCGTCAATCGCTACGCCGTCGAGCTGACCGGTCTCGGAGCGCCAGGGGCACTGATGGGCAAGACCTGCTTCGGCGCGCTCGTCTCGCGGACGGCCCCTTGCGATCAGTGCCCGATCGAGCGGGGACGACCGCTGGCGAGCATCGAGCACTCTCTCAAAGTCGTCACGGCGGGTAAGGCAATCCGTTACCTAAAAGAGGGCTTCACGCCTTGGGGAAAGGCGGTAGCCCTGACGTTCAGCGATGTTACGCGTGAGATTCTCGCGCTGCAGAAGGCGGATCGCGCGAGAAAGGAAGCCCTTGCGAAGAAAATGCTCCTCGAGCGGCTCCGTAAGGAAGATGCCGCGGAGAAAGCCAAGATCAGTGGTCTCCTCGACGCGCTGCCGGACGCTTTGCTGACCATCGATAGGAACTACCGAATCGTCCATATGAACTCCGCGGCTCGCAACATGTTGCCGGACGTGGGCTTCTCGACCTGCTATGAAGCCCTGAGAAGGCGTGAGCCCTGCGCCTCATGCCCCGCCGAAGGTGTATTCACTCTCACTGAATCACTCAAGGTCACTCACTTAGTGGACGGCGACTACTACACGGAGAGCATCACACCCGTAGATGACAGCAATGGCGCAGCGATCCTCCTGCGCAACACGACGCGCGAGATTCAGCTCATCGAGAAGATTCGAGAGCAGCAGAAAACGATCGCCAAGAGCAACGAGATCCTCGCCAGCCTCGTTCGGCTGGGTGGGGCCATGCGCACGGAGGAAGACCCCGAGCCGGTTACGCATCTTTTCCTCGACCTCTTCCTATCCGCCTGTGGTGCCACTTCGGCCGCGCTTGTCGTATTCGACAAGCGCGCTTCCAGCGTCTGGTTTTCGGCTCAGAGAGGATTCGATGATTCGACGATGCACGAGCTGATCAAGACCTGTCTGTCCGAGCGGCGGAGCCGTCGGCTGGAGCAAGGCTTCCGTTCGGAGGCGCCGACGCGGTCGGCAATCGTCGGGCTCCCCATCCGAGGGAGCGATGAGCAGCAGGTCGGGTATGCCTTTTGGGTCGAGCCCGAAGACCCTGTCGATGGCCAACTGGTCTCGCTGTTCCTCGAGCCCTTCGGCGCGTTCATCCATTCGCAGCTGTTGATGCGGCTGTTGCAGGAGAAGGCCAACACGGACCCCCTGACCGGGGCCTACAATCGCGGTTACTTGAGCAATGCGCTCGAGGAAGAGCGCGCCAAGTACGCCCTCTATGAGATCCCCTACGCCATCGTCGTTGCGGACGTCAACGGCTTGAAGCAGGTCAATGATCAGCATGGACATGAAGCGGGCGACAAGGTCATCATCGCGGTAGCCGCTCAATTAGGCGCGGCCATCCGGGCAACAGATGTGCTTGCCAGAACCGGCGGTGACGAGTTCGTCGTGCTCTTGACCAACGCGGGTCAGGCAGACGCGGAGTCATTCCTGGCCAGACTCCGGCAAAATGTGCTCCCGGGCATCTCGGTCGACCTGGCGGAAGGCGTTACATGGCCGGTCACCCTGAGCATGGGGGCATGCGGGGTCGATGAAGCCCCTCCGGCCGATCTGACCAAGATCGCAGATGAGCGCATGTATGAAGCAAAGTCGAAACACTATGCTGCTGAGGCAAGATACCGGTAGCGCGGCTCCTTTATAGACGACATGTTTTGACCTGCTTCAGATCTCTTGTCGAGTCAAAACATGAAGTCTGATTTTTTGGCAAGCGCTGTTCCGAAGTCCCTTTCGACACAGCTCGTTGCAGGTCGAAACATATCAGCGGAGAAATCTCTTTGGGCGATTCGCGGCAACAGATCGACACAACGCTCGAGTCCTTGGTCCAGGCGACGGAGTCGATCCTGAATGGCGAATTCGATCAACTCGATGTCGAGATCGACGCCGAGGGAATGGTCTCCCTGCTCGCGCAGAAGATCAACTCAGTACTCGTCAACATGAGGAGCGTGGAGACGCCGCTCACCAGTGCCGGCCACCAGGCACCGACCGCGGTGAGCAGTGCAAAGAGCGTCGTCGATCTCATGGCCCAGGCCACCCGCGCCGTCCTGGACAGCTCGGACGTTGCGCTCGCCAAGATCGAGACCCTCGAGGCCAGCCTCAAGGATCCAGGTGTCGGCACGGCGATGCAAGAGGAGCGGCTTGGCCATGTGAAGGCGTGCTTCTTCGACATCATCGCCTCCCAGTCCTATCAGGACGCCGCGAGACAGAGGATGGACGCACTGATCCTCGATCTCGATCAAATTCGGGGCTGGCTGGTCGAGGCACTGGTCATACTCAATATCCAGAAGGACGACTCCTTCGAGAACAAGGCGCAGAAGGCGAAAATGCTGCGTGACGTCACCGAGCTCGACCAATCCGACTCCTTCAAGCAGGACTTGGTCGATGACCTCCTGTCGGAGTACGGGCTTTGATCGCCTAGCGAACAACCAGCCACTCGCAGGCTAGCCGATGCCCCGCTCGACGCTGCTGCGACAACGCCTGCTCACGCTCTTCCTGGCGGCCATGCTGCTGCTGTTCTCGCCGCTGGTGCTGCAGTTCGAGGCCTTCGGGCGCTGGCTCGGCATCCCGATCTTGCTGATCTACATCTTCGCGGTCTGGGCCGGCGTGATCGCCCTCGCCGCCTGGCTCGTCTCGCGCGGGGCGGACTGAGGGGCGCGCATGATCACGGGGCCGCTCATCATCGGTGCCTCCTTCGCCTATGTCGGGCTGCTCTTCGCCATCGCCTACTGGGCCGACCGGCGCGCGGACCTGGGTCGCTCGATCATCGCGCATCCCACGGTCTACGCCCTGTCGCTAGCCGTCTATTGCACGGCCTGGACCTTCTACGGTAGCGTTGGTCGCGCGACTGAAAACGGCCTCGGCTTTCTACCCATCTATCTCGGCCCGACCCTGATCGCGCTGCTATGGGGCTCGGTCATGCTGAAGATGATCCGGGTGAGCAAGACTGAGCGCATCACCTCCATCGCGGACTTCATCGCCTCCCGCTACGGCAAGAGCCAGAAGCTGGCAGGGCTGGTGACGGTGATCGTGGTGATCGGGGTCGTCCCTTATATCGCGCTGCAGCTCAAGGCCATCGCCTGGAGCTTCACCATCCTCAAGCACTATCCGGCGCTGCAGATGCCGGACGCGGCCACCATGCCCTTGTGGCATGACAGCGCCTTCGTCATCGCCCTGCTGCTCGCGGCCTTTACCATCCTCTTCGGCACGCGCCAGCTCGACGCCAGCGAGCGGCATGAAGGGCTGGTCGCGGCCATCGCCTTCGAGTCCATCGTCAAGCTGATCGCCTTCATGGCCGTGGGGCTCTTCGTGACCTTCGGGCTGCTGGGACTCGGCGGACCCGAGCTTCCCCAGGCCGTCGAGCGCGCCAGAGAGGCCGGGCTGCTCGATCCGCTCATCAAGCCGGGCATCTCGCCCTTCCAGGACTGGCTCGCCATCACCTTTCTGGCCGCTCTGGCCGTGATGCTGCTGCCACGGCAGTTTCAAGTCGGTGTGGTCGAGATCAGCGACGAGCGCCATCTGCGGCGCGCCATGTGGCTCTTCCCGCTCTACCTGCTGGTCATCAACCTCTTCGTCATCCCGATCGCGGTCGCCGGGCTCTCGATGTTCCCCAATGGCGAGGTGAACGGCGACACCTTCATGCTCACCCTGCCCATCGCCTTCGAGCAGCCCTGGCTGGCGCTCCTGGTCTTCATCGGCGGCCTCTCGGCGGCCACCGGCATGGTCATCGTCGAGACCATCGCGCTCTCGACCATGGTGAGCAACGACCTGGTCCTGCCCGTGCTCATGCGGCACTGGCGGAATCGACGCGCACCTGAGGATCTGGGCTGGCTGCTGCTCAACATCCGGCGCGGCGCCATCATCGGCATCCTCATGCTGGGCTATCTCTACTACCGGCTCGCCGGCGAGGCCTACGCGCTGGTGAGCATCGGCTTGATCAGCTTCGTCGCCATCGCCCAGCTCGCACCCGCTGTGATCGGCGGCCTCTATTGGCGCGGCGGAACCCGCGAGGGCGCCTTGGCGGGGCTCTCCGCGGGCTTCCTGGTCTGGACCTACACGCTGCTGCTGCCCTCCTTCGCCAAGTCCGGCTGGCTGCCGGCGGCCTTCATGGAATCCGGCCCGGCCGGACTGGACATTCTGGCGCCCATGGCGCTCTTCGGCCTGACCGGCTGGCACGCCGTCACCCACGGGCTCTTCTGGAGCCTGATCGCCAACCTCGGCGCCTTCTTGCTCGTCTCCTCCTTCCGCGAGCCCAATGCCACCGAGGCGACCCAGGCGCGCATCTATGTCGACGCCCTGCGCCATCGCCAGCCGACCAGCGCCCCCCTGTGGCGCGGCAGCGCGGACATCGCCGAGCTGATGCGGCTCGCCGAGCGCTTCCTGGGGGTCGCGCGCACCCGCACTGCCTTCACGGACTATGCAGGCTCGCGCGATCTGCCCGGCCTGGAGGCCCTGCCGGCCGACGGTCAAACCGTGAGCTTCGCGGAGACCCTGCTCTCAGGGGCCATCGGCGGCGCCTCCGCGCGTTTGATGATGGCATCGGTGACGGAGGAAGAGGCCCTAGGGCTCGACGAGGTGCTGGACATCCTGGACGAGGCCTCCCAGATCCGCGCCTACAGCCATGAGCTGGAGCAGAAGTCGCTCGCCCTGGAGGCCGCCAGTGCCGAGCTGCGCGCGGCCAACCTGCGGCTCAAGGAGCTCGACCGACTCAAGGACGATTTCATGTCCTCCGTCACCCATGAGCTGCGCACCCCGCTCGCCTCCATCCGCGCCTTCTCCGAGATCCTTTACGACGACCCGGAGATCGCGCTCGACCAGCGCAAGCGCTTCCTCGGCATCCTGGTCAGCGAGACCGAGCGGCTCTCGCGCCTGGTCAATCAGGTGCTCGACCTCGCCAAGATCGAGTCCGGCCACGCCGACTGGCGCAATGAGGCGGTCGCGCTCCAAGAGGTCGTCGAGCAGGCGGCGCAGGCGACGGAGCAGCTCATCCAGGACCGCGGCATCCAGCTCGACCTCGACCTGCCCGAGCAGCCCGCCCTTGTCTGGGGCGACCGCGACAGGCTGGTCCAGGTGCTCATGAACCTGCTCTCGAACGCCGCCAAGTTCGCCGCGGCGCAAGCGGGCCGCATCGACGTCAGTCTCTGCCCCAGCGAGCATGGCTGGCACGTCTGTGTCACGGACAACGGCCCCGGCATCCCGGAGGACGCGCTGGAGCTGGTCTTCGAGAAGTTTCGGCAGACCAAGATCGGCGGCGCCAAGCCTGCGGGCACCGGGCTTGGATTGCCGATCAGCCGTCAGATCATCGACCATTTAGGGGGCAGAATCTGGGCGGAAAACCTACCCGGAAAAGGTGCTAACCTCTGTTTCGAGCTTCCTGCCCACCGCTCGGAGACACCGGACTGAAGGCGAGACCATGAGCAAGCGCATCCTGATCGTCGACGACGAGCCCAACATCGTCATCTCCCTGGAGTTTCTCATGATGCGTGAGGGGCATGAGGTACGGGTGGCGCGTGACGGCGAGGCCGGACTGGCCGCCGTCAAGGCGCACAGACCGGATCTGGTGGTGCTGGATGTCATGATGCCCAAGCTCGACGGCTTCGCCGTGCTCGAGGCGGTACGGGCGGACCAGAGCCTGGCGGCGACGCGGATTCTCATGCTCACCGCCAAGGGCCGCGAGGCCGAGCAGCAGAAGGGACTGGCGCTCGGCGCGGATGCCTACATGCCCAAGCCCTTTTCGACCCGCGACCTGGTCGAAAAGGTCAAGGAGCTGCTCGAATCGCGCGATTGACCCGGATCGCCGAGCGCCCTCTCCTCCCACCCGCCTGAACAGCGCGAGGTGCCAGCCATGACCGACACCGACAACCAGGTCACCGCAAGCGGCGCCGAGCCCGCCCCCTTGCGGACCCTGGCCCAGCACCGGCCGCTCGTGGTCACGCCCGATACCCGCTTGCGGGAGACCCTCTTCTACTTCAGTCAGCAGGACGCAGACGCGGCCGTCATCGCGGATCCGGACAGCGGCCTGCCGCTCGGGCTGTTGACGCTGCGGGACATGCTGCAGGTCGTCAGCTTCGAGGACGGAAGCCTGGACGACCCGGTCGCCGTGCACATGACCGGGGCGCCGCCCAGCCTCGCCGCGGATGCACCCAGCCATCGCGCACGGGTCGAGATGGCGAAGAAGGGCATCAGCCACCTGGTACTGACCGAGCCGGACGGACGGCTGTGCGGGCTGATCGGCCAGGCCGATCTGCTCGGGCTGCGCGCCGGCGGGAGCCAGGCCCTGATCGAGAGCATCAACGCCGCCCGCGACATCGACGCCATGATGATGGCGGCGGACCGCGTGCGCCGGCGCGGCGCTCAGCTCTTCCATTCCGGCATGGCGGTCGAGGCGCTCTGTCAGTGGATGTCCGGGCTCAACGACCTCATCGGCATGCGCATCATCGAGCTGATCGAGGACGAATTCGATCTGCCGCCCGTGCCCTGGTGCTGGATGGTCTTCGGCTCCGAGGGGCGTCTGGAGCAGACCTTCGCAACCGACCAAGACAATGGCCTGCTCTTCGTGCCGCCGGAGCCTGAGCGCACCTCAGAGATCCGCGAGGCCTTCCTACCCTTCGCGCAAGCCGTCAACGAAGCACTCCACCATTGCGGCTTCGAGCGCTGCCGCGGCGACATCATGGCCGGCAACGCGGAGTGGTGCCTGAGCGCGGCCGAGTGGCAGCAGCGCTTCGCCAACTGGCTGAGGGTCCCGGAGCCGGAGGCCGTGCTGCGCAGCACCATCTTCTTCGACTTCCGCCCCCTCTACGGCACCAGCGAGCCGGTCGACCGGCTGCGCGCCTGGCTCATCAAGGAGGCCCCAGGCCAGGGGCGCTTCTTTCATGCCCTGGCGGAGCAATCGCTCGGCGTCAGCCCGCCGCTCGGCTGGGCCGGCCAATTCACCTTCGATCGCAACCGCGACTTTCCCCATACCATCGATCTCAAGCTGCAGGGCGCACGCTATTTCATGGACGCCGGGCGCCTCTGGGCGCTCAAGGATGGCATCTGGGCCACCAGCACGGTCGAGCGGCTGCGCGCAACCGGGGCGCAGCGCCAACGCGCCCCCGAAGATATCGCCGCCGAGATCGAGGCCTTTCACCTGATCCAGCGCTTTCGCATCAACCAGCAGCTCCAAACCGAGGATCAGGACGCGGCCAACCGGGTCGACCCGAGCGACTTGAACGAGCTGCATCGGCTGATGCTCAAGGAGGCCTTCAAGCAGGCGCGCAAGCTCCAGACGCGGCTGCGCCAGGAATTCGGTCTCTGAGCGGCACCACCCAAGCGCGGGGCCATCATGTGCAGCCGCGCCTGGGGATGCGACAATGGACGCACCCGCACACAGCACCGAGCGAGATCAGCAAGATGAATAGCATGCACCCGATCGCCGTGAGCCTGGTGGCCATGGCCCTGACCCTATCCAGCGCCGGCCAAGCCGATGAGGTCACCGATCAGATCGACGCCGCCAAGAAGTCCTATGAGTCGGGCGAGCTGCGCACCGCCGTGGAGACCCTCAACTTCGCCGTCGCCAAGATTCAGGAGCAGATGACGGAGAGCCTGCTGAAGCTCCTTCCGGATGCGCTCGACGGTTGGACAGCGGACCCGCCCGAGTCCCAGAGCGGCGGCATGGCGGCCATGATCACGGGCACGACCCTAACCCGCCGCTATACGCGCGAGGATGGCGCCGAGGTCACGCTCAACCTCATGGCCGATTCGCCCATGATGCCCATGCTCACCATGGCCATGTCCATGCCCTTCGTGATGCAGAGCAACCAGGACATGAAGACCTATTCCTTCAAGGGAAATCGCGGCATGGTCGAGCATGCCGCGGACACCACGGACTACGAAGTCACCCTGATGGTCGGCAACCGCCTGGTCATCCAGGGCCAAGGCAGCCAGCTCGAGGACATCAAGCCCATCGAGGCCTATTTCGAGCGTCTGGACCTGGATGCCATCCAGGCGGCCCTGACCAAGTAGCCAGGTGCCGCCGCGGCGCCACTGAGGCGGCGCCGCTCGGATGGATGGCGAGCGGCCTGGCTCAGTGCGGCAGCCCCATCCCCGCCGAGAGACTGAGGCTCTCCAAGACGCCGAGCCCGAAGCTGGCGCCGAGGCGTTTGGCGACAGATTCCAGCAGATCGCGCTTCTGGGTGTAATCGACGAGCTTCTCGGTGCCGATGACCTCGCGGGCGACGTAGCTGGAGCTGCCCAGACCATCCGCCAGACCAAGCTCCACGGCCTCCTGACCGCTCCAGAAGAGTCCGCTGAAGAGCGCGTCGCCACCCTTGAGCTTGTCGCCCCGGCCCGCCTTCACCTCGGCGATGAACTGCTGGTGCAGCGTCTCGAGCACGCCTTGGATAAAGTCGCGCTGCGACGCTGGGAGCGGAGAGAAGGGGTCGAGGATGCCCTTATTGTCACCAGCCGTCAGAAGCCGGCGCTCCACGCCGAATTCCTGCATGGCCTGCTGGAATCCGAAGCTGTCGATGCGTACCCCGATAGAGCCGACCAGACTGCCCTTGTCGACGTAGATCTCATCCGCACCGACGGCGATGTAATAGCCACCGGAGGCGCAGAGGTCGACGGCGACGGCATAGACAGGCATGTCCTTGTCGTGATCCTTCTCGTACTTCTCCTTGAGCCGCTTGATCTCGTCGTTGATGTAGCCGGCCTGTACCGGACTGCCGCCGGGGCTGTTGATGCGCAGGATGACGCCCTTGACCTTGTCCGACTCGAAGGCCTTGCGGAGCGCGCCGATCACGCGGTCCGCGCTGGCCGCAGACTCGGGCGCGATCACGCCCTTGATGTCGATCAGGGCCGTGTGATCCTCGTCGGTGGAGACCATGCCCTTGAGGCTGCCCATGTTGGCCAGCACCAGCAGGCCGATCAGATAGAGCAAGACCAGGAGCTTGAAGAGATTCGCCCAACGGCGGCGGTTGCGCTGATCGTGCAGGTACTCCGCCGCCATGCGATTGAGCACAGCGCGCTCCCAGTCGGGCTGGCCGGGAGCCGGCATGGGCTCTTCGCGTCGTTTCCAGAACTTCCAATTCATGTCATGGCTCCTCGCGGACGCATTGCGCCCACGCGTGGATGAGGTCGGGATGTCGAGCCCTCAGGACGGGACTGCGGACGGACGCCTGCCTGCGGTCTGCTCGAGCCAGCCAGGCAAGGCGTGCAGGGAATCCAGGCATGCCAAGGGCGCATGCGCCAGCAGACGATCCGCGGAATGCACCCCGTAGCAGACAGCCAGCGAGGGAACGCCGGCGTTGCTCGCCATCTGCATGTCGTACTCGGTGTCTCCAACCATGAGCGTCTCGGCCGGCCGTACGCCAAGCTCGTCCATCAGCTCGAGCAACATCTGAGGGTGTGGCTTGGAAAAGGTTTCATCCGCGCATCGGGTCGCGTGGAACAGGCCGTCCAAGCCGGTCTCGGCCATGGACTTGTTCAGGCCCACACGACTCTTGCCCGTCGCCACCGCAAGCCGATAGCCGCGCTCCGTCACCCAGTTGAGCGCCTCGAGCGTACCTGGGAAGAGCACGGAAGGCGTCTGATTCGTCACCAGGAAGTGGCGGCGGTAGGTGGTGATCAGCTCGGCCCGCAACGCCGCGTCTGCGGAGGGCATGAGCTGCTGCATCGACTCGTCGAGCCCGAGCCCGATGATATCGCGCGCTGCCTCGGCGGAGGGAGGCGGCAGCCCCAGGTCTCGGAAGGCGGACTGGAGGCAGGTCACGATACGGGCCTCCGAGTCCATCAGGGTCCCGTCCCAGTCGAATACGATCAGCTCGAATCTCACGTCGTCGCCTCCAAGGCATCCAAGACATCCTGCAGCTCGGCCGGCAGCGGCGCCTCGACGCGCAGCGGCCGAGACATGACTTCGAGCCGGAAGCTCAAGGCGGAGGCATGCAGGAACAGACGTTTGAGTCCGACCGCCTTGAGCGCCCGGTTGAGCGTCTCGCTCCCGTATTTGGGGTCTCCGGCGAGCGGCGCCCCCAGGTGCGCCGCATGGACCCGAATCTGGTGGGTGCGCCCGGTCAGCAGCTCGGCCTCGACCAGGGTCAGGGCCTGGCCCTGAAGACTGAAGCGGGCCCGGCGCCGAAAGCGGGTGCGCGCCTCCTTGCCGTCGGCGGCGTCGACCGCGACCAGACGCTCGCCGCTCTTGAGGACGTTCTTCTTCAAAGCCGCATCGACCAGCATCTCCGCGCGCGGCAGCTCCCCGGCCATGAGCGCCAGGTAGCGCTTGTCCATGGCGCCCTCGCGAATGATGCGATGCAGCTCGCGCAATGCGCTCCTGCGCTTGCTGACCACCAGGCAGCCCGAGGTCTCGCGGTCCAGCCGATGCACCAGCTCCAGCTCGCGCCCCGGCCTGAGCTGGCGCAGCGACTCGATCAGTCCATAGCTCAGGCCGCTGCCACCGTGGACGGCGAGCCCGGAGGGCTTGTCGATGACCAAGAGCCGCTCGTCTTCATAGAGCACACCGGACTCGAGCCGCGCCAGATGCGCCTCGGAGGCCCGCCCGGCGGGGACGGACGCGGCCTGCCGCATCGGCGGGATGCGCACCATGTCCCCCAAACGCACGCGGTGATTGGCCTTGACGCGCCCCTTGTTGACCCTGACTTCGCCGCGGCGAAGGATGCGGTAGACGTGGCTGCGCGGCACGCCCTTGACGAAGCGCAGCAGAAAGTTGTCGATTCTCTGCCCGTCCGACTCCTGATCGACACAAACCTGTTGTGGCGCGGTAACAGCACCCCCACCATGGTCTTCTGTGGAGCGGGACGATGATTGGCTGTGGGGACTCGCCTTGAGCTTGGACTTCAAAGCGGATCTTGAAGGTTTCAATGTAGTGACAGACCTGGCCGACCGGCTCAATTGCTGCTTGGAAATTTCGCTGCTAACATTAGCGACTTGCGCTGGCCAGTGGAATAGACATTTTTCCCGGAGCGGCGAGCGTTTACCGAGGTTCCAGCTCAAGGCCTGCCGACCGAGCGCCGCAAGTGACCTTCAGGCCCTTAACGGCATCCGACACCTGACTGATACCACCCAGGGGCCGCGAGGTGCTTCAAGCGGGCTCGCCGCATCGAGCGACGCAGATTCTACACCCAGCGACCTCCCCATGTGGCGCGCGCTCAGGCGAGTCGGCGCCGCCGGCAACTTCTCCGCCGCTCCGAAGCGGACATCCCTCCGATTGGGATCGGTCCAGATAGCCCGGGTGCCCAATGGGGACCCGAAACCAATGATTCATGTGCGCGTGCCCGCTGAAAGCCCGTTCATTTGCGCTGGAAGCGCGGACCATGACGACGCCTGAGGCAGCTGACACGACGGGCAGACGGGCAACGCGCCCAAGCCGCCCGCAGCCCGCTCAGCCGCAGGCTGCGGCAGCGCGTTCAGCCACGGGATACGCGCCGTGGTGCGTGAGTAAGGAACAACATGAAAAGAATGCTCATCAACGCAACTCAACCGGAAGAGTTGCGTGTCGCGACCGTCGACGGGCAGTTGCTGTACAACCTCGATATCGAGTCACCCGGACGCGAGCAGAAGAAGGCGAACATCTACAAGGGTGTCATCACCCGGGTCGAGCCCAGCCTCGAGGCCGCCTTCGTCGACTACGGCTCCGAGCGCCACGGCTTTCTGCCGCTGAAGGAGATCGCGCGCGCCTACTTCGAGCCCGATAGCGTCAAGCCGGGCACCCGCATCAGCATCAAGGAGGCGGTGCGCGAGGGCCGCGAGGTCGTCGTTCAGATCGATAAGGAAGAGCGCGGCAACAAGGGCGCGGCCTTGACGACCTTCATCTCGCTCGCCGGTCGCTACCTGGTGCTGATGCCGAACAATCCGCGCGCGGGCGGCGTGTCGCGCCGTATCGAGGGCCAGGACCGCAGCGAGCTGCGCGATGCCATGAGCCAGCTCGAGATCCCAGAGGACATGGGGCTGATCGTGCGCACGGCGGGCGTCGGCAAGAACGTCGAGGAGCTGCAGTGGGACCTCAACTACCTCCTGCAGCTTTGGAAGGCGATCGTGACCTCGGGCGAGAGCCGCAAGGCCCCCTTCCTGATCTACCAGGAGAGCGATGTCATCATCCGCTCGATCCGCGACTATCTGCGCGCGGACATCGGTGAGATCGTCATCGACGACCCGGCGGTCTACGAGCGCGCGGAGAACTTCATCCGCCAGGTGATGCCGCAGAATCTGAAGAAGCTGCGCCTCTATCAGGACGAGGTCCCGCTCTTCACCCGCTACCAGATCGAGACCCAGATCGAATCGGCCTTCCAGCGTGAGGTCCGACTGCCCTCCGGCGGCTCCATCGTCATCGATCACACCGAGGCCCTGACCTCGGTCGACATCAACTCGGCGCGCGCCACCAAGGGCGCGGACATCGAGGAGACGGCGCTCAACACCAACCTCGAGGCGGCGGACGAGATCGCCCGGCAGCTGCGGCTGCGTGACCTCGGCGGTCTTTTCGTCATCGATTTCATCGACATGACGCCGCCGAAGAACCAGCGCGAGGTCGAGAACCGCCTGCGCGAGGCCTTGAAGCAGGACCGCGCCCGTGTCCAGATCGCGCGCATCTCACGCTTCGGCCTATTGGAGATGTCCAGGCAGCGCCTGCGCCCCTCGCTCGGCGAGTCCAGCCAGCAGCCATGCCCCCGCTGCAAGGGTCAGGGAACCATACGCGGCGTCGAATCGCTCGCCCTGTCGATCCTTCGCATCGTGGAAGAGGAGGCGATGAAGGAGAATACCCATCGCATCCTCGCCCAGCTGCCGGTCAGCGTCGCCACCTTCCTGCTCAACGAAAAGCGCCGCGCCATCTCGGACATCGAGGAGCGCCAGGGGGTCGAGATCCTGCTCCTGCCCAACGAGCACCTGCTGACGCCCGAGTACCAGATCGAGCGCGTCCGCGCCCAAGATGCGACCAAGGGCGAGGTCGACGACCTCCCCAGCTACGAGATGGCGGCGCCAGCGGATCCGGACGAGCCGCCTCACTATGCCAAGCTGGGTCAGCCGCTGCGCATCGAAGAGCCGGCCGTCAAGCAGGTCACGCCCAGCTCGCCCGTCCCGCAGCCGAATCGCGAGCGCGCGCCGACGCCGACCCCGCCGCCGCCGCTAGGGATCCGCCGGGAGCCGGAGCGGACGGAGCCGGAGAGCCTGCTCAAGCGAATCTGGACCGGACTCTTCCAAACGCGCGCTCAGGAGACCCAGGACCTCGGCGCGGCGCCGACGCAGCGCGCAGCCTCTGAAGCACCCGATAGCGAGCGTGGACAGGGTCGCGCCCAAACGCGCGCCAGCAGGCAGAATGGCAGCGGCGATCGCGAAGGCCGTCCGCGCTCAGGCGCACGCGGCGCGTCGGCCCGCCCGGAGCGCAATCGCGACGCCAGCAGCGCCGAGGCAAGCAGCACAAAGGCGGCCTCGGCACCCAAAGTCAGCACCACCAGCGATACGGAAAGCTCCGAGGAATCCGCGCGCGGATCGCGCTCCAGTGACGGCAGAAGCCGCCGCGGCGGCTCGCGAGGACGCGGCCGCAGGGGCTCAGGTGGAGCTGGTCAACGGCCCGAGGACTCCAACGCGACCGGCTCGGCACAGGGCGAGCCTAGCGACGATCAGGCGACGGCGGCCGCCCAGGGCCAAAGATCCGCAGCGCCACGGCCGGACCAAGAGAGATCGGAAGCGCCGTCCAGCCGGGGCGACACGGCAAGACGCCGCCAGGCACAGCCCGAGGACAGCGAGGGAAGGGAGCCCGAGGCACGGGCGGGCTCGGAAACGGGCACTGATGGAGGCGATACGACGCCAGGCTCCGCCACCTCGGGCAGCGAGCGCCCGCGCTCCTCTCGCCGCCGCCGCGGTGGCCGCAATCGACGCCGCCCCACGGCGACGGGCGCCGAGACCGGCGATCAGGAAAAGCCAGCGCAGAATGGACAGAACGAGGCGCCAGCCACGAAGGTGAGCGCGCCCCAGGCCGAGAGCCGGCCGGCACCTCCAGCGGCGAGCGAGGCACCGAGCCAGGGTGCGGAAACGCCTGCTCAGGAGCCGAAAGCGGCATCCAAGAGCGCGCCCAGGAAGGACGCGGCACCGCACGGAGAGGGCGCGGAGACTCCCCCGGCGCCAGAGCGTCGGCCCAAGGCAGAGTCAGCCGCAGGCAGCAAGCCGGAAGGCGCGGGCAGCGTATCGCCAGCCCCGATGCTTCCGGGTCCGGAAACGACGCGCGACTGGGCCGCTCCGGCCTCGAATGACGCCGCGCCGGGAAGCCCGCGTCTGAGCGCAGCTACAGGTGAGACGACGGCGACGCAAGCGCCTGTCGCCGCCCCCCCGAAGACCGACTCAGGCCCCAGCCCCGGCGACAGCTGAGCCGATCAGCGGCACCCGCATGGGGCCCTCACAGGGCCCCTCGCCCCGGAATCGCGCGCGCCTCCGTCTCGAATCTCCCCAATTTCTCCCCCCAATGATGCTCCGGCTCTTCTTCGCCACCCAGGCCCGCATCCTCGCCCTGGCGGTCCGGCTTCTCTTCCCGCGCAGGGGCGCGGGGCGGGCGAGCCCGAAGCGCCTGGCGGTCATGCTGGCCTTCATCCCAGTGTTCGCCCTCGTCCAGCTCATTCACTGGGTCGGCTTTCTGCTCGACGAGATCCTCTTCCCCGCCTACCGACGCGTCGATGTCCGTGAGCCCATCTTCGTGCTCGGCGTCCCTCGCAGCGGCACGACACATCTGCATCGCGTCCTGGCGGCAGACGAGCAGTACACGACCTTTTCCACCTGGGAGTGCTTCTTTGCCTTGTCGGTGACGGCGCGGCGCTTCTGGCTCGCTGTCGGACGGCTCGACGCCAAGGTCGGAGCCCCCCTCTCAAGACTGCTGCGTTGGGCGGAAGGCAAACTGCTCGGCGGCATGGCGGATGTCCACAGCATGAGCCTCTGGGACGCCGAGGAAGACTACTTCGCGCTCATGCCCGTGCTCGCCTGCTTCATCCTCGTCCTCCCTTTCGCGCACTCGGACTTCGTCTGGCGCATGGGAACTTTCGACCGGGACATGCCCGAGGCGGAGCGTCGGCGGATCATGGATTTCTACTACCGCGCCCTGCAGCGCCACCTCTATGTCCATGGACCCGACAAGCGCTTGTTGTCCAAGAACGCCGCCTTCGCCCCCCTCGCGCAGGCGCTCGCAGAGCGCTTCCAGGATGCGCGCTTCGTGATCTGTCTGCGCGAGCCGGCCAATACCATCCCCTCACAGCTCAGCTCGATCGAATCGGGCATCGACTTCTTCGATGCCCTCTCGCAAGCGCCGGACCTGAGAGCGCGGCTCACCGAGCAGCTCGCCTTCTACTACCGGAATCTCGGCCAAGCCTTCGGCGCGGCATCCGAAAACCGCTGCGTTTGCGTTACTATGAGCGCCCTCAAGAGCGATCTCGCCAGCACGATCGAGCAGATCTACGGGCAGCTCGGGCTGGATTCGACCGCCCAATTCAAGGCGCGGCTGGCGCTCCGGGAAGCAGAGAGCCGCGGTTACAGCAGCAGCCACAGCTACTCGCTCGAGCAGTACGGGCTGAGCCGCGAAGAGGTCGAGCGCAGGCTGGGAGACCTTTACGCCAAGCTCTCCGCGCGCGCCATCGCCGTCGAGGAGACACCGAAACGAAGGCAGCCTGAGGCGCTCGCGAGCTGAGCCTCGGGCCTCAGGGAGCCGACGCGAGCCGGGCAGCCTCTTATCACGCCGCTGCGTCTCAGCGGCCTCGCGGCGACCCTCGAGCGCCGAGCGACCCGAAGCACCAGGCTAGTCGACAACGGAGCCAGCGCAGCCATGCTGAATCTCTCATCCGGCACCGACACCCGCGCCACGGGCCTCGCCTCGAGCTGCGCCCAAGACCTGCGGGTGGCGATCGTCTCGGACGCCGCGCCCGAGCGCAATGGCGTCGGCGCCTACTATCGCGACCTCGCGGATCACCTCAAGGCCAAGGGCGCCCGCGTCGAGCTGATCGCACCCCGCCACCGCGGCGGACGCTGGCACGGCGGCATTCCGCTGCCGCTGCCGGGCGATCCGACCCAGAAGGTCTTGGTTCCATCCTGGTCCTTGATCAGCAAGCGTCTCGACCGACTCTCGCCCAACGTGGTGGTCGTCTCCACGCCTGGCCCCTATGGCATGCTGGGCATGTATCTCGCGGGACGCCGCGGCGTGAATCTGGTCGTCGGCTTTCACACCCACTTCGAGGCGCTCACGGATCTCTTCCAAGACTGGGGAATACGTGCCCGGATCGCCAACACCTACCTACGCGCCTGCCATCGCCTGCTGTTCAAGCGCAGCCAGCTCGTGCTCGCCAATTCGCAGCAGATGATCGACGTGGCACGGGAGATCGGGGCGCGGCGCGTCGACCTCATGGCCACCCCCATTCCCAAGCGATTCCTGGACCTTCCCGCCGTCGGTGCCGGCACCGAGGTCAAGCGCATCCTCTTCGCCGGCCGTCTCGCCCCGGAGAAGAATCTGGAGGTGATCGTCGAGGCCGCCCGACGCCTACCGGACATGGAGTTTCTCATTGCCGGCGACGGCCCGCTCAAGGCCTGGCTCGAGCAGCAGTGCGAGGGCCTTACGAATCTCAAGCTCATCGGCTGGGTCAGACGCTCCCGCATCCTGGGACTGGTCGACAGCGTCGACGCGCTGGTGCTGCCCTCGCGCGTCGAATCCTTCGGAACCATCGCCTTGGAGGCCATGGCTCGGGCGCGTCCGGTGGTGGTCTCCTCGGCATGCGGCATCATGAGCTGGGAGACGCTCAGCCGCGGCATCTTCCCCATCCGTGACGACGAGCATCTCGCCGACGCCCTGACTCGACTCCGCGACCTGGACCCAGCGATGCGCGAGCGCAAGGCGCAGATCGCGCGCGACGCGGCCATAGAGCTCAACCAACGCAATCTCGACCATTGGATCGCCGTCTTGCGCGGTGACTTCGGGCGCTCGATCGATGTCGCAAGCTGAGCAGGTCCGCACCTTGGTCTCGGTGCATGACGTCATGCCCGAGACGCTGCCGCAAGTCGAGCGCATCTTGGCGCTGCTCGAATCCGAGGGGGTCAGCGCCGTCACCCTCTTGGTGGTGCCTGGGCGCGCTTGGTCGCGCGAAGCCATCGAGGTGCTCAAAGGCTTCGAGTCGCGGGGCTATGAGCTGGCGGGGCACGGCTGGCTCCATCGCGTCGAGCGCTATGGCGGACTCAGGCACCGCGTGCACGCGCACCTCATCTCGCGCAACGTCGCCGAGCATCTGGCGCTGGACGCCAACGGCATCGTCGCGCTAATGCATCGAACGCACGGCTGGTTCCGTCAGCACGGCCTCAAGCCGCCGACGCTCTACGTCCCGCCGGCATGGGCCATGGGGCGGGTGGCGCGCAACGCACTCGCCATCCTTCCCTATCTGCAATATGAGATCTTCTCCGGGATCCTGTCCGGGCAGACCGGGCGCCTGCACCCCATCCCCATGCTGGGATACGAGGCCGACAGCGCCTGGCGTGCGCCCGTCATTCGACTCTGGAATCAGCTCAATCGGCGTCGCTCCCGCAGCAGCGGCTGGCTGCGCATCGGCATCCATCCGCACGACCTGGATCTGCGTCTCGCCGATGACCTGCGCAGCGACCTCAAACGCTTCCGGCTGCACGCGGACTATTCCGCCATCGACGACCAGCCGGGCTCTCAGAGATACCGGCTGCTCAAGTCCTCCAAGAGCCCGCGCGAGGCGGACTCGACCATATCGAACACCCGGTCGAATCCACGCTGCCCGCCATAATAGGGATCCGGCACCTCACGGATCTCTAAGTCTGGGGCGAACTCCATGAAGAGACTCAGCTTGTGCTCCAGCCCTGACGGGCAGATGTCGGCCAGACAGGCGTAATTGTCCTCGTCCATCGCGAGGACATAGTCGTAGTGATGGAAGTCCTCGACCCGCGCCCGACGAGCGCGCAGGTCCGCGATGTCGATACCCCGCTCGGCGGCAGTCTCCCGCGCACGCCGATCCGGCGGCTCGCCGACGTGATAGGCGTGGGTGCCCGCGGAATCGATCTCGATCAGATGCAGCAAGCCGGCCTTAATGACCATCTGCCTAAAGACACCGTGCGCGGTGGGCGATCGGCAGATATTGCCCATGCAAACGAATAGGACTTTAACTCTTGCGGATGTGCTCATAGGCGCAAAAACGTCTCTCGAAATAGGGAAGATCCAACGGAAGACAGCTCACCGGCCCTCGTCGCAGCCCAGCCCGACCCAGATCACACCTTGTGCTGGGGATGAGGTCGCACAGGTGTCGATCATCGATTGGCCCGGCGTCCCGCAGTAGTGCGGACAAGTGCAGCGCAGTCCACCAACGCCGGCGCGGGATTCGGTGGACTTCGCTCTTGAGACTGTGAGCGTCATCCAAGCGCACCGCGAAGATCGCAGATTGGCGTAGGTTGGGCCGACGCAGGAGGCCCAACAATCAGAGCGTTAGGCTAGCCGCCATGGTGGGCTTCGTACCTCAGCCCAACCTACGCAGAATTTCTTCACAGTCTCTCTCGCTCGTCCTCCCTAAGAACCCAACTGATGATCAAGGCCGCCGCACACAAACGGGCACAAGCGACGTCAGCGCGTAGAGCGAAGCTCGCGCCTCAGCTGCTGCGACTCGCGCGCCCTGTCCTGACCCGGCGACAGCGACCTCAGCCGCGCACGAAAGCGCGCGGTGCTCGTCCCTGGACGATCGACCTCCAAGGGCGTCGATTGCTGCAAGCGCCGCTCCCGGCGCAAGTCCTGCCGCTCCAGTCGTTGCTCCCGCGCAAGACTCGCCTCACGGGCCTGATCGCGAAGCCGCGTTGCGCTATCAGGCCCAGCCCCCTGCGCGCGCGGCGCCGAGGCGCGTCCTGAGGTGTCGTGCCCGTCCAGTTGCAGCCAAGACCCGCCGGTCACTTCTGGCTGCGGGCGGTCGGCGAAGCTCGAGGTCGTCTGAGCGAGCGCTGGAGGCGTTCGAAAAAGCGTCGCGCAAGCGAGACAGAGGATGCCAGCCCCGAGCACTCCGCGCACCAGATTAGTGCATTCTACCAACGCCGGGACCCGAACTGTGCGTCATGGAGCAAAGATGACAGAGGATGCCACTCACCATTTCGGAGTAACCCTTTGATTTCAAGAACGCCTCGCGTCAATAAAAAGCTGGCCCGGAAGCTGCATCAAGAGAAGCAACGCAGCGTTATGCCGATGCTTTGATCCGTTCTCTGACCTCCTCAGTGGTGATTCGCCCCGCACTCGCGGGGTTTTTTTTGCGACACTGGCGGCAACAGGCCCTAAGCCGGTCCACGCGCTGCCCCCAGCCTCAGCCCCCCTCGATACGGCTTTCGAACTGCGGCGGCTGTTGGATCCTCCGCTTGACCGCGCAAAGGTCCATAGCCTTGAGGATGCCGGCCCGATATTTCTCTGGAAACCCTTCCGGCAGCTGCAGCCGCAGCAAGACGCGCGACGCCGACGGATCCGACCTGCTCGGCTCCCAGTCCATCCAGAGCCTGAGTCCATCGGTCGACAGCTTTCTGCTCTGACAGAACTTCAGCGCGAAAATGCCCGCGCAGGTCGCGATAGAGCTGAGAAAGAGATCATAGGGCTGAGGCGCCGACTGATCCCCGCCGGCCTCTTTCGACTGATCGGTCGCGATGCTGAATTCACGCACCGCTGCGTCGACGCGCTGACCTCCCGGAAAGCTGACCTCAATGGTTTCTGCCATGGGCAATCTCCTCTAGCAATCTTTGCGTTCAAAAGCTCGGACTCGGACAGGCCGACGCAGCTCGCTCCTGCCACCAAGTCCCGCTCGCTCAGCTGCCGGCCAGATAGGCGGCCGCGCGCGCCAGGTCCGCCGCCGTGTCGACGCCAGGACCAGGCTCTTCTTCGGCAACGCCGACGCGGATCGGCTCCCCATGCCAGAGCACCCGCAGCTGCTCGAGGGACTCGGCGATCTCCAAGGGAGAAGGCTCGAACGCGACATAGCGCCGCAGGAAGGAGACCCGATAGGCATAGAGACCGATGTGCCTGAGGAAACGCACCGAATCGGGCAGCTGGGCGCGATCCCTCAAGAACTCGTCACGATGCCAAGGAATCGGTGCCCGCGAGAAATAGAGCGCCTGGCCAGCCGCATTCAGGACGACCTTGACGACATGCGGATCGAAGAGCGCGGCGCTTTCGGTGATCGCATGGGCGAGTGTCGCGATGCCAGCATCCTTCGCCACAACGAGCTCTGTGGCGACTTGACGAATGAGTGACGAGGGCATGCAGGGCTCGTCGCCCTGAAGGTTTACGATGACGGTGTCATCCTCCCATCCGCAGCGCTCCATGGCCTCGGCGACCCGATCCGTTCCGCTGCGATGGGCGGAATCCGTGAGCAGCGCGGTCACGCCGATCTCGGAGCAGGCAGCGAGGATGCGCCGATCGTCGGTCGCGACCACAACCTCGTCGGCATCGCTCGCGCGCGCGCGCTCGACCACGTGCTGGATCATCGGCTTGCCGGCGATCTCGAGCAGCGGCTTACCCGGCAGACGCGTCGAGCCATAGCGCGCCGGAATCAGAACCTTGAACCCCTTATCCATTTCTCAACCCAACCCTCTTCACGCCGGGCCTCTTCACGCCGGGCCTCTTCAAGCCAGGCCTTTTCAACCCAGTCAGCTTTGATACGAACTGCGCCTCGAAGGCAGCGTCGAGATGCGCCTCCACCGGCAAATACCAATGATGCGGCGAGGCGAAGGCCGCGCACTTGACGGCGTCCTTCTCGGTCATGACGACGATGCGATCGCCCCAGGCCGCGACGTCGGGGCGGCTATAGCGGTGATGATCCGGAAAGGGTCGCCGCTCGATCTGCAGCCCCTGCCCCTCCAGCAGCGCAAAAAAGCGCTCCGGATCGCCGATCCCCGCAACGGCCAGGACCCGCGACCCGCGCAGCTCCTCAAGCGGCCTGCGGATGCCTGGCTCGGCAAGATTCACGAGACTGCCAGGCAGGAGTCGCATTGCCGGACCTTGCCCATCGCCGCCCTTGTAGACCACGAGGTCCGCATCGGAAAGCCTTGCGACAGGCTCGCGCAGCGGACCCGCGGGGAGGCAGTAGCCGTTTCCGAAGCCGCGCAGGCCGTCGACCAGCGCGATCTCCAAGTCTCGGCTCAGCGCGTAGTGCTGCAGCCCGTCGTCGCTCAGCAGGACATCGCAGCCACTCTGCTCGATAGCCAAGCGACCTGAGGCGACCCGATCCGGCCCGACCACCAGGGTGCAGCCCGAGCGCCTCGCCAGCAGCACAGGCTCATCGCCGACCTGGTCAGGATCGCTGTTCGCTCCGACGCGCTGCGGCCAGACGCGCGCCTTTCCGCCATAACCGCGCGCGATGATCGCCGGCGTCCAGCCGTGCTTCCTCAGCAAGGCCGCCAAATAGAGGCTCAGTGGCGTCTTACCCGTTCCACCCACCGTGAGGTTGCCGACGACGATGACCGGCACGGCAAGGCGCTCGGACCTCAGCAGACCGCGCCGATAGGCCCAGCGGCGCACACGAGCCATGGCGCAATAGAGCCAGGAAAGCGGCAGCAGGAGCCGAGCGACAGCGCGCTTGCCATACCAGATGGGTGTCGGATCAAACATCCAAAACGCCTCGCCCAGGCAGCATCCAATCCACAAGCTCAGACCGGCTCTCAGGCCAGGGATGTCGGCTCGACGACCGCATCGTGGAACTGCAGCCGATGCAGCCGCGCATAGTAGCCACCGAGCGCCAGCAGCTCGTCGTGCCGGCCTTGCTCGACCACACGACCGTCTTGCAGCACCAGGATCCGGTCCGCGTTCTCGATGGTCGAGAGCCGATGCGCGATGACCAGGGTCGTGCGGCGCTCCATGAGCTCTTGCAGGGCCGCCTGAATGTAGCGCTCGGCCTCGGTGTCCAATGCAGAGGTGGCCTCATCCAGTATCAGGATGGGCGCATCCTTGAGCATGGCACGCGCGATCGCCAGCCGCTGACGCTGCCCGCCAGACAAGAGAACCCCGCGATCGCCGATCAGGGTCTCGAAGCCTTGCGGCAGCGACTGGATGAACTCCAGCGCGTGGGCGCTGGCGGCGACCCGCTCGAGCTCGGCGAGCGTCGGCGTCTCGGCGCGGCCATAGGCGATGTTGTTGGCGATGCTGTCATTGAAAAGCACGACCTCCTGGCTAACCAGCGAGATCTGCGCGCGCAAGCTCGCGAGGCTGAGCGCGCGAATCGGGATACCGTCGATGCGAATCTCGCCGGCGGTCGGATCGTAGAAGCGCGGCAGCAGACTGGCGATGGTGCTCTTGCCACTGCCGGAGCGACCGACCAGTGCTATCTTCTCTCCGGGCTCGATGGTCAAGCTGAGGCTCTGGATCGCCGGGGCCTTGTCTTCGGAGTAGAGGTGACTGACGTCGCGGTATTCGACGCGTCCTTCCGCCCGCTTCAGCGTCCGGGTGCCCAGGTCCTGCTCCTCCTCCGAGTCGATCAGCTCGAAGAGGCTCTCGGCGGCGATGATGCCGCGCTGCAGCTGGGCATTCACCGAGGTCAGGCGCTTGACCGGGGGCAGCAGCAGACCCATGGCGACCACGAAGGACATGAAGGTGCCGACGGAGATGTTCTCCTTCAGACCCTGCATGGTGGACAGATAGACCACGAAGGCGATGGCCGCGGCGGAGATCAGCTGGACCAGAGGCACACTGGCGGCCTCGGTCGCGATCATCTTCATCTGCAGCGAGCGGGTCTTCTCATTGATGGCGATGAAGCGCCGCGCCGCGCGCGCCTGCCCGCCGAACGCCTTGACCACCCGGTGACCGTCGATGATCTCCTGAGCGACATGGGTCAGATCGCCGACACGATCCTGGATCCGGCGACTGTGGCGGCGAAACCGTTTGGTCGCGTACTTGATCGCACCGGCCATCACCGGACCGATGACCAGGAAGATCAGAGACAGAGCGGCATCCAGGTACAGCATGAAGGCCATGAGGCCGATGACCGTAAAGCCGTCCCTCACCAAGGTGGTGACGGCCGAGGTGGCGGCGTTCGCGACGTTCTCGACGTTGTAGGTCAGCTTGGCCAGGATATGGCCCGAGCCGCTCCGGTCGAAGAAGCGCGTCGGCGCGCGCAGCAGGTGCTCGAACATCTCCTGGCGTAGGTCCGCGACGACACGCCGGCCGACCCAGCTCAGGAAATAGGTGTTGATGAAGCCCGCGATGCCGCGCACCAGGAAGAGCCCGACGAGCAGCCAAGGCATGGTCTGCACCAGCTCGATGTCGCGCTCGACGAAGCTGCCGTCGATGAGTGGCTTCATCATGGCGGCGAACAGGGGCTCGGTTGCGGCGAATATCAGCATGCCGAGGATCGAGAGCACGAACATCCGCCAATAGGGACGGACATACCCGAGCAGCCGCCGATAGATCACGCCGGCCTCCGCGGAGGAGAGGACCTCTTCTTTGCTCATTGGCCCTCGTCGTCAGGTCGCGTGGCTGCAAAGGCGATGCGGTTGAGGCCGGCCTGACTCGCCGCATCCATCGCCGTCATCACGGATTGATGGGTTGTCGCGGCATCGGCCTGAATCAGTACCGGCAAGGCGCCCTCATCGCGCTTGAGCTCGCTCAGCGCCCGCGCCAGAGACTCCGGCTTGGCGTCCGCGACGGCCCGGTCGTTGACGAAGAAGCGCCCGGTGCGGTCGATCACCAGCCGAATCATGGTCGGCTCCTCGGCCGGAATGTCCTCGCCCCGGGCCTCGGGCAGCTGGACCCGCAGCCGCGCCTCGTCCTTGAAGGTGGTCGACACCATGAAGAAGATCAGCAGCAGGAAGACGACATCGATCAGGGGCGTCAGATTGATATCGGTTGAGGTGCGCCGGTGCGGACGCAGATTCATGAGGACAGGTCTCCCGCGGCCTCACGCTCGCCCTTGAGGACCTCGACCAGACGCAAGGCCTGCTCTTCCATATCGATGGCGAGCTGACCGACCCGATTGTCGAAGAAGCGATGGAAGAGCAGCGCCGGGATGGCTACCGAAAGCCCAGCCGCCGTCGTCACCAGCGCCTTGGAGATACCCCCGGCGAGCACGCCGGCGTTGCCGACCCCGGCCTCCATGATGACGCCGAAGACATCGATCATACCGAGGACGGTCCCGAGCAGGCCCAGCAAGGGCGCCACCGCGGCGATCGTGCCCAGGGTGTTCAAGAACCGCTCGAGCTCGGCCACCACATGCCGGCCGGTGTCGTTGATGGACTCCTTCATGATCTCGTGGCTGTGGTGCCGGTTGATGAGCCCGGCGGCGAGCATGCGCCCGAGCGGCGAGCCATTGCGGATCTCGAGAATAGCCGCGTCGGTCAGCGCGCTGTCACGGTGGAGCTGCCAGATCCGCGAGACCAGGTTCTTGGGCATGATCCTGCGCCGCCGTAAGGTCCAGGCGCGCTCGATCACAATGGCGGTGGCGATCACCGAGCAGGCCACGATCGGCACCATCAGCCAGCCGCCGGCGTATATCAAATCAAGCAAGAAAGATTCTCCTTGGAGCAAGCTCGCCGATCGGCCGGAGACATTGGGTAAAGGCCGATCGACCGAGCGAATTCGTCGAGTGCGATCCCCTTCCGTTCCGGCGGGCACTCACAGGCGCTCATGATACTCGAACCCGTCCGTGATCCGCAGCGCGGGCCCATGGCTCGCGCTGCATCGCCGCGAGCCCGTCCGACGCGAGCCCGCAAGCGGGGGCCGCTACTCGCTTCGGCATCGCGCCATGGATGCGCAACCTTGCCCGGACCACACGAAATGTGACAACATCGTCATCCTTCCACGTTTAGATGACGGACTCGCTTCATGCCGCAAACAGCGTCGATGCAGCGAAGTAATTGCGGAGCGACCTTCTGCCGCGTGCGGAATCCGCAAGAAAACCCGCACGGGAAGAGGCGCGCCGTACACATAAAGGGAGGCGCTAAGCTGTGCGAGCAGGCCGGCTTCACCCTCCTCGAGATGATGATCACGCTCGGGATCGTCGCCGTGCTCGCGGCCATCGCCTACCCCTCCTACCAGCAGCAAATCCGCCAAGCGCGGCGAGCGGATGGCCAGACCGCCTTGCTCAGATTGGCGATCGCACAGGAGAAATTCCGCGGCACCTGCCCGCGCTACGCGGAGCGGATCGGCGGCGCGGCCGGCTGTGCCGACACTGGGGTCGGATCAGGTGCGCTGGGATTGGGCGCCCTCAGCACAGAGGGCTACTACGGGCTTCGGCTGGAGGACACCAGCGCCCGCGGGTTTCGCGCGCTGGCGGTCGCGATCGGCGATCAGGGCAGGGATCAGGCGGGAGGTCGAAGCTGTCGGCTCCTGAGCATCGATCAGGACGGCAACCGTCTGCCGAGGGAATGCTGGTGATGACGGCCTGCGAGAGACCACACCGACGCCAAGCAGGGCTGACGTTGCTCGAGCTGATCACGGTCGTCGCCATTCTCGCCCTCCTGATGGGCGTCGCAGTTCCATCCATGCACGAGATGCTGGACCGCAATCGACTCAAGGCCGCGGCCCAGGCCGTTGCGGAGGATCTGCAATGGGCCAGGTCGGAGGCTATCAAGCGCAATCGCCCCATTGCGCTCAGCCTGCATCCGAGCACCTGGTGCTATGGCGTCACCCTCGCGAGCGACCTAGGCTGCGATTGCCGTGGCGATCAGGACGCCCCCAACGGCTGCGAGCTCAAGCGTGTGAGCGGCACCGACTATCCCGGCATCCGCCTGAGCGCGACCTTCGACCGGACCACCTTCGAGCCGCGCCGCGCGACCGCCAGGAACGGCAGTCTCAGTCTCCAATCGAGCCGCGGCGCCGCGATCAAGGTCATCCTATCCCGGCTCGGGCGCGTGCGCCTCTGCAGCCCGAACGACACCCTGCCCGGCTATGGCGACTGCTGAAACGAGCAACATCATTTCCTTTCGGATGCAGCAGGGTATGACCCTCGCGAGCCTCATGGTCGGCCTTGCGGTCGGCGCATTGACGCTGACCGCGACGCTCAGCACCTATCTCATGATCTCCGAAGGTGCGAAAGACACCCTGACCGAGGCGAGACTCAGCCAGGAGCTCCGCGCGGCATTGCATCTGATGCGATCCGATATTCGGCGGGCGGGCTACTGGGATTTCAACGACGCGGACCACGACGGCGACGCCAACGCCGACGGCGTCTTCGACTGGGGCGACTTCGGGGCCGGCGACGGTCCCCGCGGCGCCTTCGACACAGATGGCGACGGCGACTCGGATGCGGACGACCTGCGCGCCATCAATAACCCCTTCCAACGCCGTTATGCCGCCGTCAACAACGATCTGTGCATCGGCACGGACGCCAGGACAGGGGACTGTGCGCCCCGGCGCTGCATCGAGCACGGCGAATCAGGTGCTTGCCTGACCTATGTCCAAAGCGGCGATTGCATCACCTACAGCTACGACTTGGACAGCGACGGACGTGTCGGAATCCGAGCCTGCGATCGGTCCGAGGACGAAGACGACTGCCCGAGACCCAGAGGTGAGAACGGCGGGGCGCCCTTCGCCGCGCGCAACGGCGAGCCTTACGCCTGGCGCTCCTGGTATCCGCCCGAGGGCTCGGTCAAGACGCAATCCATCGAGATGGAGCTGCTCGGCTTCCGCCATCGGGACGCTAGCCTCGCCATGCGAGTGGGTCGGCTCGGCAGCCAAGACCAGCGCTTCGGCTGCAACGCCGGCCGTTGGGAGCGCATCACCAGCCCGGACGTGCACATCACGGATCTGGAATTTCAACTCAGCACCAGCATCCAGAACACCACCGCCGGCAAGACCCGAGCAGCAGCCTGCGAGCCGGGCGACATCTGCCGGCAGGTCCGATCGGTGCGCATTCAGATCTCCGGCCAGAGCGCGCAGGACCCCAAGACGCGGCGAGCTCTGTCGACGACGGTCGCCGTGCGCAATCATCGCTACGAGGTGGTCGAGTGAGCCGAGCCAAGATGCCCGCAAACATCCGCTGGCACGGCCCGCTGCGCCAGCAAGCCGGTGCCATGACGCTGCTCTTCGGGCTGCTCTTGCTCATCGGCGCCGGCATCCTGGTCTTCAGCTCCGGACGGACCGGCGTCGTCGAGCAGCGCATCGCCAACAACGCCCGGCAAGGCATCGAGGCCCAAGACGCGGCCGAGGCCGGCCTGGAGTACGCCCGCGCATGGCTTGCCCAGAGCCCGTGGAAGGCCGACACGCCAGTACCGACGGCACCAGCGCAGCGAACGATCGGCGGTGAAACCTATGATCTCTCGCTCGACTTCAGCGCGACCGGCACGGACATTTGCGTCAGCTCGCGGGCCAGCGCCAGAAGCGACAGCGCCTTGAGCGCCATGGCTCAGGCCTGCTTCACGCAGCATGGCCTCTTCGACGCCTCGCCGACCACGACCATGCCGCCGCCGATGGTGCTCGGCGGCTGTTTTCGCGCGGCCCCCGAGTCCTCCGAGATCTACATCCCCGAGGACTCGGGGAGCGCGGTGGCGAGCGGTGAGGCCGCAACCGCCGCCTGCCTGCCGCGCGGAGGCCTCACGCCCCACACCTGGACCGACCGTGATGGCAATCGCGTGATCGCGCCAGCGGAAAAGGGACCAAGCACGGATTACGGGCGCGGACGCATCGACGACTGCAGCGGCGCCCATTGCGCCTGGAATGCCATCTTCGATCTATCTTTCGAGGAAGCCGTCCAGCTCGCCAAGGCCGCCGACCATCGCTTCAGCACCGGCATTCCATGCGGCGCCGCGTCGGCCCCCGGCATCTATCTGATCGAGCATTCGGACAGCATCGACGCGCTCGATATTGACGGCAGCTGCCCCGCCGGGGGTGGCGTCGACGCCAGGACGATCGGCTCGCCGACCAGCCCCGTCCTGCTGGTCGTCCCAAGCGAGGCCGGATGCCCGACCTTCAGCGACGACATCAGCGTCTACGGCATCGTCTACTTCGAGCAGCCTTGCGCGAGCCAGACCTGGCAGGGAGCACGCATTCAAGGCAGCCTCATCTGGGAGGGGGACGCAGTGCCTCCGGCTCCTGGATCGACCCTCATCGCAACCGACTACGGGTCTGGCGGCGCGCTCAACGCGGCCTTTCAAGTCGTCGTCGACGCCTCTCAGACCCCGGGAACCTGGCGGGATTGGAGATGACACGGCAACCCAAGGCTGGATCACCCATGCAGCTCAGCATCCGAATGCGCAAGCAGCGCGGTTTCACACTGAGCGAGGCCATGATCTCGCTCAGTGTCCTCACCTCTGGACTCTTCGCCCTCGCCCAATTCCAAGGCGAGATCCACGAGAGCGGTCGCTGGGCGAAGACTCGCACCGAGGCCGCCAATCTCGCACAGCAGAAGCTCGAGGAGCTGAGGTACCAAGCGACGCTCGACTACGCCGGGATTGCGGACGGAAGCGACCGACCCAGCACCGAGGACGGGGCCGGCACGGCATTCCGACGGCGTTGGACCGTCACCCCACGCAAGGACCCGGAGCTCAAGGAGATCGACGTCTATACGGAGTGGTCAACGCGTGACGGCGGCATCGAGTCCGTGGGCCTGTCGTCCATCCTCACGCCCGCTCGGCCTTACCCTGCTGGAAGCGGCCCCGCGCAGCCCGCCCTGCCCCAGTCCGACACCGAGCAGTTTGAGCAGCAGGGGAGCGCCCTCGCCCTGGAGCCAGTGCAAAGCGCCCATTCGGCAACCTGCCTCTGCACCCTGAGTCACGGAGACGGGTCCGTCGCCGTCGACCCGCGCAGCGACCATGCCTCCTGCTCCAAGAGCTGCTGCGCATCGAGTCAGCCGGAGACAACCCCTTGCTCCCGAGACACCTGCACCTTCGTCGCCCGCTGCGGGACGATCTAGACGCCAGATCTAGGCGCCGAGCGATCACCCGCAACCGATCGGATTCTCGATCTTCTTGTTGGAGATATTGGACACCAGAGCTCAACAGGGCTCAGGCCGATCATCCCGGCAGACCTGGGATCTGGGAAACCAGTGCCCCATCGCGAAATCTGAGCAAAAGAAGCAACGGAGCTTGAGACGCAAGCCAATGAACTCATGTGGTGCCCGGAGTCGGGCTCGAACCGGCATGACCGAAGCCGAGGGATTTTAGGAGCGGCGTTTATGGTATTTATCACCAAGTTACACTATATCTAAAATAATTAAAACAATGACTTATATCTAATCAATGTAACTACTCAATAACTCACGGCACGGCGGCAGCGGCCGCTCGCTCACGGATGATGTCCGGCAGGGGCGGAATGGTGCCGGTTTGCTCGATGCGGTCGTTGAGATAGTCCCAGAAGGA